>CAIYSL010000098.1 GCA_903928915.1 uncultured Syntrophobacterales bacterium | reverse complement strand
GGGGCGGCAGCGACGGCGGCGCGGGCGGTGCGGGCGGCTCGCTGGGTTTCGGGATCCGGGGCGGCAACGGCGGAACGGGTAGCGGCAGCGGCGGCGGCGGCGGGGCCGCCGCCGGGCCGGCGGTCTTCGTGAATGCCGGCTTCTTGACAATAGCGAGCGGGACCGCCATGGCGACGGGCTCAACCGCAACGGCAGGCGCGGGAGGCACGGGCGAGGGTGGCCGGAACGGCGCGGCGGGCACGGCGAACGCCACCGCGTTGTACAACTACGGGGGAACCGTCAACGGCTCCCCCGCGGCCGGCCCGCTCGGGCTATTGGACTCCGGCTACGACGGCGACGGCGACGGCGCACCAGACTCGGAAGAACGAGGTCCCCGCGGAGACGATACGGCCTATGACGGCAATGGCGACGGCATTCCCGATTGGCGGCAGGGCAATTCCGTCTCCTTTCACACCTATGTGCAGAATGGCGTCAGCAAGTACATCACGGTGGCGGTTCCTTCAGGACGGTCGATCGACCATTCCTATGCCTTGGGAACATTTGCCGCCCCACCCCCGGAAGGGGTTACCTTTCCCTACGGAGTCTTCTCCTTCGGAATCACGGGCCTTCAATGGGGCGGCTCCACCACCGCGACCATTTTCTTGAATGGTGCGCCGCCGCAGTTCTATTTCAAGTACGGAAAGACACCGGACAACCGCCAGGATCACTGGTACGAGTTCTCCTATGACGGCGAAACAGGCGCCGAGGTGGTGGGAAATACCGTTGTGCTGCACTTCGTAGACGGCAAACGGGGAGACGGCGACCTGGAGGCAAACGGGAGGATATCAGACCCGGGCGGCCCTGCGGTGATCGAAGCCCGTGCGGTCCTCTATTTCCCCTATCTCGCTTCGGCAGGGAATGAGAGGACGGAGATCGCCATCGTAAACACGGGAACCCGTACCGCTACGGCGACGGTTTCCTACTACACGGAGGCAGGGGGCCTGATCGAGACGGCTACGATAGTCCTGGGGCCGAGAGGGGAGGCAGCTATTCCGTCCGACAGCATCCCCCAGAACAGCGCAAGTGCCACTGTTTCTGGAGACGGAGCTCTCCTGGGCTACACACGGTACGCAAACTCTCTCGGCCAGAGATGCGCATGGCCCGCAAGCACCCTTCTGGAGCCGTTCTTCTCCGTTCCTCATGCTGCGGTCGATGCAAACTGGGCAACAGCGCTATCGCTGTTCAACCCCTCAGATGGGGATGTAGAAGTAACCTTGACCTACGATTCCGGCGCATCCAGCAAGGTTACCTTATCCGCACGGTCGCGGAAATTCTTCTGGATGGGCGCGACGGAGAAGGTAAGCACGATACGGTCTACGGGATACGTTGCCGCGATGATGATGTTCAGGAGCCTGAGTTCCGGCGGGGACATGGCTGCCGTCCGTCTGAGCGAGCGCAACCTGAATGCGCTGTATGTGCCCTCCATCCTGCACGGCTCAGGCGAGTTTACCGGTATCGGCTTCAACAGCTACTATCACGGCACGGTGCATATATGGGGCTACAGCGACGACGGAGGGGTGGCGGAGATTTCATTCGGCACTCAACCATTGGGCAGCGAAGCACCCCGAAGCAAAATAGCAGTCAATCTGTCCGATCTGCTGCAGAACAACAGCCGATGGGCAAAGATCGCCGGAGAGGCGGATTTTATCACCGCCGTCGGAAGACCGCTGCTTCATTTCCAGGGGCTGGCAGTATACGGAAAAGAAAATACCGGAAAACTCGGCGCGGTCAACCTGAATGCCCTGCGGTTCAAGGAGGGCTACTTCGGCCTGCTCTCGACGGATGCGGAATCATCCTTCGATCTGCTCAATCCCAGTACGGCCGAAGCTGCGGTCAGGGTAACGGGCCATAACGCTGCGGGGGCGGTGCTGGCGGAAAACACCCTTCGACTTGCGGCCGGGTCCAACTGGACCGGAAGGCCGAGCGATCTCTTCAACGGCGTCTCCGCTACGGGTATGACCCATATCAGGGTAGCATCCGATACGGATCTCTACGGGTTTGAAACGATCTCCGCAAACGGCCGAATCGAGACGCTGCCTGCGCTTTGGGCAGAGTAGAAACGCACGCCTGCACCGGGAACCCGAGGGAGACCGGTGCAGGCGCTTCTTGATCCCCTTCAATATTCTGTAAAGATCCGCCGGATCTCCGCGAGGTCGGTGGTCCGGGTGAGGGCGAGCATGAGCAGTATCCGCGCCTTCTGCGGGTTGAGCGTGTCGCTCGTAACCATGCCGTCTTTGCGATCATCCTCATTCGGGGCCACCGGACCGCTCCCCACGCGGCTGGCGCGCACTACCACGACCCCCTTGGCCCGGGCCTCCTTGAGCGCCGCGTAGGTCGCCGGGAAGGCCCCGCCGTCGCCGACCCCGGCGTGGACGATCCCCTGCGCCCCGGCCCGCACCGCCGCATCGACCAGGTCGCCCGAGTCGTTCCCGTGGCCGTAGAGGACCTCCACCCGCGGCAGCTTCTCCAATTTCCCGAGACGGAACTCCGATCGCACCGTGTGGCGCTTCGTCTGCGCCCGCAAGAGGTGCACCTTCCCGTCGATCACGTAGCCCAGACAGCCGAATTCGGGCGAGCGGAAGGTGTCGACGTTCGTCGTGTGGGTCTTGGTTACGTCGCGGCTGGCGTCGATCCGCTCGTTCATGGCCACGAGCACCCCCTGGCCCCGGGCCTGCGGGCTTGCCGCCAGGACCACGGCGTTGTACAGGTTCAGCGGGCCGTCGGCGCTGATGGCCGTGGCGGGCCGCATCGATCCGGTGAGGACCACGGGCGCGTCAGCCTCGACCACGAGGTTCAGGAAGTAAGCCGTCTCCTCCAGGGTGTCGGTGCCGTGGGTAACGACGATGCCGTCCACCGCTCCGGCCGCGGTCAGGGCGTTGACCCTGCGGGCCAGCTTCAGGAGATGCTCGTTGGTGATGTGGGCGCTGTCGATGTTGGCCACCTGCTCGGCCGAGATCCGTGCCACCTTCTCGAGGCCCGGCACCGAGGCGACGAGCGCGCCCACGTCGAGCACCCCGGCCGTGTACTGGGTCGTCGCGGTCGCGGAGGCGCCCTGGCCGGCGATGGTCCCGCCCATGGCCAGGATGGCGACCCGGGGCAGGGGCAGCGGCGCCTCCCCGGCCCATGCCGATCCCGCAGAGAAGATCATCACGGCCAGGAGGATCAGGCCCCGGCCGCCCCGCTTCAGGGTCTCACGTCTTGTCATTCCCCTCTCCCCGGCTGATCCGCCATGTGTCGCAGGCATAACGGTTGTTCTGTTTCACGCCTGCCCCAGGACAAAGGGCGTCACAGTAACCGCCCCTCGCAGTTGCCGTTACAGCAGCAGGTGAGACCTTGAGACTTTTGAAAAGCCTCTTTCCCTTCCCGGTACGCAAAGAGTGCGATGAGCAACGCGCCCACCGCGTCGAAGTAGCCGATGCCGGTCAGTTCGTAACCGCTGCTGGCAATCAGGAGCACCACAGAAAGGTAGATGCACGCCTTCGAGCATGCCGCATCCGCCAGGATTGCCGAAGATTGGAGCGCCCTGCCGACCTTTGTCTTATAGTGGATGAGAAGCCACATGAAGGAGATGGAAACCAGGGAGACGATGATTCCCCAAAACGTGGAAGCCGGTTTGTGCTGTTGATACAAGGAGACTCCCGCCGAGATAACGAGTCCGGACGTAAGAATGTAGAATGCCCAGCCGGTGATCCGGAGGGCCTGTCGTTCAAATATATCTTTGGTCTCCTCTCCATGCGCCCGTATCCTGCGGACCATGTGCCAGATCCCGACTCCGGATATTACTTCGACGAAGGAGTCCACGCCGAAGCCAAATAGGGACAGGGTCTCGTCGGAAGCGCCCAGCCATACCGAAACAATCCCTTCCACGATATTGTAGCCGATGGTGCCGATGGCCAGCCGGTTAGCCATCGCATACAGTCGCTCTGTGGATTCATTGGTCAATGTATGGATACCTCCTGAGATTGTCGTGGGGCGGCCCTTTACTATGGGTGCAAGGATTATACAACCAACCCTCCCATCGGACAAGCGGGGTCCGTCCGTCAATTCCAGGAAGCACACGGTGGGAAAGGAATTTCGATGCCCGGAGCGGTAGATTGTGTGCTGTACACCTACTTATCAATAAGGCCGATAACTGTTGAGAATCGCCGAATACCAATCGAAATATAGCATTCTACCGATTCAGTTCATCCCGGATAGCCACGCCGATCTTCTCCATCAGATAGGGCTTCTTGACATAGGCACCGGCTCCCAACTTCTGAGCCCCCTTGACTCGTACAGTTTCAGCAAACCCGCTGACAAGGATCGCCTTCTGCTTCGGGTTTAGCTCCAGAACCCTCCGGTAGGTCTCCAGACCGTCGATCCCTGGCGGCATGATCATGTCCAGGACGAGAATGTCCGCCGTATTCTCCTTGAGATATGAAACTGCCTCTTCACCGCTGGGAACCGCATGAACCTGATACCCCAAGCGGGTAAGCAATGTAGAGGCAATATCCCGCTGCTCGGCAATGTCATCGATCACTAAAACCGATTCGCCCTTTCCCATGTATTGCTCTATCGGCACCTTCTTTTTCTGTGCGGTCAGTTCTTCCCGGGTCACCGGGAAGTACAGCGTAAAGGTCGTTCCCTTCCCAATTTCCGACTGCACATCGGTATATCCGTTGTGATCCTTTACCGTTCCCCAAACAATTGTCAATCCCAGCCCCGTTCCGCTCCTGCCCATGGTCTTCTGCGTGTAGAACGGTTCAAAGATCTTCCCTATGTTCTGGGCAGGAATGCCCATCCCGGTATCTGATACAGTCAATACGACATAGTCGCCCTGCTTGACCTCATCGTAACCTCTGATGGGCGTGTCGAGATAGCGGTTCTCCGTCTTTATGGTCACCTCTCCCTTGTTGGAAATCGCTTCCGCCGCGTTCAACACCAGGTTCATCACCGTCTTCTCTATGTGCACGGGAGAACCTTTGATATGCATCAACTCCTCATCGCACTCAACGCGGAAGAACACGTTGGGATGAAAGGCCTGTATCTTTTCGAATACTGGACTCTTCAGAAAATTAGCGGTAACGGTGTTGAGATCCATCACTTCCGCGGCGGCCACGCCCCGTCTGGCCAGGGTCAACAGGTCCTGTATGATCGCGGCCGCCTTCTCGTTGGATGAGAGGATATTGTTGGCATAGGACCTCGCCGGATCTCCTTCCGGAAATTTATCCTGCAGCAGCTCCGAATATATCGTGGAAACACCCAGAACGTTGTTCAGATCATGGGCCACGCCGCCGGCCAGTTGCCCGAGGGCCTCCATCTTTTCCGACCGCTGCAGGCGCTCCTGCATACTCCTTCTCTCGTCCTCCGCCCGTTTGCGCTCGGTGATGTCCTCGTGCGCCACGACACTCAACGTATCTTTGCCCGAGAAACGTGTCACCCGTCCAAAAAACCAGCGATTAATAGTGGGTGAGTGACAAGGGTATTCCATCGAAAATTCCTTGCGTTCTCCACTCATCACCGCACGGAGTCCAGCAGCAAAAGCCTTTGCCTCTCCGGCGTCATTGCCGGTAGCGCTATCGCACACGGATAGATAGTTGTCCCCTTCTAAGTAATTCTTAGGAAGAGGTGGATTGGCCATCGCGAAATCGCGCCATGCCCGGTTGACGGCAATGATGGTGCCCGTGTTATCCAGAACACAGATGTGTGCTGAAAGTGCGTCAATCGTGGCGCTGAGAAACTGTTTCGACTTGCGCAGTGCATCTTCCATCGCCTTGCGCTCGGTGATGTCCCGACAAATACACATCATTGCTGGTTGATAATTCCAGATAATCCGCCGTGCATTGACATCCGCCGAAATCGCTGTCCCGTCTTTGCGGCGATGTTCGGTTTCAAACTGGTGCGATCCTCGATCCATCAGCGCGCCAATCCTTTCCGGCACATTTGTGTTTTGTTCCGGGGTATCCAACATGGCGATCGTCATAGACATCACCTCTGTTTGTGTATAGCCATAATGCTCACAAGCCATTGTGTTCGCGGCCAGCATTCGGCCTTGCGCATCAAAAATGAAAATGCTGTCCCCGGCGCTGTCGAAGAGTGTCCGGTATTGATCCTTGCTCTCCCGCAGTACTTTTTCTGCCCTTTGGAGATCGTTGAACAACTCTGCATTGGCAATGGCCCCGGCTATCTGCTCCCCGATCCTCTCCGCAAGGCGGAGATCACGTTCGGTGTAGGCATCCGGTGTTTTCGACCGGAAGTGCAGGCTCCCGATAACCTTGTCCCGGGAGATCAGGGGAACGCCTATCAGTGAGCGCATTCCTGCCCGAAAAGCGTTACCTTCCCTAGTATCAGTCAACAGACCCGCCTTGGTCTTTATAAGAACTTCGCTAACAGAGCCTTCCAGAGGAAACACATCCCCCTTGCACCGTTGTGGGATCTGTACTCCAGAAACATATGCTACCGTGACATATTCCTTATCAAGGTTGTGTAGGTTCACGTGAAGCCTCTCGAAGGGAATCAACTTTCGGGCCTCGATTGCGAATCTCTCGTAAACCTCTCCGATGTTCAAGGTTGAACCGATCACCCGCCCGATCTCCGCGATGATCGCCATTTCTTCTGCCAGCCGTTCAGTGGTCTCCTGACTTCGGCGTCTTTCTTCTTCCAACCGCTTGCGCTCGGTTATGTCGCTTATCACAATGCGACGCACTGGCTTTTCAGCGTAATCCAGAGCGGTTATCGTCGCCATATGCGCCCAGAATGTTGTCCCGTCCTTTTTCACCAGCCGTAGTTCACATTCCCGCCGCTTGCTGCTTTCGACAAGCCCTTTGCAGTGCAGATAGTAGATGTTCTGGTCTTCAGGAAGAATAAAGTGGGTCAATGATCGCTTTATCAAAAACCCTCTTTCTGCACCCAATAGTGTGGCGACGGTCAGGTTCGCCTCCAGTATCAGCCCTTTCTCGCTGATGGTACAATAGCCCACCGGCGCGAAATCGTAGAGGTCTAAGTACCGTGCCCGAGATATTTCGAGTTCTCCTTGCGTCTGACGCAGATCCTCGTTCTGCATCTCGAACTCGATCTTATGGATCTGCAGCTCGTAGAGTGCCTTCCGCACTTCTTCAGGGGAGAGCGCGTCCAGGTTTTTAGCCATTTCAACATTCCTCCCGACTTTCAGCTCCGCCCGCTTTCGCAAATCGGAATTTTCGTGTCTTGTTTTCTTTGCTGTCATTACGTAACCTTTCCACCTCCCAGACTCTCCGTGTCGGGGGTTCATCCTATCTTATCTGGACGTGCTCGCTTCGTGTATGGATCTTTTTATTGCCCCATGCCATAATGCGAGACAATAGGATAATTGGAAAAAGTTTGGAGCGCTAATGGGGCGCATGAATAGCGACTGAGATGATGCCGACTATCCTTCGGGATGTCAAATGAAAAAAGCTTGATAGGTGCTGATTACCCTCTGAAAGCATCATCTTTTCTGTATTCATCCTGCGTGTGACTTTCAGGAAGTAACGCAGCATCCCTAACGTCTGAATACTCCCCTATCAAGTCTGTCCGTGGATCCCACAGGCTAGGGGGCCATGCTCTGGGTCAGCAGATCCAGCGCTGCGGCGGCGAAGGCAAGCATGTTAGCGAAGCGGTCCTGCCGGCCGGTTTCCAGCGTGACAGCGCGCTCGACGGGACCGGCGACGGCAAGGCAGGCGTGCCCCGCCGAATCCCCGTATCGGTTGCCGGTGGGCCCCGTCGCACCTGTCTCGGCCAGGGCCCAGGTGGCGCCGAGACGCTGCCGCACCGCCTGGGCGAGGCGCAGGGCGTAGGCCTCGGTTGCCGGCCGGATCTCCCCCAGGCCCGCCTGCGGAAGATCCAGGAATACCTCGCGCGAGGCATAGGTGTACACGACGGCGCCGCCGAGGAAGTACGCGGAGGCACCCGGCACGGCCAGCAGGGCGGCCGAGATCAGGCCGCCGGCGGACGATTCGGCAACGGCCACGGTTTCGCGCCGGTCCTGGAGGAGAAGGGCCAACCGTTCCGCACGAGAGATGAGATCGTTCATGGGCGTTCCTTTCCGAGAGAGATCTTCTTGTTCGCTGCAGGCTATGAAAAGCCGCCCCGCCTGTCAAGGAAAACCGCATCCTTCGCTGGCGAGAAGGCCATCAATAACGACCACGGGAAGAAGGCACGCCATTGACACCGTACGCCGACCGGCCTATAGTCCCGGCTTCGCCCTAAGGATGGCAGCCCGGAAAAGGGAATCACAACGGCAGCAGGAAAGATAAACGCATGGCACTGGTCTGGATCAACGATGTTTCCCTGAGCTTCGGCGGGCCGCACCTCCTGGACGGAGCGACGCTCCGGATAGATGAGGGCGAGCGGATCGGGCTTCTGGGCCGGAACGGCTCGGGCAAGTCCACGCTCCTGAAGCTCCTGGTCGGCGAGATCCCTACGGACAAGGGCGAGGTAGCGAAGAGCCCTGCTTTGCGGGCGGCGCTCCTGCCGCAGGAGGTGCCCGACGACCTGGCAGGCACGGTCTACGACATCGTGGCGTCCGGCGGGCAGGGGCACCTGGACATTCTCCGGGAGTACCACAACCTCGCGGTGCAGCTCGGCCGAAGCGGCGATGGGGAGCTTCTGAAGAGGCTCGAAGCGGTCCAGCACCGGCTGGAGACCACCGGCGCCTGGGGATTCCATCAGAGAGTCGAGCAGGTCCTCACCCGGACCGGCCTCGACGGAGCGGCCGAGTTCAGGCTTCTCTCGGCGGGGCTCAAACGCCGGGTCTTCCTGGCCCGGGCCCTGGCGAACGATCCTGACCTGCTCCTTCTGGACGAGCCCACCAACCACCTGGACATCGACGCCACCCTGTGGCTGGAGGAGTTCCTGCTCAAGTTCAGCGGCACGATCCTGTTCGTGACCCACGACCGGGCCTTCCTCAGGCGGATGGCCACGCGCATCGTCGAGATCGACCGGGGCAGGCTTCTGTCCTTTGCCTGCGGCTACGACACCTACCTCGAACGCAGGCAGGCCATGCTGGATAACGAAGAGAAGGGTTGGCAGGAGTTCGACCGGAAGCTCGCCAAGGAGGAGGTCTGGATCCGGCAGGGGATCAAGGCCCGCCGCACGCGAAACGAAGGCCGGGTGCGCGCCCTCGTGCAGCTCAGGCACGAGCGCGACCTCAGGCGGGAGCGGACCGGAAGCGCCCGGATCGCGATCCAGGAGGCGGAGCGGAGCGGCCGGCTCGTGGTCGACGCCGAGCGGATCTCCTTCGCCTACGCGGGAAAGAAGATCATCGAGGAGTTCTCGACGACCCTCCTGCGCGGCGACAAGGTCGGGATCATCGGCCCCAACGGATCGGGCAAGACCACGCTCCTGAAGATCCTCCTCGGGGAGCTCGCCCCGCAAGCCGGGAAGCTCCGCCTGGGCACGGGGCTGAAGGTCGCCTACTTCGACCAGCTCCGGTTGCAGCTCGACGAGGACAAGACCCTCAAGGACAACGTGGCCGACGGCAACGACACCCTGATCGTGGGCGGCAGCCAGCGGCACGTCATCGGCTACCTCCAGGATTTTTTGTTCCCGCCGGACCAGATCCTGGCCCCGGTCCGGTCGCTCTCGGGCGGCGAGCACAACCGCCTGCTCTTGGCCAAGCTCTTCAGCGCCCCGTCGAACGTGCTGGTCCTGGACGAGCCCACCAACGACCTCGACACGGAGACCCTGGAACTCCTGGAGGAGCGGCTCCTCGGGTACGGCGGCACGGTCCTGCTGGTGAGCCACGACCGCGCCTTCCTGAACAACGTCGTCACTTCGACGATCGCCTTCGAGGGCAACGGCCGCCTGGCGGAGTACGTGGGCGGCTACGACGACTGGCTCCGGCAGCGGCCGAAAGCGGCAGGGGCGGAGGCACCGGCGGCGGGGGCAGGGAAGGGGGAGCAGGCCAAGCCGGACAAGCTCAAGGCGGAGCGGGCGACCCGGGAGAAGCGGAAGCTTACCTTCAAGGAGGCCAAGGAGCTGGAGGGGCTCCCGGAGCGGATCGAGACCCTGGAGAAGGAGAAGGCGGAGATCCTGGTCAGCCTCAGCTCTCCCGAATTCTACAGCACGGGCGATCCGGGCCGGGCCGCGGCAGCAGGCAAGCGGCTGGAGGCGCTGGAAGAGGAACTCGCTGCTGCCTATCTGCGGTGGGATGAGCTCGACGGGCTGGCTGCGAAGTTCGGCGCCTGATGTCTTGACAGCCCGGCGGCCCTGGCTTCCCGCGATCGCGGGCCGATTCAGCTTTTCAGCAGGAGCAGGCTCAAGGCCATCACCAGCATACCCCCGGCGAGCCCGAGAATGCTGTCATGCCCCTTGCCGTAGGCCCGGCTCGTGGGCAGCAATTCGTCCACGCTGATGTACACCATGATTCCCGCCACACCGCCGAACAGGATCCCCATCACCTCCGGCGGAACCACGCCCGCGCTTCCTCCCAGGAAGAACCGGATGGCCAGGTATCCGATGACGGCGCCGGCCGGTTCGGCCAGCCCGCTGAGCACGGAGAAGAAGAACGCCTTCTTCCGGTCGCCCGTGGCGTAGAAGATCGGGACGGACACGCTGATCCCCTCGGGTATGTTGTGCATCGCGATCGCCACGGCGATGGCCGCGCCCAGGCCGGGGTCCTGCAGCGCGGCGAGGAACGTGGTCAGCCCCTCCGGGAAGTTGTGGATCCCGATCGCAAAGGCGGTCAACATCCCCATGCGCAGGATCCGGGGATGCTGCACGCCGTGATCGTGCAGGCCGGTGGCCTTGAAGGGCTTGCCGGCTGCGGACGCGAAGTCCGGGGCCGGCGCGGACGGATCGTGCAGCGGCAGGGTCTCCGCTTCGGAGTGGGTTTCGTGCGGGTTCTCGGCGGAGGGAATCAGGTTGTCGATCAACCCGATCAGCAGCATCCCGCCGAAGAAGGAGGCGGCGTTGACCCAGCCACCCCAGTGATCCCCGTAGCGTGCGACGGACGCCGCCAGACCCTTGGACAGGATCTCGACGAAGGAAACGTACAGCATCACCCCGGCCGAGAATCCCGTTGCCACCGAGAGAAAGCGGTAGTCCGTCCTCCGCGCCGTGAACGCGATCAGGCTGCCGATCCCCGTTGCCATTCCGGCGAACACGGTCAGTCCCAGCGCGACCCATACATCCTGCATACCGAATCCCTTCGACGGCCGACGATGCGGAAAAGCGCCCCGCTGCCTCGAACGGGGGGGCGCTCAGGAATCTCTTGGCTTGGACGAATTCACTACCATGGTTCCCCTCCGAACGCCACGTGAAATTCCCGCCGCGAGGCGCCGCAGGCGGCCCGGACCTCATCGAGGCCCTGCAAAGGTGCAAAGAGAGCGGTAGGGGGCCGGGGATTACGGTCCAGTCGCAGCCCCTCGGGAAATTGTGTCGATGACTTTCGTCCGAAAAGCCGCATCCTGCAGGTTGGTTCTATTGATGCCGGCGTAGAGACCCGAATCAGCAACAACGAGCCTCTTCAGGTTGTCGAGCAGATAGTCGATTTGCTCGGTACTCAAATCTGCCGGGGCTTTTCGGCCGATCTCTTCAGCGATCCGGCTGACAAGGTCCGCGGAGAGACTCCTTTTCCTGTTCGACTGGTTGCCCGGTGTTGCTTCTATCTCGGTCAGCGTTTGACGAAGGTCGCTGAATTTCTTCGTGCTTGCCTGCAGCTTCAGGTATTCCGCCATCGCTCCATCGATCGCTGCCTTGTACACGGCTGCGTCGGCCTTCTGCTGCTGATCGACGGCGGTCAGCAACTTGCGGAATGTATTCTGGGACAGGTCCAGGGTGGTGGCATCGTATCCCTTATTGATCTGCACGACGAAATAGGTCTTGTCCCTGTATTCGCTGGAGTCTTTGTTGTGCAGGCGACCGCTTTTTTCATCCAGTGTCAGTTCCTCCCATGTTATTGACTTATCCCGTTCGGTCTGCTTGATGAATACGTAATTGCCGACCTCCAGCACCGCCTGATCGAGTGTTCTGTAGCCCTTGTCCGGGTAGAGCGCCATGGAATACCTGAATTCGACGTCGTTCTTGTCGCCCTTCAGGAGCGATGTGCCCATCGTGTCGAGAATTTTCAGAATGGGAGATGCCGGAGGATAGGCGGTGCCGCCCACGCTGGCCAACGTATACAACATATTCTTCGTCCGTTCATCCGTCGAATCCAACTCGATGATGAATATATCCAATGCCAGCGGATTCCCCTGATACGTAATGGGGCCGTAAACCGGCATGGCGGAAAAATTCAGGAATTGGCCTTTTCTGACATCGTCGGAATAGAAGACTATCCGGCCATCCTCGGCGGCCTTTGGACTAAAATTGAAGTCCTTACCGTCGGTAAGTTCGAATACCTTGATGACGATGGCTATTTCGCCCCGGACGTGTTCATCCGTGGTGAAGAAAGAAGTTTCGTGAAAATCCTTGATATAGGCCTGCTGCAAGTGCACTGAAATCGTGTCATTCTTCTGCAGCCGGCGAAAGGGGTCGGCTGCTCTGGCGTATTTCTTCAGCAGAGCCGAATGAGGATCGCCGGCAGTCCCGCCGGGGGAGGCTTGTGTAACGTTGACTTGCGAAACCGGTTTCTTCGAAGCGTTAGCCGTTGGATCTGCCTGCTTTACGCCGGCATCGGCCTTTCTGTAGTCGTTGCACCCTTCGTTCAAGTGGGCGCAGCCGATCAAGAGTATGAGGGTTACTATCGACAAGAGCTTTAAGATAGCATTCATGGGCTTTCCTCCGAGAAATGGGGGCAGGCACTCGCCCCGCGGGTTCGGCGGTGGACCGTATGAATCGAACTGTACCGGCAGGAAAACGGGAAAGGCCTCCAGCGGGATGGATTCCCCCTGGAGGCTTTACATCGGCACCTTCTGAAGGTTTCTCCTCATAGAGCACCAAGAAAGGTGGAATGCGAGTTGTGCGGTCAACCGGGAACGGTTGTGCGACACAGATCCTTAACTGTTCCTTTCGGTGCAGGAAGTCAAGGAAAAAAGGTATCTTCCCCTCCCAGTCGAACCGGCGAGTTTCGAAGGGAGTGCAGTATGCCGGTGAAGAATCCTCCCTTGCCCGGAGGTTCCCGACTTCCCGCCCGGCACGGTATACGGGACCGCAGCTCCCCGCGAACAGGCCAGGTCCTCCGGGTGGCGAACTTGACAAGTCCGCGCGTGCCTGGTAACGAATAACCACCGGGTGGGCTAAGCGTTTACTCAGGGAGAGGTCTGGAGTATGAAGATCTTCATGACAGGCGGGACGGGCTTCGTCGGGACGTACCTGACGCGGCATCTCATTGCCGAAGGCCACGAAGTGACGGTTCTCACGCCGGAGCTGAACGGTACGGAGATGCAGACCGCCGGGCTTTCCTACCTGATCGGCCATCCGGCGCACAAAGGGCCGTGGCAGGAGGCCGTGGCCGGCCACGGGGCGATCGTCAACCTGGCCGGGGCTTCGATCTTCAGCCGCTGGACGCCGGAGTACAAGCAGGTGCTGCGGTCCAGCCGGATGGAGACGACGCGGAACCTCGTCGATGCCCTGTCGGCAAAGGGTGCGGAAGGGGTGAGCTTCTTCAGCACCTCGGCGGTGGGGTACTACGGATTTCACGGTGACGAGGAGCTCGGCGAGTCTGCACCGGCGGGGAGCGACTTCCTGGCGCTCCTGGCCCGCGACTGGGAGGCGGAGGCGCGGCGCGCCGCGGAGAAGGGGGCGCGCGTGATCATCACCCGCTTCGGCATCGTGCTGGGGAAAAGCGGCGGCGCCCTGGGGCAGATGATCCCGCTGTACCGGAAGTTTCTCGGCGGGCCGCTCGGCAGCGGGCGGCAGTGGTTTTCCTGGGTGCACATCCACGACCTGGCCCGGGCGTTCAGCTTCCTGCTGAACCGGCGGGACGCCTCCGGGCCGTTCAACCTCTGTGCACCCCATCCGGTGCGCAACCGGGAGCTGGGCATGGCCCTGGGCGCGGCGCTGCGCCGGCCGTCGTTCCTGCCTGCCCCGGGATTCATGATCCGACTGATCCTCGGCGAGTTCGGCGACGTGCTGCTCAAAGGCCAGCGGGTGGTCCCCCGCGCCTTGCTCGACGCCGGGTTCGCCTTCCGCTATCCCCGCATCGAAGAGGCGCTGCATGAGGTCCTTTCCCCCTGATCCGAAGTCACCGGCGGCGACGGCGCCGAGGCGGGCAGCGCGGTATGCGCCTTGTCCCGGAGGCCGCCGATGAGCGACGCCATCCGGCTTGCCGTCAGCGCCTGTCTGTTGGGGCAGAACGTCCGGTACGACGGCGGCCACAAACTCGACCCGTTCCTGAGGGACACCCTCGGGCAGTACGTGGAATTCGTCCCGGTGTGCCCCGAGGTGGAGTGCGGCCTCCCGGTCCCCCGCGAGGCGATGCACCTCGCGGGCGACCCTGAGCGGCCGCGGCTGGTGACGGTGAAGACCGGCCGCGACATCACCGGCCAAATGGAGGCGTGGGGGGCGCGGCGGCTGGACGAGCTGGAGTCCGAGCGTCTCTGCGGCTGCATCTTTAAGAGCCGGTCTCCCTCCAGCGGCATGGAGCGGGTAACGGTGTACACCGAATCCGGCACCGCCGGGCCGAAGACCGGCGTGGGCATCTGGGCGCGGATGTTCATGGCGCGGTTTCCGCTGCTGCCGGTGGAGGACGAGGGCCGGCTGCACGACCCGAAACTCCGGGAGAACTTCATCGAACGGGTGTTCGTGTTCCAGCGCTGGCGCGACCTGCTCGCTGCGGGCCGGTCCGCCTCCGGCCTGGTGGACTTCCACACCCGCCACAAGCTGCTGATCATGGCGCACAGCGTCGAGGCCTACCGGGAATTGGGCAGACTGGTCGCTGACCTGCGGCGGTCCTCGCCGGCGGAGACCGTTGACCGGTACCTGGCGGGCCTGTCCGGCGCCCTGCGGCTGATCGCCACGCCGCGGAAGAACGCCAACGTCCTGCACCATGTGATGGGGTATTTCAAGAAGGTGCTCGCGCCGGACGAGAAGCAGGAGCTCTTGGAGGTCATCGACGCGTACCGCCGCGAGGCGGTGCCGCTCGTCGTGCCGGTGACCCTGCTCAACCATTATGTCCGCAAGTACGGCCAGCCCTACCTGGAGAAGCAGGTCTACTTGAACCCCCATCCGCTGGAGCTCAAGCTGCGGACCCATGTCTGAGCCGCGAACGCCCGCCTCGCTGCCGGGATGGTTTCCGGCGCGCGGGGGCGATGTCGCCCCTCGCTGCACCGCCATCACCGAGGCTAGGAGCGGACCGCACGGTAGTTGCGGGACTGATTGGGCAGAGAAGAAGTCGCTCCGGGCCTGCCCCGTCCGCGACGGGACGGAGCAGGTCCGGGGAAGACAATCGCGGTATTGCGTCGCAACAGGCCGGGAGGATCGCGCACCGGACCGCCGGTGTCCCTCCTGCGGCCGGTTACTTCTTCGGGGCGTCCTTCGCCAGCTCCACGTCCACGGCGTAGATGATCTTCGACTCCTTGTCCATCCACTTGGCCAGCTCTTCGTGGTTCAGGTACTGCACCTCGTCGCCCGGTTTTTCGATCGGGTCGACAAAGGCCTTGTCGTTCACCACCTTCTGGGCCACGTCGCGGAGCTTTGCCAGGATCGGCGCCGGGGTGTTCTTGGGCGCCATCAGCCCCACCCAGCCGTAGTACTCCGCGTCGATCCCCAGCTCTTTGGTCGTGGGGACGTCGGGGATGGCCTTGAGGCGCTTGTTGCCCGCCACGGCCAGGACCTTCAGCTTGCCTCCCTTCACCAGGGGCAGCGTCGTGGGCGGGTACTGGAAGGCGAACTCCACGTGCTTGCCGATGACCGCGGTCAGGCAGGGCCCGCCCCCGGCAAAGGGGACGTGGCGGAATTTCAGCCCGGTTGCTTTGGCAAAGATCTCGATCGGCAGGTGGCTCATCCCGTACAGGCCGCCGGAGCAGAAGGCGAACTTGCCCGGCTTGGACTTGGCGTCGGCGATGAAGTCGTTCAGCGTCTTATAGGGGGAATCGGCGGGGACGATGACCAGCGTGGGGCTCATCGTGAACGCGGCGATCGGGGCGAAGTCGTGCCGGGTGAACGGCGGTTTGCGGCCGTTGGCGTTCTCCCATTCCACGGCGTTGGTGATGTTGACGGAGGCCACCAGGAGGGTGTATCCGTCCGGCGGGGCCGATGCCACCGCCGACCCTCCCACCATCCCCGTGGCGCCCACCTTGTTGGTGACGACGATCGGCTGGCCGAGGTATTTTTCCGCGGCCGCCGCGAAGGCGCGGCCCTGCAGGTCGAGCGTGCCCCCCGGGGCCATCGGGTTGATCAGGGTTATCGGTTTTGTCGGATACTCGGCCGCAGAGCAAAGAACAGGGATCAGACCGAAAACAATCACGCCGATGACTACTGCCGTACTCACGAAACGCTTCATGTTTGTCTCCTCCTCATTTCCTTCCGTGCCAAAGAACCATCCGAAGTTCCACTGCCTTCCCGGGAACCTCCCCTTTATACCCACCCCGCTGCGGTTTGTCAAATGCGCGGCGGATGATCCTGCGCCGTCCATTTTTCTTGACAGACAGGGCCGATTTCCTTACATTCCCGGACCGGAGCGGCGCGGAAGGAGACGGCAACTCCCGTCCGCGGCGCACCCTGCGCGACAGGCGGGGGATTCATGAGGCGAGGGGGGAACGGATGATGGAAAAGAAACGGATCGGGTTCGTCGGACTGGGACTGATGGGGAGCGGCATGGCGGCGAATCTGCTCGCGGCCGGGTATCCGCTGGTCGGGTACGACGCGGACCACAGCCGCGTGGAGGCCTTCGCTGCCCGGGGCGGCCGGCCGGCCGCGTCTCCCGCGGCAATCCCGCCGGAGGTCGATGTGATCTTCCTGTCGCTTCCCAACTCCTCCGTGGTGAACGCGGTCGTCGAGGGGTCGCTCCGGCTGTTCGAGACGGGCCGGCAGGGGCTGGTCCTGATCGATACCACCACCGCCGACCCGGTGATGTCCGCCCAGCTCGCGGGCCGGCTGCGGGGCAGGGGGATCGAGATGCTCGACGCCACGATCAGCGGGACGAGCACCATGTGCGCCGCCCGGGACGTCACCTTCATGGTCGGCGGCGACGAGGGGACGTTCAAGACCTACGAGCCGCTCTTCGCGGCGCTCGGGAAGGAGATCTTCTACCTGGGCGGCAGCGGCAGCGGGGCCTCGGCGAAGCTGGTGGTCAACCTGGTGCTCGGGCTCAACCGCATGGTGCTGGCCGAGGGGCTCTGCCTGGCCACGAAGGCGGGGATGGACCCCCACCGGACGCTGGATCTGCTCAAGAAGTCCGCGGCCTACTCCAAGGCGATGGACATGAAGGGGCTGAAGATGATCGAAAAGGATTTTTCCCCGCCCGAGGGGAAGCTCGCCTTCCATCTGAAGGACGTGCGGCTGATGCTCGACCTGGGCCGCCGGCTCGACGTCCCGCTCATCCTCAGCAGCCTGCACGCCCAGGCCCTCACCTCGGAGGTGGCCAAAGGCCGGGGCGAATGGGACAATGCGGCGATCATGGACTTTTACGACGGCCTCGTGGGGCTCTGACCGGGGACGAAACGCGCTCGCCTTGCCCCGCGGGCGGGCGTCTTACCGCGTGGGGCAGCCGGACCCTACGGCGCCGTCCCCTCCAGCGTCGGCAGCAGGGGCTTCGGCGGCTCCCGGCGCGTGTCCTGCTCTGCCGCGCGCTCCAGAAGCTCCCCCGTGAGCAGCGCCGTGTCGCCGACGATCCGCGCGCATTCCCGGACCCGGTCGCTTTTGTAGAAACTCCTGACCGCATCCCGGTCGTGCCAGTCCACCCGGGCGATCTCCCGGCAGAGGATCCCGCCGTGGCCTTTGGCGATTTCGTTCCGAAACCGCTGCAGCACCTCGCGGCAGGCGGACCACATCCGCGGGTCCTCCTTCTCGGCGGCCGAGGCGCGGCTGAACCTGAGCCCCATCACCGCCAGCGCCCCCGCGGCGGCACCGCAGACCTCGCCGTTGCCGCCCAGCCCCCCGCCGAAGGCGCCCATGGCCTTTATCGACTCGCCGTCGCTCCTGCCCAGCTTCTCTTGCCCGACCGCAAGAACGGCCTGGCTTCAGTGCAGCCTGCTGACCATCATCAGCTCGACGGCCCGGTCTCGCATCTCTTCCCTGGTCATGTCTCCTCCTCTGCTTGACACGGCACCTGCCGGCCCTGATCGTCCGCAGGGTCCGGCGTCACTCGGTTCGCGCCGGCCCTCTTCCCCCCGGAACAGTCGGGCGGGAGGGGAGTGCCTCCGCGCACTGAAGGGCGACCATCCGGCGTGCCGGGCAACTATAAAAACGGCGGAGAGGGCTGTCAACGGTTTTCTGGGCCGTCAGGCCGCCCTTCGCAGCCCGGTCCAGCGTCCGTGCCGGATACCGGCACGATACACCCCCCAGCTCAGCAGGCCTGCCAGCCCCAGCAGCGCCGAGGCCGCAGCCAGCCCGGCGACGCTTCCCATCGCCAGCGGGGCGATGACGCCGGCGGTGGCCGCGTTGGCCAGCCCGGAAAAGAAGGCCTGCAGCGACGAGGCCAGCCCGAGCCGGTCGGGAAAGAGGTCCAGCACCATCAGCGTGATGCAGGGGGTGAGCAGGGCCCAGCCGAAGGCGATCAGGAAGACCGGCGCGATGGCGCTGACCGGCGTGGGCGGAACGAAGAGGTGCCACAGCACGTTCACCCCGGCAAAGCCGAGCAGGACGGCAAACCCGATGCGGACCTGCCGTTCCCGCGGGATCCGTCCGGCCAGCCGTCCGCTGGTCCATGCCCCCGCCATGATGCCGGAAATGGAAAACACGAACAGCCAGAAGAACTGCGTGGGTAACAGGCCCAGGTGTCTGCCGAGCAGCGTCGGCGCCGAGAGGATGAAGATGAACATGGCGTTGAAGGGTATGCCGCTGGCGGCGCTCAGGAGCAGAAACCGGCCGTCGCTGACCACGCTCCAGTAGCCGGTTGCCAGGGGTGCGGGCGCGAAGGGCTGGCGCCGCTCGCCGGGCAGGGTTTCGGGCAGCATGGCCCAGGCCAGGCCGCCAAGCGCGGCGGCCACCGCCGTCATGAACCAGAAGATCGAACGCCAGCCGATTAAGGCCAGCAGCCAGCCGCCGATGATCGGCGCGATGGCCGGGGCGATGCCGAAGAAGAGGGTGATCTGGCTCATCATGCGCTGCGCCTGCACGGCGGCGAAGAGGTCGCGCACGATCGCCCGGCCCACCACGATGCCGGCCCCGCAGCTCATGCCCTGCAGCGCCCGGCCGGCGATGAGAACGCCGATGCGATCGGCCAGGGAACAGACCATGCTGGCGAGCGCGAACAGGGCCAGACCGGCCAGAATGACCGGCCGCCGGCCGAAGCTGTCGGCCAGGGCGCCGTGCAGCAGCATCATCACGGAGAAGCCGAGCAGGTAGGCCGAGAGGGTCTGCTGCATCTGAAACTCGGTCGCACCGAGGTTCCCGCCGATGGCGGTGAAGGCCGGCAGGTACGTATCGACCGCGAAGGGGCCGAGCATTGCTAGGCTGGCAAGCAGCGCCGACAGCCACCAGACGGGTTTTGCCCACTGCGCAGCGGGCTGTGACTCTGTCCTGTTCAAGACGAGGCCCCGGAAAAACGGCGATACACCGGCGAAACCGGATCGGCTGCGGCCGGTTTACCCGATTGCGTCCACGGCGGCGCCGGGGGAATCGCCCGGCGCGAGACGGTCCTGATCGGCGACTTGCGCACGGGCGCGGCAGCCCTCGTATGAGTCATGGTGCTCGGCGGATACCGGGAGGACAGCGGGCCGGGCCTCAGCCGGCAGTGGCGGCGAGCTGGACCTTGGCGTCGGAGAAGCTGATCACCTTGATCTTCGCTTCGAACACCCGCTGTTCGCCGAACAGCGTCGATGCGGTAATCTTGCCGTCCTCGACGGCGATGTGGGTAACGTCTTCCAGCACCGGCCCTTCGGTACCGGGCAGGTAAACCTTTGCCAGACACATAAATCCCTCCCTGAGACGATGCGCCTCACCGGCCGCTGCACCGGTGCGCCGCTGCCATCTTATCGGCACCCCGGGTCACTTCAAGAGGTCGCGGGCTTTCACCAGGAACCCGTCGGCCTCGGCCATCTTATCGGCCGCCCGCCGCAGGTGTTCGGCCACATCCTTCTGCTCCGCGGGGATCTTGTCGGCCCATTCGCGGAATTCCGCGCCGTGCTCCTGGTTGTGTTCCAGCCAGTAGGTCAACAGGGTGTCCAGTTTGTTGTCGTGAGTATGGTGCATGAGATCCGTATCCTTTCTCCTGTTACGTTAGGACGCTCCTGCCATCCTGTCAAGGGGCAACAACCCGGACTCGCCGGCCGCCTGCGGACCGGCCTCCGCTTAGCCGGCCCGGACCTTGGCGGCGAATTCGTCCACGGTCAACACCCAGGCGATGGAACGCGACATGATTTCGAGGGCCATCCAGTGCTGGTCGCGGCCGCGCATGCTGGCGACGCAGTCCGAGATGACCACGGGGCGGTACCCCCGGTTGCCCGCGGCGAAGGTCGTGGCCATCACGCAGGTATCGGTGTTGATGCCGGTCAGCACGACCGTCTCGGCCTTGAACACCCTGCCGACGAGCGTGTCCAGATCGGTCCCGTGAAAGGAGTCCATCACGCGCTTGGTGGTGACGTGCACGTCGCCGGTTGCCACGAGCGCCGCGGGCAGCTCCGCCTGGGGCGTTCCTTCCACGCGGTCCGGCCCCCTGCGCGCCTCGGCCTGGGCGTTCTGGGAGCAGCGCGCCCGCTGGCTGATGCTGACCAGCGGATGCGATTCGAACCCGCGCTCCACCTCGACGGGCCGGCGTTTCACGTATACGTGGATGACCGGGATGGATTCGGCGCGCGCGAACTCGAGCAGCCGCCGGGTGCTCGCGATGACCCGCGCGGCCTCCTCCGGCGCAACCGGCGCGGTCGCGAGGTTCATGTCGAGGTAATCGTTCTGCATGTCCACGGTGACGATGACCGTCCTGCGTTTGTCGATCGTGAGCAGTTCGTTCATCCTGCGCCTGTATTCGCTCCTGTCGCTGATCTCAACCGGCGGCTGCATGCTCATGCTCTCCCTTCTGATTCATCCGTGCTCGCACTTACACGATCAAGGCCGGCCAGCCGGCCTTGATCTGCGGAGGGTAGTCGTCCTGCCACACGAACTCTCCCCCCACGCGGTGATCTTTGCACTGTGTTGTGCACTCCCGGCGGACCCGACCTTGCCGGTGAGCAGATAGGTCATTCAGGCAAAGGTCCTGGCCAGTGCGGTGTGGGCCGCCTCTACGATGCGGTCGATTTCTTCGCGGGTGGTGGTCAGCGGCGGCGCGAGGAAATACCGGTCCCCGTTGATCCGCGACCAGACGCCGCGCTCGGTCATCTGCGCCTGGAATTTCGCCCCGATCCGCAGCGAAGGGTCGAACTGCCTGCGGGTCGTCCTGTCGTCCACGAGCTCGATCGCGGCGATCATCCCCAGCCCCCGCGTCTCCCCTATGTGGGGATGGCCTTCGAGCTCCTTCAGGCGGGCCTGGAGATAGGCCCCGGTCTCGGCGGCGCGGGCAACCAGGTCGTGGCGCTCCATGTAGTCCAGGTTGGCCAGGGCCACGGCGCAGGTGGTGGGGTGGCCGGAATAGGTGTAGGCATGCATGAAACGGTGCTGCACGTCCACATCGTCGATGGCCCGGGCGATCCTGTCGCTGACCCCGATCCCGCCCAGCGGGACATAGCCCGAGGTGATCCCCTTGGCGAAATTCACGATGTCCGGCTCCACGCCCCAGTGGTCCAGGGCAAACCATTTCCCGGTGCGGCCGAACCCCGTGATCACCTCGTCGGCGATGAACAGGATTTCGTAGCGGTCGCAGATCTCCCGGATCCGGCCGAAGTAGTCCTCCTGCGGGACGATCACGCCGCCCGCCCCCTGCACCGGTTCGGCGATGAAGGCCGCGATCGTCTCCGCCCCCTCCTTCCGGATCGCCTCTTCCAGCAGGTTTGCCGCGGCGATGCCGGGAGAGCCGGCACCGCCGGCGCGCTCGTACGCGCGGTTGAAATAGTACGGGTAAGGCGAAGGGATATGGAGGAAGCCCGGGGTGCGGGGCTCGAACATCGGCCAGTAGGCGGAGATCCCGGTGGCGCTCATCGCTGCCAGCGTGACGCCGTGGTAGGCCCACTCGCGGGAGATCACCTTCCATTTGTCCGGCCTGCCTACGGCCTTCCAGTAGAAACGGGCCGTCTTGAGCGACGATTCAGTAGATTCGGCGCCGCCGCTGGTGAAGAAGAACCGGTTGATGGAAGGGTAGGTCAGCCCTGCCAGCCGTTCGGACAGTTCGATCGCCGGCAGGTTGGAGGCGCCGGTGTAGCAGGGCATGAAGGCCAACTGCTCCATCTGCGCCGCCGCCGCCGCGGCCAGCTCCTTGCGGCCGTGGCCGATGTTGACGTTCCAGAGCCCGGACAAGGCGTCGAGGTAGGTTCGGCCTTCGATGTCCGTGACAATCGAACCTTCACCTTTTACCCAGATCTTCGGGGCTTGATGTTCGCTGGGATGTTGCAGGGGATGGATGAGATGGGCCCGGTCGGCCCGGGTCGCCGACTGCCGGGTTGCCGGCGGTACGCTGCGTTCGCTCATGGGTTTCCTCCCTGTGATGGCCGTGTCCGAGGATAGAAAAGGCCCCTGCCGATGTCAAGGAGAGTTTAGGAGCAACGGCCATAATTTAGCGGCTATAAATTATCTTGACAGGGAAAAGCCATCTTCATATACTCGCCGCTGCAATGAACGAGGTCGTCATGCGTCGGGTAAAACCGGGGAATTCCCGATGGTTGCAGAGATAATCTGACCGGAACCCCGACCCCCCCCATCTCTCCATGGAGGTGCGTTGCCGTTCCCGCGGCGGTCTGCGGCGCGCGCCGGCGGTGTGCCCGGCACGGTGGGTGAAACGATGCTGTTTCCTCGTTGATATCGATTGGCGGAGCGGTTTGTGAATACAGCGGATACCCCCCAGGCGCCCACGGTCCTGTTGATCGCCACGTTCGATACGAAGGCCGACGAGGCCCTGTACCTCAAGGATAAGATCGAGTCGCTGGGGTGCCGTGTGCTGGTGATGGACACGGGGATCCTCGTCGAGACCGGCAAACCGGCCGATATCACCCGCCACAAGGTCGCGGCGGCCGGGGGCTCGTCTATCGAGAAGATGGTCACCTCCCGGGACAAGGGGTTCTGCATCGGCACGATGCTGAAGGGGGCCGCCTGCCTGACGAAGGAACTCCACGACCAGGGACGGATCCAGGGGATCGTCTCGATCGGCGGCGCCCAGGGGACCGATATCGGGACCGCGGCGATGCGCGAGCTCCCCTTCGGGGTCCCGAAACTGATGGTCTCCACCGTCGCCTCGGGGCGCGCGACCTTCGGCCCCTTCGTGGGGACGAAGGACATCGCCATGCTGCACTCCGTCGCCGACATCCAGGGGCTCAATTTCATCACCCGGCGGGTGTTCGACAACGCGGCGGCGGCGATCTGCGGCATGGTGACCAACGCCGCCGTCAGCGGGTACGGCGCGTCGGACCGTCCGCCCGTAGCCCTGTCGATGCTCGGCACCGTCACCCAGGGGGCGATGCGGGCGAGCAGGCTCCTGGCCGCTCAGGGGTACGACGCCATCGCCTTCCACCAGAACGGGACCGGCGGGATCGCCATGGAGGACATGATCCGCGAGGGGATCTTCAAAGGGGTGCTCGACCTCAACCTCCACGAGCTGGGGGATTCGGTGGTAAACGGGCTGCACGCCTCGATCCGGGATTACCGGCTCGTCTGGGCCGGGGCGCTCGGCGTGCCCCAGGTCGTGGCGCCGGGGAGCATCAACTATGCGGTGCGGGGGCCCGTCGAGACGCTTCCCCCGGAGATGCTCAAACGCAAGTACATCGTGCACAACTCCTTTCTCACGCTGGTGCGGCTCTCCCCCGAAGAGATCGGGAAGGCCGCGCTCGTCGTGGCCGAGCGGCTCAACGCCGCCAAGGGGCCGACGCATGTCTTCATCCCGCTCAAGGGGTTTTCCTACCCGGACCACGAGGGGGGGCCGCACTGGGACCCCGAGGCCAACCGGGTGTTCATCGGGACGCTGAAGGCGCACCTCGACCCGCGGATCCCCTACGACGAACTCGACTACCACATCAACGACGACGCATTCATCGATGCCCTCGTGGATGAACTCGTACGATTCATGAATCACTAAGTCAGGAGGATGCTATGGCGACGAAGAAGCGAGAATTATCCGGGGTGCTCACCCCGATGGTCACCCCGTTCAAGGAGGACCGGGTGCTGTTCCACGGTCTGATCGCGAACGTGGAAAAGATGAACGAGACGGGGCTGGCGGGGTATTTCGTCCTCGGGACGAACGGCGAGTACAAGACCCTTTCGATCGACGAACGGTTCCAGGTGCTCAGGACCGTGGTCAGGTACCGGGCCAAGGGCAAGGGCGTGATGGCCGGAATGGGGTTCGAGAGCACGAAGGAGACGATCGACATGGTCCTGCGGGCGGCCGACGAAGGGGCGGACATGGCGAGCCTCTTGATGCCCCACTTCTTCGCGAAGAAGATGACCTCGGAGGTGCTCGCCGGGTACATCACCGACGTGGCGGACGCCTCGCCGATCCCGGTGGTCCTGTACAACAACCCCTCGGTCGCCGCGAACGTCACCATCAAGCCCGATCTGATCGACCGCGTGAAGGACCACCCGAACGTCATCGGGATCAAGGACAGCTCCAGCGAAACCTACAAACAGAATCTCGAAGCGGCCAAAGGGAAGCTGTGCGTCCTGGCGGGCAGCGCCAACTATTTCCTCGACCTGCTGAAGGCGGGCGGGACCGGCGGCGTGCTTTCGCTGGCCAACGTGTACCCCGACGCCTGCGCGAGACTGTACACGCTCTTTCGGGAGGGCAAGCAGGACGAGGCCGAGAAATTGAACGCCGCGCTGGTCAGCCTGAACCATAAGGTCTCCGGTTCGTACGGCGTGGCCGGGGTCAAGGCGGCGATGGACTTGGCGGGGTTCTGCGGCGGCGCTCCGCGCCGGCCGCTCCTGCCGCTCACCGCGGAGCAGATCGCCGCGCTCAAGGCGTCGCTCGCCGAGAGCGCCTTCGCGCAGTAGCCCCCCGCCTCCTCCCTCCCCCGCCGAGGGGGAGGGGGAGAGACGGTACTCACTCCGTCGGGTGAATGCGTGCGCACCGTCCTTCATCCACCGGGGAGAGAAGAGAGGGGCCTTGTCATACACAGGGAGGAACGAATGGAGAGGCTGAAGGGGAGAGTGACAATCGTTACCGGGGCCGGCCAGGGGATGGGGCTGTCGATCGGCCAGGCCTGCGCTCGGGAAGGGGCGAAGGTCGTCGTGGCGGACATCAACGAGCAGACGATCGCGGGCGCCGTGGAGGAGATCAAGAAGCAAAACGGCGCCGAGGTGATCGGGATCAAGGTGGACATCACGAAGCGCTCCGAGGTCGAAAACGGGGTGCGGCAGGTCCTGGACGCCTGGGGGAGGATCGACTGCCTCGTCAACTGTGCCGGCGGTTCCCTCAACACCCCCTACAAGCTCGAGGAGGTCGAGGAGAAACACTGGGACCTGGTGGTGGACGTGAACATGAAGGGGACGTTCCTCTGCTGCCAGCAGGTGATCCCGACGATGGTCAGCCAGGGGAAGGGGGCGATCGTCAACATCTCCGCCCTGGCCGGCCACTGGCGCGCCTCGCTCGCCGGGGTGCAGTACTCGGCCGCCAAGGCGGGCGTCGAAGGGATCACCCGGCAGCTCGCCTACGACTTCGGCCCGCTGGGGGTGCGGATCAACGCCGTCGCCCCCACGGTGGCCATGACCAGCGAACGGATGCAGGGCCTCTGGGACGCCCGGAGCGAGGAGGAGAAGCAGAAGGTCTATTCCCAGATCCCGCTTCGGCGGCTGAGCAAGGTCGAGGAGATCACCGCGGCCATCGTGTTTCTCCTGTCCGACGAGGCGAGCTACATCACCGGGATCACGCTGGATGTCTGCGGCGGCAGGTATCTGCGCTGAAAGGATTGAGCATGGCGAATGAGATGACGGTACTGTTGCCCCAGCCGATCGAGGCCGAGGCGGTTGCTGTCCTGGAAGCGCGGGGTCTCCGGCTGATCACGGCCAGCGCCCCGAAGCCCGAGATCGTCGGGCCGCTGATGAAGGAGGCGCGGGCGATCGTCCTGCGGACCGGGATCAAGGTCACCCGGGAACTCCTGGCCTACCCGAACGAGTTGATGATGATCTCCCGCACCGGCGCCGGGGTCGACAACGTCGACATCCCCGCCGCGACCGCGCAGGGGATCATCGTGACCTCCAGCATCGGGGTCAACACCACCTCGGTGGCCGAGCACGGCCTCTCGCTGATCCTGGCGCTGTTCAAGCAGCTGTTCCGCATGGACTCGGAGGTGCGCAAGGGCAATTTCGCGATCCGGTACAAGAACCTCCCGCAGGATCTGCGCGAAAAGACGATCGGCGTCGTGGGGTTCGGGCGGATCGGCTCGGAGATCGCCCGGGCCTGCCGGACGATCTTCGCCATGAAGGTGCTGGCCTTCGACGCCCTGCTGACGGACGCCCAGAAGGCCGAGTACAAGGAGTGGGTGACCTTCGTCGACCTGGACGAGCTCGCCCGGAAGGCCGACGTCATCTCGCTCCACATCCCGCTGACGGCCGAAACCAAGGGGATGTTCGACCGCCGGTTCTTCGCCGCGATGAAGAAGACGGCCTTCATCATCAACACGTCGCGGGGCGGGGTCATCGACGAGGCGGACTTGGTGGGCGCGCTTCAAGAGGGGGTCATCGCCGGCGCGGGGCTCGACGTCTTCGCGCAGGAGCCGATCCCGCCGGAAAATGGGTTGCTTTCCCTGCCGAATGTGATACTCACTCCCCATACGGCGGCGCTGACCGAGGAGTGCGTGACGCGGATGGCCGTTTCCGGGGCCCAGCGGGTGGTCGACCTGCTCGACGGGTTCATCCCCGAAAACGTGGCCAATCCGGAGGTGCTGTCGCTTGCGCGGTGGGAGGGGCTGAAGAGGAAATGATGTGCACGGGCGAACGGTTCCCGCACAAGGGTCCGTTGCTGCGCTGCGGATGGGAAAATCAGGAACGAACGAGGTGGAGAAAATGAAGGTAACGCCGAATCAGGGAAGGGAACAACTGTTGGACGAAGGGGTGCGGACCTCGCTGGGAGCGCTGCTGTCCGATACGAAGGGGGAAGGCGCAACGCTCGTCACCCCTGAGGAGAAATACGTGAAGCGCGTGCTCGACCTGCCGATCACGCTGGCGCTGTATGACGACCTGAGATACGTCACGAAGGCGATCGGGGTGACCAAGAATTTCCGGGAGGTGATCGATTATTTCAAGGTGCCGGCGAACGAGACGCCGCAGGGCTTCCGGATCGAATACGTCCTCGAACGGGACGGACTGCTCCGGGTGGATCTGGTGCGCGACATCGGGTACGACGAGAACGGGCAGAAGCGGCCGACGAATCTGCTGTTCTCCGCCGACAGCGCCAACCCCTACGAGGTGGGGGCGATCAGCAACCTGATCGTCAATCTGACCTGCAACCCGGGCATCATCTACGACCTGTTCATCAACAACCCGAAGGCGAACGTGGGCGCCAAGTTCAAGACGCGCGACGAGGTGATGGGGGAGATCGGCAGGATCCTCGGCCCCGGCGCCGACATCAGCGTCGAGCTGAACAACCCCTTCGACGACGTCCAGAAGTGCCTCGAGGAGGCGGAGAAATTCCGGGAGATGCTCTCCCCGTACCGCGTGGTGATCAAAGTGCCGCATACCGGGCCGGTCAACATGCAGAACATGGGCGAGCTCCTGGAAGGCGACAAGCTGTTCAAACGGCGCTTCGATGACGGCCGGACGGCGGACATGGTGCACGGCCACAACCTCGCGCTGAAGCTGCGCGAGCACGGCTTCCGGATCAATTTCACGCTGATGTTCGAGCCCTTCCAGACGGCCCTGGCCCTGCAGGCGAAGCCGTATTTCATCAACAGCTTCATCCGGCACCGGCAGATTCAGAGCGCAGCCATCAGGCAGTACCTGGATATGTACCGACTGTCCGACGACAAGAAGGTCCTCGCCGACCTCAGGAAATTCTTCGTCGAGAAGGATTATCTCCCGCCGAGTGCGGCCGACATGGACCTGTTCGACGTGAAGAAGATGGGCGAGCGGATCGTCACGTACCGGCAGGTCGAAGAGGGGCTCGAAGGCGACGACGGCCTCGACGCGGTCCGTCATAACCTGCGGGTGCTGAGGAACTGCAACCTGCCCGACACGCGGCTGATCATCTGCAGCATGGAGGGTGAGACCATGTATCCGGCGATCGATTCGATGCTCACCGAGGACGAGTTCGTGGACATGATCGACCGGGTGGTGATCACCGCGGAGCCCGAGTATCTCGCGCGGTTCACCAGCACGAATCAGGTGGTCTCCTATCAGCGGCGGTTCCTGAACGCGGCGAAGGGCGCGGTGTAGGGCAACGATTGTCAGCGATCGCTTCAGCAAAGGAGGAAAATATGGGCATGCGTAATCTTTTGACGAAGATCGTGGTCGGCCTGTGTGTGGCCCTGGCGTCGGTCGGCCTGGGGGTATCCGCGGCCGCGGCTGCGGAAGAGTTCCCCACCAAACCCGTGACCCTGATCATCCCGGTGGGGGCGGGCGGGTCCCACGATCTGACTGCCCGGGCGGTGACCAGCGTGGCGGCGCAGTACCTGGGTCAGCCGATCATCGTTCAGCTCAAGCCCGGCGGGGGCGGAGCGATCGGCTCCGAGATGGTGGCCAAGGCCGCACCGGACGGCTACACCCTGCTGTTCGGCGGCATGGGGTGGAGCACCACCTATCCCGCCGTCGAGGGCCGGTCGAAGGGGCCGGACGACCTGATGGCCGTCTGCCGGATCAACTACAGCCCCACCATCATCGCCGCCCGCGCGGGGGCGCCGTACAAGACGTTCAAGGAGATGCTGGCCTGGGCGAAGGCCAATCCCGACAAGCTGATCTTCGCCAACACGGGGCCCTGGGGTCAGGCCGACCTGCCCTGGAAGATGATCGGCAAGCAGACCGGCATCAAGACGAAGAACGTTCCCTATGACGGCGGCGGTCCCGCGCTGCTGGCGGTCCTGGGCGGACATGCCGATGTTACCGGCGGGCTGGTCACGGCGCTCCTGCCGCACATCAAGTCGGGCAAGCTCAACGCCCTGGCCGTTCTGGACAACAAGCGCGAGGAAAAACTGCCCGATACCCCCACCGCCAAGGAGGAGGGGGTGAACGTGATCAACCTGATGTGGCGGGCCGTCCTGGCCCCCAAGGGAACCCCCCGCCCGATCGTCGACAAGCTGGCTCAAGCCTTCAAGAAGATGACCGAGGATAAGACGGTCGTGACGATGATCAAGCAGTTCGGCGACGAGGTCTACTATCTGGGGCCCGACGAGTTCGGCAAGGCCTGGCGGGAGGAGTACGAGCTGCAGAAGGAGCTGGGCAAGGCCCTGAAGAAGTGAGATGTCCGAAAATCGTGATCCCTCGGCGCGCTGGACATTCTTCGATCCTGTTCCTCTTCGCTTCGCGGCGGGGACAGGATGCCGCGAATGATCTCAATTGCGCGCTTCCGGGATCCGTTTTTCGGGCTGTGCAGTGAGGATGCAGTATGCGCAAACCCGGGGAAATGGCGGTAGGGCTCTGTTTTGCGGCAATCGGGATCGCCTTCGTGATCGGCGCCGTCAAGCTGACGGTGGGGGTGCCGACGGAGCCGAAACCCGGCTTCTTCCCGTTCATCGACGGGGTCATCCTGGTGGCGCTCTCCGCCCTGTTCCTCGTGCAGGCCTGGCGGGGACAGGCCGGTGAGAGCCAGCCCTTCGGCAAGATCAGGGGGCCGGCCGTCGTCATCGTGACGCTCATCCTGTACGTGGCGACGCTCGACACGGTGGGATACGTCCTGACCACCACCGTCCTTTCCGCCGTGGTCCTGCACGTGCTGGACACGAAGCCGCGGGTGCTGGTCCCGGTCAGTCTGGGGCTGGCACTGACCAGCTATCTGCTGTTCTCGCGGCTGCTGGGAGTCACACTGCCTCCGGGGCTGTTGACCTTCTTGTAAGGGGTGGGTATGGGGTTATTCGAAAATATGGCCGGCGGGTTCGCCGTGGCCGTTACCTGGTCGAACCTTTTCTACTGTGCGATCGGCGCGCTTTTGGGAACGGCGATCGGCGTCCTGCCCGGTCTCGGGCCTCCGGCGACGATCGCGCTGCTGCTGCCCGTGACCCTGAAGATGCAGCCGGTCTCCGCGGTCATCATGCTTGCCGGGATCTTCTGCGGCGCCATGTACGGCGGCTCCACCACGTCGATCCTCCTGAACATCCCCGGGGAGGCCGCTTCGGTAGTCACCTGCCTGGACGGGTACAAGCTGGCCCGGAAGGGGAGGGCCGGCGCGGCCCTGGGGATGTCGGCCATCGGGTCGTTCATCGCCGGGTCGCTCGCCGTGCTGGGCATCTCCTTCATGGCCCCGACCCTGGCCTCCTTCGCGTTGAAGTTCGGTCCGCCCGAGTATTTCTGTCTGGTCTTTCTCGGCCTGATGATGGCGATCTACCTCGCCGAGGAATCGATCCTGAAGGGGCTGATGATGGCCTCCCTCGGTCTCCTGTTCGGGACCGTCGGCCTCGACCCGGTCGATGGAACGCACCGGTTCACGCTGGGGTTCGACCGGCTGACGGACGGGGTCGATTTCGTGGTGATGGCCATGGGCATGTTCGGCCTGGCCGAGATCCTCTGCAACCTGGAGGAAGTAGAGCAGCGGGAGATCTTCAAGACGGCGCTGAAGGGGCTGCTCCCCACCGCTGACGACTGGCGGAAGGCCTGGGGTTCGGTGCTCCGGGGATCGCTCCTCGGGTTCTTCATCGGGGTGCTGCCCGGCGGCGGGGCGATCATCAGCTCCTTTGCCGCCTACGCCGTGGAGAAGCGTCTCGCGAAGCACCCCGAGGAGTTCGGTCACGGGGCGATCGAGGGGGTGGCCGCCCCCGAGTCGGCCAACAACGCGGCCTCCACCTCCTCGTTCATCCCGCTGTTGACCCTGGGGATCCCCGGGAATGCGTCGATCGCCATGATCTTCGTCGCGCTGATGATGCACGGCGTCCGGCCGGGCCCCCTGCTCCTCACGGAGCATCCGGACATCTTCTGGGGGGTGATCGCCTCGATGTACATCGGCAACGTCATGCTCCTGGGGCTCAACCTTCCGTTGATCGGCTTCTGGGTGCGGGTGCTGCGGGTGCCCTACCGGTACCTGGCGGCGATCGTGGTGGCGGTCTGCATCATCGGGGCCTACAGCGTGAACAACTCGGCATGGGACGTGGGGATGATGCTGTTTTTCGGGGTCGTGGGATATGTTCTGCGCAAGTTCGCCTTCCCGGCTGCGCCGTTCATCCTGGCGATGATCCTGGGGCCGATGCTGGAGAAGACCCTCCAGCAGTCGCTGATCGGCTCCGGCGGCAGTTTCCTGACCTTCTTCGACCGGCCGATTTCGGCGACGCTGCTGATTGCCGCAGGGCTCTTGATGCTGACGCCGGTGGCAAAACAGATGTGGCGGCGGTACCGTGATCGGGAGCGGCTGAGCGTACCATGAAGGGCCCCCGCCCGGCGGAAACGCGGGGAGGGGGAGGACCGGAAAGGGAGCGCGACTGACGGCCGTCCCGGTGCGAGGGCCTGGCGAAACCAGAAACCCGCCCGAGAATCTCGGGCGGGTTTCTTATGGGGCGAGCGCCGGTGACTCGATGCGGTTCGGACCGCCGCTTCTTGTCGCCGTCAGGGTCTGCTCGGCCGCGGCGATGAATTCCTGGACAGTGGCGTTGCCGTCCCAGACGGTCAGGCATTGGCTTACCGTGACGGAGAGTTCGTGGCCGTCCGTGCCGACCTCCCGGCCGGCGATGGCATCCCGGACCCGCTGGCAGATGTCCATGCCGGTTGCCCGGTTCACCGCGGGCAGGACGACCAGGAAGGAGTCGCTTTCGTAGCGGCCGAAACAGTCGGTCCTCCGCATACAGGCGGTGGTTCTCCGGACTATTTCCTGGAGCACCCGGTCGCCGGCGAGGCGTCCGCTCCGCTCGTTGATCTTCTTGAGACCGTCCACGTCGATCAGGGAAATGCTGAGCGGCAGTTTTTCGCGCCGGGAGCGGTAGATGGCCAGGTCCAGGTCGTCGAGAATGGCGCTCCGGCTCAGCGCGCCGGTCAGCGGGTCCAGGCGCGACAGCAGCAGGAGTTTTCGGTTCGCCGCGCGGAGCGCCGTCTGCAGCTCGATGATCCGCTGGCCCGTGCGGATGCGTGCCCGCAACTCCTCCTTGTCGAAAGGTTTGACGATGTAGTCGTCGGCCCCGGCGTCGATGCCACTGACCACATCCTGCTTCTCGCCCTTGGCGGTGAGCATGATCACATAGGTGTACAGGTCGCCGCCCTTCTCATCCTCCCGGAGCCGCCGGCACACCTCCAGCCCGTCGATCCCGGGCATCATCCAGTCCATGATGACGATCTGCGGGGCATCCTTCTCCCGGAGCGCCTTCAGGGCCTCCGTGCCGTCGAAGGTCGTGACGACATCGAATCCCCACCGAAACAGCAGGTTCTTCACGAGGGCGTTGCTGGCCGGATCGTCTTCTGCGATCAAGACTTTCATGTGCGTCTCTTCTGCTCCGGAGATGGGCGTATTCCCGGTCGCGGATCATTCCCGCCTCGGGTCTGACGCCTCAGGGCCGCGGATTTCCGTTCCTCAACGCGACCCGGTGGGTGCTTTGCGCATCCGCTCACCGGGCGCACACTTCCCAGGACCTGTTGGCGGTGCGCGGAGTATATAGAGACGGTTTCCTCCTGTCAAGATAATTAGACCGCTCGCCGAACGCCGTCCCGCTGCTGGGTGCCTTACACGTACAGGTCCCGCTGCCCGGCCTCCATCCGGCCGAGCCGTTCGGTCAGGGTTCCGCGCAGCTTCGCCGACGGCGTCTCCGCCACGAGCCGGGCGATCAGGTCGTCTCCGGCGGCGCGCGTCTCCGGCGAGGCGTAGTCGAGGAGGTACTCCTTGAAGGTCAAAATCGCGTTGGTCCGGCAGAACTTCTGGATCAGCCCGGGCTTGGCCAGCTCCATGAAGTCCTGGCCGGTCCGGCCGAGGCGGTAGCAGGCGGTGCAGAAGCTCGGGATGTGCCCCATCAGGGTGATGTCGTGGATCACCTCGTCGGGGGTCCGGGTGTCGCCGAGGTTGAATTGCGCCGCCCGGAACTGCGCGCTGGAATCGCTCTTGTACCCCCCGGGGTTGGTCCGGGAACCGGCGCTGATCTGAGACACCCCGAGGTTGAACACATCGTTGCGCAGCTCAGGCGTCTCGCGGGTCGTCAGGATGATCCCCGTGTAGGGGACGGCGAGGCGCAGGATCGCCACCAGCTTCTTGAACTCTCCGTCGCTCACCGGGTGCGGCGGGGAGACCGCGGCCGGCGCGTTCAGGGCGGGCTGGAGCCGCGGGATCGAGATCGTGTGGGGGCCGACCCCGCAGTCCTGCTCGAGCTGCAGGGCGTGGCAGAGCAGCCCCAGGACCTCGTACCGGTAGTCGTACAGCCCGAACAGGGCCCCGATCCCCACGTCGTCGATCCCCCCCTCCTGCGCCCGGTGCATCGCCGTGACGCGCCAGGCAAAGTCGGCCTTCGGGCCGCTCGGGTGCATCCGCCGGTAGGTCTCGTGGTGGTAGGTTTCCTGGAACAGGACGTAGGTCCCGATCTTGGTCGCCTTGAGCCGCCTGAACCCGTCGACGTCGAGCGGCGCGATCTCCACGTTGATCCGCCGGATCTCCCCGTCCTTGTCCGTCCGGACGGCGTAGGCCGTCTCGATCGCCTCGACGAAGTAGTCCAGGCTGGAGCGGTTCGGGTGCTCGCCGCAGAGCATCAGGAGGCGCTTGTGCCCCTCCCGTTCCAGGACCCCGACCTCGCTCGCGATCTGGTCCATCGTCAGGGCGACCCGGGTCAGCTCCCCGTTGCTCCGGCGAAACCCGCAGTACAGACAGTCGTTGGAGCAGTGGTTGGCGATGTACAGCGGGGCAAACAGCACGAGACGGTTCCCGTAGATCGCCTGTTTGATCTCTCGGGCCGCCGCCTGGATCCGTTCGATCAACTCCCCGTCCTCGGTCATCAGCAGGACCGCGGTCTCCGCAGGGGTAAGCCCCTTCAGTTCCCGGGCCTTGGCGATGATCTCCTCGGTCCGCTGCCGTTCCGGACGGGCGGCCGCCGCGAGGAGCGCCTCGATCTTGCCGTCGTCGATGAAATCCTTGGTTTCGTCCATCTTCTATTCTGCTTCCTGCCTTTCTCAGGCCCGCGTCAGGGCCGATTTGACCTCGACACCGTCCAGCGCCCCGAGCTTCCCGGTCAGCGCACCGATCGCGTCGGTGGAGGCGTGGACGATGAGCGCGATGATGTGGAGCCCCCGGGCGGGATAGGGGAGCCCCATCCGTCCGATGACGGCGTCGCCGTAGTCGCCGAGGATCGCGTTGACGCGGGCGGCCTGGGAGGCCCGGTTGGTGATGATGATCGTGATCGTACCGATCCGTTTGTCCCTGGGGGTGTCCATGGTGCCTATCCCCTCCCTTTCTTCAGCTCCGCCGTCTTCCGCTCGAACGCCGTCAGCGCCGCCGGGAACGGGCCGAGCACCCTTCTAATCACCCCCTGGGTGAAGGAGATGGCCAGGCCGTAGTTGGTGACGGCCACCCCGGCGCTCCGGGCCTTCTGGAGGCGGGTCAGCATCTCCCGCCTGGTCAGCATGCAGCCGCCGCAGTGGATGATCAGCCGGTAATCGCCGACGTTGTCGGGGTAGTCGCGCCCCGCCGTGACGTCGACCGTCAGTTCGCCGCCCACGTACTGGCGGAGCCACCGGGGGATCTTGACCCTCCCGATGTCGTCCTGGAGCGGGTGGTGGCTGCAGGCCTCGGCGACGAGGACCTTGTCTCCCGGCCTGAGGGTCTCGATCACCGCTGCCCCGGCCGCCGCTGTGGCCAGGTCCCCCTTCTGCCGGGCGAAGAGGACCGAGAAGGTGGTGCAGGGGATCTCCGGGGGTACGTCGGCGGCGACCTTCAGGATCGCCTGGGAGTCGCAGACGGCCACGTCGGGCCGCCGGTTGAGGAGGGCCAGCGCGGCCGCCAGCTCGCGCTCCTTGACGATCAAGGCCGCGGCGTCGTTGTCGAGGGCGTCGCGGATCGTCTGGACCTGCGGCAGGATGAGCCGGCCTTTCGGCGCCTGGAGGTCGATCGGGACGACCAGGACCGCCAGCCCTCCGGCCGGCAGGAGGTCGCCCACCAGGGGGGGCGTCTCGATGAATGCGTCGGGCGCCATCTCGAGCAGATGGCGCTTGAGGGCTTCCAGCGCGGCCTCCCTGCCGGCAGGGTCGATGCTCGAGAGGGTAACGACCCGCCCGGCTGCTTCCCCGTCCGCCCCGGTGAGCGCTGCCAGTCGCTTCACGTACGCGGGGGAGGGGGCCGCCAGGTCGGTCTTGTTGACCACGGCCAAGACCGGGATCTTCCGCTGCCTGGCCTCGCCGAGGACCGACTCCTCGTAGCCGCTCCAGACCTCCGCCTCGGTGACCAGGAGGATGCAGTCGGCGCGGTCGAAGATCCGCGCCGTTTTCCGCAGGCGGGCGGCGGCCAGCTCGGAGGCGTCGTCGAGGCCCGCCGTGTCCAGGAACAGGACCGGACCGAGCGGCAGGAGCTCGGCCGCCTTCTCCACCACGTCGGTCGTGGTCCCCGCCACGGGGGAGGTGATGGCGATCTCCTGGCCGATCAGGTAGTTCAGGAGGCTCGATTTGCCCACATTCGTCCGTCCGAAGATGGCGATGTGGAGCCTATTCCCCTTCGGTGTCGTATCCATCTTTTCGGTATCCCAGTGCGGTGAGGCGGTAGGCGGAGAGGACCTCGTCGATCAGCTTCTTCCCCAGCCTCGCCTCCAGAAAGATGCGGATGGTGGCTGCCGCCGCGGCGTCCCCCCCCGGGGGGCGACTGGCATCGCCCGCCCCGGCGTGGTATTCCCTGATCAGCTCGGTGGCCCGCTCGTAGCCGATGAGCGGCACCAGCGCCGTGACGATCATCGGGCTCGCGTCGAACAGCGCCCGGCAGCGCGCTTCGTCGGCGGTCAACCCCCGGACGTAGGCAGCCAGGAGCGGGCCCGCCGCCGCGAGGAGTTCGACCTCTTCCAGGAACGCGTCGGCGATCAGTGGGAGGAACTCGTTGATCTGCAAGGTTCCGCGGCTGGCGGCGTCGGCGATCAGCATGTCGTCCGCCATCGCGCGGAGCCCCGTCTGGATGATCGCCTCGGCCAGGACCGGGTTGACCTTGCCCGGCATGATCGACGAGCCGGCCTGGAGCGGGGGGAGGCGGATCTCCCCGGTGAAGTTGAGCAGCCGCAGGTCTCCTGCGATCTTGACGAGGTTCGCGGCGTGCGCCTTCAGGATCCCCGACACCTCGACGAAGGGGTCGGCGTTGGCCGTCTCGCCGGTAAGGTTTTCCCCCCGGGACAGCCCCATCCCCGTAGTCTCGCGGAGCTTCTCGATGACGAGGAAGATGTAGTCCCGCGGTGCTGCAAGCCCCGTCCCGATCGCCGTGCCGCCGAGGTTCACGACGCGGAGCCGCTCCTCGCACTTGGCGGTCCGCCACCGGTCGCGGGAGAAGGCCTCGCTGAATCCGGCAAACTGGGCCCCCAGGGTCATCGGCACCGCCTCCTGGAGCTCGGTCCTGCCGATCGTCACGATGCTGCCGAAGGCCTTCTCCTTTTCCTGGAAGGCCCCCTGGAGGCCGGCGACGGTCCGGCCGAGCTCACGGAGGCCCGCGATGGCAGCGACCTTGAGCGCCGTCGGGTAGACGTCGTTCGTCGACTGGTGGAGGTTCACGTCGTCGAGGGGGTCGACGAGACGGTAGTCGCCCTTCCGCCCGCCGAGGATTTCGATGGCCCGGTTGGCGATTACCTCGTTGACGTTCATGTTCGTGGAGGTGCCCGCGCCCCCCTGGAGGGCATCGACGGGAAACTGGTCGCAGAGGGCCCCGGCGGCAACCTCGGCGCCGGCGGCGATGATCGCCTCGCCCTTCGTTGCCGGGAGGTAGCCGAGTTCGGTATTGGCGGCGGCGCAGGCTTTCTTGACGGATGCGAGCGCCCGGATCAGGGTCGGACGGACTGGCCGGCCGCTCAAGGGGAAATTGTCGAGGGCGCGGGCGGTATGGATGCCCCAGTAGACCTCTGCCGGGACCTCCCGGGGGCCGAGGAGGTCCGCTTCCGTTCGTGTGGTGACCGTTTCCATCAGCGGTTGAACCCTTCGCGGCCGTCAAAAAAAACGAGGTTTGACCGCAGGAGATCAAACCTCGCACTCAGTTCGTCGTCTCCCTTGAGGTGAGCCCGGGGCCTTCCTCGCAGGTGTTGTGTAAACCGCCTGTCGCTGGAAAAGTGATGCCTCGAAGTCAGGATCGCGGTTTTTCAGCGGTCTGTATATACAGGTGTGGCGCCCCGCTGTCAAGCCGTTTCCTGCGGCTGGTGCGGTCAGCCCGGGGGAGAGCGGTGTCGCGGGCGCGAAGGCGCTTGCTTTTGCCGCTCTCCGGACATACCATAGTGCCGGATGGAGGGCGGGGATGACCGGGATGCACGGGGGGCACGACCATCGGCCGCACCGGGCGGCAGGACCGTCGCCGGCCCGCCTCGCGGCGAGCGCGACGACCCATTGCCTGACCGGGTGCGCCATCGGCGAGGCGCTGGGGCTGGTGATCGCGTCGCTCGCCGGCTGGGGAACCGCCGCCGCGATCGCGCTGGCGGTGGCGCTGGCCTATTGCTTCGGCTACGCGCTGACCATCCTGCCGCTGCTGCGGGCGGGGATGCCCCTGCGGAGGGCGGCAGCGCTGGCCTTCGTCAGCGACACGGCGTCGATCACCCTGATGGAGATCGTCGACAATGCCGTGATGCTCGCCGTCCCCGGGGCGATGGAGGCCCCGCCGGATGCGGCCCTGTTCTGGGGCGCCATGGCGTTCTCCTTCGCCGTCGCCTGGGGGGCGGCCTATCCGCTGAACCGCTGGCTGATCGCCCGGGGGGCGGGCCACGCGGCGCTCCCCGGGAACCACGCGTGAGGGAACGGCACGGCGGCCCCTGCGCCGGTGGGCGGAGGAGCCGGGCGGAGGCGAACGGAGGGTATGCGATGGGAAAACGGGGAATCATCCTGCGTGCGGGCCTCGCGCTGCTGATCGCCGGCCTTTGCTCCTGCGGCGGAGGAACGCCCGCCGATGACGGCACCGTCGGCATCTCCGGCACGATCAGGCTCTCGACGACCGGGGCCCCGGTGTTCCAGGTGGCGCTCAACCTCTTCGGGAGCGGCTCCGGGAATGCGTTCACGGACTTCAACGGGGCCTACCGGTTTTCGAGCCTGCGGGACGGCACCTACACGATCGTCCCGGCCAAGACGGGCTACACCTTCCTGCCCCCCACGCTCACCCTTACGATAAGCGGGGCGAGCCTGAGCGAGCAGAATTTCCTGGCCTTCGCGGTCCCGGCGGCCGATCCGGAGGCAGAGCCGACTGCCCCGGCCGTGCCGGGCAGATGAGGGAAAATCGCCGGCGGATTTCGCGAACATTCGCAGGGAAGGGCAAACGAAAAAAGGAGCGGCTATGCTGAAAGCACGGGACATCATGAGCAGGGAAGTAACCACGGTCTACCCCGACACGGAGGTCATCCAGGCGGCGAACCTGATGCTCGCAAAGCACCTCAACGGTCTGCCGGTCGTCGACAGGGAGGGACGCCTCAAAGGGATTATCTGCCAGTCCGATCTGATGGTCCAGCAGCGGAAGATTCCCCTGCCGTCCTACTTCGTCCTGCTCGACAGCGCGATCCAGCTCACCACCTCGCACGAGGTCGAGCACGTGATCAAGAAGATGGCGGCGACGAAGGTCGCCGACGCCATGACCCCCGACCCCGTCGCCGTCGACCCGGAGACCAGCCTGGAGGACATCGCCACGCTGATGGTGGAGAACGCCATCCACACGGTGCCCGTCCTGGATAACGGCTGGCTGGTGGGCGTCATCGGCAAGGAGGACATCCTCCGCACGCTGATGCCTGCGGATAAGAAGTAGCCGGGGCGGAGGCGGCGGGCAGATGCGCTGCGGGAACCATCCCGATCGCGAGGCCGCGGCCTGCTGTCAGAAGCACGGCCTGGGGTTCTGCCGGGAGTGCTGCGACTGCGCCGACGGCGGCCCCGGCTGCGCCGCGTGCGTCGATCCGGAGCAGTACTGTACGTTCCGGACCCAGTGCATCATCCCGGAGATCGCCCGCCAGCGGCGGGGGAATCGTCTCAATCCGCCGCCCGCAGGTTTTTGAGCAGGTACTCCCTGAACGCACCGTAATCGGCCGAAAGGGAGACCGGCTCGCCCTGACGTGAATCGAGGTCCTGCATGCTCTCCGGGAGGTCGGGTTCGATCGCGAGCAGTTCCCGGATCTCGGCGGGGAATTTGGACGGGTGGGCCGTCTCCAGCGCGACGCACAGCGGGGCGTCGCCGTACAGCTCCAGATAGACCTCCAGCCCCCGCCATCCCACGGCGCCGTGCGGCTCCAGCAGAACCTTGTACTGCTCGTACACCCGTTTGATCGTCTTCTTCGTCTCGCGGTCGGAGATGCTGACCGAGTAGATCCGCTTCCGCATTTCGGCCACATCGGGCATGCGGTGGACGATTCCGTTGCGGTCGACGGTCCCGCCGTAGAGGTCGAAGAAGCGGGCGAGGTTGCTCGGATGGCCCACGTTCATGGCGTTCGACAGGCAGGCCTTGGAAGGCGAGACCTTTTCGTACACCCCCGTTTCGAGGAAGCGGGGAAACTCGTCGTTCTCGTTCGTCGGCATGACCAGCCGCTCCACCGGGAGCCCCATCCGCCGGGCATACTCGCAGCCGAGGGCGTCGCCGAAGTTCCCCGAGGGGACGGAGAAAACGGCCGGTTCCTTATCCCGGCTGAGCTGCGCCCAGGCGTAGACGTAGTAGACGATCTGCGGCAGGATCCGGCCAAAATTGATCGAATTGGCCGACGTGAGGTTGAACTCCGCGAAGGCCGGGTCGGCGAAGGCCCGCTTGACGAGGTCCTGGCAATCGTCGAACTTCCCCGCCACCGAGACCGCCCGGACGTTGCCGCCGATCGTGACGAGCTGCTTCTTCTGGCGGCCGCTCACCTCGCCCTCGGGGTAGAGGATCGTCACCCCAATCCCCTCCACGCCGTGGAAGGCATCGCCCACGGCGCTGCCCGTGTCCCCCGATGTGGCGACCAGCACGTTCAGGCGCTTTCCCGGGTCGCGCGAGGCGCTCATCAGGCGGGCCATCATCCGGGCGGCAAAGTCCTTGAAGGATGCCGTCGGCCCCTGGTCGAGGCGCATGACGTACTTGCGTGCGTGGACGTTCTCCAGCGGCACCGGGTAGGTGTACGAGTCGTCGACGATCCGCCGCAGCGTCTCCGCCGGGAACTCCCCCGCGAGGAAGGCGTTGGCCACGAGCAGCGCGGCCTCGGTGTAGGGCGCCCCCTTGAGCGCCTTGAACGCCTTCAGCGGGATGTGCGGGATCTTCTCGGGCATGAACAGCCCCTCGTCCGGGGCCTGGCCCATCAGCAGGGCTTCCCGGAAGGATACGATCGTGCGGAAGGGGGTGATCCCCGGGACGTTGTCCAGGTCGCGGTTGGTGCTGTAGTATCCTGACTTCTTTGACATGCGAAAACCTCAAAGGGAAAAAGTACGAATCCGGGCCAGAAACCGCCGGTGGCGCTTCTGCGGGCGGAACTGCGTCCGGGTGATCAGATAGAAACGGCGGTCGATCGGACAATCCTGAAGGGCCACGGCCGCGAGCAGCCCCTGTGCCAGTTCGCGTTCGATCGCATGGACCGAGAGGACCGAAACCCCCAGGCCTGCGAGCACGGCCTCCTTGACCGCCTCGGAACTTCCCATCTCGCAGGTGATGTTGAACGAGGCGAGGGTCGGCCCGCCCCGTTTTGCCAGGCACTCCTCCAGGGCGCTGCGGGTCCCGGAGCCCCGCTCCCTGAGGACGAAGGGGGCGCCGGCAATCTCCTCCGGGGAGACGGCGTCCCGTTTCGCCCAGGGGTGGCCCGCCGGGAGGACCAGGACGGGCCGGTCCTGCCAGAGCGCCTCGACGTTCAATCTGCGGTCGGCAGACCGTTTCCCCACGATCCCCAACTCCGCATGGTCGCCGAGGATCGTCTGGATCGTCTCCTCGCTGTCGCCCGTCTGGATGTGGACCCGGATCTCCGGATCGCTCTTCTTCAGCAGACCGAGGAAGCGCGGTACGATGTAGGTGGCCGGGATGGTGCTCGCGGCCAGGAAGATGTGTCCCGATTCATAGGCGGCCAGGTTGGCGATCTTTTCCCGGGCCTCCTCGCGCAACCGGGCGATCCTGCGGGCGTAATCGTGCAGGACCCGGCCTTCCGGGGTGAGCGAGATCCCCCGGCCCGTGCGATCGACGAGCCGGGCGCCGACTTCCTCTTCCAGATTGCGGATGTGCTTGGTCAGGGTGGGCTGGCTGAGCGCCATCCGCTCCGCGGCGCGGGTGAAACTGCCCGTTTCGGCCAGGCGGATCAGCGCCTCGAGCTGGTGCAGGGTTATGTTCCGGAAGGCGTCCTGTCTCATGGCGCGTCCATACCACAATCGGGGGGGATACGCAACGGGAAGCGCCATTGGCGGCCCTGATTTGTGTTGTGCTATTGCACCCCGAACGGTATAATATGAAGCGATGGGCGTTCCGGAAGTGTGTCTGCGGCAACAAACAGCGGGAGAACCACCATGCACATTGCGATCGTGTCACGACCGGGGCCGGTGCTGAATGCGTACGAGCACTTCTTTGCCGCCTACGACGTCAGCTTGATCCATGCGCGGAGCGTTGCGGAGCTGTACCAGAAGCTGCCCGACGCCATGATCTCCGGGTTTGTGATCGAGATTCAGATGATGGTCAAGACGACCGATACGGAGAAGGAGCTGCTCCACACCATCATGGAGATCTTTCCCAGCGCAAAGACCAATTGGCACCCCGAGCAGGGATTCCGGGCGTTGTACAATGACAGCGAGAAATCGGGCGAGGAAAACCTGCGGGCCTTCATCCGTGATTGCGGTACGTTCACCCCCCGCGCCCTGCGCAAGAAGAGGCGCCACGAAAAGAAATTCAACGTCCTGTTCTGGCCGCTCGACGCACCGCCGGAGCAGGCGCAGAAGGCATTCACCCTGGACGTATCCACCGGCGGGCTGTTCGTCGGGACCTGCGATCCTCCCCAGGAGGGCAGCCTGATCTGGGTCGCGCTCCGGGAGGCGGACGATCGCCCCTTTCAGGTGCGGGTCAAGTGGAAACTGCCCTGGGGCAAGGCCATGCGCGTTCCGGGGTTCGGCGGCGAGTTCGTCGACCTTGAGGACGAACGTGCGGAGCGGCTGGAAGCGCTGCTGACGGAGAAGAACCACAAGGCCCGGTAGATTCTTCGCTGCGCAGGGCGGGCGGAAGAAGCGGGAAGCGGGCGGAAAGGAGGTGGCGGCGATGGAAGAAAGCGTGGTGCGTCTCACCGAAACGGTCCACGGGGCGGGGTGAGCCTGCAAGATAGGTCCGGGGGACCTGCAGGAAGCGCTGAAGGGTTTGCCGCTCATCACCGATCCGAACCTGATCGTGGGGATGGAGCACGCGGAAGACGCCGGGGTGTACCGTCTCGCCGCTGATCTGGCCATCATCCAGACCGTCGATTTTTTCACCCCGATCGTCGACGACCCGTACACCTTCGGTCAGATCGCCGTGACCAACGCGCTCAGCGACGTCTATGCCATGGGCGGCAGGCCGCTCACGGCGCTGAACATCGTCTGTTTCCCCATCCGGAAGATGGCGATCGGGATCCTCCGGGAGATCCTCCGGGGGGGACTGGACAAGATGCGGGAGGCGGGGGTCCTGCTGATCGGCGGCCACAGCGTCGAAGACGACGAGCTGAAGTACGGTCTTTCCGTGACCGGAACCATTCACCCCGACCGGGTGCTGTTCAACCGGGGGGCGCAGCCCGGGGACCGGCTGATCCTGACCAAAGGGGTCGGCACGGGGATCGTCAGCACGGCCCTCAAGGCCGGACTCGCCGGCGCGGGGCTGGTCGCCCGCTCGGTCGCCTCGATGACCACCCTCAACAGACGGGCCGCCGAACTGCTGACGGTGACGGAGGGGGTGCACGCCTGCACCGACGTCACCGGGTTCGGGCTGATCGGCCACGCCCTGGAGATGATCGAGGGGAGCGCAACGGGTATGCGGATCTTCGCATCGGCGGTGCCCTTCTTCCCGGAGGTCCGCCCCTTTGCCGAGGAGGGGATCGTCCCCGGCGGATTGATCCGCAATCGGAAGTACCGCGAAGCGCAGATCGAAGTCGGGGAGAACTGCCCCGCCTGGCTCGTGGACATCCTCTTCGACCCGCAGACCGCCGGGGGGCTCCTGATCGCGCTCGCACCCGGGGAAGCGGAGAGACTCCTCGCCAGGATGCACACCGCAGGGATCACCGAGGCGGCGATCGTCGGCGAGGTCATCGCATCTCCCGCCGGGAAGATCGTGCTGGTCTAATCTCCCCCGCTCAGTACGTGAAATCGACGATCTTGAGATTCTCGCACAGCGTCCGGATGAACTTGCCGACAGCGGCATGGTCGGGCTGGCTGATGTAGCCTTTCAGCGCCTCGGCATCGGCGAAGGTCGAGACCAGCGCGAAATCGAAGCTCCGCTCCGGCCGCGTATCCTGGCCGAAATCGTACCCCTTGATCTCCGGGATGATCCCTGGCAGCGATGCCAGCGCTTCCTTCAGCCGGGCGATGTCCGACGCCGTCACTTCCGGTTTGAACTTGGCCAGTACCACGTGTTTGAGCATAGCGATCTTCCTCCCGTTCAAGCGTCATTCCCGGAAGCCGCGGCATCCCGCCGCCCCGGGGGTGTGCAGTGTTTCAGCCCCGCTTCCCCCTGAGCAGCCAGAGGGAACACACGAGCGTCACCAGGATGGAGGCGCCCCCGGCGATCGTGAAGGCCGTCGGAAACCCGAATCGGTCGATCGTATACCCGAGGATCGGCGTCAGGATCCCGCCCCCCTCGGTGCCGGCGAAGTAATAGATACCCAGGATCGTCGATCGGCTCCCCGGCGGCGCCTGGCTGACGATGAACATCTCCGACGCGGCCATCCGGGCGAACACCACCGTGCCGACGAGCAAAAGCAGGAGGTAGATGCCCCAGCCGTAGGGGAGGATCGTGAAGAGAATCAGGACCGGGCCGGCGATGGAGCAGATCGCGATGGTCACCGGGATGCTCCCGAAGCGGTCACCGAAATAGCCGCCCAGCGGACCCGCCCAGAAGACCGCCGTGAAGGTCAGCGACAGGAGCGCGGCGGCGGTCTCCTTGCTCTGGCCGAAATGGTCGATCACGATCAGCGGGACGAAGGAGGTGGCGGACATGACGACGGCCGCCGTGAAGGTCGAAAGGAACAGGAAGACGACGATGCGCCCCGGGCTCTCGGGCTGGAACGGCCGTTCCTCCTTCTTCCGGACGCCGCCGGAGCGCTTCTCCGCCCGGGCCACGAACCGGCCGAGCAGCAGGTAGAAGAGGGCGCCGAACAGGAAGGTCGGGACCGCCAGCCCCAGGTAGGCGTTCCGCCAGCCCCAGGCGTTGGCCAGGGCGACGGCGATCAGCGGTGTCAGGATGTTGCTGGCCCCGCCGCCGATGTTGTGCAGGCCCAGCGACCGTCCCAGGTGCTCCGGGGGGGACAGCGCCGAGATCAGGGGCGGGGCCGCCGGATGGTAGCCGCCCGCCAGGAGCCCCATCACCACCAGGAAGACGACCATCGGCAGATAGGTCTGGGAGAGGCCGACCAGGATGCCGGCGAGCGCCACGCCGGAGATCCCCACTACCAGGAGCTTACGCGGATCGATCCGGTCGGCGAGCCACCCCGCCGGGAGCTGGCCGATCCCGTAGGCGAGCGTAAAGGCCGACAGGACGAACCCCGACTGGGTGTAATCCAGGGTGAAGGTGCCGCGGATGAAGGGCATCAGCGGCACCGTGATCGCCGTCAGGACATGGTGGCTGAAGTGCCCCAGGATGAACAGGGGGATCATCCCCCCGAAAAGGGTGCGCAGGTTCAACTTGCCGGAACACCTCCTCTCTCCGGATCGCTTAGTCCGGGCGGGGGCACGGCTGCACGTTCGGCAGCGGTACCGCACCCCGCGGTTCCCGTTCGCGAGCAACGCGGTTCCGGGACATACCACAGATGCGGGCAAGAGGAAAGGGGATACCGCTCGTTCACGCCATCCGGAGGACCTTCGCCCCGCGGAGCTTTCCTGTCTTGAGCTCGGCGAGGGCCCGGTTGGCCTCGGCCAGCGGATACTCCTCGACGGTGGGCCGAAGCGGAATCCGGGCCGCCACTTCCAGAAATTCCCGGATGTCGCTCCGGGTCACGTTGGCCACGCTCTTGATCTCCTTCTCCCGCCAGAGTTGCGCCGGATAGTCGAGCCCGAGGAGCTCGGCCTTGTCGGCCTCCTCCTTCCGGATGGCGTTGATGACGAGGCGGCCGCCCGGCGCGAGATGCCGCAGGGCCGCGAGCGCCGGCTTCCAGGCCGGCGTCGTGTCGATGACGGCCCTAAGCGGCTCCGGCGGCGCCTCGTCGGTCGTCCCGGCCCAGGCGGCCCCCAGCTCGCGGGCAAAGGCCCGCTCCCGCTCGCTGCGCGCGAACACGAAGACGCGCGCGCGGGGAAACCGGTGCCGGACCGCGGCCAGGACGAGGTGCGCCGAGGCGCCGAACCCCGCGAGCCCGAGGGTCTCGCCGTCGTTCAGGCCGGCCAGGCGCAGTGACCGCCAGCCGATGGCCCCCGAGCACAAGAGCGGCGCCGCCTCGCTGTCCGAGAAGACCGGCGGGATCCGGTGGGCGAAGGCCTCGGGTACGGTCAAGAACTCCGCATAGCCGCCGTGCACGTCGCGCCCGGTGGCGCGGAAGGAGGGGCAGAGGTTCTCGCTGCCCGAGCGGCAGGCGGCGCAGAGGCCGCAGGCGTGGTGGATCCAGCCGACCCCCACCCGTTCGCCGGGCCGGAACCGTTCGGCGTTCGGTCCGCGGCCGGCCACGGTGCCGACGACCTGATGGCCCGGGATCACCGGAAAGGCGGGCGGCGGGGTCCGCCCCTCGACCTCGTCGAGCTCCGTATGGCAGACGCCGCAGGCCGAGACGGCGATCAGGATCTCCCCCGCGCCGGGTACGGGCTCGGGCAGTTCGGCCTGGACCAGCGGCGACGGATTCTCTGCGAATGATGAAATCCCCTCCAGGATCATCGCCTGCATCGAATCGCGTCCTACTTCTCGCTCACCGACACCTTCTGCATCTGGTCGCCCTGCTGGATCGCGTCGACCACCTCGGACCCGGCGACTACCTTGCCGAAGACGGTGTGTTTGCCGTTCAGGTGGGGCTGGGGCGAGTGGGTAATGAAAAACTGGCTGCCGTTCGTGTCGGGTCCGGCGTTGGCCATGGAGATCACCTTGGCCTCGTGCTTCAGCGGATTGCCTGCCAGCTCGTCCTCGAACCGGTACCCCGGCCCGCCCCGCCCGGTCCCGGTCGGGTCGCCGCCCTGGATCATGAAGTCGGCGATCACCCGGTGGAAGGTGACGCCGTCGTAGAACCCCTCCCGGGCAAGAAAGACGAAGTTGTTGACGGTCTTCGGCGCGTAGCCGGGGAAGAGCTCCAGCTCGATGACTCCCCGGTTCGTTTCCAGCGTGATCCGGTAGGCCTTCTGCGGGTCGATCTGCATCTCCGGTTGACGGTCCCATTGCTTCTTTGCCATGCGCGTTTCTCCTTTGCGTGAGTCAGTCCTGTGACACCTTCCATACCGTTAATTCGCGGATCGATCAACCATTTATCTTTGGCCTTGACAATTTGCTGCGGCGCTCCCTATGCTCGTTCGTCCATCCCGCGCCGTAGCGGCCGGCCGGGTTCGCACGCACGCTCCGGGAGGTTCCGATGGCATATCTTCTGGCCCTCGATCAGGGCACGACCAGCTCGCGGGCGATCGTCTTCGACGAGGCGGGCGCCTGTGTCGCCTCGGCCCAGAAGGAGTTTCCCCAGCACTATCCGGCCTCGGGCTGGGTGGAGCACGATCCGCTCGAGATCTGGGAAACCCAGGCCGGCGTCGCCGCCGCGGCCCTGAGGGAGGCGGGCCTGCGGCCCGCCGACATCGCCGCCCTGGGGGTCGCCAACCAGCGGGAGACGACGGTGGTCTGGGAGCGCGCCACGGGCCGGCCGATCCATAACGCGATCGTCTGGCAGGACCGCCGCACCGCCGCCGCCTGCGACCGCCTCAAGGCCGATGGGCTGGCAGGGCTGATCCGCGAGAAGACGGGGCTGGTCCCGGACGCTTACTTCTCGGGGACCAAGGTCGCTTGGATCCTCGACCAGGTGCCCGGCGCCCGGCGGATGGCTGAGGAGGGTCTGCTCGCCTTCGGGACGATCGACACCTGGCTGATCTGGAACCTCACCGGCGGCAGCCGGCATGTCACCGACTGCTCCAACGCCTCCCGGACGATGCTGTACAACATCCACCGCGGCGATTGGGACGAGGAGCTGCTGGAGATCCTCCGCGTCCCCCGCGAAGTCCTCCCCCAGGTGTGTGCCTCCAGCGAGGTGTACGGCGAAACCCGCACCCCGCTCCTTCCGGGCCCGATCCCGATCGCCGGGGCGGCCGGCGACCAGCAGGCGGCCCTGTTCGGCCAGCGCTGCGTCCGCCCGGGCATGGTCAAGAACACCTACGGCACGGGATGCTTCATGCTGATGAACACGGGGGAGACCCCTGTTTCTTCGGCCCACAACCTGCTGACCACCGTGGCTTGGAGGATCGGGGAGCGGACGGACTACGCCCTCGAGGGGAGCGTGTTCATCGGGGGCGCCGTAGTGCAGTGGCTCCGGGACGGGCTGGGGATCATCGGCTGCTCCGCCGACGTGGAGGCGCTGGCCCGGCAGGTGGACGATACGGACGGGGTCTACCTCGTCCCCGCCTTTGCCGGCCTGGGGGCGCCCCGCTGGGACCCTTACGCCCGGGGGATCCTGGTGGGGATCAGCCGCGGGACCACGTCCGCCCACATCGCCCGCGCCGCCCTGGAGGGCATCGCCTATCAGTCGGCGGACCTTCTGGACTGCATGCGGGCCGATTCCGGGAGCGCCATCGCCGAGCTACGGGCCGACGGCGGCGCCACGGCAAATGCAACCCTAATGCAGTTCCAGGCCGACATCCTGGGTTGCCCCGTGGTCCTTCCCGCGGTCCGGGAGACCACGGCCCTGGGCGCCGCCTACCTGGCGGGCATCGCCGCGGGGGTTTGGAAAGATGCCGAAGAAATCGGCCGCAGGGCGCTGGCGGAACAACGGTTCCTGCCGAACATGGAGGCCGGCCGGGTCGAGCGGCTGACCCGGGGGTGGAAACGGGCGCTGGAGCGGTGCCTCTGCTGGATCGAACCGTGACCGGCGGCCGGGCCGTTCCCTACCGGTCGGTACGGGCACCCGGGCGGCGCCGGGGTTCGCGAACGTCGCGCCCGATCCAGAGGGGCCGCGGCAGGCCGCGGCTCACCCGGTCTGTGCCCGGTCAGGCATAAAAAAAGGCACCCCGCTCGTGCGAGCGCGATGCCTTTTTCTGATTGTCCGTTTGGACTACAGGGCCTTTACGTTCTCGGCCGCCGGGCCCTTGGGGCCCTGCTTGACTTCGAAACTGACCCGCTGTCCTTCGGCCAGCGTCTTGAAGCCTACGGCCTGGATGGCGCTGTGGTGTACGAACACATCGCCTCCCTCATCCTTTTCGATGAAGCCGAAGCCCTTCTGATCGTTGAACCACTTCACTTTTCCTTCCGGCATTGCTTGCATCCTCCTTTCTTAAAGTTCCCTAAGTCGGATCCGCACAATGACGGAAGGTGAAAAAAAGCCACCAAAATCGCAAAAAGCTTGGTGGCCGCCTTCATACATCATAATGTCTTCATCCAAACTTATTGTTGCCGTGCATTTACCCGGTTTGCGGGGAAATGTCAAGGATTAATTTTCACTCAGCGGGCACGCATCCGGATGGCGCCGAGCGTTGGCAGGGCGATCAGCGCAATCATGGCGCCGACGAGGACGAAGGGCCAGCGATACCCCCACCCGGAGGCCATGATCCCGCCGAAAAACGGGCCGGCGGCCATTCCCAGGCAGGTCATGGAAGCCGCGAGCCCGTATGCCTTGCCGTAGCTGTCCGGCGGGACGAGCCTGCCCACCAGGGCGTTCATCGCCGGCAGGATGGCACCCGCGGCCAGTCCGTACAGCACCCTGAGGAGGGCCAGCTGGGCGATGCTCGCGGCCAGGGCGTGCAGGATCATGCTCAGGGCCGTCAGGGCGAGCGTGAAGATGAGGATCCGCTTGTATCCGATCCGGTCGCTCAGAGCGCCGATCCCTCCGGCGGCCAGCGCGGCCGCGCCGCCACTGGCCGCATACAGCATCCCCGTCGTCAGGGCCACGCCGCCCCCCCCGGTATCGCACAGCGTCTCGATGAACAGCGGGAGGATGGGGGCGACGAAGTCGAGGGTGAATTCGAAAACGAAGAAGAGGGCGAGCAGCGCCGGGAACCCCGCGTAGCGAAGCAGCGAGACGAGCCGGCCGCTCTTCCGGAGCTCCTCCGCCGAAGGCCGGACGAACTTCTCCCGGGCCCCGCCCAGGACGAGGAGCCCGCCCATCAGCAGGATCACGCCGCCGGTCATGAAGGTGGAGCGGTAGCCGATCGATTCGGCGAGAAATCCCCCGATCCAGGGTCCCAGGGTCATCCCCAGAAACACCGCCACCTGCAGGAGGCCGAGGCTGGCGCCGAGGTTCTGCCGGGGAACGACGGTGGATATCATGGCGATCGAGGCGGAAATCGTTCCGGTTGCGGCCCCCGACAGCATCCGCAGCAGGAGCAACTGCCACACGGTGTCGATCAGCCCCATGGCGAAGGTGATCACGGCCCCGCCGAACATGGCGCGCTCGACCATGATCTTCCGGCCGTACCGGTCGGAGAGCCACCCCCAGAGGGGCGAGAAGAAGGCCATGACCAGAGCCGAGGAGGCCAGGATGAACCCGGCCCAAAGGGGGACGAGCCGCTCATCGGTGACCCCCAGCTCCCGGATGTAAAAGGGGATGAAGGGCAGGGTGAAGGCGAACCCGACGATCGACAGGAGCTGGGCGACGAAGACGACGGCGAGGGTCAGCCGCCAGCTCTGGCCTGCGGCCCGCGGTAACGGGTCTGGGGAGGGGATCGTATGCATGGGTTCTTCACTCCGGTGAAGGCCGCCGCCGCGGAGAGTCTTCCCGGATCACGCTTCCTACCGCAGCTCAATCCGGAGGCCGCGGAGATTCCGAGGGGTCAGCCCTGTCCCGACGTACAGATCCATGCCGAGAATCTGGCTGTCGTAGGGCACATAGCCGTATTGCAGAAGATTTTCCGGGGCGGCGGTGGAAAGCAGCGTAATCCCCACGCACCCCTCCCCGTCCCGAAGCCTTCCTTCGCATTCGGAAAGAAACGCCCGTCTCACCGGCGCGGGAAGACCGGGGCGGAAGACGATGCCGTCGGCGAAGCAGGCCCAATCACGCGCTCCGACGGGGAGCCGGTAGCCGCAGAGAAAACCGTCGGCGCGGCCCTCTCCGTCCCGCAGGACATAGCTCAGGGCGCGGAAGGCGTTCTTCCTAAACGCAATCATCCGCGTCAATTCTTCGTCCCCATAGACCCGTCTGGCGGGGAGGGACTGATCGGCCGCGGCAAGCAGGTCCCGCACCGCCGGCAGATCCTCCCGGCTCCCCTCCTGCACCCGGCGGCCGTCCGGAAAAGTTTGACCCGGCCGGGAGGGGAACAAGCCCTGCGCGCCCCGGACGACTGCGGCGGCAACACTATTCAGACGACCGTATTCCCGCGCCTTGCGCCAGTCGAAGGCCTTGGCCAGCAGGGAGATGCGCGCGAGCGAATAGGCCCGTGACCGGGAGGTGCCCCACATCCGGTAAGAACTGCCGGACCCGTCTTTTCTCCGGTCGATGTAGCAGCAGGAAAAGGAGCTGCCGCTGTCCAGGTCGAGCTCTTGAACGGCTAAGACCATCAGCTGGGCAATCCCCCGGCCCCGCAGGTCCGGAAGGACGCTCAGGCAGGAACCAAGGGTGAATCGTTCCACACCTGTCCGGCCATTCATCCGATACGACCGCGGAAATGTGATCAGGCACCCTACCGGGCGCCCGCCCCGGTCGAGCGTGCACATTCCCCGCAGTTCGGGCAGCTGCCATTCCAGGAATTCAGGGCTGAAGATCACCCGGGCTTCCTCTGCCCGGTAATAGTCCCGCCAGCAGGACTCGACGAAATCGGAAGCCTGCTGATGATCCCACCCTGTCTCCTGCACGGTCACGACCCGGAGTTCCCGCAGATCGGGATGCATGCGGAGCAGGGCCTCCGTTTGGCGATGCAGATAGTCCCGTGTCCGGATCATCGGATCACCCGTGCCCATCCGCGCACCCGGTAGTATGCCATCACCAGTCTCCTCACCCCCCGCAGGGCCCGGTAGGAATCGCCGATCGTGGCCGTCGACGGGGAGCCCCAGTAGAGTACCGAGGGGCCCAGGTCGGCGAAGGGGAGGTCCCGCGCCTTGAGCTTCTCGTAGAAGACCGTATCGATTGCGGCCAGGGCGTACCGCAGCGGCGGCATCCCCCAGACCCGCTGCATGAGCTCGGTTATCAGCGCCGTGGAGGTCCGGGCATCCCGGTTCTCCCCGGGGATGGCCATCGTGGCTATATCGATGAATCGGCGGGGATCCATCCGCATGATCCGTGCCAGCTTCTCCGGATCGATCCGGAGCTCTGACCCGTGGTCCAGCGTCGGGAAGAGGCCCGGCCCCATTTTACGGGCATGGGGGGCAGTGATGATCCGCATCACCCCCGACAGCCTCCGTTCCGGGGGGAACGCGCGGTCCCCGGTTAGGGCCGCCAGGAAGACGTGGTGGGGATACCGGTCCAAGGCAGCGATCCGGCCGTCCGGGTTTTCCTCCACGTACCCGGATTCCACGAAGACCCGGTATTCCAGGGACTCGCAACAACGGTACAGCGTCTCGTCCGTCCGGGCGACCGTCGTCACCTGCACGTCATTGTTGCGCCGCCCCGGCCAGCCGACCCGTTCTGTCATGGGGCCTTTGATCTCCGGACCATGATGAATTTGCACAGGTCAATAGCTCAAAGCATCCCGGCGGTCAAGGAAAATGGCTGCGTGCCGTCACTCCAGACCCGGCAGGACTCGGCCCACTGGCGGATGAGGTACACGGCCCGGCTAAACAGCTCCGTCATCGCGAACAGATACCGTTTTTCCTCCCCGGTGAGTCCGGACTCGGAGGAAAAATACCGCTCCCGGAGGCTGGTCATCATCTCCCCGCGGTCTTCCGTCAGCCGCAGGAGCAGCTCGACTTCCGGGGCGATCGAAGCTGCACCGGTTTCCGCCATCGTGGCCAGAAGGAACTCCAGCGGCTGAAAGAAGGTATCCCCGATACCGCGCATTCGGTCTGAGGGAGGGGCGGAGAGGAGGGTCAGCAGCCGGTCGAGCGTCTCTTCGCACAGGGCAAGGTCGTGCGACTGCTTTTCGAGGCTGCGGGCCCGGGCCATGAGCAGGGGGCTCATTCTCCTGGCGCTGAATGCCGCCGTCCGGGGCAGCAGGGGTTCCCTGAGTTCCCGGAAACGGCGCCGCAGCGCTTCGCGGGCCCCCCCACCATCCGTTGCCGCCGCGGCTGCGGCCGCGGCATACCGGGGCAGCAGGCCGGTGAGGGCAGCCAACCCCTCGCGCAGCCGCTCCATCCCCCGGTGGGTCTCTTCGAGCCGGCCGTCTTCCAGCGTGATGATGCGGTCCGCAATGTCGAGGATCCGGTCGTCATGGGTGACCAGCAGGACGGCGACCCCTTCCCGGCGCGCCGCTGTCTGCAGCAGTTCCACCACCTCCCGGCCGGTCTCCCGGTCCAGGGCGGCGGTCGGCTCGTCGGCCATGATGATGTCGGGCCGGTGGATGAGGGCGCGCGCAATGGCCACGCGCTGCTTCTGCCCGCCCGACATCTCTCCGGGTCTCTTATGGCCGTGTTCGCCCAGCCCCACCATCGCCAGGTGTTCCCGGGCCTTCTTCCGGGAGCCCGCGGGGGTTGCGGAGGGGTCCATCGCCAGGGCGAGCTGTACGTTCTCACAGGCCGACAGGGAGGCGATCAGGTTGTGATCCTGGGAGATGAACCCGATTCGTCTGCGCACCGCCATGATTTGGGCAGGCCTGGCCTTGTACAGCTCGACTCCGCCGATCCGGATGCTTCCCTGCTGAACGGTGCGGAGCGCCCCGGTGAGGGTCAGCAGGGTGGTTTTCCCCGAACCGGACGGTCCCCTGATGATGACGATTTCCCCGGGATAGAAATCGGCGGCCACCTCCCGGAGGATCTCTTTCTTCAACGCGCCCGTACCGAAGGAATGGGAGAGGGCCTGGATGGTGATGAAGGGTTCCGTGGCCATGGTTCAGAATATATCGGCCGGGTCGGCCGTCTTCAGTTTGCGGGTTGCCAGGAGGGCGGCGATGATGCACATGACGGCCGCCAGGGCGAACACCGCCAGCAGCTCCCCGGCGGTCACCTCCGTGGGCATGCCGGATCCGGTCTTGGTTACCGTAAACAGCGCGGCCGCCAGGAGAGTCGACGGAAGGGCGACTGCGAGCAGGAGAATGAACGCCTCGGTGATGACGATGCGAAACAGGAACCGGTCCGTGATCCCCATGGCCTTGAGGGTGGCATATTCCCGCAGGTGATCCGTTACCTCGGTATACAGGATCTGGTATACCACGATCCCGCCGACGAGCATTCCGACCAGCATCCCCGCCAGACAGATGAATCCGATCGCCGTGCGGGATACCCAGAATTCCTGTTCCTCAGCGCGAAATTCCGCGGCGGTCATGACCCGGACATCCGCCGGCACGAGGGCCCGTATCCGGGCGCGAAGCTCCGCCGGGTCGGCTCCCGGTCCGAGGTTCACGACGCCGACGTTGATCATATTGGCCGAACGGCGGGGATGGATACGCCCCAGGGTCTGGTCGCTGACGATGACGTGGCCGGTGCTGGCCAGGGTCTGCCCCAGCGAAAACAGCCCCTTCACCCTGACCCGGGAATGCTCGATTTCGGAGATCACCTCGCCCTGTTTCCGGAAGGCCGCGCCGACGTTGCCGAAGTCGGCCTCCTTGGAGTGCGCGTCGAACAAGACGGTTTCGCCGTTTGTCAGCAGTGCGAACTGTTCGGCCACGTCGGGAAGCAGGAACGGGTTCTGGGAGGGGTTGACGGAGAGGACGCCGATCTCTTTGTCCACCCCGGTCACCGTATTCTTCCATTTCAGAAAATCGATTCCCAGCGGGGCTACGGAGGCCACTTCGGGAACACCCTGAACCTGGTACAGAATGCGTTTGGAAAAAGGCCGGTTCGCGTAGAAGTATTCGTAATTCCGGCTGGTGATGACGATCTCCCCCTTCAGCGCGGTATGCGGAAACACGACCATGCGGTTTGCCGCCGTGTACAGACCCACTTGATAGAGCATCAGGACGACCCCGAAGGTGACGCCGACGACGGCCGTGGCAAACCGTTTCCGGTCACGGGTCAGTTGACGCCAGGCAAGGGGAATGCCCAGCGGGGCGGCCGCGGTGAAAATTCCGGTGAGCGGGCTCTTCATGGTTTGATCGTGACGGACACCTGGTGATTGCCCAGTTGGGCGACCGTCTGTGCGTTCTCCAGCCTGATCCAGACTTTGACGACACGCAGGTCGGAGAAGGCCAGCGGGTCGATCGGCATGATCGTGCTGCGGGTGACCAGGGGGACGATCTCGACGACGCGGCCCCGCAGGCTTCCCGGGAAGGCCTCCCCGGTCACGACCGCCGGCGCGCCGAGGCGGACGCGACCGATATCGCTGACATACACTTCCGCCTCGACCAGCATGTCGCGGCCGCTGCTCAGTTCGAGGAGGCCCCGGCCCGGGACTGCTTCCCCCGGAAAGGCGTAGATCTCCAGGACGCGGCCGGAGACGGGGGCGCGGATGAGGTTCAGTTCCAGAGTCTCCCGGACCACGTCCCTGGCGCCCTGGGCCGCTTCAATCCTGTTTCCCGCAAGGGCCAGGTCTTGCGTGCGAACCTCCTGCAGCGCCGCGAGATGACGGCGCTCCCAGAGCAGCGATTCCCGCGCCGTGTCCCGGCGGGTTTCGGCCTCTTCAAAATTCCTTGCGGCGATGATTCTCTTTTCGTACAGACGCTTGATCCGCTCGTAGTTGGCTTCTTCCTGGCGGAGGACTGCCTCCTGGCGCGCGACCGCCGCCTGCTGGGCGTCGATCGTTTTTTCTCCGGCGCGCACGCGGTCGAGCTCGCTTACGGCGACGGCGACCTCTTTGTCCGACTGCCCGAGGGCGGCCGTATCCCGGGCGTGGTCGCGCAGGCGGGCAAGGATTTCACCCCGCTCGACCCACTGGCCGCGGCGGACGAGAAGTTCTCCGATAAGGGCGCCGGACGGGCCGGCGACCTGGAGGATCCGTCCGCCGGGCAGGAGCCGCCCCAGGCAGGCGACATCGGTTTTCACCGGCGTGACCGCGGCAGCGGGAGGTTTTCCCCGGAAGGGCGCCCCGCTGTCGAGCAGCAAAAAGGCGGTCACCAGACCGCAGACTGCGACGACGATCGGCAGCCACAGCCGCTTCTTTCCGGTTAACCCAACCCATGCGCGCCCGTTCTTCATACGATCCTCACGGCGAGACAACGAAGCGCCTGCTACATAACAGGATTTGATACAGATTTCAAAAAAATATCCGCCGACTCCCCCCCGTCTCAGCCCGAAAACGGAGGGCGTCCCGGAGGGTGCCCGCGCTGCGGGGAAGAACAGACAATTCGTCCGCTCAGCTCCGGAGATTTCCTGAATCCGGCACCGCATCAGGAAATGATTGCACTCGCCGGCGAAGGCGCATATGATCCCCGGCGGTGGAGGGGTTGTCCTGCGGCGGGAGGGGGGATGCCGCTGCCCGGTCCCGTGACAGCCTGTGCCGCGTCTCATCGACAGGGGCAGGGGAAGGTTCCATGAGTGCCGTTCTGAAACGGGTGATGATCGCCGCGGTGCTGCTCGTCGTCTGCGCGGTGATCTTTGTACTGACCAAGCGCTACGGGGTCTGGGTCATAACCGGGATCGCCGTCGTTCTCTTTCTGGTGGGGCTTCTCCGCCGGGACGATGCCACGGGGGGCGCGGACGAGGTCCCGGAGGATCGGGATACCGGGAGCAGCCCCGGGGATCGGGAACCCCGGTACTGATTCGCAGCGTCGACGCTGGGAGCCGGGGGGCGGTGAAATGCCTTGACTTCGCCGCTTAGCGGGCGTAAAAGGAGACATAACTGCCGGAAGCAGCGAAATCCTGAGCCGGCGGGGCAGACAGATCGACGATATGAAGCGTAAGGTGACCGCCGGACTCTTCAGGGGCTCGGCGGTTTTTTCATCACTGACTCGTCATGCAACGGCCGAAGGGCATGCGGCATGAACACAACATGGCATTCTCCCATCGGGTGGGGAATGAAGGGATATCGCGAACAAAAAGGAGGCGAGCGATGAACAAGAATCTGTATGTGGGGAATCTGTCGCAGAAGGTGACCGAAGACGACCTGCGGAACAATTTTTCCGAGGCGGGAGAGGTCGCATCGGTGTCGATCATCAAGGACAAGTTTTCCGGGGTGTCGCGGGGCTTCGGCTTCGTCGAGATGGCAACCGAAGAGGGCGCTGCGGAGGCGATCAAGAAGTTCAACGGCGGCGACCTCGACGGCAAGACGATCACCGTGAACGAGGCCAAGCCGAAGACCGAGTCGAGCGGACCGCGCCGGGATGGCGGCGGCCGCGGACCGGGCGGCGGCGGCTACCGGGGCGGCGGACGCGGCCGGTACTAACCGAATCCCTGAGTGAATAGGCAACCGCCGCACGGGAGTCATCCTGTGCGGCGGTTCCATTTTATCCGGCCTGCCGGTTGGCGGCCCGGATACGGGGTATCGAGCAGCTCTTCGATCCCCCCCGGCCCCACGCTCATCTGTCCAGGGGTACCGCTTCCGGCGGCTCGGCGCAGTTTTCCCCGGCAATGAGCTTCCGGGTCGTCTTGTCCACCACCTCGGGAGAGTCGATCTCCCCGTTTGCCGCGGCGCCCAGCTCCCGAAACCGGCGGGCCGCGACCAGGACGCGGCTCTCGAAGGAGCCGACGGTCCGGTTGTAGGCCTCCACCGCGCCGTCCAACGATCTGCCGAGGCCGGTCAGGTGGGCGGTCATCGTGGCGATCCGTTCGTACAGCGACCGGCCCAGGCGGCTGATCTCAGCGGTGTTTTCCGCCATCTTCTCCTGGCGCCAGCCGTAGGCCACCGCTCTGAGCAGCGCGATCAGCGTAGTGGGCGTCGCCAGGATCACCCGCTGGTCGACCCCGTATTCGATCAGCCCGGGGTCCTGTTCCAGGGCCGCGCTGAAGAAGGTCTCGCCGGGGAGGAACAGGACCGCGAATTCCGGGGTCGGTTTGAACTGCTCCCAGTAGGCCTTTGCCCCGAGCGCCTGGAGATGGACGCGGATCTGGCGGGCATGGTCCTTGAGCCGCGCCGTGCGGGTCGCCTCGTCCGTCGCCTCCGTCGCGTCGAGGTAGGCCGCCAGCGGCGCCTTGGCGTCGATGACGATGTTCTTCCCGTTCGGCAGCCGCACGACCATGTCGGGGCGGAGCCGCCCGGTTTCGGTCGCGGCGGTCTCCTGCTGGACGAAGTCGCAGTACTCGACCATCCCCGCCATCTCCACGACCCGCTGGAGCTGGATCTCCCCCCAGCGGCCGCGGACCGACGGCGTCCGCAGGGCCCGCACGAGATTCGCCGTCTCGCTCTCCAGACGGCCCTGGGTCAAGGCCAGCGACTTGAGCTGCTCGGTGAGCGTGGCGTATGCGGACGTGCGGAGCAGTTCGACCTCGCGAATGCGGACGTCGACCTTCTCCAGCGACTCCTTCAACGGTTTGACGAGTTCGTCGATCGCTTGCTGGCGCGCCGTCAGCTCCTGGTGCGCCCCCTCCTGGTACTTCTCCAGCGTCGCTTTGGCCAGCGCGAGGAAGGACTGGTTGTTGCTCTGGAGCGCCTCGGCGGAAAGGGAGCGGAAGGCATCGGAGAGGGCCCGCCGGGCCTCCTCCAGGAGCTGCAGCTTCTCCTCCGCAGCGCGCCGCTCCTCCTCCCGTTTCACCTCCGCCTCGGAAAGGCGGGTCTTCAGGTCGCCGTTTTCGGCCTGGAGCGAGGCGATCAGGGACTCCTTCGTTGCCACTGCCCGCTCGACCTCGGGGATCCGCAGGTTCTTCTCCTCTGCGGCGGACCGCCGTTCGGTCTGCCGGGTCAGCTCGGCGCGCAGGCCGGCAAGCTCCGCATGGGCCGCTGTCAGGTCGTCTTTGGCCTGCCCGAGCTGCTCTTCCCGGCCCCGGAGACGTTCGGTCAGGGCGGCGCGCTCGCTCTCCGCCTCCCGGCGGGCGCACTCCTGCTCGGATCCCCCTCGTCGCCGGACCACGGCAACAGCCGCAAAGGCCCCGACCACCAGTGCCAGAATCAGCCATCCGAGCGTATCGATCCCCATCGCAGCATACCCTCCCGATCCGGTGGCAATCCTCGACCACCCGCTATTCCCAGCTCCCGCCGCGTCAGGCGGTTCAGCCGTATCCGAGCTCTTCCAGGCGCTCCTCGCTGATTCCGAGGAAGTGGGCTACCTCGTGGACCACGGTGATCTCGATCTCCCATTCCAGCTCGGCGAGATTCCTGCACATCTCCTCCAGCGGCTCCTGGAAGATGAAGATCGTGTCAGGATGGACCTGAGGCGGGGCAAAAAACGAGTGCTCCCCGAGGCTGGCGCCCTGGTAGAGGCCGAGGAGCGGCTCGTCCGGCGGGTAGCCCATCTCCTCCAGCATCTCCGGGCTCGGCCGTTTCCTGATAACGAGCGCCACGCTGTCCATCCGCTCACGGATCTCCGCCGGGATGCGGTTGTACGCCCGCCGGACCGCCTTGTCGAATTCCCGAGAGTTGAGTCTCATCGTCACCGCCGTGGCGCGGATTGTACCAGAGAACAGCCCCCAGAGGAACAGGATTTCGCCTCCGCTTCTCGTGATTTTCTCTTGACAACCCTCCGGCGATCCTATACTTACCGGTCGGTAGAATTGCGAAGGGGGACTGTGTCATGGCAAGAAACGGACGGGCCATGTCGCCGGTTGCCGGCCGGCCGGACGCCGGGAAGGGGCGGGGAAGCCGAACGGTTGAGCCGCTTCGGCCGGAGGGGCACATCCGGGAGAAGCTGATGGGGGCGGCGCTGGGACTGTTCACCCGGCGGGGCTATGCCGCGACCACGGTCCGGGAGCTGGTTGCGGAGGCGGGGGTAACCAAGCCGGTCCTGTACTACTATTTCGGCAGCAAGGAGGGGCTCTTCCTCGAGCTGATGCGGACGCATTTTGCCCGCCTCGAGGCGGTCGTCGACCGCCACCGACAGGGGGAGGGGCGCGTCCGGCCGCGTCTGACGGCGATGCTGGACAGCGCCTTCGCCTACGTCCAGCAGGACCGCGATTTCGTCCGTCTGATGCACGCCGTTTACTTCGGTCCGCCCGACGAAGCGCCCCGGTTCGATTTCGACGCCTACCACCAGCGGTACCACGACCTGATCGCCCGGCTGATCGGAGAGGGGATCGAACGAAATGAATTCCGGCGCGAAAACGCGGCCGACATGGCATGGATCGTACTGGGAACCATCTCGATCGCCGTGGAGGACCAGATCGCAAACCACGCCCCCCGGATCGACCGCGAGACGCTCGGACGCCTCCTGGGTCTCGTGTTCGACGGCCTGACGGCCGACCCCGGCCGGAACAAGAAAGGAGCACCATGAACCGCATCCTGGGTCTTGTCTGCATTGCAACGGCGCTCGCCGCCGCAGCCTGTTCCGGCAGCGGGGAGACGGCGAACCCGGCGGCCCCGGCGCCGGCCCGCCCGCCGGTCGCCGTGGAGACCGCCGTCGCCGCCGGCGTCACCCTGACGGAAGGGGTCGCCGTAACCGGGACCCTCGCCCCCAAGTTCGAGGTGGACGTGAAATCGGAAGTGACCGGGCTTATCAGCGAGGTCTTCGTCACGGAATGGATCCGGGTGAAGAAGGGAGACCCGCTTGCCCGGATCGACGTCCGGGAGACGGAGGCCCTGGGCAAGCGTACCGAAGCGGCGCTGGAGGCGGCGAAGTCCGCGGAGCTTCAGGCTCGGGTCGCCGACAATCGCGCCCGGCGCGAGCTCGCCCGGATGCGCGAGCTCAAAGAAGCGGGGCTCGCCACGCGCCAGGGGTTCGAAGAAGCCGGGACCGAGGCGGAAGCCGCGGCGTCGCGGGTCGAGGCGGCGCGCGCCCAGGTCCGCGCCGGGGAGCAGGAACTCAGCCAGGTGCGGACCCGCCTCGCCAAGGGGCTGATCGTCGCCCCGATCGCGGGGACCGTTTCCGAACGCCGGGCGAACGTGGGCGACCTCGTCGGCGAGGCAGGGGCGAACCCGCCCCTGTTCCACATCGTGGACAACCGCATCCTGAACCTTACCGTCACCGTCCCCTCGGGCGCGATGGCCGGCCTCAAGACGGGACAGCCACTCGAATTCACGACCGATGCGCTTCCCGGCAGGAACTTCACCGGCACGGTGCGGTTCATCAACCCCGCGGTGAGCGAAGCGGATCGGTCGGTCCGGGTGATCGCGGAGGTGGAGAACGCCTCCGGCGAGCTCAAGGGAGGGCTGTTCGTCACCGGGCGGATCGTCACCGGGCGCCGCAGCGGGACGATCCTCGTGCCCCGGGAGGCCCTTGCGGGGTGGGACAGCTTCGCCGGGAAGGCGCGGCTGTTCGTGGTCGCGGGCGATCGCGCTCAGCTGAGGGAGGTGCGGACCGGGAAGGTGACCGACAGCGGCGTGGAGATCGTCTTGGGCCTCAAGGCCGGGGACACCTACGTCGTCCGAGGCGCCTTCAACGTCCGGGAGGGCGATCTGCTCGTCATCGCCCGGAAGCAGGGGAGCTGAGCCGTGATCCTCTCCGACCTCTCCATCAAGCGGCCGGTGTTTGCGACGGTGATGGTCCTGGTCCTGGTGACCCTGGGGATCTTCTCCTACCGGTGGCTCTCCGTCGAGATGTACCCGAACGTGGAGATTCCGGTCGTTTCGATCGTCACGAAATTCCCCGGCGCCTCACCGGAGAGTGTCGAGCGCGAGGTCTCCAAGCGCCTCGAGGAGGCCGTCAACGGCATCTCCGGCGTGAAGCACATCTACTCCTACTCCCGGGAAGGGGTCTCCACCGTGGTGGTCGAATTCCGGCTGGAGGAACGGATCAACGACGTCATCCAGGAGGCGCGGGCCAAGGTGAACGCGGCCCGGGGGCTGCTCCCCAAGGGGATCGAAGACCCGATCATCCAGAAGCTCGACTTCAACGCCATGCCGATCGTGTCGCTGGCGATCCAGTCTACGACCCTCTCCCCGCGGGACCTGACCATCCTGATCGAGAAGCAGATCAAGCGCCGGTTCGAGGGGATCGCCGGCGTGGGCAAAGTCGACCTGGTGGGCGCCGCCAAGCGGGAGGTGAACGTGATCATCGACCCGGAGCGGCTTTCGGCCCTCGGCCTCGGCGTCGACGCCGTCGTCGCCGGGCTCAGGTCGGAGAACGTCAACACCCCGCTCGGCCGGCTCAACCGCCGGGGTACGGAGTACAACCTGCGGGTGGCGGGCAAGCCCGCGGCCGTCGACGGATTCCGGGACATGGTGATCGCCGAACGGGGTGGCCGGCCGGTCCGTCTGGGCGAGGTCGCCGAGGTCAGAGACGGGGTCGAGGAGCAGCGGTCGCTGGGCCTGGTCAACGGGGTTCCGGCGATCTCGCTGGACATCCTCAAGCAGGCGGGGGCCAACATCGTCGAAGTGGCCGACGCGGTGAAACGGACGGCAGAGACTCTCCGGCAGGAGCTCCCGCCGGGGACGCAGCTCACGGTGGTGCGCGACAGTTCGGTGTTCACCCGGGAGTCGCTCGAGGACGTCCAGCAGACCCTGATCATGGGCGGCGTCCTGACGATCCTGATCGTGTTCTGCTTCATCAACTCCTGGCGTTCGACGGTCATCACCGGTCTGACGCTGCCGATCTCGGTGCTCTCCTCCTTCCTCGTCATGAAGCTCTTCGGCATGTCGCTCAACGTGATGACGATGATGGCCCTGTCGCTGGCCGTGGGGCTCTTGATCGACGATGCGATCGTGGTGCGGGAGAACATCGTCCGCCATCTGGAGCGCGGGGAGGAGCACTTCCTGGCGGCCCGGAACGGGACGAGCGAGATCGGCCTGGCCGTCTTTGCCACGACGATGTCGATCGTGGCCGTGTTCGTGCCGGTGGCGTTCATGAAGGGGATCGTCGGCCGGTTCTTCTTCCAGTTCGGGATCACCGTCGCCTTTGCCGTCCTGGTATCGCTGTTCGTCTCCTTCACCCTCGACCCGATGCTCTCGTCGCGCTGGTACGACCCGGCCATCGAGGCGAAGGGGAAGCGGCGCGGCCTGGGGAGGCTCCTGGAGCGGTTCAACGACTGGTTCGACCGGGCGGCCGATTCGTACCGGGCGATGATCGGCTGGTCCCTGGACAACCGCAAGAAGGTCCTGGCGCTGGCCCTGGCGGCCTTCGCCGGCGGGATCTTCGCCTTCGGCTCGCTGCAGTCCGCTTTCTTTCCGGACATCGACAGCGGGGAATTCATCGTGACCTTCAAGACCGCGCCCGACGCCTCGATCACCGAGAGCAGGGGGCGTCTGGAGGCCCTCTTGGCGGCGATCGGCGAGATCCCCGCCGTCCGCCACACCTACGCCACGATCGGCGCCGGCGACAGCGGGACGGTCCGCAGCGGCAGGATCTTCGTAAAGCTCAAGGAAAAAAAGGAGCGGGTCCAGAGCCAGAAGCAGGTGCAGCAGGAGTTCCGCCGGCGCTTCGCCGGGATCGCCGGGGTGATCACCTCGATCGAGGAGGCCGACGAGACCGGCTCGAGCCGGAAGCCCCTCCAGGTCAACCTCCGCGGCACGGACATCCTGCGGCTGAAGACTTACGCGGGCCAACTCCGCGACCGGATGTATGGAATCCAGGGGATCCGGGACATCGAGATCAGCCTGGAGCACGACGTCCCCGAGTACCGCCTGACCGTGGACCGGCAGAAGGCGGCCAGCGCCGGGGTGATGACCGACCGGATCGTCCGGACCGTCGGGGCGCTGATCGGCGGCGAGCTGGTTTCCACCTACGAGGACGAGGACGGCGACGCCGTGGAGGTCCGCGTGCGGCTCCCCGAGCGCCTCCGGGAGGACCCGGAGCAGGTCCGGAACATCCGCCTGGCCGTGGTCCAGCCGGACGGCCGGACCGCCCTACTGCCGCTTACGAACCTCGTCTCCTACCGCGCCTACGCCACCCCCTCGGAGATCAACCGGCAGGAGCTCACCCGGCAGGTGACGATCAGCGCCAACCTCGAGGGGCTGCCGCTCGGGACCGCCGTGGAGCGGGTGCAGCAGGCCGCGGCAACGCTCAGCCTGGCGCCGGGCTACCGGGTCGTGTTCTCGGGCGACGCGGCGGACATGGCCGAGTCCTTCGGCTATATGGCCGAGGCGCTGATCCTGGCGGTGCTGTTCGTGTACTTCATCCTGGCGGCGCAGTTCGAGTCCTTCCTGGAGCCCTTGGCGATCATGTTCTCGCTGCCGCTGTCGATCGTCGGGATGGCGGGGATGCTGCTGGCGACCGGGGACACGATCAACATCATGTCGCTGATCGGCCTGATCATGCTCATGGGGCTGGTGACGAAAAACGCGATCCTGCTGGTCGATTACGCCAAGGTCCTGCGGGGCCGCGGCATGGAGCGGCGGGAGGCGGTCATCACCGCGGGGCGGACGCGGCTCAGGCCGATCGTCATGACGACCCTGGCGATGATCTTCGGGATGCTCCCGCTGGCGATGGAGATCGGCGCCGGCGCGGAGATGCGGGCGCCGATGGCCCGGGCCGTGGTGGGCGGGCTGCTCACCTCCACGCTGCTGACGCTCCTGGTCGTCCCGGTGATGTATACCTTCATGGAGGACATGGGAAGGTGGGCGGCGGAAAAGTTCGGGAAGCGGAGGAACGGACGGACATGAAGATTCGGCACGGGGCACTCGGGAGTGTCTGCCGGGCGGGGGCGGGACTGATCGCCGCGGCGCTTCTGCTGCTGTGCGGCGGGGCGGCCGGCGCCGAGACGCGGGTGTTGACGCTGGAGCAGGCCCTGGCGATCGCTGCGGAGAAGAACCGCGATATCGAGAAGGCCCGGGCCTACATCGCCTGGGCGCGGGGGAGGTACGTGGAGGAGCGGGCGGCCGCCTTCCCGCAGCTCACCGCCTCGGCTACGCTCGGCCGGGACCGCGACGAAAGCCAGAAGATCTACGGGCCGCTGATGACGGCGACGACGGACCGGCGTTCGGCCCAGGTCGTCGTCACCCAGCCGCTGTTCACCTGGGGCCAGGTGAGCGCGGCCATCCGGGCGGCGACGGTGGGGCTCCAGTCCGCCGACGAACAGCTCCGCGTGTTTCGGCAGGCGGCAAGCCGCGACGTCTCGGCCGCCTTCACCGACGTGCTCCTCGCCCGGGAGCTCCACAGCCTGGCGCGCCACAGCCTCGAACAGCGGAAGCGGCACCGCGACGAGGCGCGGCGCAAGTTCCAGGCGGGGGTGGCCACCGATTACGACGTGCTGGCGGCGGAGGTGTCAGTGGAAAACGCCCTCCCCGAGACGATCCGTACGGAGAACCAGATCCGCACCGCCCGGGAGCGGCTCCGCTTCCTGCTCGCCATGGAAAGCGGCGAGGTGGACGCGGCGGGAACCCTCGCGGCGGAGTTCACCCCGGTTCGCTCCTACGAGGAGGCCTTCGCCCTGGCCCGTGCGCGGCGACCGGACCTGGCCGACCTCCGCCATCGGGTCGGGGTCGCCCGGGAGCTGGTCGTCCTGGCCGACGCGCAGGACAAACCGCGCATCGACCTTCGGGGCTCCTACGGCTGGAATTACCTCGAACAGCCGAACCTGTACGCCGACGGCCCCTCCTGGGGCGTGGGGATCCAACTGAGCTATCCCTTCTTCGACGGACTCCGGACCCGCGGGAGGGTCGCCCAGGCCAAGAGCGACCTGAAGCGGGTCGAGATCGACGCGGCCAAACAGATCGATGCGATCGCCCTCGAGACGCGCGAGGCGGTGAACAACCTGGGGGAGGCGGAGCTGATCGTCCGTTCCCTGTCCGGGACCGTGGGTCAGGCGGAGCGGCTCCTGGCCATGGCGGAGCAGGGGTACGAACTGGGGGTCAAGACCCGCCTGGAGGTGGAGGACGCGGAGTTGAACCTCCGGCAGGCCAGGGGTTCGCTGAGCCGCTCCCGCCGCGACTACATCGTCGCCCGGGTCAATCTCGACTGGGTGATGGGCATCCTCGGCGAGGAGCCGAGGTAGCCGGGAGGGTGCGATGAGACATCAGGAAGGGGTGTTCGCGGGTGTACGGAATTCCCGCCTGTACTACCAGGGCTGGCTGCCGGAGGGGGAGCCGAAGGCGGTGCTGCTCATCGTCCATGGGCTGGCCGAGCACAGCGGCCGGTACATGAACCTGGTGAACCGTTTCGTACCGCAGGGGTATGCGCTGTACGGCATCGACCACCTCGGTCATGGCCGTTCGGCGGGGGAGCGGCTCGTCCTGGAACGGTTCAGCGATTACACGGAGTCGCTCAAGACCTATGCCGCCATGGTCGGGCGCTGGCAGCCGGGTAAGCCGGTGTTTCTCGTCGGCCACAGCATGGGGGGGTTGATAGCCGCCGCTTATCTGCTCACCGACCAGGAGGGGCTCTCCGGCGCGGTTCTCTCCGGCCCGGCGATCAGGCCGCCCGGCACCATCCCGGCCCTGACCATCCTCACCGGCCGGCTGCTTTCGCTGCTGCTGCCCCGGCTGGGGATCGTCCCCCGGGGCCCGGCAGGGGACATCTGCCGCGACCCGGCGGTGGTGGCCGCCTACCTTGCCGATCCGCTGGTGTACCAGGGGAAGTTGACGGCGCGCCTGGGGGCGGAGCTGCTCGGGGCGATGGCACGCGTCCGGAGGGAGGCCGGCAGGATCAGGCTCCCGCTGTTGATCCTCCAGGGGAGCGCGGACCGGCTCGTCGATCCGGCCGGGGCGCGCATCCTGTATGACGGGGTCGCGTCGCGGGACAAACGGCTGATCCTGTACGAGGGGCTCTACCACGAGGTGTTCAACGAACCGGAGCACAGCCGGGTGCTGGACGATGTGGAGCACTGGCTGGCGGCCCGCCTCGGCCCGCAACCCTGATCCCCTCCGGCCGGGGCGCCTGCCCGGCCGCGCCCTTCCCGGCGCCGCCGTGAACCGACGAACGCCCCGCCGGGGGAGGAAGGAACCCGGCGAAGGCGTTCGTCTGCGGCGGTTCACCGTTACTTTACGGTATACCCGCGGCCGTCGAGGCAGGCGCTCATTGCCCGCTGGTAATCGGCGCGCTTGTCGGCCCGCTGCGCCTCCGGCGCCCCGGGCGGCTGGGTCGGGTCGAACCCGGTCTGGCCCACGGCCCAGCGGTGGCAATCGTAGCGGTCGTCGGCCTGTTGCTGTTCGGTCTGGCCCAGGCGGGGGTAGATGAACAGCTGGTCCGCCGGCGGCGGCGCCTCGCTGACGTCGCTCTGGGGCGGGTCTACGACGACGTAGCCGTCCCCCCGGTGCGCGTAGTAGACGTCATTGGCGTAGTAGTAGGGCGCACCGCCCACCCAGACCGTCGTGTAGTAGGGGGGCAGGATGGGCAGGAACAGGCCGACCGGGGGGGCAACGACGATGAATCGCGGCCCGCTCGGACGGTACCAGACGCCGCCGTGGAAGAAGAACCGATCGCGGCCGTGGAACACGACACGATGGCCGTGCGGCAGCGCCTTGATGGCATGACCACGGGAAGGGTAGTACCGGTCGTGGCGATGGCGGGAATCCCGGAATTCGTTCGGGCGGGGCCCGCGGTCGCGGTCGCCCGGTCCGCGGTCTCCGGGTCCGCGCTCGCCACGGATTCCGCGGTCCCCGGGTCCGCGGTCGCTGTGGATTCCGCGCTCGACGGCGGCTGCGCGCTCACGCGCCTGGGCCGCCTGGGTCATTCCGAACAACAGGAGTCCCGTCACCAGGGCCGTCAGCAGCCCGAGCGATACGCACCTGTATCTGCCGTGAATGTATCTCATCGCACATGCCTCCGTAGTGAATGGATGGTGCTGCTCTTGCCGTTTCCTCACCGTACGCTGTAGCCGCGGCCTTCGAGGCAGGCGGACATGGCCCGGCGGAAACCGGCTGCCTTTGTTTCGAGCTGGGAGTCGCGGAGCCGGTCCCGGCTGGCGTAGGCCTCCTCCTGCTGCCGGGCCGCTTCCACCCGCGACGCATCCGACGCGGCCCCGGCGATGGCCCCGCCCGTTGCGCCGATCAGGGCGCCCTGCCCGGCGTGCCGCGGTCCGCCTATCAGCGCCCCCAGCACCGCACCGGCGATCGCCAGCGTGGCCGTATCGTGTCCCGGCGGGGGCATCGGCACGACCCGCACCCGTTCCTCCCGCGGAATCGCCGACCGGCCCGGATCGAACCCGGTCTGCTTTATTGCCCAGTTGTAGCAGTCGTAATGGTCGCGGGACTGCTGTTCCTGCGTCTGGCCCGCCTTCGGGTAGAAATAGACCTGCGTCGAGGGCGCCTGCGGGGCCCGGGCAGCCTCGGGCAGGGGACGGGGATGGGGGCGATACGGGGCCGGCGCACAGGCGCTCAACGCCACGATGGCCGCCAGGAGCGCCGCCCCGAGGCTGGCCTCTGCCCTGCGGCTCTCCGCCGCCGTCTTTCCGACCGTCTGTCTACTCCCCAGAAGCGATATCATGGTTCACCCTCCTTCTCGATTGCCGGCCCAGGACCAGCCACCGCGGGGCGATGGTCGCTGCCGCCGCGGCGTCTAAACGACATCTCCTTGTGCTGCTGTGCGCCCGCTGCTGTTTTGCAGATTATACAGCAAAAGACGTGCCCGGTCGATGGGCTGTCGAACAAATCCCTGTTCGCATCGCAACTGACTGATATACGGGGAAATATTTTTTCCCCTGCGGGATACGGGGGCGTACTTGAACTGAAGATGAGTATAAAGTATCCGCTTGAATATCCACGTGCGCATAAAGTATCCAGGCCTCGCCCTCCCGGTCCCGACGGCGTTGCCGGCTGCCAGACTATACCATGTCTGGGTGGAGAAACGACGAGACGCGATTCATGTCGACACCGGCTCCTCGCTTGATGGTAGATATTGCCTACCAATCAGCTTACCATTGATCATCATTGTTTTTTATTACCCGTCACAGTAGTTGTTACAACAACCTCGATCCTTCCCGAAATGGGGCAAACACAACCAGGCAGGAGCTGACAATGAAGGTACTGATCGTGTATCACTCCCTGTACGGACATATCCGCCGGATGGCGGAGGCCGTGAAAGAGGGCGCGGCCGGCGTCAAGGGTGCCGAGGTGAGGATTTGCCGCGTTCCGGAAACCCTCTCCCCGGAGGTCCTGCACAAGATGGGCGCCCGGGAAGCGCAGCAGGCGCAGGCCGACGTGCCGGTCTGTACCGTGGAAGAGCTGGTGGAGCCGGATGCGATCATCTTCGGTTCACCCACCCGGTTCGGCAACATGTGCGGTCAGATGCGGCAATTCCTCGACGCGACCGGCGGGCTCTGGTCCAAGGGCGCTCTGGTCGGAAAGGTGGGGAGCGTTTTCACCTCCAGTGCGACGCAGCACGGGGGGCAGGAATCGACGATTCTCTCCTTCCACACCACCCTCCTGCACCAGGGGATGATAATCGTCGGTCTTCCCTACACCTTCGCGGGGCAGATGCGCATCGACGAGATCACGGGCGGATCGCCCTACGGCGCCTCCACCATTGCCGGAGGGGACGGCTCGCGGATGCCGAGCGCCAACGAGCTCGACGCGGCCCGGTTCCAGGGCAGGCACGTGGCTGAAATCGCATCCAGACTGTTCCGGTAAGGACTCACTGCGGACGATGCGGCGCGACCCTGCCGGTGGGACGTCCAAGATCGTCACCGAAAACAGAGGGGGTATGACTATGAATCAGACGACATCCGAGCAGGGGTGGCGGCAGCTACAATCCCACATCGAGGGGTTTTTCAGCCAGGCGCTCAAGAGCGATGCGCAGCGGATCGAATACAAACCACGCTTCATCGTTCCGCTCCTGGAGCGACCGTCGGAACGTCCGCAGATCGAACTGCGGGAAATGGGGCAGTAACATGGAGCGGACGATGTACCGGGGGGGCTCTGCCCGGGAGCGACGTTCAGTCGATCGGCACGGAGAAGCCGACCGATTCAGCGGACAATCCGCACCGGAGTTGATTTATCCTGGCCGTATGAACGATTTGCTGATATACTCTTTTTTCCTGCGCAGGGGGAGAGAATACCTCGAAACCCCGGCAGAATCTGCGGACGACGGTATGTCGTCGCACAGACAGCCAGTCACTCGTTTCATCACCGGGGATAGTGCCGTGCTTCCGGCCCCTGAGGGAACGGAACGAGAAGAGGAAACCGGTTCGGATGATCTCTTCATCCGGGTACCTGTTCAGAAGGAGGGTAACGTCGCTGCATGAACACCGCTGAAATCTTGATCGTCGAGGACAACCGGCATGATGTGGCAATGATCCAGGAGGCGTTCTCCGAGAGGAACATCAAGGAAAAGGTCTGCATCCTGGGAAACGGGGCCGAGGTGCTGGACTACTTCTTCGGCGCCGGGGGATGCCTCGCGCAAGACAGCCAGTTCCCCTGCCCCAAGTTCATCATGCTCGACCTGAAGCTTCCCAAGGTCAGCGGGCTGGAGGTGCTCAAGCGGCTGAAAGCGGATGAACGGACGAAGAATATCCCCGTCATCGTCTTTACCTCCTCGAACGAGGCAAGAGACCGGAGCGAATGTTATCTGTCGGGGGCCAACAGTTACGTTGTCAAGCCCCTGGACGCGGACTGTTTTTCGCAGTTTGTGGCCGACATCAAGACCTACTGGTTTATGATGAACCGAACGTGCTATACTGACGGATAGGCACGAAGGAATGGAGGGCGGATCGTGAGCGGTGACCTGCGGATCGTGATTCTCGAGGATGTCCCGACTGATGCCGAATTGATCCAGTTTGAACTCACCGAAGCGGGAACGACCTTCGTTCCGCGGTGCGTTGCCGACCGGGCCTCCTACCTGCAGGCCCTGGCGGAGTTTGCCCCCAACATCATCCTCTCGGACTATTCCCTGCCCTCCTTCGACGGGGTTTCAGCGCTGAAGATCGCCGTAGAGAAGTGTCCCGATGTGCCGTTCATCTTCGTCTCGGGCGCGTTAGGCGAAGAGACGGCCATCGAGCTGCTCAAGCAGGGGGCGACGGACTACGTCCTGAAGAGCAGGCTGTCCCGTCTGGCGCCGGCCGTGGCCCGGGCGCTCCTGGAGGTGGAAGAACGCCGCGAACGGAAAGCGGCAGAGGAGGCGCTGAAAAAGAGGGAACAGGCGCTGGAGCTGAAGACCCGGAGCCTGGAGGAAGCCAATACGGCCCTCAAGGTCTTGCTGCAGCGCCGGGACGAGGACAAGATGGACCTGGAAGAGCAGGTATTGGCCAACGTCCGGAAACTGGTGCTGCCCTACATCGAAAACCTCAAACACCTCAAGCTGAACGAAAGCCAACTGGCCCTGGTCAACATCGTCGAGGAGAACCTCAGGGCGATCGTTTCTCCCTTCCTGCGCAACCTCACCTCCACCTACCTCGACCTGACTCCCCGGGAAATCCAGATCGCCAACCTGGTGAAGGAGGGGAAGACCACCAAAGAGATGACCGATATCCTCAATATTTCGGCAACTGCCGTTGACTTCCACCGGAAAAACCTCCGCGCCAAATTCGGCATCAAGAACAAGAAAACTAACCTGATGGCCTTTCTCTCGTCCCTCTCTTGAATGGTAGCTTTAGCCTACCATTAGACGTCTAATCAATCCTCATTGTGTTCACGCGCCGTCCATATTAAACGATACGCGACCTGCATTTTTGTTCACTCCGGAAGATTGACCGGAGCGGAGCTCAGTAAATGACGGACGGGCCCGAGACAACAGCGGGCGGCAACCGAAGGGGAGGTTGGAATGATCACGGGTGACATGCGGTGCGCGTACTGCGGGTTGACGGGCAAGATAGACGGGTCTCCGGCCGGGCCGGGCGATCGTGAGGCGGCTGTCTTCCAGTATCGCGGATACAACCCCGTTTCGGGTCATATCCACTACCAGTGCCCTTCCTGTTCGATCGTCCAGCTCGTCGTTCCGATGGACATCCTGGAAGGGAAGGTCGCCAGCGGGTTTCCCGGCTCCGGCCGGGGCGATTCCTTCGGCCGGATCGCTGCGAACGCGCCGGAGCGGGTGAAGGAGCTCCGCAAGACTATTCAGATGCGACTGCTCCCCGGGAACGTGGGACTCGTCGAGCGCCGCGGATGATCGGTACACTGCCGCGGTTCACACCCCGGCAGGACAGAAAGCGAACGGGTTGCATAATCACTAACACAAGGAGGTAATGGAATGTATCAGAAAGCCCTGGTTCCCCTCGACGGTTCGGCGCTGGCGGAGTGCGTGCATACGCACATCAAACAGCTGGCGAAGGAAGGCCTGGTGAAGGAAGTAACCCTGCTCAATGTAGTGACCTTTGACATCCCCTGGGGAGGGGAATACCCCGAACGGATCGACCTCAACGCAATCAGGGAACCGCTGTTCGCCGCCTCCCGGAAGTACCTTGCGGAAATCAAAGGCAGGCTTGAAGCCGAGGGCGTCAAGGTAACGGCGGCGTCTGTGGAGGGGAACCGGCCGGCGGAAACGATTACCGACTACGCGCGCGACAAGGGCATGGACGTGATCGTCATCGCCACCCACGGGTACACCGGGATGAAGAAACTCCTGCTGGGCAGCGTGGCCTTCGGCGTTCTCCACGCCTCGCCCGTCCCCGTCCTGCTGATCAGACCCGAATCCTGCCGTCTGTAGCACAACCCCGACCGATCGATCAGCCCCCCGGCTGTTGCCGGGGGGCGTACTCCTGGACTGGTCCTCCCCGGGCCGGCATCCGCCGGCCCCGGGCAGGGTCGCGCGAATGGCGCAGCGGCGCCGTCGAGAGGCGGCTGCGGAAGCGGTCAGGTTCGGCAATCCTGCTGCCGACTGCGGCGGGCATCCTTCCAAGCGGCGAACCCGTCCTTGACGACGGCGCCGGCCCCCTCGGCGCCGAGGACGCCGATGTTGATCGTCAGGTCGTAATGGACGGGGTTCGTCCAGTCGGCCCCGAAATGGCGGCAGTGGAAGGCGTTGCGGTCCGTTTCCGTCTTGACCACGTAGCGTTTTGCCGTTTCGTAATCCGTGTTCGAATATCCCATGACGTTGCGGATCCGGGTCTCCCGGGGTCCGACGAGGCGGATGCGGAAGGTCTCGTCGGGCGGGAGGAGGAACTGGCCTCCCCGGCCGATGATGATCGTATTGCCCTGCTTGCCGATGGTGCCGACAACCCGGGAGAGGTAGCGGAGGTATTCATTCGGGAGGATGTGGCGCGTCCTGAACAGCGATTCGAGCCAGAGGTCCCGCAGGCGAACCTGCTTTTCGTCCAGGGAGGCGATCACCTTCTCGCTGATATCGGCCCGCTCGGCCACCTGCTGAATGATGCTCGACCCGATCACGTCCATGCCGAGGTCGGCGGCAAGGCGCCGTGCGATCGCGGTGCCGCCGCATCCCGGCTCGCGTGAGATGCTGATGCAGGGTTGGGGGGACGGGCGGTCGCGCTCCCGTTCCTGCCCGCTCATGAGCTGCCGCCACTTGGCGAGCTGTTCTTCCACGAGTTGATCCAGGGAACGGTGTTTCGGTGTCTGCATGGCACGCCTCCTCCAGGGGGGGGTGGAACGAGGGAGAACATCGCTACGGCCTGATTGTACAGGAAGAGGGGCGGGCCGTGTCAAGGAAATTGATGCGGCCCGCGCCCGGGTCGCGGGGGAAGACCGGCCTTGACGTCTTCACCCGTCGGGACCCCTGCTGTCCAGCAGTTCTCTGAGGGCGGGCAGCACGTACATGCCGCCGAGGTCGAACTTTCTGAGCGAACCGGAGATGATCCGGATTTTTTCCCGCAGAGTCGCCCGGGAATAGACGAACAGCACGTATTCGCCCTTGACGCGGCACAGCCCCCCCCGGCCGTACGCATCCTCCCGGGCGATGTTCTCATACCGAACCGTGACGGACAGCCGTTCTGCCAGTTCTTCGAGCTGCTCCAAGAGGGCGTGGTCGTTCATCCGGGGCCTCGTTCGTGGACCGAAGAGTCCTGTTCCCCTGACCGGGGGCGCGACCCGCGAGCCCTGCGGGGGCGCCATGCGAACCGGAGCGCTTCCCTGCCGCGAAAGCCGCCCGCCGGGCGGGGCGCTCTACGACCGATATGCGTCGGCACCGGGGGACCGCGGGCGTACGTTCGAGCCGCCGGCTGCGGGCACCGGGAAATGGGAAGCGTTCCTCACCGTGTAAACGGATTTCCGCAAAATTTCAACCATTAATTGCCGGGCCGCCTCATCCGGCAGGGGCTCTGCGAGCCTTCCCCTCCAAATCGCTGCGGCGTTTCCGGGGGAGCTGTGGTATACTCGGGGCGAAGGTTGTCGAGCGACGTGCTCCCCTGTTGCCGCAACCCGACGGTGCGAGGAAGGAGGTTCGCCGTGAAGATGCAGGAAGTGCGTGAAATCGCCCGCAGGTGGGGGGTGGATGTCCGGGTCGGACGTACCAAGCAGGAGATCATCCGTGACATTCAGGTGAGGGAAGGGTACTCGCCCTGCTATCGTACGCGGGAAGAATGCGGGGAGGCGTGCCTCTGGAAGCCGGATTGCCTCGCCGGCGAAACGCCCCGCCGGACAGGGCCGTGAGCGGGACCCCGGTGCCGCCGTTGCCCCCGGTTCAGAAAGCAGGTTCGGATTGCGCAAACCCTTCTACGGCTGGATCATCGTCGGCGTTTCGTTCCTGATCGGTTTTACCGAGTCCGGAGTTTTCCAGAACATCCTGTCCATTTTCATGAAACCGATGGTGGAGGAGTTCGGCTGGTCGCGGGCCTCCGTGACCGGCGCGATCGCCTTCGGGTCGCTCCTGGGGGGGCTCTTGTCCCTGGTGGTGGGGCCGCTGCTCGACCGGTACGGACCGCGGATGATGTCGTTCTGGGGGGTCCTGTTTATGAGCCTCGGCCTGGCGGCCATGACCTTCGTCGAGAGCCTCTGGGGGCTGTACCTGTTCTTCGGGGTGGGGCGCATGGTCGCCGTGGGGGTACTGAGCCTGGCGATCTCGGTCTCCGTGGCCAACTGGTTCGTCCGCTTCCGGGGCAGGGCCATGGGGATCACCCGGATCGGCGACCGGCTCGGGAGCGCGCTCTTGCCGCTGATGGTGCAGTTTCTAATCCTCGCCCTGGGATGGAGGATGGCCTGGGGCACCCTGGGGGTCGTGGTGTTTTTGATCTCGGGCATCCCCGCGCTGCTCCTTCTCCGGCGCAGGCCCGAGGACATGGGGCTCTTGCCCGACGGCGCCGCGCCCGGCTCCGCAGCGGCTCAGGCCGGCGGTCCCCGGCCGGGAAATGGGAGTGAACATGCCGGCGGGCCGGAGGAGCCCGTCTGGACCCGGTCGGAGGCGATGCGCACCCGGGCGTTTTGGGCGCTGACCCTGCTCAACAGCCTGATCCCCTTCCAGCAGGCCGGGATCAATTTCCACCTGTACCCCTTCCTGACCGACCAGGGGTTCAGCGAGGCCACGGCCGTGTCGCTCCTCAGCATCGTGGCGCTCACCGGCATGGTGGGGGCCCCGCTGTGGGGGGCCCTGACCGAACGGGTTCACATCCAGCGTCTCCTGGCCGCCAACGTCGTGGGAAACGGCGTGGTGTTCCTGGCGCTGTACTGGGCGATCCTCTCCCGGCCCGAAGGCCCCTGGGGGATGGGGCTGATAGTGCTCCTGGCGTCGCTCCACGGGATCATCCACGGCGGCAGGAACCCCCTGCTTCCCGTCATCTGGGCGGAATTTTTCGGCCGCCGTTCACTGGGCAGCGTCTACAGCCTGGCAAACCCCTTCTACTTCGCCGCCAACGCGATCGGCCCGATTTTCGCGGGCTACTGCTTCGACCTGCTGGGGAGCTACGCCGTTCCGTTCACCTTTTTCGTGGGGGTGTTCTTCCTCACGGGGATCGTCTCCGTGAGGATGCGCCCGCCCGGGCCGCCTGCGGGGCATCCCGCAGGGCCTGTAGGCTGAGCCCTGTCGTTGCAGTCTCGTCTCCTGCCGGAGCCGGCTGCCTGACTTGGGAGGTAGTGCGATGCATGGCCCTGTTTGCGATGATCGGTGTACAGGCCGCCGGGCTGCCGGCGGTCACTGCCGGTCGGCCCCATCCGCTGCGGACCGGGGGGCCGGGTCTGACGGCGCGGCACACCCGGCGCCGCTGCGCACGCCCCGGGGCAGGCTGCCCCTTTTCCCCCTGGTCCTCAGCCTCCTGTTTTCCGTCCTCCCGGCGCCGGCCGCGGCGCCGGCGCAGGTCACCCTGCACGATGCCCTTGCACTGGTGGGGCGGGAGGTGATGCTCCGGGCCGAGACGGGAAGCGGTCTGTTCGGCGCCGGCGGTGTGCTGGTGGAATTCTTCGTAGACGGCAGGCGGGTCGGCAAGAACCTGTCCGGGGGCGACGGCGTCGCCTTCTTCTCCTTCGTTCCGAGGACGGCCCGTCTCCACAGCCTCCGGGCGGAGGCCCGGGGCGGGCGGGCCGAGGGGCTGCTCCTGGCGGTGAAGGAATCGGCGGGGCTGGTCTTGATCGAGGTGGAGGGGGGGCTGCTCGAGCGCTCCCTGACGATGAAGCCGCGCCCCGGGAGCGTGGAGGCGCTGAAGAAGCTCAGCCGCCACTACCCCGTGGTGTTCCTCGGGGGCGGGCTTATCGGCGCGGCCGCCATGAAGAGGCTGCTGAAGGAGCGCGGGTTCCCCGAGGCCCCGCTGATTCCCGGGGGCGACGCGGTGTTTGCGGCGCTCAGGGAGAAGCGGCTGAAGGTCAGGGCCGTGGTCGGGAATCCGGAGCTGATGCAGGCCGCCAGGGGGTACGCGACGCGCGCCTTCAGTTTCGATGCTACCGAGGATCGGGAGGCGGTGGCGGATTGGGAGGAGATCCTCAGGAGGATCAGGTAGGGCGGTGCGCTGCCGCAGCATGACCGGAGGAGGGAAGAGCGGATGATGGCCCCGACCGGAAGAGGGGTCCGAACCCCTGGAGCGTGCCTGTCCCCGCCGGAGGGCCGGCCCCCGGCCCGCAGGCGCCCTGGTAACGGGGGAACCCGGGTTGCCGCCTGCCGCACCCTGCGGCCGACGAGGTCCGCGGCGCCCCTCTCGATCCTCGGCTGCGTGCTGCTCCTGGCGGCCGCCGCGCCTGCGGCGGTAACCGAGGAGGCCTCCCTCGCTGCCCGGCGCGCGGCCATGGTCCGCACCCAGATCGCCCAACGGGGCGTGGCCGACCCGGCCGTGCTCAAGGCCATGGGGGCGGTGCAGCGCCACCGCTTCGTCCCGGCCGGTCAGCTCGGCGATGCCTACGACGACCGGCCACTCCCGATCGGGTACGGCCAGACGATCTCCCAGCCCTACATCGTGGCCGCCATGACCGAGAGCATCCGCCCCCGGCCCGGGCACCGGGTCCTGGAGATCGGCACCGGCTCGGGCTATCAGGCGGCCGTCCTGGCCGAGATCGTCGCGCAGGTCTTCACCGTCGAGATCATCCCCGAACTGGGGAAGACGGCGCAGGAGCGCCTGCGGAACCTGGGCTACCGAAACGCAGCGGTGCGGGTCGCCGACGGCCACGACGGCTGGCCCGACGAGGCCCCCTTCGACGCCATCGTCGTCACCGCCGCGGCCGAGTACATCCCGCCGCCGCTGATCGCACAGCTCAGGGAGGGGGGGCGGATGATCATCCCCGTAGGCGCCCCGTTCTTCACCCAGATGCTGACCCTCGTGGAGAAACGGGGAGGGCAGACGACCACCCGCCAGCTGATGCCGGTCCGGTTCGTCCCCTTCCGGAGAGCGCCCTGATGGCCCCGGCGTATCCCAAGACCCGCCGCCATCTCAGCCTGGCGATGATCTCGGCGGCGGTGATCGCCTTCCAACTGGCGCTGATGCAGTTCCTGTCGCTCGTCCAGTGGCGCCATTTCGCCGCGATGATCATCGCCGTCGCCCTGTTGGGGTTCGGCGCCGCGGGAACCTGTCTTGCCCTGCTGCGGCCATGGCTGCTGCGGCGGTTCGATTCCCTCCTGCCGCTGCTGCTGTGCCTCTCGGCGGCAGGGATGGCCCTGGCCGTCGGGATCGCCCAGCTCCCCGGGGTCCGGTTCGATTCCCTGCTGGTGTTCACCGCCGGCCGGGAGCTGCTGAAGCTGGTTCTCAGCTACGGCGTGTTCTTCCTTCCCATCTTCCTGGCGGCGCTGGCCGTGGGGATGCTCTTCGTCCGGGACGCGGGCGAGATCGGCAGGCTGTACTTCTGGAACCTCGCCGGTTCCGCCGCCGGGGGGGCGCTGATGACCGGCCTGATGTGGCTGTTCGCGCCGGCGATGCTTCCGGGGCTCGCCGCGCTGCCCGCCCTGGCCGCAGGGCTCCTGGTCCTGCCCGAGGGGCTCGGCGGAGTGGCCGATCCGGCTGCGCCTGCGCTGGCAAAAGGCGAGGGCAGGGGCGGTGCCGCCGCTCGGGCGGAGCCGGGTCCGGGGGGCAGGGCCGCCGGAGGGCTGCTGCGCCGAGCGGCAGGCCGTCCCGCCAGCGGGTGGCAGCCGGCACTGGTCGCCGCCGTTTTGCTCTCCGCCCTGGCCGTGGCCTTCGCCGTGGTCCATCCGCCCGTCCCGGTCCTCTCGGAGTTCAAGGGGCTGAGCCGCAGCCTCCATCTGCCCGGCGCCAGGATCACTGCCGAACGGACGAGCCCCCACGGCCTGATGCAGCGCTTCTCCTCCCCGGCCCTCCGGACCGCGCCGGGGCTCAGTCTCACCTGGCAGGAGGAGATCCCGGGGGGAGCGGCGCTGTTCAACAGCGGCGACTGGTTCGGCGCCATTGTCGGCCCCGGCCAGGGCGCCTTCCTGGACCATACCACCGGCGCCCTCCCGTACGCCCTGGGGAAGTCCCAGAGCGTCCTGATCCTCGACGCAGGGTCGCTCGGCCTCGTATCCCAGGCCGTGAACCGCGGCGCAACGCGGATCACGGCGGTGGAGCCCCACCCCGCGGTCCTCCCGCTGCTCGCCGGCGAATCCGCGGGGGGGGGCGACGCTGCGGTCAGCCACCCGGCTGTCTCGCTCCAGCCCCTCTCGTCGCGGACCTTCCTCTCCCGGGACCGGTCGCACTACGACCTGGTCCTCCTGCCCACGCCCGACGCCTTCGGCGGCACCTCCGGTCTGTATGCCGTCCGCGAGGACTACCTGCTGACCCGGGAAGCCCTCCGCCAGGTCTGGCAAAAGCTCACCCCCGGCGGGGCGATCGGGGTCACCTGCTGGCTGGACGAGCCGCTCCGCCACCCCCTGAAGATCCTGGCGCTGCTCGCCGAGGCCCTGGAAGCGGAAGGGGTGGTTGACCCGCGACGGCACGTGGCGGCGGTCCGCGGCTGGGCAACGATCACGTTCCTGGCGAAGAAGAGCCCCCTGACCGCCACCGATGCGGACAGGGTCCGCCGCTTCTGCGCGGAGCTCCGGTTCGACCCCGCGCTCCTGCCCGGGCTGCGGCCGGAGGAGCGGATGCGCTTCCACGGCCTCCCGGACGACCGGCTCTTCCTCGCCCTGGACGCACTCCTCGGCCCGTCGCGGGGACGCTTCATCGCCGCATACCCCTTTGCCATCGGCCCGGCAACCGACGACCGGCCCTACTTTTCCCAGTTTTTGCGCTGGCAGAGCATCCCCTACCTTGCGGCGCTGTACGGCCTGGATGCCTTTCCCTTCCTCGAGGCGGGCTACCTCCTCATCCTGCTGACGCTGGCGCAGGTCGCCGCCGCCGCGGTCGTCCTGATCCTGGCGCCGCTGCGGGCCCTCGGCCCCGGCCGGCGGTCGCGTCTGGCCACCCTGCTGTACTTCGGCGGCCTTGGCCTCGGGTATCTGTTCGTGGAGATCTGTCTGATCCAGCGGTTCATCCTCTTTCTGGGGAGCCCGATCACCGCAGCGGCCGTGGTGATCGCCGGGATGCTGCTGAGCTCCGGCATCGGCAGCCTCCTTTCGGAGCGCCTGCTGAAGGAGCGGTGGCACGGCCCGGCGCTGCTGGGGGCGATCTGCTGCACCATCCTCCTGTACGCCCGGTTCCTGACGCCGCTCTTGCTGGCCGCGATCGGCCTGCCCGGGGGAGCCCGGATTGCCCTCGCGCTGCTGCTGATCGCTCCGGCCGGCCTGCTGATGGGGGTGCCCTTTCCGCTGGGGATCCGCCTCCTGGCGGCCACGGCCGAGGCGGAGATCCCCTGGGCCTGGGGGATCAACGGCTGCCTCTCCGTGGTCAGCACCCTCTTGGCCACGGTGATCGCCGTGGAGCTGGGGTTCACCTGGGTGATGGCCGGCGCTGCCGCGGCCTACGGCATCGCCCTGCTCGCGCTGTTTCGGCTTGACAATAGAACGAAAGTTCTATACAACGCAGTGCCATGAGACGGATCCTCCATATCGACATGGACGCCTTCTTCGCCGCCGTGGAGCAGCAGCGGAGGCCCGAGCTTGCCGGCAAGCCGGTCGTCATCGGCGGCGGGGGGGACCCTGCGCGGCGGGGCGTCGTCTCCACGGCCAACTACGAGGCCCGGAAATTTCACGTCCACTCCGGGATGCCCCTGAGGACTGCCTTCAAGCTCTGCCCCCGGGCGGTGTTTCTCCCCATCGATTACGAGACCTATTCCCGCATCTCCCGCGACATCAAGGAGGTTCTCCGGGCGATCAGCCCGGTGATGGAAGACGTAGGGATCGACGAGGCGTACCTCGAAGTGACCGGCCACGAAGAGCCGGACGAGGAGATCGCCGTCAGGATCAAGGCGGGGGTCCGGGAAAAGACGGGGCTTACCTGCTCCATCGGCATCGCCTCCAACAAGCTCCTGGCCAAGATCGCCTCGGATCTGCGGAAGCCCGACGGCGTCACGATCATCCGGGAGTGCGACGTGGAGTCGCGCCTGTGGCCCCTGGCGATTCGGAAGCTGTACGGCGTGGGGCCGAAGACCGAGGAGTCGCTGAAGGCGATGGGCGTCGAGACGATCGGGCAACTGGCCGCGCTTTCCCGGGAAGCGCTCGTGGAACGCTTCGGCAACTCCTCCGGCGGCTACCTGCACGAAGCCAGCCGGGGGATCGACGAAAGCCCGCTCGTCACCCACTGGGAGCCCAAGTCGATGAGCCGCGAGACCACCTTCCAGGAGGACGTGAGCGACTGGCAGGCGATCGCCCGCACCCTTGCCGAGTTGGCCCGGGAGGTCACCGTCGACCTGCGGGGGCAGCATACCCTCGCCAGGACCGTGACGATCAAGATCCGGTTCGCGGATTTCACCACCTTCACCCGGGCGCTGACCATGGCGGGCCACACCGATTCCGAAGAGGGGATACGCAAGGCGGCCTTTGCCTGCCTCAAGCGGATCGACCTCGACCGGAAGGTCCGCCTGGTGGGGGTGCGGCTCAGCTCTCTGGCGAAGGAACCCGAGGACGAGATTTTTTCTTGACAACAGCGGCGCTTTGGTCCAAGAATCGCCCGTTAAAAAGCACCGCGTCATCAACCCGATCCGGGTAACCCGCACGACGACCCCGCGGACGCGGAGGCCCTCCCCGTAACCGAAACGGCGCAGGCACACACGGCATGGACAACCTCGCATCGCTCGAGCGCGAACTGATCTTTCTGGGGCTCCTGGACAAGGCGCGGGAAATCTACCACGACCTCGGCGCCGTTTCCGCCCTGTCGTACATCCGTTCGAGCCACCGCCTGCTGAGCAAGGTGTACCACCCCGATTTGAACCCCGACAACGTGAAGAAGGCGGAGCATCTGCAAAAACGGCTCAACCACATCAGCGAACTGATCGGCGCCGTGGAAGACAACGACCTGATCGCCCTGCTCAGGAAGGGGATCCCCGAGGAGACGAACGGGAAGAAAAAGATCCTCGTCGTGGAGGACGAGTTCGGACTCCAGGAGACCTTCCGCGACGTGTTCATCATGGAGGGCTACGATGTGCGGGTGGCGCTGGACGGCGAGGAGGGATACCGGACCTACCTCCAGTTCAAGCCCGACCTGCTGTTCACCGACGTGGTGATGCCCATCATGAGCGGGGTCGAGCTCGTGAAGAAGATCCGCCAGGACAACCCGCGGATCAAGGTCATCTACATCAGCGGATTCTTCGGCCTCCGGAACGTGAAGAAGGAGCTCCAGGAGGATATGCTGAGGTACGGGTACCCCTGCCTCTCAAAGCCCTTCAAGATCAGCGCCATGCTGGAGCTGGTGGAGAAGTACCTCAAAAACGATCTCACCGGCGTCAACGTCTGCGTCTGATCGGCTGTCTCCGGCGGAAATCCGGCAACGGCTTCCCCCTCCCCGCGTGAGATGAGCGCTCTCATGAAAGATCAGGCCAAGACAAAGCAGACGCTCCTCGAGGAGCTGGCCTCTCTGCGGCAGCGGATAGCCGTCCTGGAGAAGAGTGAAAAGGAGAGCCGCTTTCTCGCCGAAAATATGGCTGACGTGGTCTATCAGGTGGATTTGAACCTGATGACTACGTACGTGAGTCCGTCCATCACGAGGGTTCTCGGATTTACCCCCGCGGAAAGAATGGCGCAGACAGTCGATGAACAATTGACCCCGCAGTCTCTGAAATTGGCCTGCGAGATACTGGCTGTCGAGCTGGAGCGGGAAGCCGAGGCAGGGACAGACCCGAATCGGTCCCGCGTCCTGGAGCTGGAGTTCTACCATAAAGACGGCTCCACGAGATATCTGGAAACGTACATCCGGGGCATCCGTGACCCGCAGGGCAAACTGGCCGGTTTCTACGGCCTGATCCGCGACATCACCGATCGCAGGCAAGCGGAGGAGGCGCTTCAGGAAAGCGAAGCGCTGTTCAACCGATATCTGGAGAACGCCGTCGACGGCGTTTACATGAACGACCTGGAGGGAAGGTTCCTCTATGGGAACCGCACGTGCGAGGAGATCCTGGGCTACCGGCGCACCGAATTGATCGGAAAGAACTTCGCGGCAGTGAACATATTGACGCAACGCAGCCTGAAAAAGGCCGTCCAGTTGCTCCAGGCAAGCAGCGAGGGCAAATCAACCGGTCCGGATGAGCTTGAACTCATCAACAAGAACGGGCTGATCGTGCCGGTCGAGATCAATACCAGCGTGGTGCAACGGAAAGATCGGATGATCGTCCTCGGCTTTGTCCGCGACATATCGGAACGCAAGCATGCGGATAAGAAAATCCAGGATACCCTCGACCGCCTGAGACGGGCGCTCGGAGCGACGATTCAGGTCCTGAAATCAGCCATCGAAATACGGGACCCCTACACTGCCGGCCATCAGACCCGCGCCGCGGATCTTGCCTGCGCCATCGCCGCCGAAATGGGACTGACCAAGGACCGTATCGAAGCCATCCAGCTAGCAGGATCGATCCATGACATCGGCAAACTGTCGATACCCGCCGAGATATTGTCAAAGCCCACACCGCTCACGGAGTTCGAATTCCGCATGATCAAGGAGCACCCCCGGCTCGGGTACGAGATGTTGCGCGATGTGGAATCCCCCTGGCCGTTGGCCGAGATCGTCTACCAGCACCATGAACGGGTCGATGGCTCCGGCTATCCGCGAAACCTGCACGGCAGCAGCATTCTTGCGGAGGCTCGCATCCTTGCCGTTGCCGACACGGTCGAAGCCATGGCCTGCCATCGCCCGTACCGCCCTGCCGCGGGTATCGATCAAGCCCTGCGGGAAATCGAAGGCAACAGAGGAATCCTCTATGATACGGGTGTTGCAGACACCTGCCTGCGCCTTTTTCGCGAGCAGGGGTTCCGACTGAAAGAAAAATGATGCGTGTCCAGCGGCGCTGCCTATTCTTATCTTGATTATTTCCCAATCTGTTGTATGTGTATTCCTGCATACCGGTACCGCCTATTCTGAGGGTCACCGCCATGAAACTCTGGGACGTCTTCGAGAAGCGCAGGACCATCCGCAGGTTTTCCGCACCGCCCGGCGAACAGCAGCTCAGCCGTCTGCTCAAGGCGGGGTCGCTTGCCCCCTCCGCCGGAAACAAACAGGCCTGGTTCGTGGTGATCGTCTCCGATCCCGCCACGCGCGAGAGGATCGGTACGATCAAGCATACCCAGAACAGCGCCTTCACCCCGGACACCGAAACGGGCAGGGCGCTGCTTGCGGCCCAGAAGGAGGTGTTCCGCAACAGCACGTCGCTGGTGGTGTACACCTTCGCCCCCGAGGACAGGGACCCCCACCGGTACGACATGGGGAGCGCCTGGCTGTTCGTCGAGAATTTCTGCCTGTCCGCCGTTGCCGAAGGGCTGGGGAGCCAGCTGTTCGGCCTGTGGGACGATTTCGAGCAGCAGGTAAACCGCCTGCTGGGCGTGCCGGCTAAGTACCGGATGGTCGTCGGGATCAACGTCGGCGTTCCCCATCCGGACTACCGGCCGCCGGAAAAGCGGTACAAGGCCGAGGTGAAATGGGTCTTCCGGGAAACCTGGAAGGAAGCGGACTGAGGCCGCGGCACCGGTGCGGTGCGGCCCGCATCCGGGTCCCCCGCGCCGGCATCGGCCGGCCGAAAGAAATCTCCGGGCATTCGCGTTTTACCTTACACCGGTCGGGAGGGGTTGCGATGGCGAAGAAGATTCTGGTGCTGCTGGGGTCTCCACGGAAAAAAGGAAACAGCGCCGCGCTGGCGGAAGAGATCGCCCGGGGGGCGAAAGCGGGGGGGGCGAAGGTCGAGACCGTGTTTCTCCAGGGGAAGAAGATTGCCCCCTGCAAGGGCTGCATGCACTGCCAGCGCAAAGGCAGCACCGGCTGCACCATCCGCGACGACATGCAGCAGCTCTACCCCCGGCTCCTGGCTGCCGACGGATGGGTGATCGCCAGCCCCGTGTACTGGTTCACCCTGTCGGCGCAGACCAAGATCTTCATGGATCGCTGCTTCGCCCTGCTCGCGTACGGAAAGGAGCCCTTCCGGGGGAAAAGGATCGCCATCGCCATGACCTACGCCGACGCAGACCCCTTCGTCTCGGGTTGCGTCAACGCCCTGCGGACCTTTCAGGACGCCTATCGGTTCACGGGCTCGCGGATCGTGGGGATGGTCTACGGCAGCGCCCTGGAGGCGGGCGCGATCCGGACCGACGCCCGGGTCATGCAGGAGGCCTTCGAACTGGGCGGGAAGCTGGCGGCGGACTGAGCCGCTGCCGACCCCCGGGGGCGCCGCATGCGGAGCCGGTTGAGCGTCCGCGGCCTCAATAGGCCCAGTGAAAAATCCCTTTGCCGATGACGTTCATCAGGATGGGGACCGAGTAGATCAGGCAGATCGCCTGGATCTTGCGCAGAGGCGTTTCCCGTTCGATCACGAAGATGGTTGCCGCATAGAAGGGGAAGTAGCCGATCAGGAAGATCAGCCAGACGCCGCCGAAGGAGAGCCTCCAGAAGGGGTACTCCCAGACGAGGTGGCCGCCGATGTTCAGCAGACATTCCACGAAAACGCAGAAGGCAGAAAAAACGACCGCCCAGAACCAGCGGTTCGGGAGCCCCAGGATCCGCTCCTCCCGGTACCGGGGAAGGGTATGGTAGTAGATGATCCCGGAAATGGCGAACATGAACATGATCTCGATGTTCCAGCCGACCATGATTCGCAGGGCCGTTTCGCCGGGGGTAGTCCAGAGGGCCGAGCGGTTCGTGAAGTGGAGCACCCAGCCGTTCCAGGTCTCGTTGAAGAAATCCATGCCGAAGACGGTGAGGCCGGCAAAGACGGCATCCCAGTTGCCCGTCTCCCGGGCCTTCTTCGTCTCCGTCGCGTAGATGTAGACGACGACGGCCAACAGCGGGACCGCGTACCAGTGGATCGTGGTCAGGTCCCTGATCCCGGTCAGGGCCCTCTGGGATGCTTCTGTCAGCATGTGCGTACCTCGGAGCGCGGTGCCTGTCTGGCGAATGCCTGCCGGACCGTGCACCGAAGGGCCAGCCGGGCTGCCGGGAATGCGGTTGCCGGCGTATGCGGGGACGGGCCGGCCGCCCCGTCAGGGCGGGCAGATGGCGCAGACCGAACGGAAGACTTCCGTCGACAGGTAGCGGTCGCCGCGGTCCGGGAGGATGACCACCACGGTCGATCCGCGGGGCAGGTCCCGGCTGGCCTGCATTGCCCCCCACATCGCCGCCCCCGAGCTGATCCCGCAGAACAGCCCTTCCCGCAGCGACAGGTCCCGCGTCGTGTTGAAGGCGTCGTCGTCGCCGCAGCTGACGATGGAATCCAGCCGTCCGGGGTCGTAGATCTTCGGGACGATCGCCTCCTGCATGTTCTTCAGCCCCTGGATGCGGTGGTTGAGCGTCGGCTCGACGCCGCAGATCCGGACCGACGGCTTCTTCTCCTTGAAGTACAGCGAGCAGCCCATCAGGGTGCCCGTGGTCCCCATGCCCGCCACGAATAGGTCGATCGAGCCTGCGGTCTGCTGGAGGATCTCGGGACCGGTCGTATGGTAGTGCGCCAGGTAGTTGTGGGGGTTGTCGAACTGGTTCGGCATGAAGTACCTGTCGCCTTCGTGCTCCATGATGTAGTGGGCGCGCCGGATGGCGCCGTCGGTGCGGTCGCACCCCGGGGTCAGCTCCAGCTCCGCCCCCAGCGCCTGCAGGACCGCCCGCCGCTCCTCGCTCACGCAGGTGGGCATGGTGAGTTTGATCTTGAACCCCATCGCCGCCGCCACCACGGCCATCCCGATCCCGGTGTTGCCCGAGGTGGGCTCCAGGATCGTTTTCCCCGGGGTCAGCTTTCCCGTTTCCACCGCCTCCTTGATCATGAAATAGGCGGGCCGGTCCTTCACGGAGCCGCCGGGGTTGGAGCCTTCCAGCTTGGCCATGATCCGCACGCCGGTCTTCTTCGAGTCCCAGAGGTTCGTTATCTCCACCAGAGGGGTGTTGCCGATGGCATCCAGTACGCCCATGAACGTTCTCCTTTTTCCCCCTGCGGGGAGATAGTCTGCGCCTGCCGGGGTTCCTTATACCAGAACGGCCGCAACTATCAAGTCCACAGGTCTCGGGCGATCGAATCGAGCCCCAGCGAGCGCAGCGTCTCCGGGAGCGGCTTTCCGGTTGCGCGGTCCCAGCCCATCTCGCGGTAGTAGATGTCCAGCATCGCCTCCCAGTGGGGGGCGATGGTGATCCCCTTTGCCGGGCCGTCCGTCGGGGCGGAGCTCCAGCGCGGGGAGGGCTGCTCCCGGTCGATCGGAACGCCGTGCTTGAGGTTGAAGGCGCGCATCGTGTTGGAGACCCGGTAGCCCACGTCCTGGGCCTCCTTGACCGTGAAATTCCAGCCCGTGACCAGGTTGAACGCCTCCACCACGGTGGCCAGCCGCGCCCGCGTGCAGAAGGAGCAGCTCCCCAGGACATCCTCGAACTGGCGTCTGCCCTTGGCCCTGGCCACGTGGGTCGACACCTCCTCGGGCGAGAAGCGGTCCTTCAGGCCGTACGTGTCGGGGTCCTGCGGCCCGAGATAGCCCGATTCGTAGGTCCCCACGTCGGCGGTGGAGGTGTCGAACATCTCGCGCCACATCCCCCGGTGGTCGTGGCCGCGCGGGGCATGCCCCTTGACGGTGTAGACACCGCACGCCTTCGCCTCCGGCCCCAGCTGCTCGGCGGCGTGCTTGATCCCCTCGGCCAGCATGTCGGCGAAGGCCCCCTCCCGGCGGGCCATCCGCTCCAGCAGCGTCCGGATGGCCGCGGTGTTCCCCCAGTTGAGCTCCAGCCCCTCGGTGTCCTCTTTGGTCAGACACCCCTTTTCGTACAGCTCGATCAGCATGGCGATCAGGAACCCGGCCTCGTTCCCCTCCAGCCCCAGCAGCGTCATCAGGTTGGCCAGGACCAGCGTCTCCACCGGGTCGGTGTTGCCGACCAGCGAACCCATGGCGGCGAACATCTCGTACTCGGGCTCCTCCACCTTCATCCCCCGGTAGGGGCCGTCGGTGATGGTGACCATGTGGCAGTGGCGGGATCCGCAGGCCCAGCAGGGCCGCGGCACTGCGTGCCAGTGTTCGCGCACGTACTGGCAGGTCATCAGCGGGGCCTCGGGGTAGAGGTTCGTCAGGTAGTTCTTGACGGGGAGCGTCCCCAGCGCCACGCGCTCCTCGCCGGTCTGATAGCTGCCGCCGGTCCCCAGGTTGAAGATCCTGCGGCTCCCTTCGTGGGCCTGCACCTCGCGCCAGATGTTCTCGATCGCCGCCAGCAGCTTTCGCGGGTGCGCAACCCTGATCGGCGTGGCGCCGAGCGGGGCGCAGATGGCCTTCAGCTTCTTGACGCCCATCACTGCGCCGATACCGTTGTGGCCGGCGGCGTGGTCCTTGTCGCCGAAGATCCCGGCGAACTTCACCAGGTTCTCCCCGGCCGGACCGATGCAGAAGACGCTCATCCGCTGCTCGGCGAACCCCAGCTCCTGCCGGATAGAATCCTCCGTGTCCCAGGTGTTCTTCCCCAGCAGATGGCGCGCGTCCCTGAGCTCGGCGGTAGCGTCGTGGATGTACAGGTAGAGCCACCGCTTGGCGATTCCCTGGAACACGACCGCGTCGAACCCCGAGGTCTTCATGAAGGCCCCCAGGAAGCCGTTGGCCTGGGTGGAGGTGGCGCCGCCGGTCAGGATCCCCTTGGTGCTGAAGGAGACCAGCCCGGTTCCCCCCACCATGGTGCCCCCGAGCGGGCCGCTGGCCACGATCAGGCGGTTTTCCGGGTCGTTCCACTTCGCCTCGGGCGGGACCTCCCCGTACAGATACTTCGCCCCGAGGCCGACTCCGCCCACCCACTTGCGCAGGGTGGCCTCGTCGAGCGCCTCCTCGGTGATCCGTTCGGTGGTCAGGTCGACCCTCAGGATCTTACCGGCATAGCCGCACACAGCCGCAGACGGCATAACGAATTGCTCCTTTCCCGTACTCGTGTACTGTGGTTTACCGTTCCTCCGCGGTCACGCCGCCGTGCCCGCACACCCCCGCGAGAGGGCGCCGAAGGGGCAGTACCGGGCGCAGAGCCCGCAGCTGTCGCACTTCTCCTCGAAGGTGATGGCGATCTGCGTCTCGCCGCCCGGCGTGACGGCCGGGTCGATCCGCAGGGCCGCCTTGGCTACGGCGAAGGCCCCCTCGAATCGCAGCGAGCATACCAGCTGGCAGACGTAGCAGTTGCGGCATTTGGCCGCCTCGACGGTGATCGGGAGGTCGCAGCGCAGGCACCGCTTGGCCTCGGCGACGGCCGTCTCGGGCGCAAGCGCCAGCTCCACCGTGGCGAACCCGGCGAACCGCTCGGCCACGGGCAGAAGCGGGACGGCGTTCGGGCCGGCCGTGGGGAGCGGGTAGATCCCCGCGGGGGGCAGTTCCGGCGGGGGGCAGCGGCGCCTCGGCCGGGGCCAGCCGCTCCGCGATCGCGCCGGTTCCGCCGAGGTACCGGTCGATCGCCATGGCGGCCCGGCGGCCACCGGCGATCGCTTCGATCACCGACCCGGGGCCGGTCACGCAGTCGGCCCCGGCGAACACCCCGGCCTTCCCGGTCGTCGTGCCGTCCGATCCGACCCGGATGGTCCTGCCGGCCAGCGGGAGGCCGAACCCGGCGGGGATCGCCGGCTCCTGGCCCACGGCTGCGATCACCATCCGGGCCTCCGCGCTGAATTCGCTTTCCGCGACTATGACGGGAAGCCCCGCGGCGTCTTTCCTGCCGGCTGCGGCGCGGAGGCACTCCACCCGGAGCCCCCCGTCCGCGGCCACGATCCGCTGCGGCACTGCCAGGAGTTCCAGGCGCACCCCTTCGCGGAGGGCCTCCTCGACCTCGCTCGGGTAGGCCCGCATCTCCTCCCTGCTCCGGCGGTACAGGATCGTCACTTCCTTCGCTCCCAGCCTAAGGCAGGTGCGCGCCGCATCCACGGCGGAATTGCCGCCTCCGATGACGGCCACGGTCTCGGCCACCCGCGGGTCTTTCCCTGCGTTCACCTCGGCCAGGAAGGAGAGGGCGTCCACCACCCCCGGGCTTTGCTCCCCGGCGATCCCCGTCTTTGCCCCGCGGTGGGCGCCCAGGGCGACGAACACGGCGGAATAGCCCTCTACCAGGAGCGCGTCGGCCGACTCGATCCGCACGCCCGTCCGTATTTCAACCCCGGCCGTGCAGATCGTGGCGATGTCGCTGTCCAGGACGTTCCGGGGGAGCCGGTAGGCGGGGATCCCGACCCGCATCATCCCGCCCGCCTCGGGGAGCGCCTCGAACACCGTGGGGGTATGCCCGGCCCGGGCAAGATAGTACGCCGCGGTCAGGCCGGCCGGCCCGGCCCCCACGATCGCCACGGATTTGCCGGTGGCCGGCGGCGTCGCGACGTCCGGGGGCGGCGCCTGGGCTGCCTGGTCGGCGGCGAACCGTTTGAGCGTCCGGATGGCCTCGGGGGCGTCGGCGGCAACGGCGAGCTGGCACTTGAGCTCGCAGGGGGCGGGGCAGACGTAGCCGCAGACGGCAGGGAAGGGGATGCTCTCCCGGATGACGGCCAGGGCCTCGGCGTATCTGCCGGCGGCGATGAACCGCAGGTAACGCGGCACGTCGACTCCTGCCGGGCAGGCTTCCTTACAGGGTGCTTTCGGTGTTTTCTGCTCCATAATCGGTTTCCGTTCTCTCCCGTGTTGTGGTGGCGCCCCGCGCTTCGTTCCTTCTCGGCGGGCCGATCCGGTACACTACCACAGGTTGCCCGGTGATGGTTAGGCCGGAATTCGACATGTTCCGCAAGAAGGTGCGCAGGATGTTCGGACGCTGCCCGATATGGGCATCTACCGCCAACATGCGCCCGTTGTCAAGGTTACCTCCTCCTGCCGCCCTCGCCGCCGCGGCCGGGGCCGTCGCCCTGCCTTCCCCCTCCCCGGTCTTCCGACGGGGCGCCTTCGCCGCCCCTGCCGGCTCCGGGTCTCCCGTCGCCGGCGCCGTCCCTCGCCGCGGGTTTGTCAGCAGTGCCGGGTCTGGCCGGACGGACCCCTCCGCCCGGCGCGGCAGGCTTAACCACGCCGGCACCGGGTTCGCCTCCCTGCACCGCGGGCCGAGCCGGTCTTTCCGGTCTCGCGGCCGGCGCCCCTTCGCCCTTCCCGGCAGGCCTGCCGGGGTCTGCACCGGGCCGATCGCGGCGCACCGCGGGCCCGGCCGGGCCTTCGCCGGGTTTGCCCTCGCCGGGCCGGCCGCCGCGCACGGCAGGCCTGCGATCTCCGGGCCGGTCGCGGCGCACGGCGGGTCTTTCCTGGCCCGCCCAGCCGTGGTCGTGGCGCCACCCGCCGTCGCGCCAATGCCGGTCGATCCCGCGGTGCGGGATGATGCGCGGGTTCCAGGCGTGGCCGCCCCAGGTGTGGTTCCGGTAATTGTGCCGCCAGTCAGGGGGTAGCTTGACGTACCAGACCGGTCTGCCGTGGTAGTAGGCCCAGCCGCGATCGTAGTACCGCGAGCGGTACCAGTAGCCGCCCCAGGGCCGCCACCACCAGCCCTGCTGGAAGAAGATGTCCACCTGGACGCCGGGGGCGGCGTACACGTCGGTTCCGGGCAGGACGACCAGGTCCGGCTCGGCAGCGTATTCAACCGCCGGCGGCTCCTCGGGGGGCGGGACAGGGTCGATCACCACCTGCTCCGCGGGCGGCGCGGTCTCCCCCGTGACCGGTTCCCCCACTATGACGGCAACGCTCGACACGGAAAAGGGGTAGCGGCCGGTTACCGCGTAGCCCCTCTGCCGGTAGTGGTAGTAGGCCCGCACCTCGTAGTTTCCCGGCGTCCGGGGGGCGAACCCGATGACCCCCGTTGCCACCCCGCGGGGCAGGTACTGGAAATCCCCGGCCTCGGTGTCCGGAGCGCCGACCGGGACGATACAGATCCAGTCGCTGTCGATGCCCGGCGAATTCGAGAAGTGCACGTTGATCGGCTCGCCGGCGTTGTAGAGGCGCTTTTCCGTGCGGACGACTGCGGCCCCCTCGGAGAGATCCGGTCCGCAGACAAGGACTATGGCGAGCAAAAGGACAAGCGAAACAACCATCCGGAAACGCTGCGTCTGCACCTGGTGCCTCCTTCCTGCCATCGGTTAAACCGTACAGCGCGGCGGGACGTCCGCGCCGGGGAAAAACCTTCGAACTCCCGTCTGAATATGGGGCAAACGGCGCTCTATGTCAACAGGTCACAATCAGGGGGAACAATCAGGCCGCTGACCCGCGGCAATGGCCGGAAATCCCCTGATCGCGGTCAGCTTCGGATGTTTTATCAGCCGCGACGAGCGGAGTGGGCATCCCGATTCCCTATCCCTCGATCGTTCCTTCCCGATCGCAGGCAGTAGCGCCATCGGCGGCGGGCGCACCTCATCTGTGATGCATTCCATAGAGGATATGTGAAGCGGGTCAAGCAACGACCGGCGATTGCTGTTTACATCCGCGTCACTGCCGATATACTGGCAGCACGGGCAGAAGCGAGGGCGGCTGCAATCAAGGGGCGATGCGATTGCCCCGGCAGGAGGTTTCCGATGAACGGCAAAGGCGTTATGGGGCTTCTTCTTGTCCTCTGGGTCGTCGTGGGGGCACCGGGATATTGCGTCGGCGACGACAGGAAGGATGACCTGATCGTAAACCATGTTGCCTTCAATCGCGCCAAGGGGGGCGGGGAACGGATCACCCTTTCCTGCAATCGATCCTGTGCACCGGAACTATTCATCATCGAGGAAGAGATGCCGCGGGTGGTGATGGACATGAAAGGGGTCCTGCGGGTCCGCACCGGGCCCCGCAGTGTCGACACCGGAGGGAAATGGGTAAAGCGGGTGCGGAGCTACCTGGACAACGAAACGAGGATACTGAGGGTCGTGCTGGATTTGGAACCGACGGCCCGGTTCGTCGTCCGCCCTGTGCAGGACCCATCCGGCACCGCCTATTCGCTCACGATAAAACAGGACGATGCGGAAGATGGTACCGCGTCGGGAAAGCGGATCAAGCTGCTCCCTGCCGAAGGGGGGCCCGGGAAACAGGGGGGCAGGCTGCCGAAGCGGGCATCCGGCGAGGGAAGACAGAATTCCGCGCAGAACGAGGGGCACCTGCTGGCTCAGGGCAGGTCGCAGTTGAACGATGCCCGGTTTTCCGCGGCAGCGGAAACGTTTACCCGATTCCTCGCCGCGCGCCCCCGGGAAAGCCTGGGGTACCGTTTGCGGGGAAACGCCTACGACAACCTGGGCGACCGATCGAGGGCCCTGGAGGATTGGACGCAGGCAGCCAGGCTGGGTGATGCGATCGTGCAGTCCTATCTCGACTTCCTGGAGGTCGCGTGGCAGGCGCCCCCGGCCCCGTAGAGCGCCGCTCCTGCGGTGGAAAACGGCCCCAGTGCCCGGCCCCTGCGGCACACCCGCTTCGCCGATGGAAGCGCAACGCCCGGAGGAGGACGCCCATGTTCCAGATCGCAGGCTACGAAACGTACGAAGACGGACACGTGATCTTTGAAGAGGGGTCGAACGGAGACTGGATATACGTCGTGGAGGAGGGTGCGGTAGAGATCTCCAAGCGAGTGGAAGGGAAGCGCCTGGTCGTCGAGGTCCTGAAGCCGGGCGACATCTTCGGCGAAACGGCCTACATCGACAAGCAGCCGCGCTCGGCGACGGCCGTGGCAAAGGGCGAGACCGTGGTCGGGATCGTGGACAGGGATTTCTTCGACCAGGAGTTCAATAAACTCTCCGCTGAATTCCAGAAGATCCTCAAGACCGTGGCATTGCGCCTGCGAAGGGCGACCGAGCATGCCATGAAGGGATAGCAGGAAATCACACCAGGGACATCTCGTCCGCCTGGCGCAGCAGGCCGTCGCGGAACCGGGGGTGGGCCAGTCCGATGATGGCCAGGGCCCGCTCGCGGGTGGACTTGCCCTTCAGGTTGACGATGCCGTACTCCGTGGCCAGGTAGTGGGTATCCATCCGCGGGACGGTGATCGCATTGCCCGGGCCGAGCCTGGGCACGATCCGCGAAATCGCCCCGTCGCGCGCCGTGGAGTAGAAGGCGATGATCGACTTTCCGCCCTTCGAGTTGAAGGCCCCGCGCACGAAATCGAGCTGACCCCCGGTTCCCGAGAACTGAGACCCGTCGATGGTCTCCGAATTGCACTGCCCCAAGAGGTCCACCTCTATGGTGGCGTTGATGGAGATGAAGTTGTCCTGGCTGGCGATCGTAGCCGGGTCGTTGACGTGAGAAACCGGGTAGCTTTCGCAGCTCGGGTTGTCGTGGATGAACCCGTACAGCTCCGCATCCCCCAGGGCGTTGGTGAAGACATGCTTGCGGGGATGGAGCGTTTTCCGGCGTCCGGTGACCGCCCCGTTCCTGATCAGGTGCATCACGCCGGGGCAGAACAGTTCGCTGTGGACGCCCAGGTCTTTCCGGTCGCCCAGGTACTGGCAGACCGCGTTGGGAATACCGCCGAAGCCCACCTGGATGGTCGCCCCGTCCGGCACCTCCGCGGCGACGATGCGGCCGAGGGCCTCGGCCTCGGGCTTCGGCGCGGCAGCCGCAGCCTCGAGCAGCGGGGCCGCGTTTTCCACGATCGCGTCAACTTCCGATACATGCAGCAGCGAATCGCCGAACACCCGCGGCATGTTCGGGTTCACCTCCACGATCAGCCGCTTGCAGCACCGGGCTGCCGTGGAGATGTAGTCGTTTACCGTGCCGAAGGTGAAAAAGCCGTTCTTGTCCATTGGGGAAACGGTGGTCAGCGCCGCATCCACGTCCATGAAATCCCGGATCAGCCGCGGCACCTGGTGGAACAGGTTGGGGATGTAGTAGTCCAGCCCCACCCGGACGAGGTTGCGGTCCGCGGGCGAGACGAACCAGGTGTACGAGGTGACGCAGTCGCAGAGGTCCGGCGCCAGGTAGGTGTCGGCGGCGTGCCGCCAGGGGAGCAAGGTGTACATCTCGACGCCCGTGAGATCGCCGGCCCGGAGCCGGTTTGCGATCGCCCCCAGCAGGGCCGGCGGCTCCGCCGAGGCCATGCCGTGGACGATCCTGCTGCCGTTTTGCAGGGAAGAAATCGCCTGCTCGGCTGTGGTCAGCTTTTTTTCATAGAGATCACGATACATGGGAATGCGCCTCCCCGGTGCGGTCGCGTGATAGGCTCTGACAGATCAAGGGTAAACGCCGGCGCACCGTTACTTGCCGAGGAACTCGAGTATCAGTCCGTCCGGCAGGGCATACCAGTTCGGGCGCACCTCGGAGAATCCCCTGCGCGTACATTCCTGCGCCATGGCATCCCTGTCTGAAACCAAAATTGCCAGGTGGTCTAACCGGCCCTCAGGGCCACCGAAATCGGGATCATGGACCAACTGCAACCCTTCCGCAAACCAGACAGCCGACGGGATCTCGCCATCTCCCTTTTTCCTGCTTACGTGAAACCCCAGCAGATCCTCGATCAGCCGCATCGTTCCATTGATGTCCTTCACCTTGACTCCTACGTGACCTAGGGTCGCTCCTTCAGCCATTCCATCCTCCTGTCCATTTCAATGGTATTAGCCCCCGACAGTCCGTCGGGTTCGATTCCCCCCGACGGGGGAGTGCGGGTTGGTCGTCAGTTTCTTATGGTAGAGATCACGGTACACTACCATGCACCCTCTCGTGCGTTTGACCGACAAAGGCATTTGCCATTTCGGGTCGGGAGCTTACGAAGGGATGCACTTGCGTGTCAAGCGAATTTGATCGTATCTGAGCCACCCTTTCGGGTGATAGGTCAGAGTGCCTCTGGCTTTCCATCGTCTGCCGGGCTAACATGCTGCATTGTTAGGTACCTTTCGGTGCCTGCAGTGAGAATGTCCCCGGGACTCTAACGAATATTGCGCGTCACACTCTTCTGAGAGTCATGAGTACTCTTCTGGATGTTGCCCACCATCTCGTTTTGCGCCTTCTGGTCTTTCATCTTCTTCTCCAGCTCCTTCAATTGTTTCTTTTCTTTCTCGGTGAGCTTGGGCTCTTTCTTTTTCTGTTGGGGCTGCGTGTCTTGCTTTTGGTCTTTTGGCTTCTTCGTGCCCGTCATGGCGTGGAGAGTATCCCGCTCTACGCCCTTATCCGCTGGTGTCTGCTTCTTCACATTCTCCTTAGTCTGTTTCTGCCTGTCCTCTTGCGTGGCTTGGTGAATCCTCTGGGAGCTCGGCTGCTTCTGCTTGGCTGTTTCACCGGCCGTAACGGAGTAACACTGGGCCAGCAACAGGAAGAGGGTGGCGAAGGCGCATAGCAGGTTCTTCATTTCATTGCTCCTTTCGTATCGTTGTCCCCGGGCATTGGGGTAAGACCCATATCCTCAGTCAAAATTGGCCTCCGCGAGGCGTTGTCGGCGCTTACCGCGGAAACCCGTACAGGGCCGCCGGGTTGTCCACCAGCAGCCGCTGCCGGAGCCGCTCGTCCGGCGCCCAGACCGCGGTCAGGTCGAACAGCAGAGCGTCGTCGGGCTTTTCGCCCTTCTCCGTCGGGTGCGGCCAGTCGCTCCCCCAGACCATCCGCTCCGGCGCGGCCTTCAGGAAGGCGCGGGCGACGTCTCCCTGGTCCGCGTAGGTCGGCGGGCCGGCCTTGCTGTCCTGGTAGATGCTCGACAGCTTGACCCAGGTCTTTCCGCGGTCGAGCAGCCTGCGGATGATCCCGAAGGCGGGGTGCGCGATGCCCTGCGGCTGGGGCAGGCGGCCCAGATGGTCGAACACGATCGGTGTGGGGATGCGCATCAGGAGCGCCTCGTGCTCCACGATCTGGTCGGCCATCAGATGGAGCTGGACGTGCCAGCCCAGGTCGTTGACACGCCGGGCCAGGGGCTCGATCATGTCGAACCCGGTCACCGCCGTGGAGGGGTCGAAGAGGGTGAAGCGGATCCCCCGGATGCCTGCATCGGCCATTCTTCTCAGCTCCGCCTCGGTGATCTCGGGGGTGACGACCGCGACCCCGCGGGCGTTTTCCTGGCCGAACTGGGCGATGCCGTCGAGGGTGACGTCGTTGGCGGTGCCGTAGGCGCTGGGGGTCACGATGACGACCCTGCCCGTGCCGATCCGCTTCTGGAAGAGCCGGTACTCCGCGGCGCTGGCATCGGTCACGAGCCGCTTGGCAGGACCGGGCGGCGGGAAACGGCGGTCGAAGACGTGGATGTGGCAGTCGCAGGCCTTGGCCGGCGCTTTCAGGTTCGGCAGGGTCCTGCCGCCGGAATTTGCCACCGGCACCACGAGGGGATGGGGGGCCTCTGCCGCCCGGTCGTAGGCGTCCTCCACCAGACGGAGGGTCTTCAGGTTGTCCTGCGGGGTGCTCTCGAAGGGGGCGCCCGAGCGGAGGCAGGCCACGAAATGCTGCTGGGCCGCGTCGAAGCAGTGCTGGTACTCCTTCTTGGAGTCGTAGGTCAGACTCTGGGGCTCGGGGCCCATCAGGGTCAGGGTCTCCTTGTCGAGGATGACGCTCGCCCTGCTCCCGATCAGCTCCAGGCGGTCGGACACGGCGACCCCGAACCCCGGGGCCACGAAGCTGCCCACCAGGACCACCGGCGCCCCCGCTTCCGTGTCCAGCAGGATCGTCGCCATTGTCTCGCCCAGGAGTCCGTCTTCGGTCTGGTTCGCCCGGCAGGCGACCACGGCCATGTCCCCGACCAGCGAGCGCAGGACGTCGAGCTGATGGATCAGGGTCTCGGCGATCAGCAGGCGCCGTTCCTTGGCCATGGCCGGGAATTTCACGATCGCCGGCCGCTGCCCGTCCGGCCCGGGAAGATACCCGGAGCGGTACATGGTCATGGCCACCTGGCGGATCTCCCCGACCTTGCCCGCCTGGATCCAGGCGCGGATCTGCCGGAAGTCGGACCTGAAGCGGCGGTTGTCGTTCACCATCATCCGCACGCCCCCTTCCACCTCGGCGACCAGCTTCTCCGACTCGGCGAGCGTGTCGGCCAGGGGCTTCTGGCAGAAGATGTGGACGCCCTTGGCGGCGGCCATCCGGATGTTCTCGGGGTGGCTGCTCCGGGAGGAGGCGATGTCGATGATGTCCAGGTCGTGCTTGTCCAGCATCTCGGCGACGCTTGCGTAGAAGGCGGGGATCCCGAACTCGGCGGCGCGGTCCTTGGCCTTCTGGATCGTCGGGTTGGCAACTGCCACGACCTCGAGGTCGGGCACGGTCCTCCAGGCGACAAGGTGGTTGAAGGAGATGCTGCCGGCCCCGGCAAGGCCGACCCTCAGTGTCCGATTTCCCAATGGCTGCATGAATCCTCCGTATCGATCGTATGAATCGTTATTTCCGCGGTACTCATGTGTGCTGTCCCGCCTACGTGCCGCCCGCCGTTCCCGCGGCCCCGGCCCTCCGCCGGAGCGACCAGACGAGCGGGCCGACGAGGACCAAACCGGCGGCCGCCACCAGGGTCACGGCGATCGGGCTCGCCACGAAGATCGCGGCCGAGCCCTGCGACATGGTGAGGGCCTGGCGGAAGGTCACCTCCACCAGCGGCCCCAGGACCACGGCGAACACGAGCGGGGCCTGGGGGAAGTCCAGCTTCCGCATCAGGTAGCCGAGCACCCCGAAGGCCGCCATCACCCAGATGTCGAAGACGCTCCCGCCCAGGGTGTAGGAGCCCAGCACGCAGAAGACCACCACCAGGGCCATCAGGACCGAGAAGGGGATGCGGAGCATCCGCACGAAGGCGGGGATGAACCCCACGTTCAGGATCAGGAGAAGGACGTTACCCACATACATGCTGGCGATCAGCCCCCAGACGAAATCGGGGTTTTTCGAGAACAGCAGCGGCCCGGGCCGGAGCCCCCAGATCATGAAGGCTCCGAGCATCACCGCCGTGGAGGCGGAGCCGGGGATGCCCAGGGTCAGAAGCGGCACCATGGCCCCCGCGGTCGCCGAGTTGTTGGCCGCCTCGGGTCCCGCCACCCCCTCGATCGCCCCGTTGCCGAACTGTTCGGGCGTGCGCGAGAGCTGCTTTTCCACGCCGTAGGACATGAACGCGGCGACCGTGGCCCCGGCTGCCGGCAGGATGCCCACCAGAAACCCCAGGACTGTGCCGCGGCAGATCGGCCAGGCAGAAGCGGCCCACTCCTGTGCCGTGGGGAAGATGTTGCGGAGCCCCAGGCGCGATTCCACGAACTCCATCTTGTAGTTCTGCTCGAAGGCGATCAGGACCTCACCGATCCCGAAGATCCCCACGGCCACGGTAACGAAGTCGATCCCGCCCATCAGGTCGAGGCTGCCGAAGGTGAAGCGCGTGCGGCCGGAGAGGGGGTCGTTGCCGATGGTCGCGATCAGCAGGCCCGCGGCGATGGCGACGAGGGTCTTGGAGCGGGAGTCGGAGGAGAACCCCACGAGGCTGGTGAAGGCGAACAGGAACAGGGCGAACTGCTCGGCCGGCCCGAACCTAAGGCCGAAGCCGGCGACCGGCTCTGCCAGGAGCATCAGGCCCACCACGCCGATCGTCCCGGCGATGAAGGAGCCCACCGACGACACGGTAAGCGCCGCGCCGGCGCGGCCCCGGAGGGCCATCTTGTGCCCCTCCAGCGCCGTCATCACCGAGGCCGACTCGCCCGGCACGTTCACCAGGACCGAGGTGATCGTTCCCCCGTACATGGAGCCGTAGTAGATCCCGGCCAGCATGATGATCCCGCTGGTGGGGTTCATCCCGAAGGTGAGCGGCAGCAGGACCGCGATCCCGGTCGGGGCGCCTATCCCCGGCATCGCCCCGACAAAGGTGCCGAAGATGCAGCCGATCGCCCCGAAGAAGAGGTTGGTCGGCGTCAGGGCGATGCTGAAGCCCCGCATCAGCATTTCGAAGGTTTCCATCAGAACCCCCAAAAGCCGCGCGGCAGGGTGAACTTCAGCCACCGCTCGAAGATCAGGTGCAGGCAGACGGGGGTCAGACCGGAGATCAGCAGGATGGCGGGCCATCGGCCGCGCAGGTACAGGGACAGGAACACCAGCAGGAACAGGCCCACGGCCGGGAGCATCCCCAGCGGCTCCACCGCCGCCACGAGGGCCACGATGCAGGCTAAGAGGACCGCCAGGCGTGTGATCGCCGCCCGGTCGCTGAACCATCCTGCACCGCCGCCCGCGGCGTTGTCCGCCCCGGCCAGGGCGGCCTCCACAAGGATCCCGCCCGCTCCGACCGCCAAGCCGATTGCCAGCAGAAGCGGCAGGAACCCGGGGCCGGGGATGCCGGGCCCCGACCAGAGGCCCAGCCGCCACGCCTCGATTCCCACGCCGACCGCCCCGGCCAACAGGACGAGCGCGCTGATCAGGTCTTTCCTACGCATGCCGCATCTCCGGAAATGCCGGGCAGGCCGCTCCTACTTCATCACCCCGGGCAGGGCCATCAGCCTGCGAACGAGGTTCTCGCTGTTGCGCAGATACTCCCCGAACTCCTTGCCCCCCATGAACGCGGCGCTCACCATGGTGTCCTTGATGTACTTGTCCCATCTCGCCGTCTGGGTGACGCGCTTCATCAGGTCCACGTAGTAGGCCGCCGCCTCGGCCGGCATGCCCGGGGCGCCGGTGACGCCGCGGAAGTGGCTGTCGAACACCACGTCGAACCCCTGTTCCTTGAAGGTGGGCACGTCGGTCATCCCGGTCTTCAGGCGGGCCTGGCTGGCCACGCCCAGCGGCCGGAGCTTCTTGACGGCGTAATGGTCCACCGCTTCGGAGGGGTTCAGCCAGGCCGCGTCCACGTGGCCGCCGAGGATGGCCAGCACGGCGTCGGCTCCGCCCCGAAAGGCGATGTAGTTCAGCTTCACCCCGGCCACGGACTGGAACAGCGCATCGACGAAGTGGTCCTCGCTCCCGATCGACGCCCCGGAGATCTTGATCGAATTGGGGGCCTTCCTGGCCGCCTCGACCATGTCCTTGAGCGACTTGTAGGGCGAATTCCAGGGGACCCAGATCATCTGTTCGTCCAGCAGGAAGCGGGCGATGGGGGTGACGTCCTTGAGGCTGTTGGGGAGCTTTTCCATCAGCGGGACCGCCAGGTTGGTGAAGGTGGCGAACATCAGGACGTGGGGGTCGCCCTTCTTCCCCATGGTGTAGTTCAGGGCGACCATGGCGTTTCCGCCTACCCGGTTTTCCACGACAAAGGGGACCGGCGCGAGCTTTTCCAGGTCGATGATGGCCACCACCTGGCGGGCGATGATGTCGCTCCCGCCGCCGGCGGCCCAGGGGACGATGTACTGTACGGGTCGCTGGGGTTGCCAGGCAAACCCCGGTGCGGGAAGGAGGAACCCCGCAATCAAAAGCCCCAGTACCAGCGCTGTCCGCAGATGTGTTCTCATTGTCAATCCTCCACTCAGTAGTAAAAACCGTTTACCCCAGCATCAGGTTGACGCTTGCTGCCCCCGTACCGTCCGGTTTTGCGAAAGTGCAGCACCGCTGTTGAACGTACGCGGTGAACTCTCGCACGGTTCCCGAAATCCGTCAATGATCGAGTTAGCCCCGGCCGGGGGGGGGGCATATACAGCGCAGGGGTGAGGAGGCGCGGTGGTTGGCTCGCGCATGAACAGCAGCACGCCCCTGAAAGACTCTTGGCACCAGCAGAAGAAATCTTCTCTTTAAGATCGACAACGTGATAGTATTACACATAACCCAAAAGGAAGGAGTACAGGGAATGGATTTGCAGAGAGTCTATATACAGAATAATCCCGGCAAGTTGGTTTTCGGGCCCAGATCTGTTAATCAGCTTGCAGATGAGATCCCGGCAGATGCGGTTCCCCTTGTCATCACGGATAGGGGAATCTCCCAATCTGGCATTCTGAAGAGGGTCACGGGAGTGTTGGACGGCGCGGGTATTCGCCATCACATTTTTCACGGAATCGAGCCCGATCCGCCCATCGGGGCTATCGAAAAAGCTGCAGCGGTTTATCGGAAGAACAGATGTACGATGGTTATCGGGGTCGGCGGAGGAAGTTCAATCGACGGCGCGAAATCCGTCAGTCTCATGGTTTCGCATCGGGGAGACATCAGTGAATACAGCCGCGGAAAAGCCGTCCCCGGTCCGGTGGCGCCCATCTATGCAATTCCTACGACGGCAGGTACTGGATCTGAAGTCACCGGGGTATCCGTGATCACGGACCCCGTTAAGAAGGTGAAGATGGTGCTGCGCGGTGCGCCACATCTAATTCCCAAGTGCGCCTTCCTGGATCCTGAACTTCTGGTTTCTCTTCCCCCGCGGGTGGCGGCGGAGACGGGGGGAGACGCTTTGACCCATGCGGTGGAGAGTTATGTGTCGCAGAATAGTACGGTAGTAACCGAAGGGCTGGCCCTTTCTGCGATAACGCTGATCGGAAGATACCTGCGAAGGTTTGTGGGGAATCCAGCGGACATGGAAGCGGCGGAGCACATGCAGCTTGGGTGCTATCTGGCAGGATTCGCTTTTTCCAATGCGGGAGTCGGTCTGGTTCACTCCATGGCCCATCCGGTGGGCGCTCACTATCATTTAAGCCATGGAGCGGCATGCTCGCTCTACCTCCCGGTTGTGATGGAATACAACATTCTTACCTGTCCGGAGAAATACGCATCCATCGCAGCGGCGTTGGGCGAGGACGTCAGCGGCATGACGACCCGTTGCGCTGCCAAGATGTCGGTCAAGGCGGTCAGGGATTTATTTACCGATGTTGGACTCGCGTTGACTTTCAGAGAATTAGGAGTGAAATTCAAGCTACTTCCAAGAATGGTCGCGGAGGCGATGGCTGCAGTTCCAACGCAAGCGAACCCCCGCAGACCGAGCGATGCGGAGGTCTCAAACTTGTTCAACACCCCAATGGTAAAATAACCGGTGTCATCGCAGCATGTTTGGCAATATCAGAAGCATATCTGATTCCGAGATGATGATCCAGTTCGCGCCAATCGGTATGAACGGTACAATCGAGCCCACAGCCTGTGTGCGTACCGCTTATCGCCCACAGACAGACCATTCGATCGGCAGCGGAAGCGTGTGCGGTCCGCCATTCCCCATCTCTCGTTCGTATGAGCGCTCCAGCGGCGCCAGCAACAGCCGCAGGATATCGATCGCAATCATGCCGAAGACGATGACTACTGTGCGGCGGAAGTCGCGAGAGAGAATCGCGTATACCTCAGCCCAACAGTGGTTGCCATCGTCTCAGCGGCGATCAAGTGCCGCAGGCTGAGCCGAATCCGGTACGCATGCCTGCGACGACGTTCGGCAGTGCACCGGGCAGCTGCGCACTTGTGTCAGCATGATCCACCCTTCCGCGCCGAGCGAGGCCATGGCATGCCCGAGGGGGATGGAATGCGTGCGACCCCGGGAAGCATGCTTCGGGTTTATTCCTTCACCCATTCCGATACTTATTTCCAGATTCAAAGTGTCCGGTAGAACGGGGCGCCTGCAAAGGCATCAAGCAAGATCTCACTGTGAACCACCTATTGTTCCGTATATGAGAACTTGGCATTAAACATGCAGAATATTTTCCTTGATTTAATTTTCCCGTATGCCTAATAAAGGCTCACAATACGGAGCTACACCACAGGGAGGATCTTCCCGTGAATAAGGTGCCATCAAAATCGGAGACTCCATCGAATCCTGGAAACAAATACCGAGTAACCTCACTCGATAAAGCACTTTCAATTCTCGAGCTTGTCATTGACCAAGGCCGTGATCTCTCTATCACGGAAATCAGCCAGAAACTCGGCATGGTCAAAGGCACGGTCCATCGAGTTCTCTCTACTCTTGTGGCGCGAAAATTCGTTCAGCAGAATAGTCGAACAAGAATGTACGGTCTTGGCGTACGGACACTGGAAATCGGGATGGATTCCAAGCGAGAGAGATTTCTTCGTACAGTCATGGCTCCCTTTCTGATGGAACTATACGAAATATGTGGAGAGACGGTGAACGCTGCCGTGTGGGAGCATAATGGAATCCGCTATATCTACCGGTTGGAATCGGAAGCGCTGCTTCGAATTTCAACGACGGCTGGTGCGAGATTCCCGGGTTACTGTGCCGCAACCGGCAAGATATTGCTGTCCTACTTCAGCAATGAAGATATCCGGCAGATTTACAGCCTGAATACATCTTTCAAGAAGCACACCAAGAACACGATTGCGAATATCGATGAACTGATTCAGGAAATAGAGAAAGTTCGGGTCAGGAAGGTTGCATTCGATGACGAAGAAGCCCTGGTAGGGGTCTACTGCGTCGGTGCACCGATATTGAACTCCAAGGGGGAATGCGTTGCAGCCATCAGCATATCAGCGCCTAAGGATCGGGTAACCGCAGAGACGAGCAAGACGTTCGCGAACTTGGTATCCGAAACGGCTGCAAAAATCTCAAGTTCATTGAGCGGGATATAGCTTCGGGACACCATTTAACTGCGAGGAATAGGGACATGGTCGGTATTCGGTTTCATGGAAGAGGCGGGCAGGGAGCCGTCGTTGCATCAAAAATATTGGCACATGCCTATTTTAAGCAAGGCCTCTACGTTCAGGCTTTTCCTTCCTTCGGTATGGAGCGAAAGGGCGCTGCCGTTTCCGCCTTTGTCAGATTGGATAGCGCTCCCATTGCCGAGCGAGGAGACATCAAGAACCCCGCCGTCGTCATCGTGCTTGATTTCACGCTGCTTCGTAAAGTGGATGTGACACGTTGTGCCAAGCCGGATGCCCTGATCTTGCTCAACTGCAGGGAGAATGAAAACCATAATCCCGTTAAGGACTCCTTTCGGGTGGCCGGGGTGGATGCCGTGAAAATCGCACTTCAGCATGGGTTGGGATCGAAGTCGGCACCGATCATCAATACCGTCATTCTCGGCGCCTATGCCAGAATTTCCGGTGACCTCGAGCTTGCGAACCTTCTGGAAGCCATTGCAACGGGCGTACCGGTGAACCAGAAGCAGAACATGGCTGCCGCCGAAGTGGCATATCACGCAGTATTCAGCATTTCAGGAGAATTGAATGCAGACAAGAACCGTCATTAAGACTTTGTCAGAGCTACCGACCGCACCGACCACGATCGGTACCATGGTCTGGAATCAGACGGGCGACTGGCGTTATCTAACACCGCTGGTTGCCGACAAGTTGGCGCCGTGCGCTCAGCATTGCCCTGCAGGTATCCCCATTCCGCGCCATCTTGGTGCCGTCACCCGCGGGGATATTGAAGGTGGCCTCGCCCTGCTGTTGGCCTATAACCCCTTGCCCGGTCTGACCGGCCGCCTGTGCTATCACCCCTGCCAGACCAAATGCGTTCGCAGGAGAATCGATCGGACGATATCCATCCAGGAAATGGAGCGGTTCCTGGGTGATCTCGCGACGGATGTCACGATTGAGAAAAGCGAGAGGACAGATCAGCGGGTCACGATCATCGGCTCGGGGCCGCTGGGGCTCTCCTGTGCATTTTACCTCGGTTGCCAAGGATACCGGGTCGCTGTCTTGGAGCCATCCGATCAGGCTGGCGGAGCGCTTGTCGGGCTTTCACCGGGGAAAATCGAGCCTACGGTACTGTCGCATGAAATCAACCGCCTGATCCGTCTGGCCGATATCAGACTTGAAACGGGAGCCAATATTGGTGTTGCCAAACCGGGCGAACCGCCGGCACAGGCGGACCTGGTCATTCTCGACCCGACCGGACTTTCGGAAGAATTCTGTGCTCCTTCAGGTGCAGTCGCCTGCGATCCCTTTGCCGCTGGATCGGTCATCGGAAGCGTTGTCTCCGTCCAATTGCCGAAGAACCTTACACCCTTCAAGGTACCCATGATCGCCCATTACATCGCCGCAGGCCGCTTGCTGGCAAAGAAGGCGTCCGATGGTCTGCGCCGCAAGGGCCTTGAGCAGCCGGCAATGGACCGTTCTCCGCTGGCAGTGAGCACCGAAAGTATAAGAATTGAGCGTTTTCCGGCTGCCGAGATGCGGGACAAACAGAAGGAAACCTGGGACCGAGAGGGGGCGATGCAGGAAGCGGAGCGATGCCTTTCCTGCGGCACCTGTAACCTTTGCCTGAAGTGTGTCTCCTTCTGTCCGGACGCCAGCATCCGGCCCGAGGGGAGGAATGTCACCGTGGAGGTCGATCTGGACCACTGCAAGGGATGCGGTATCTGTGCCTATGAATGCCCACGGGGGGTGATTACAATGGAGGACATTAGCGTATGAAAGCAGTCATGATGGGGACCGAAGCCGCTACTATGGCCGTGAAGCTGGCCCGTGTTCAAGTGGTTTCGGCATATCCGATCACCCCACAGACCGTTATCGTAGAGAGTCTGGCCGATATCATAGGCCGGGGCGAGCTGAAGGCCAAGTACCTGCCGGTGGAGTCCGAGCATACTGCCATGTCCAGTTGCATGGGCGCGTCCATGGCAGGCGCCAGGACATTTACGGCAACCTCTTCGCAGGGGTTGGCCTACATGCATGAGATGCTGCATTTTACCGCCGGGGAGCGGGTGCCGGTGGTGATGGTAAACTGCAACCGCGCGATGGCCCCTCCCTGGAACCTGTACTGCGACCACACCGATTCGCTCTCCCAACGCGACACCGGCTGGATTCAGTACTACTGCGTCGATGCCCAGGATGTGCTCGACTCCATCCTGATCGCCTATGCGGTTGCCGAACAGGCGCTGTTACCGGTGATGATCAATCTGGACGCATTTTATTTGACCCATACCTCCGAGCCGCTGGATGTGCCGGATCAGGAAACCGTTGATCTCTTTCTTCCCCCCTATCGGGCGCTTAACAAGCTCGATGTGGACGATCCCAAGACCTTCAGCATCGTCTGCGGCGCAGACCTCTTCAGCTCCATCAAGTACAAACGCCAGGGCGACACCCTCGCGGTAGCACGGCTCTGGGATCAGGTTGCCGAACGGTACAACCGCCATTTTAATCGATTGCATCCCACCGTGGAAGCGTATCGAACGGAGGATGCCGACCTGTGCATCATCGGCATCGGCACAGCGACAGGCACCATGCGGCTGGCTGTCGACCGGCTACGGGAAGAGGGATTGAAGATAGGCAGCCTGCGGCTTGCGATGATCCGGCCCTTTCCCCGCGAAGTGCTGCAAAGGGCGATTGCAAAGGTCAAACACGTGATTGTCATCGATCGAGATGTCTCTTTCGGGGCCGAGGGGATTGTCGCCCAGGAGGTGAAAGCGGGCTTCTTCGATCGTCGGGGGGAGCTCAGAATAACAGGCTTTGTTGCGGGTGTCGGCGGCAATGATATGACCGTGGACACGATCATCCCGATGGTAAGGCAGGCGATTTCCGGAGACGGGACCGCAGTCGAGGCAGGGATGTCGCTTTGGGCAGAGGTGTTGCCATGAGTGAACAAATCAAGGGAAAGAGGGAGCTATTTGTGCCGGGTCACTATGGGTGTCCCGGCTGCGGCGCCACCGTGGCAATGAAACAGACGTTGTCGGTTCTGGGCGAGGATACGATTGTGGTGATGACGGCCGGATGCTGGTCGAGCCTGATCGGCATCTACCCCTACACCTGCCTGACCGTGCCGGTCGTTTCGGTCGCCTTTGGAGCAACTGCATCCGTCGCCGCCGGAATCAAGGCTGGGTTAACCTGTCAGGGAAATCATCATACGACCGTCCTGGCCTTTGCCGGCGACGGCGGCACCTTCGACATCGGCTTTCAACCCCTTTCCGGGGTGGTGGAGCGAAACGACGACATCTTATTTATCTGCTACGACAACGAAGCCTACATGAACACGGGCATCCAGCGCTCCTCAGCGACACCGGCCGGCGGGTGGACCACCACCACTCCCGATTCGGCCCGGAAAGGCCAGCGGAAGAAGAACATGGTGGAAATCATGGCGGCGCACCGCATCCCCTACACGGCCACCGCCAGCATCGGTGCGCCGGAAGACCTCAAGGCGAAGCTCGAGAAGGCAACCCATATCAAAGGTTCGCGGTTTATCCATCTGTATGCCTCCTGCCCGACCGGCTGGCGGCATGCCACGGAACTGTCGATCGAGGTTGCCCGCCAGGCTGTTCGAAGCCGCGTGTTTCCGCTGTACGAAGTGATCGACGGAGATACATGGCGGCTGAGTCCGATGCCGGAGAAGGAGAGCGTGGATGCCTACCTGAACCATCAGGGCCGATTCAAGAAGATGTCTGCCGAGGAGCGCGACCGCCTCCAGAAGCAGGTGGATGACGAATGGCAGTGCCTGCTCGGCAAGTGCCAGGTCCCGAACAGGGCGGGATAACCGGCGAAGGGAATGAAAGGAGATATCTTGCCATGATGACGGCACAGCAATATGAGGAAAGCCTGAAGAAACTCAAACTGGTGGTGTATATGTTCGGCAAGCGGGTCGAGAATGTGGTGGACGACCCGATCCTGCGGCCCTCGATGAACGCCGTGGCCGCCACCTATGATCTGGCCATGCGGCCGGAGAGCGCGGAGCTGTTGACGGCGGTGTCCCATCTGTCGGGCAAGAAGATCAACCGGTTCTGCCATATCCATCAGAACCGGGAAGACCTGGTGAAAAAGAGCAAGATGGGGCGGATGCTCGGGGGCCACACGGCCTGCTGCTTCCAGCGGTGCGTGGGGTTGGACGCGCTCAACGCGCTGTCCATCGTCACGTATGACATCGACGCCAAATACGGCACGAACTACAATGAACGGTTCATCAAATTTCTCGCCCACGTACAGGAGAACGATCTGACCTGCGACGGCGCGATGACTGATCCCAAGGGAAACCGGGGCCTCGCCCCGCGGGATCAGGCCGACCCGGATCTCTACCTGCATGTGGTGGAGGAAGGGCCGAACGGCATCGTCGTCACCGGCGCCAAGGCCCACCAGACCGGCGCGGTGAACTCTCACGAGATCATCGTCATGCCGACCGTCGCGATGCGCGAGGAGGACAAGGAGTATGCCGTCTCCTTTGCCGTACCCAGCGATACGCAGGGAATCACGTATATCATCGGACGCCAGTCCTGCGACACCCGGAAGCTCGAAGCGGGCCGCGTCGACGTCGGCAATGCCATGTTCGGCGGGCACGAGGCTCTGGTGGTTTTCGACCGTGTGTTCGTTCCCTGGGAGAGGGTTTTCATGCACCGGGAGTATGAGTTTGCCGGCGCGCTGGTGGAGAAGTTCGCTTCCTACCACCGCCAGAGCTACGCCTGCAAGGTGGGGGTCGGCGACGTGCTGATCGGCGCGACGCAGACGGTCGCCGAATACAACGGGGCCGCCAGGGCCTCCCACATCAAGGACAAGATCATCGAGATGAACCAGCTCAACGAGACGCTCTACTGCGGCTGCATCGCCTGCGCCTCTGAGGGCCGTCCGGAGCCCAGCGGAACATACATGGTCGACACCCTTCTTGCCAATGTGCACAAGCAGAACGTCACCCGGTTCCCCTACGAAATAGCGCGTCTTGCCCAGGATATCGCCGGCGGCCTGATGGTCACCCTGCCTTCGGAGGCGGACCTGCTTTCGCCGGAGATCGGAAATTGGATCGAAAAATACTACCAGGGCGCAGAAGGTGTGGCCGTGAAGGACCGGATGCGCATCCTGCGGCTGATCGAAAACCTCACGCTGGGATCTGCCGCGGTGGGATACCTCACCGAATCGATGCACGGGGCCGGCTCGCCGCAGGCGCAGCGGATCATGATTTCCCGTCTGGTCGACATGAAGGCCAAGCAGCGCAAGGCCAAGAGGCTCTGCGGAATCGCCGCGGAATCAGAAAGATGAGGATGCGTAGGGCCAGGGAAGGGGAAGAAGAAAACCAAACCCGAAAAATCTTCGCCGATATCGTACGAGTCAGTAATGACAGAGGTGAAATGTAAACGGATCAAAATGCACCAATCGAAAGGGGGTGATCGTTCGTTCAGTTCCCAGGAGGCAGGATGGATTAGAGATTGAATCGGTTCACCGTAAATGTGTTCCTATCAGATCTTATGAAACCGAAGGAGGGAGGAAGGCATGGTCAATCTAAGACGCATCTTATCGGTAACGTTCTTGTGCCTCATGGTTGTGGCCGTGGTCTGCAGCGGTAGTGCAACGGCGGCTGACGAGATCCGGATCGGATTTACACCCCCCATCACCGGCGTGCACGCGGCAGGGGGGTCTCTCCAACTCAAAGCGATCAAACTGGCCCTCAAGGAGATCAATGGCGCCGGCGGCGTGAATGGGAAGAAGATCGACCTGAGGGTCATCGACAACCAGTCCACGAACCCCGGCGCGCTTGCGGCGCTGCAGAAGGCCGTGGAGCAGGAGAAGGTGCTGGCCCTGATGGGCTACCTCTACAGCACCCAGGTCTTTGCCACAGCAGATGCCATCAAGAACTACGGCATCCCCACGATTATCGGCGCCACCAATGTCAACATCACCAAGCAGGGAAACCCCTGGCTGTTCCGCGTGCGGCCCGACGACTCCATCGCCGCCGGGGCTATGGTGAAGTATATCAAGGAAGACACCAAGTTTACCAAGATAGGGATACTGCACGATTCGGATGCCTTTGGCACGGGTGGTGCTGACCTGGTGGAAAAAGGCGCAAAGGAATTGGGGCTGACCGTGGTGAAACGGGAGAAGTCCTCGACCGGGGCAAAGGACTTCACCGCCGAACTCCTGGCCATGAAGAACGCCGGAGCCCAGATCCTGGTCTTCTACGGACACCAGGAAGCCACGGCGGTGCTCCAGAGGCAGTTGCGCCAGCTCGGTTCCCCCTTCAAGTTCCTCGGTTCTCCCAGCAGCGCCTCGAAAGATGCCCTGAACCTTGCCAAGGAGGCTTCCGAGGGGATCTGGGCCGTGGTAGATTTCGTGCCGGGACAGAGCGCGGAGAACAAGCGCTATGCCGAGGCCTACAAGAAGGAATACAACGAAAACTATGACAGCCTCGCCGTCTGGACCTATGACGGCCTGAAGATCCTGGTCGAAGCCATCAAGAAAGCCGGGGAGGATCGCGGCAAGATCCGCACAGCCATCCTGGCCATGCAGGGATACAAAGGCGTCCAGGGAAACTTCTCCTTTACGCCCAACGGTGACGGCCTGAGCGAGGTGAGCATCGTCCAGATCGAGAAGGGCGAGCCGAAGCTGTTGAAGATCGTTAACCTGGGTGCAAAGAAATAAGCACCTCCCAAATGAGGGATCAACACGGAAGGCGTCCGGTCCCGCGCATGCCCGCATGCGGGACCGGACGTCGAGGAGGGAGTGTTCGATGGATTGGTCTACAAATCTTCAGATGGTCGCCGCAGGCCTGGCCATGGGTTCCATTTACGCCCTTGTGGCTCTGGGATTCGTCCTGATCTTCAACGCGGTCAATGTCGTAAATTTTGCTCAGGGGGAATTCGCGATGGTCCCGGCTTTCGTCGCCGTGTGGCTGATGAACAGTCTGAACACCCCCTTCGCCCTGACCTGCGTGATTACCGTCGTCTTCATGGGCATCTTCGGCATCGTCTTCCAGCGCATCGCCTACTATCCCTTGCGCCATCGGAGCTTCCTGCCCGTGGTGATCAGCACGATCGGAGTGGGCATCTTCCTCAAGAACGGGGCGCAGCTCATCTTCGGCGCCGAACCGCTCTCCATGCCGCGGCCGACCTCCCCGACGGCACTGAACATCTTTGGCGTGTTTGTGGACCCCCAATACATAGTGATCATCCTGTGCACCTTGATCCTGCTCGGTTTCCAGTACTTCTTCTTCGAAAAGACCATCCTGGGCAAGAAGATGCTTGCCACGGCCCAGGACAAGCAGATGGCCCGGCTGCTGGGCATCCCCGTGGCGCAGATGATCGCTATCACCTTCGCATACAGCTCGATCCTCGGTGCAGCGGCAGGAATCCTGGTCGGGCCCATTTTCTTCGTGACCAAAGACATGGGGGCCATGATCGGCCTCAAGGCCTTCTGTTCGACCATTGTGGGCGGATTCGGGAGTATACCCGGGGCGATCCTCGGAGGGATCTTCTTGGGCGTGATCGAGGTATTCGCCTCATACTACATCTCGACCGCCTACCGCGACGCCTTCGCCTTCATCATTCTGATCCTGGTTCTCCTCCTGCGTCCGCAGGGGTTTTTCGGCGAGAAGATCGCCGAGAAGGCATAGGGGGGCGCCAATGAAGACAATCATGAAGAATCTGCTCATTCTTGCCGCTGTGGTCGTCACTGTCCTGCTCCTTCCCCGGTTCGTGACGAGCAACTACTGGCTGAACCTGATCAACCTGTCCATCAGTTTTTCGATTGCCTGTCTGGGGCTGAACATCGTCCTGGGATTCGCCGGGCAGCTGTCGCTGGCCCAGGCGGCTTTTTGGGGCGTGGGGGCCTACACCTCTGCCATCCTCACCACCCAACTGGGATTGCCCGTTTGGGCGGGGATGTTCGCCGCGTTCTTCATGGCAGCCCTCTGCGGGGTGTTGCTGGGCATTCCCACACTGAAGCTGTCGGGCCATTACCTGGCCATGGCGACGATCGGCTTCGGAATCATCCTCCAGCTCATACTGGTCAATGAAATCTGGCTGACCAAGGGGTCCGACGGCATCACCACGATTCCTTCTCCCTGGATCGGTTCCCTTGAGCTGAAAGACCCGGGCGCCTTCTTCTACGTGGCGGCCGTCTCCCTGATCCTTCTGTCCTGGGGCACCATCCACCTCAAGAACTCCCGCGTGGGACGGGCATTCATGGCCATCCGGGAGAACGAGATGGCGGCCGGAGCCATGGGGGTGGACACGACATACTACAAGGTCATGGCCTTTGCGCTGTCGGCGGGCTACGGCGGTTTCGGGGGATGGATGTTCGCCCACAGTGGCTCGCACTACATCAGCCCGGATACCTTTTCCTTTGAGCAGTCGGTAATCCTGCTGGTCATGACGGTGCTGGGGGGCAACGGATCGGTCATCGGTTCCATCGTGGGTGCGACGCTCCTGACAATGCTGCCGGAGGTCCTGCGGTTCTTGAAGGATTCCTACATGATGGTCTATGCCGCCGGCATCGTTGCCATCATGATCTTCATGCCCAGCGGTATTGCCGGCCTGGTGAAGAGCATGCCCCTCACCCTGCGGTTGCGGACCTGGTGGAACGCCGACTCGCGGGGGGGACGGCAGGTTGGGGGGGGCGCTTCGCCCCGGGGAACGTACCCGGGAAAGAAAGCGGCCTTCCAGCCTGAGGATTGTGCGGGATCGGGAGAGGTGTTGCTCACCGTCAAGGGGTTGGCCAAGCACTTTGGCGGCCTCAAAGCTGTGGACGGGGTGGACATGGAGGTCCGACGGGGCGAAATTCAGGCGCTCATCGGACCGAACGGTTCCGGAAAAACGACGATCCTCAACATGCTCAGCGGCCTCTATGTCCCCACAGCCGGGGAAATCATCTTGGGCGGTGCGGCCATTGCCGGGAAGAAACCGCATGCCATCACCTCCCTGGGCATGGCCAGGACCTTCCAGAACATCCGCCTCTTCGGGGAGCTCACGGTGCTGGAGAACGTGCTCATCGGTCGACATTGCCACTCCCGGGCGGGACTTCTTGCCAGCATTTTGCATCTACCCTCCCAAAAGGCCGAGGAGGCCGGAATACGGGCGAAGGCGCTGGAGATGCTGGAATTCGTCGGCCTCAAAGGCAAGGAGGATGCCCAGGCCAACAGCCTGCCCTACGGCCAGCAGCGCCTGCTCGAACTGGCGCGGGCCCTGGCCTCCGATCCCCAGCTCCTGCTCCTGGACGAGCCGGCAGCCGGGTTGAATGCCGCTGAGACAGAAGCGCTGGTGGACCTCCTGTTTCAGATCTGCACCCGGGGCATCACGATCTTGCTGGTCGAGCATGATATGAACCTGGTTATGAACGTCTCCGACCACATCACTGTGCTGAACTTCGGCCGAAAGATTGCGGAAGGGCCCGCTGAGGAGATCGAGAAGAACCGGGAGGTGGTCGACGCCTATCTGGGAACGGAGGTGGGTAATGCTTAAGGTTGAGGGTATCGAAACGTGGTACGGCGCCATTCAGGCGCTCAAAGGCGTAACCCTGGACGTAAAATCGGGAGAGATCGTTGCCCTGCTCGGCGCCAACGGCGCCGGCAAGAGCACGACCATCATGACCATCACGGGCATACTCAAACCGTTGAAGGGAAGTATCCGGTTCCTGGATCAGGACATCACGGGAATGGAGGCCGAGGATATCGCGGAGATCGGAATCGCTTGTGTTCCGGAAGGGCGGCGAATTTTTCCGGGGCTTACCGTGCTGGACAACCTGATGCTGGGTGCGACTCCGCGGAAGCGCGCCTCCCGAGGAGAGATCAAGAATGACCTCGACCGCGTCTTTGCGATATTCCCTCAGCTTGCGGATTTCAGCGGGCGTCTGGGCTGGCAGCTATCCGGGGGGCAACTGCAGATGCTGGCCATCGGGCGCGGATTGATGTCCGGATCGAAGATCCTGCTCCTCGACGAACCATCGCTGGGCCTGGCGCCGGTCTTGGTTCAGGAGGTGTTCCGCGTCATCAAGGAGATCAACAAAACGGGTACGACCATACTTTTGGTCGAGCAGAACGCGCGGATGGCGCTTCTGATTGCCAACCGGGGCTTCGTACTGGAGACGGGACGGGTGATGCTATCCGATACGGCGGCAAATTTGTTGGCGAACGAAGAGATGAAGGCGCACTACCTCGGGGCTCACACCCATATCAAAGAGGCGCGTCAGCGAAGACGCGATGAGCGGGCAGGCGCGTAAGCATCACGAGCGTCTCCGGGAGCTGAAAAGTCAGGCCGAATTCTCGGTTGCAGAGGCAAGCAGAAACGGAATGACTCTGTAGATTAGTGCATGAGTACACTGGCCCTTGCGAACCGAAATGACCGCAATCGAGAAAGAACGCAAGGGAGCCATTATCGAATCTCCGATCTGGGGAGGTCTTCGATTCCCAGTGAGCGATGGCGGGAAGATCTTCCGGCGCCTGTTTGCAGGACCGTAACGTGGGGGCGGAATCTTGATGGACGTGATTCGGATCGATGAACGGGATCTGGTTGTTGTCGCACCGACGGGGTTGCGCAAGGGACAGTCAGTCGAGGTTACCGGACGGGAGATCGAGGTCCTTGACGGCATCCCTCCGTGCCATAAAATGGCCGTTCAGGACATTGCAGCCGGAACCACGGTGCTGAAATACGGGTGCCCCTTCGGTGTTGCCACAAGAGATATCAAGCAGGGGCAATGGGTACACACGCATAATGTCCGCAGCGAACTGGAAGGGATAGTATCCTACCGGTACGAACCGAGAATGGAAGGAGCGAGAATCGGAGAGGAGGAAGAGAGGTATTTCCAAGGCTATTTGCGCAAAGACAACCAAGCGGGGATAAGAAACTACATCTTCGTAATCCCCACAGTCCAGTGTGCGAATGGTTCAGCGCAGAGGATCGCGGCCGAGGCCAACGCACGGTTCCCTGTATCGGATCATTTCGACGGCTTCATCGCGCTGCCTCATGCCTATGGCTGTTGCCAAGTGGGGGATGACCTGCTGAACATGCAGGAAATTCTGGCCGGTCTGGCTCGCAATCCGAATGCCGGGGGGACTCTTTTCCTGAGCCTTGGCTGTGAAGTCAATGCCCCTTCGGTTTTCAACCCGATTCTCGGGGATGTGGACCCCGATGCAGTCAAGATCCTCATCATGCAGGAGGTGGGGGACGAGATTGAAGAAGGGCTTACGCGCTGTAGTGAGATCTATGACTATGTCAACTCATTTCGACGCACATCGGTTCCGTTTTCTAAACTGGTTGTAGGGGTCAACTGCGGCGGGTCTGACGGCTTGTCGGGAATTACTGCGAATCCTCTGGTGGGCGAGGTGAGCGGTATGATCATCCGCCGGGGCGGCAGCGTAATCATGACCGAGGTCCCTGAGATGTTCGGGGCGGAACAGTTTCTGATGAACCGTGCCCAAGATGAAAGAATCTACAACGCGATCGTTGAGATGATAAACGACTACAAAGCATATTTTGAAAGCCACGGTGAATCGGCGATAGGCAACTTGACTCAGGGCAATCAAGCGGGAGGTCTGACGACGCTGGAAGAAAAATCGTTGGGATGCATACAAAAAGGCGGCACAGCTATCGTGACCGACGTTTTGCGTTCCGGTGAACGGCATCGCAAGTGCGGGTTGGTATTGCTCAGCAGTGCCGGTAACGATTTCATCGGGGTCACGTCACAGATCGCCGCAGGGTGTAATCTCATCGTATTTACGACCGGACGCGGCACACCCGGTGGATTTGCCGCTCCGACCTTCCGGATTTCTTCCAATACGGCGCTCTATGAGAAGAAGGGGCATTGGATAGACTTCAACGCCGGCGTCCTGCTCGAGGGGAGTGGCATTAAGGAAACCGCAGTCTCCCTGTATGAGAAGATTCTCCTGACGGTCAATGGAGAATACCGTACTCGCAATGAAGTGAACAAGTATTTTGAGATTGGCATCTTCAAGCAGGGCATCACGATATAGACTTCGTTATCGGGAGTGGCAGTTGGATCGGGAGTGTCCGGTTATGGCGATGAAGGTACGGGGCTACGCTGGCGCCCGGTGGTGGTTTGGGGTTAAGGTTCTTGTCGTTACGGCGAAATCAGTCTAACAACGAAAGGAGGAGCAGCACACATGATGAAGAAAGTATTCAGCGGGGTTACCTTTTTGTTGGTGATTGCCATCGGATGGTCCCTGGTATTTCCAGGGGTCCTGTCCGCGGCGGAATCAGGATCGGATAAGATCGTCCAGAGCGGGGTGATCCTGACAGTGGCCGAATCCAAGCGGCTGATCGGCAAGGCTGTGGCCCAGATGCCGATCGTCAAGAATGCCCTTGAAAACGGCATGGTCATCATTATCAAGGGTACAACCAATGCCTACGTGGCAGAGGAGATCACCGGGAAGAAAGCCGACCATGCGGCATTTGTGACGGGGAGAGTTGAGCCCGAGAAAGGGAAAAAATACCTGCCCCAAGTGAAACCGATCAACCACCTCGTTCTGGATAAGGGCAAGGTTCTTGACATCCCCCTTCCCGAAGCCGCCAAGAAGCTGAAGGCGGGCGACGTGGTCATCAAGGGGGCCAATGCCCTGGATTATAAGAACAAGTTGGCGGCGACCAATATTCTCGATCCGGTGGGGGGAACGCTGGGGGCCACCTGGCCCATCTCAATCGCACGTAAGGTTCACGTCGTCATTCCGGTTGGACTTGATAAGTTGGTTGCAGGCGATGTGGTGGATCTGACCCTGAAAATGCGCGAGCCGGTGGAAACGCTTCCCGCTCCCGCCGGCGGTTCGCCATCGGCATTCCCCGGTTACAACGTCCCCTCCATGTGGCTGCTTACCGGAGAAATTGTCACCGAGCTGGAGGCCATCAAGATCCTGACCGGGGCAACCGCCTTCCAGTCCAGTGCCGGTGGCGTCAGCGGTGCGGAAGGTGCGGTGTGGATTGTTTTCCGGGGAACCAAGGACCAGGTCAAGAAGGCCCTGGAATTGACAAGATCCATCCACGGGGAACCGCCGTACACCGAATAGGAAATGATGGGTGAACTGACCAGCCCCCCGAAAGATGTGTTGCAGGTTTCGGGGGGCTGGCCAGCGGAGGGGATTTCCGACGCGCGCGGCGTCATTTTCGCTGGGCAGGGCTGCGAGTTCGCTGACCGGGCACGAGTAGCCGGTGCTCGGAGTTCTTGTTCCGAAACGGGTCGATCTCATCGCCTCCTGGGCGGCGGGGACGAAGAGTCTCCGAAGCTTCTGCTGGGGCGGCAGTTGTTGGAAAGAGGGAATATGCCGTGAGCGATGACGTCAAGAGAAACGCCTACCGAGGACTCTTTGTCATCAACTTTCTGATTTCCCTTGGACTGGGAATCATCGACCCGTTCTTCTCGGTTTATGCCGTCAGTGCCGGTGCAACCGCGTTCCATATCGCGCTGATTTTTTCGGCATACGCCGTTGCCAAGATGCTCATGTCGCCGCTCATCGGATGGTGGTCAGACCATCGGGGACGTCGCGAACCCATCCTCGCCGGCCTTTGCATATGCCTGATGGTCTCTCTGGGGTATCTCCTCATGCCAGGGCCACTGGCCTTGATTTCCCTTAGGATTTTGCAGGGTATCGGCGTCGCTCTGATCCGACCGATCTCTCTGGCTTTCGTCGGTGATATTGCGCCGGCCAGGAGAGAGGCCCGGGCCATGGGGACCTTCGATATTTCCTATTACAGTGCGCAAGCGATAGGCCCTGCTTTGGGAGGGGTGGTAAAAGATGTCGCCGGGTTCACCGGCATTTTCCTGAGTCTTGCCGCTCTCTGTTTCCTTTCTTTGCTGTCGGCCCTGCTGCTCGTGACGATTGCTCCCGCCCATGAACCGGCCAGAGCAGAGCGGAGGCGAGCGACTCTCCATGTTCTCAGGGCAGGCAGGATGCTGATCGGCCTGTCTGGTTTCATCCTTACGCGGTCCTTCTCCATAGCGCTTTTTGCGATTTTTATTCCGATATTCATGTATGACCGTCTGAAACTGACGGGTATTGAGATGGGTATCATCATGGGGGCCGGCACGGTTGTCACCGCAGTGCTTCTGAGACCTATGGGCGGCATGTCCGACAAGCTGAATCGTCGTTGGATGGTTATCTGCGGCGGTTCCATGACGGCCCTCCTTACCAGTTGTCTTCCCTTGGCTCAGGGTTTCGGTCATCTTCTTGCCTTGAGCATCGCCATAGGCATATTTAGAGTGGTTTCATTGCCTGCCAGCTCGGCCCTTCTGGTCCAGGAGGGGAATCTTTACGGCATGGGGCTTGCCATGGGCGTCTTCAGTAGCGCCCTGAACTTTGGCACGGTGCTGGCCCCTCTTGCAGGAGCAGTTGCTTTGGGATTTTGGGGGATAGAGGCCATTTTCCAAGGAGCCGCCATTCTGGGGCTTATCGGAGTCGCTTTTTTTTCTTTCTGCACGTGGCCGGCAGCAAACCCGAAAAGGGGGGAAGGAAATATCTGCCTGCGGTTAAACGTTGTGTCCCGGCTCCTGTATCAGAATCGGGGAGAAGAAAAATTCATCTTTTCCGGCAAGGGTTGATGATGTTAATGATAAGCGAAAATCCGCATGGTTCGTGGTCCCCGGGTGGAGGCCGTCTAAAATAAGCGGGTGTCCTCCTGGCGTGTCCGCGCGTTCTTCACCGGCGTCTGCGCAATGCCGGAGGTCATCCGGTGTGACAGAATGATGAAAGGCGTATGAAAATGGTTGGAAAGGGAAGGATGGTTGTGAAGATATTCGGTGTGCTCTTGTCGCTGCTACTCGTCGGTGTGCTTACGGCGCAGCTGCTTTTTGCCGCTGCCCCCTTCAGTTCAGACAAACACATTAAGACGGGGCTCAACTGCCATAGCTGCCATGAGACGGAGAAAGTGGTTGCCGGGGCAAAGGTCGGCATGGGTAAGTGTCTGAGCTGTCACGGGCCGTATGATAAGCTTGTGAAGCGGACGGATAACCTGATCCTCAACTGGCATGAGAATCCGCATTACGGAGAGCTCGACTGCAACGAGTGCCACCATGGACACAGGGCTGATGAAAACACCTGCAGAAGGTGTCACAAGAAACCATAGGGTTCATCCCGTAAGGAAACATTCTCAACCGGGAGAAGGCAGCTCTCAGGATCAGACCGGGCGAGCCAGAAGAAGCGATGCCCGTTCCCCCCGGTCAGAGCGTTCATCGAAAGAACGTCCTTCATCGGAGCCCCCCCGCCTATCGTGCGAGAAGACTCTCCCTCTGACATGCCTGCCATCAGGGACGCTTACGCCTCAATCCTGATTCGTCGATCAGAATCGATTGCCCGTTCCACGCGCCTGCACCGGTATGCTCCCGGTGCTTCCGCGATCGATCACGATTTCGGCATCACCGGAGCGCATTTGCCGGACACACGTGTACGCAGGCATTGCACAGTATGCACTCCGTCGATTCCACCCTCCTGCCGCTGCGAACGTATCCCATAACATCCACATCCATCGGGCAGTTCCTGTTGCAGGCGCCGCACTCGGTGCACCTCTCGCCGGTCGGTGTTTTCTTGATCAGAGAATACCGCGCGGGTATCTTCATCACCAGGGATACGGGGCAGGCTATCTTGCAGAAGGCCCGCTTCTTTCGGAAGATGAACGCCAGCGGCAAGGCGGCGGCATAATAGAGCGCGTTCCCGACGAGAAAAAACAGCAACTGATGGTATTTGTGATGGCTGATGACCTGGCCGGGGGTGTCATAAACGTGCTGGGAGATATAGTCGTAGCCGGCCTGGATCATGATGAAGGGCACGGCAAGGGAGATGATGAGTACCGGGTAGCGCATATATTGGTATTTCTCGGGAATGGGCTTGTTCTCCCGAATCGGCAGCCACTCGAGCAGGGCAGCCGTCCAGCATGCCCAGCCGCAGAAGCCGCGGCCGAATACGAGCGGACCGCCGACTTTTGCGATCGCATAGTGGATGAGCACTCTGGTAAAGATTCCCCCGGTGATGAAATAGGCGAGGTAGAAGACCGTCTCCTCCAGTTGCAGGTTTTCCCGCTGCATGATTCCGAGAAACACGAGGAATACGGGCGCCATGAGGATGATGGCGATCCTGCGACCGGTCTGCTTGGCCCGCCCTTTATATCGGTCCGCTGCGTAAATCCCGATGGATACACAGGCCCCGATCCACGCAAAGAAAAGAAAGCCCGGCCATTTGAACATCAAGATGGCGGAAAGGGCGCTGAAGAGAATGAAGGGAATGAGTTTCCGTATAGGATCGATGATGCGTCTCACGATCGTATCCTTCCGCCGTTTCAGGACCTCACGATGCGCTGCGGCTCGTCCCCGAACAAGAGGCGCCCCACGGCCGGCGGCGCCGGTAGCTGGCATCCAGGGCTCGCCATGTCCGGGACATGGAGCGAGGCCGGGGATGCCGGACTAGTCAGGGTTGTTTCAATAGCAGCAGAGAAACGCTGCCTCAAGCCTTCCACAAGCCGTGGAGGTTACAGTATTCCCGGGCCACGACCGACGCGGCCTCGACGGGGAAGAACGCCTCGGCGGCCTGTCCGGGGGCCAGGAACTGGCGGCAGGACTTCCCGTCGGCGATGATCTCGATCCACTCGATGTAATGCTTTTCCTCCATGGGATGGGGTACGCTGCCGATCTTGACCTTGATCCCGCCCGGTACCTTCTCGACTACCGGGACATGCTTTTCCTTGGCCCCGTCCGTCGTGTTCTCGGCCATCAGCTTCATGGGCTTGCCGCAGCAGACCAGCTCACCGCCGCCCGCATGCACAACCGCCACGATATTCCCGCAAAGCTCACACTTGTACACTTCGTCTCTCTTGGTCATGATGAACTCCTCCTCCGGTGAATGGTTCGGTTTCCTCCATCGGCATGTCGATCTCCCTGCCGCCTTGCCTCAACCTGTAACGCACTTCCCCGGCCATGCCCAGGGCATGACGGATCCGTCCTGCCGCCGCCTGTTGAAAAAGATGCGGGAAAAGGGCCGATCGGGAAACGCTGGACAGTTCATTATTAGTCACTCCCATCGGGAATGGCAAGGGGAATGGACCCGGCAAGGCGTCTTCACAGATGTCCGCCCCCTCCCTGACAAGCCCTCGATCAACTTCCCGGAATCTCTCTCTCCGGGAGGCGAGTCCCGGGGGAGACACCGGGGCCGCGCCATCGCCACGGGGCATTCCTGGCCACCCAGGCCCTGGGGAAGAGGTCGCCGTGGATAAGCGCTTGACGTTGGACGCGGTCTGTGACGATATGGAAGAAACGCATGGCTGGGAATGATGAAGATAGCGATCAACAGGCAGGAAGGCCTCGTCTATTCAACGGAACTGGGAAAGATGTGCCCGGAATGCGGTCACTCCGCCAAGGAGTGCGTCTGCCGTAAGGCGACGCCCGGCCCTCCCCGGGACGGCATCGTCCGCATCAGCCGGGAGACGAAAGGGCGGAAGGGCGCGGGCGTGACGATCATCTCGGGCCTGCCCCTGGACGACGAGGGGTTCAAAGCCCTGGCAAGGAGGCTCAAGCAGCGGTGCGGAACCGGGGGCACGGTCAAGGCGGGCCGGATCGAGATCCAGGGCGATCATCGTGACGTGCTGCGGCAGGAGCTTGGCGCCTTGGGATATACCGTGAAATTGGCCGGCGGCTAGCAAGCACTTTCGCACGTGGCCCGAGACGCCGGATCTCCCGCTCCTTCAGGCAGAAGTCGTAGTCGCCGCTGTAGGCGGTGATGGTGCGGTTGGCCACCTCGACGAGCCGGGAGGGCCACGCGGTTCATGAGCGCTCGGTCGCGGCTCGTCATTGGAAGGGCGCCCTCTTCGGTGGTAGGTCGAATTCCCCAATCAGTCCATTAAAGCTTTCCCGCGCCGATGCCGATGCTGTAGTAGTTGAATGGGGCAGTGCGAGTTCAGGACTCGGCGCTGCCCTTTTCGAGGATACGGAGGAAAGAAGAGAATACGGCACATGAAGGGATCAGGGGATCGAAAGCGAAAGAGCAACACCACTGCGGAACCCGGCGAGGGTTTCATGAAATCGCGCACCGGTCTTACTCGGCGGGAATTCATGAAATTGTCCGCCGGAGCCGCGGCATGGATTTCATTGGGTTCGTTCGGTTACGGATGCGGCGGCAACGGCGGCGGCACGCTGGAATGGCCGATCGCCGATCAGGTCTTCACGACGGCCCAGCAGCAGATCATGCCCGTGGGACTGCCCCCATCCACCCCAAAGATCAATCCGGCGGATGTGCCCTTGTACGCGCAATACGGGTACAGCGCCTGGCAGGCCGGCCCCGGGCTGGGGTACGTGAAGCGCACCGAGCTTGCGCCCGGCTATGCCGGCTCCCCGAATGCGGCGCGTCTCTTGAGCTTCTTTTCCCTGAGCGACATCCACATCTGCGACAAGGAGTCCCCGGCCCAGGCGAATTACGTCGGCTGGAGCGCACAGTACGGCCCGGCCTCTGCCGGGATGTCGTCGGCCTATTCACCGGTCATTCTCGCCTCGACCCAGGTCCTCGACGCCACCATTAGGACGATCAACGTCCTGCACAAGAGGGCGCCGTTCGATTTCGGCATTTCCCTGGGGGACGCCACCAACAACGCGCAGTACAATGAACTGAGATGGTACATCGACGTTCTTGACGGCAGGCTCGTCACCCCCAGCTCCGGCGCCCATGACGGGGCCGACGCCATCGACTATCAGCGGCCGTTCCAGGCAGCCGGGCTCGACCGGACGATCCCCTGGTATCAGGTGATCGGCAACCACGATCAGTACTTCCTGGGCTCGTTCTGGGAAAACGAAAAAACATTGTCGGCCCGCATCAGTTCTGCGGTGATCAACTTCGAGAACTCCCCGATCCCGTCCGCTGCGGCCCTCCAGGGAACCGGCTGCTACATGGGGGTGGTCGACGGCACGACGCCCTACGGGGACATCATCAAGGCCGGGCCGGAAGGGCGGTTTCCCACGCCGCCGACGGTCGCGGCCGACCCCGACCGCCGTTCCCTCGCATCCCCCGGTTCTGCTACCCAGGGCTTCATGCGCGAGTTCTTCACCACCACGTCGAAACCGGTCGGCCACGGCTTCACCCAGGCCAGCCTCGACAACGCCTTCGCCTCGTACAGCTTCGAGCCGAAGGCGGGTGTGCCGATCAAGGTCATCGCCCTCGACGATGCCGTCAAGGGACCCAACCAGCCGATGTATGCCCTGGGCGGTCTCGACCAGGCCCGGCTCGACTGGCTCACGGCCGAACTCCAGAAAGGCCAGGACGAGGGCAAGCTGATGATCATCGCGGCCCACATCCCGATCAACCCCCAGAACAGCCTGACCGACACGACGAGTTTCTCTTTCTTCCGTTCCCCCGGGTTTACGGAGGCCGCGCTGCTGCCCGTCCTCCACAACTACCCGAACCTCATCCTCTGGATCGCGGGACATCGGCACGTGAATGTCGTGACCCCGCAGCCGGCGCCCGCGGGGAAGGGGCCGGAGTACGGCTTCTGGGAGGTCGAGACCGCATCGCTGAGGGATTTCCCCCAGCAGTTCAGGACCTTCGACATCCGCCGCAACAGCGACAACACCGTTTCGATTCTCATCACCAATGTCGACCCCGCGGTGGCCCCGCAGACGCCTGCGGCGAAGTCGCGGGGGTATGCCGTCGGCGCCGCGCGGATCTTCGGCGCCACCGACGCGATCCGGCTGGATACCGGGTCCATGGCCTACAATGCCGAGCTCGTGAAGCAACTGACGCCGGAGATGCAGGCGAAGATCGCCAACTGCGGGTCGGCAATAGGGTAGGCGACGATGCGGGCATCTCCAATCCCGACAATGCGCCCGATCGGCCCTCTGCCAGGGTAGTGCTTCGGTTATATCTCAGGACAGGAGAAAGAACGGAACCATGAAAGCGATATCTCATTCCAATATGCGCCGAGCGGGGAAGGTCGTGAACGTCTTGCCGTTGGGCCTCCTGGTGCCGCTGCTCTTCAGTCTTTGGCTTGCGGGTTGCGGAGGTGGCAGCGACCTCGCGGTAGCGCCCACCCCGCGGCTGGAATCGGTCGACAATTTCCGCGACATCGCAGGAACCGACGACCAGGAGGCGTATCGCACCGCGAGCGGTCGGCAACTGCGCCGCGGGGTCGTCTACCGTTCGAACGCCCTGGCGCCTTCGGCATCCGATCTGGCAACCCTGAATACCCTGGGCATCCTGGCCGTCTACGACCTTCGCAGCCCGGGGGAGATCGCGAAAAAGCCCGACATCCCCCCCGCGGGCGCGAACTACCTCAACATCGATATCCTGGGAGAATACATCGACAAAATACCGGCCCCGAACTCGGCGGCCGAGGCCTTCGCCATGATGGAGAGTACCAGCAGGGCGCTTGTTACGGATCCGGGGATGCGCGACCGCTTGGCACAACTCTTCCGCGCGCTTGCAACGACCGGCGGCTCTCAGGTGTACCACTGCAGCGCCGGCAAGGACCGTACAGGCTGGGTGACCGCGGTCCTGCTCAGTTTGCTGGATGTCCCGCAGAGCGTGATCGTCCAGGACTACCTGCTCACCAATACCTATTCTGCGGCTTCGATTCAGGCGTCCTATCAGGCCCTGGTGGCGGCGTACGGCAAGGACCACGCAGATGCCTACCTGCCCACGATGGTGGCGGATCAGCGCTACCTCGCTGCCGGGTTTGACCAGGCAGCGGCAAGCTACGGGTCGATGGCCGGCTACATCACCTACGGCCTCGGTCTGGACGCCGCCACACAGGCGCAGTTGCGTGGCAAGCTCCTGAGATAGAAAACTGCACCGGGTTCGACGTAGACCCGGGGGAAGCCTATCCTTATTCCCACTGCAGCTTCAGGCCGCTCAGCCTTTCCTTCTGCCTCATCCGGGCACAAGAGAGAGGCTGCATTTCCAGCCTACCGAGCGTGATTCTGGGCGTTTCCATGGTGAATGCCGCAATTGTCTGTGAGGCAATTTGGCGAGAGTATAGTGAAACGGTGTGATAAGGTCAGCCCTCCCCGCAACGTTTAAGAATGTGAATCCGATTTCTTCTCTCCTGTTCTGAGCTGTACGATCGTGGCGCCCCAGCCGCCGCCTTCCCCGGCCAAGTGAAACGACTGGACCATCGGGTTTCTGCCGAGGATGGCGTGCACCGTGCGTCGCAGCTGTCCCGTCCCTTTGCCGTGGATGATCCGTATCTCACTAATACCTCTCTCCCGGCACAGTTCCAGGTAATCCACGACCAGTTCTCCCACCTCCCGCGGTTGAAAGGTATGGAGATCAAGCACGCCGTCTATGGGAATTTCAACAGGATCGAGTTCATCCGCCATGGAATCGTCTATACGCTTATCCGAGCGGCATGGCAATCACCGCGAAGGCCTGCGTCAGTCTTGCCAGGCCCTCACGCCGCCTGTTGTTCCCGGCTGGTCTTCTCCGGGATGTCCAATCTATTCACCACGTCGTCGCCGCTCCGGGGCGGCTCGGCAAACTCGAACTTGATCGTCCGCTGCTCCGGCGTGATCTTCGGTCCAATCCCGATATCACCCTCGAAGCCACGCTCCCTTGTCTCGAAAATAGCTTTCCACCGCCTCCGATATGCTGGGTGGGAATTCTCTTGACATACAAGAAACCGGCCACCTATATTCACCCCATAAGAAAGCAACGTCTTATCAGTCAAGTATGACAATGTATGCGTGGGTGTGTTTTGTTCTCGCAGTTCACAGAACGTGACAAGGAGAAAGCCGTGCCAGTTCCAGCCAACGTTTCAGTGCGTGCAGTTCTCGTGTTGTTGATCTTTCTGGCAGTCGGGCTGCCGGCAGGATGCAGCCGTGACAGCAGCGGTACACGCAACGAAGCGCTGCGCATCTATGAGATGATCGCCAGCACGGGGAGCTTTGTTGCCATCTCCGGCGACACCACCGGCAACAAGCTTGTCTTGACCTTGACCGATGTACCGGGAACGGTACTGTACTTCACCGACCGACCCGCCGAGGAGGCCGGGTACGATACTGTCAACAATCTGGTCAACTCCATCTGGCCTCGGGTGTACGGCTCCGTTGCCCCGAATGCGCTGGTGCGTGCCACGCTGCCTGACAAAGGGTTTCTGGATATCTTCTGTATGCTGGAAAAACCGTCGTACAACAGCACGACCGGACAGCTCGGCTTTACCGTTACCTACCTGAACGGCAATCAGAAGCCGATCAGCAACCTGCAGGTCAGCGATATAAAAATCATCATTCTGAATAATGCCCAACCTGGTGCTGAAGAGTGGTCGCAGCTGATGGCGGCCAGCCGCTGCAGCTTTTCCGCCCCTGTCGGCGATGGCACCGTTACCATCACCCTGCAGCAACCGTACGGCAGCGTCTTCAGTTACACCAATGCCCCGGGTCGGAAGTCAACCGTCATCCCTCTGAATGATTACCTCCAGACCTGGCAGACGCGCTTTGCTTCCGCTCAGCCCAATATCTCCATCGCCTACGATACCCGCGACGGGCAGGCCGGAGGAGCGCAGATCGTCGCGCTCACCAAGTCTCCATCGTACGATACATCCACCAATCGCATTATCTTTACTGCCAGAATCCTTTTTGGAACAGCACCAGTGGCCATGGGCGGCTTGGAGGTTACCGCCCCCTCGCTGTTTGTGGACGGAGGCTCTGCGACCTATTCGGAAGAGGACCTGCAGAAACTGATTGCAACCGGCAGCTGTGCAAATTGCAATCTGGAAGGGGTTGATCTGAGCAACAAGAACCTGAACAGGGCCAACCTCAGTGGAAGCAACCTCAGGACGTCCAACCTCAGCAATACCGATCTGGGCAGTGCGAACCTTGAAGAAACCGATCTGACCGGTGCGACCATTACTGATGCCAATATGGTCCATGCGACGCTCATCGGCACAACCGGGCCGACCGGTATGCCCGGCAGAGTGATCAACCTGTTCAACAACTGCAGCAGCGAGGTCTGGGCTGCCGCCTCCGGCAACACGATGGCTGTCAAGTGCAGATCTTCCGCCGATTGTAACGGCGGCACCTGTCCGCCGCTCACGAGCGATTGCATGAAAGACAGCAACTGCTATAATCTTTGCACAACCTACCCCTGCAAGCAGAATGGAGACTGCCGGGAGCCAAACACCTATTGCGGCGGCACCCCTTCTTACAATGACAAAGTGGGCAGCGGCTGCACCAGCGATGCCGATTGCAGCAGCAACCAGTTCTGCAATACAGCCACCGGGCAGTGCGGCTGGAAGAACTGCATCTATGTCCCGATTCCGGTGGAAAGGAGCCAGATCGTTGCCCCTGCGGTTTCATGCTCGACTAACAGCGACTGCGCAAGCAACCAGTTCTGTTTTACCACAACCGCCCCGCAGGGTGTCTGTGCCTCCCAGCCTCCCGCCAACCGGGGGAACAGCTGGAAGCTCGGGGCCGGCGGCACCACACCGCTCTTTGTCCCCACACCCTGGGCAGGGCGCTTCTGGCCCAGGACCGGCTGCGTCAGTGTGGGTTCAGCCTGTGACCCGCTCTTTGCCGGAACCGATGCCCAGTGCGATGCGAAATCGGTGAATCCGGGAAGTCGGGCACTGGTGCAGCCGCTTGTCAGTCCTCTGTCATATCCGGTTCACTGCAGATCAGACAGTAACTGCGGCCCGTACTCCGGAAATGCAGCCATCGTGGGGGGTAAATGCAATCAGTCCGATACTCCCATTTTTGATGCCGGCCAGCAGTTCACTGCCAACGAGTGCACCCTAGGGGATGATGCAAGCTGTGATGCGGTCAAGGGTGCAGGCAGTAATTACACCTGTGTTCCGATGAAGACAAGTATTGCCGGTCAGGATGTGACGATCGGTGTCTGCGGGTACCGGCAGTGTTCCGCCTATCAGTGCAGTGGTCAGGGGCAGAATCTGTGCACCCCGGCAACATTTACCTGCGATACCGGCAAGTGTTTTGATGAGCAGCTGAGTCCGCAACCATCCGCCAACTGCCGCAACAGCGGCGAAGATTCGCCGACCCTGGCAGAACTGAACATGTTCCTGCCCTCAAAGGGTACTGACTTTTATGACATCAGTCTGGTTGATGGGGCAAACGTGCCGGTTCAGATTGCACCGGTTACCGGTACCTATGGAAGGGGGACTGCAGACGAGCTGTCCAGCACCAGCTGCAGCAGCAATACCGATTGCTGGAATACCCTTGATTACAACTGGGTTTGCGATACCTCTATCAATACGTGTGTGAACAAGTTTTATTGCGGTAGCCCGGGGTGTGTCTCGGACTGCAGCTCCTACGGGAGAGGGCTGACCGATCCTTCAACATGGGGCGGAAGCAACCTGGTTCTTCCTGCGGCTACCTGCCCGGCGGAACTGCAGCTGAGGAATGCCTCAGGGACTTATGTCGGCTGCCTTTCGCCGCTTAAAGCGTGCAGCCAGCAAAATCCGCCGGCTGCTCTTTCGTGCGGCACGAATCTCCCGCTGTTTCAGTGTACCGGCCCAATATACGCAAACTCCTGCTACACGGCAGGGGTCGGTTCGAACTGCTGCGGCTACCCGGACTGGATGAATGACTTCGGCACGGTCAAGGGGATTTCATCAAATTCGGCCTGGGTCGGCACGGCCCTGCCGTATTACAAGCTTTTCCATGCCGCTTCACCCGCATCGTACACCTATCCCTATGACGACAAGTCGGGGACGTTTACCTGCACCGGGAAGGGTGATGCAACCAACGTAAACTACACCATCACATTCTGTCCAAAATAGCAGGGCTGAGCTTGTTGAGGGGGAATCATGAGAGCGGTTCGGATTACATACGGCGCCATGGCTGTCTTGGTGCTGACGATTCTGGCACTGGCGGGACTGAATGGCTGCAGCACTGAGACATCCCCTGCCCGCATCGAATTCTGGGTTTCCCCGCAGGGTAGCGACAACGCTGCCGGTACAGCTGACTCGCCGTTTGCAACCATCAAGCAGGCGCGGAATGCCATCCGGTCGCTGCCGCAGGCCCAGAGGAGCGGCGATATCGTTGTCACGCTTAAGGGGGGCACTTACCGCCTGGATCAGACGCTGACACTGGACTGGCGGGATTCCGGTCAACCGGGCCGCCCCGTGGTGTACCGGGCGGCGCCGAATGAACGGCCGATAATCGCCGGTTCCGTGCAGGTAAGAAACTGGACCCCGGACAATTCCGTGCCCGGGGTCTACAGGGCCGTGGTGGGCAAGGTCTCCTCGCGTCAGCTGTATGTCAACGGCGTACGTGCCGTACGGGCACGAACCATTGACTACCCGCCCTCGTTCCGGCCGGCCTTCTACTACCTGAACGGAGTACCCAAACCAGACGGTATCCAGTATCTGTTGCCGACCAGCGAGCCGCTTGAGGCCTGGCAGGATCCATCGCAATGGACCAATATCTCGAAGATCGAGGCGGTCATCATCACCCAGTGGAAAATGATGACCGTACCGCTGGAGTCACGGATACCGTATCCCGGATATACCCCGTACCCACAGTTTCTTCCGTACGTACCCCCCGAGGGTCGACCTCCCCTGACGGTGCCTGCCCGGACCGGCCTGCTGGTCATGAAGGCGCAACCCTGGAGGAATGCGAATCTCTTTCTGGCAAACGAAACCAGGCAGCCTGGCTTGTGGAGCTTCTGGCAGGTGACACGGTTTGAGAATGCCAAACAGTTCTTGGATGAGCCAGGCGAGTGGTATCTGGACGAGTCAGACCCGTCCGGCGGTATGCTCTACTACATGCCGCGTCCGGGGGAGGATATGGCAACCGCCCAGGTGGAGCTGCCGGTGCGCGATGCGCTGCTTGACGCCCAGGGCCGCCCCTCGCAACCGGTTGAGCATATCCGTTTTGAAGGGTTGACCTTCGCCTATGGGACCTGGAACGACCCAGCGGTGAACGGGTATGTCTCTGACCAGAGCGGATTTCATCTGGTCGGTGATGGATACGCCGCTAATGTTATCGGCCATGTGCAGGAACCGGTGCGGACACCGGGGAATGTCCGGTTAGCCTACGCCCGAAACATCTCCTTCAAAGAGACGGTGTTCATGCATCTGGGGGGTGTTGGCCTTGATTTCGATAGCGGAAGCCAGGGGAACAGCATCGAGGACTGTCTGTTTGCCGATATCTCCTCAGCGGCCATCCAGTTGGGAGGGATCAGCGGTATTGATCATCATCCGGTCTCTTCCGAACAGTTGACGCGGGACAACCGGATTACAAACAACGTGATCTACCAGACAGGGCAGGAGTATGTGGATGCGGCCGGCATCTATGTCGGCTTCAGCCGCAACACCCTGATCAGCAACAATACCATCAGCGATGTCCCGTGGTCCGGCATTGCCATGGGCTGGGGCTGGGGGCTGCTCGATCCAGGCATGTTTCCCGGCCTGCCGCATGCGACCCGCGGACAGTGGATGACGATTACGGCGCCGACCGTCAACAGCGGCAACCGGATCGTCAACAACCTGATCCAGCGCTTTCTCCAGGTAGTCTGGGACGGGGGTGCCATCTACACAACCGGACAGCAGGGGAGTTCCATGGAGGATGCCCTGCTGATAGAAGGGAATGTAGCCCGAAACAAGAGGATCGGCGGTGGCGGCAACACCTTTTACACCGATGGGGGAAGCCGTTACATCATGCTGAAGGGAAACGTCTCCTATGATAATCCAACCGGTTTCACCGATTTCGGGCCGCCCGCTGCGCCTGACAACCTGTTGCCGTATCCTCCCTACAGCGGCCTGAACAACATTCTGTACGGTTTTGACCTGGGGGGCTGCCAGACCTACGGAGATATCACCTTCAGCGGTAATTACCTGACAAACCTTTGGTACTTCAATGTCTGCCCTTACTGGGAAAACGGTACATATTACCCGACCAACCTGAATTATCTGGGTAACATTCTGATTCAGGGGCCGCAACACGTGCCGCAATCGGTGCTTTCAGCTGCCGGCGTGCAGAATTTCCCGCAAAGGCTGCTGGAGACGGCAGGGGTCACGCTGCCTAACGGCAATCCGGTGGGCATGGATCAGAGGTGACAGGGTGGGCAAGGAGCTGCTCCCGCCGGATTTCCCGCTCCTGAAAATAGAAGTCGTAGTTGCCGCTGTAGGTGGTGACGGCAGGGGACGCTCCGCGATCACGCGGCGCGCAGGGGCTTGATCTTTTCGATGTCGGTCTGATTGTCCCTTTTAGCCTGCCAGAGGTCATAGGCCCGCTGGGCGTTCAGCCAGAACTCCGGCGCGTTGCCGAAGAGTTGGGCCAGCCGCAGGGCCATCACGGGGCTGACGGCCCGCTTTTCCCGAAGGATCTCGTTGATCGTCTGCCGCGACACACCCAACGCCTCTGCCAGCCCGGCCGTGGTCAGTCCATAGTCGGTCAGAAAATCCTCCCGGAGCATCTCTCCCGGGTGGGTGGGGCTGATGGTCCGCGGTCCTTTGTTTTCGATCGCCATGGTCTTCTCCTTAATGATAATCCGTGATCTCCACATCGTAGGCATCGCCGTCCTGGAAGCGAAAGCAGATGCGCCATTGATCGTTGATGGAAATGGCGAATTGGCCTGCCCTGTCTCCCTTCAAGGCGTGCAGACGATTGCTCGGCGGCGCCTTCAGATCATCCAGACAGGAGGCCAAGTCGATATATTCCAGACGCCTGATCGCCCTGCGCAGCAGGTCCGGTGCAAGCCGTTTCGATTGGCCTGTCATGAAGAGCGTTTGCGTGTGCTTATCGGAAAAAGATTTAATCACGACAGTATATTAACTTGTCACGTGACGCTTGTCAAGCCCTTTTCCTCACGCCGCCCGTTGCTCCCGGCTGGTCTTCTCCAGGTAGTATGCGTAGGAGCCCTCGTAGACCTGCATTTTAGGACATGAACTTATTTCATCAATCGTCGCATTGAATAATTGTAAGCGAAGATCTGCAGGCCAATCAGCAGCAGGATCATCGCGGAATTGGAAATGGGCAGACCCCGGTAAGAGAACAGATCCTCCCTTTGGATCTTGCTTTGGGGGTGATTCAGGTCAACGCCATCGGCTTTATGGATCATGTGATCTCGAAATTTCCCTTTCGAATTCAAACAGTGCGAACAGACAACGGCCACGAGTTTCAAGCCAAATTTCATTGGCATGTCGAAGACCTGGGCATTAGACATGTTTATATCAAACCCCGAAGTCCACGCCTAAATGGCAAAGTCGAACGGTCACACGGCACTGATGAGCGTGAGTCTTATCAATTGCTGTTTTACAGAGACGATGTCGATCTCCTCAATAAGCTTGAGCAATGGGAAAGCTTTTATGATTTATACCGCCCCATGGATCACTTAATGGCAAAACACCGTATAAGGTGCTAAGAGGTAAAATGCAATGAGCCTAAGACCGTTAGGCGAAGTCCTGACCATCACACCACAAAGAGCAAGTAGCCTTCTTGACATTTATGGAGAAGGAATGACAATATAATCAGGCAGAGAGAAACGGTTGGAGGCTGGTCATGTTTCCTGCTGTTAAGAACAGAATGAAGCAAAGAGTTGCCGACCTGCCGCTCCACGCAAAGATCATGCTTGCCGGAACAGCGGCATTATTCATTCCGTTTGTGATCGCCGGCATTATCATCTACAGCAACCTCTCTTCCTCCCTCGAAAAACAAGCCGCAGAAAAATCAATTCAAATAGCAAACGGCCTGTCTGCAGTCATAGAAACGTCTCTCAACAGTCAAGTTCACCTTGCCGCCCTCATAGCGGCCGATCCTGCCGTGGTCAACGCCCTGTCCGAAAAAAATTACACGGCAGCCGACGCTCATTTAAGACCGATGCTCAGCCGGGAAAAACCATTCTACAGAAGATTCTTTCTGGCGGACAGGAACGGCATCGTAAAAACAGATATCCTGACAAAAGACCCGTCTGTACTCGATCAACAGGCCATCCCTAAAACCATGAATTTTTCGAACCGGGATTATTTCATCAAAGCCAAAGAGGGGAAAACCAGCATACTAGGACCCGTCGTATCACCGCTTACCGGACAACAGATCATCATCGTGAGCGCTCCGATATACAACGGCAAGGAGTTCCTCGGAATCGCCGTCTTAACGCTGGGCATGGATTTCATTAACAATAACATATCCAGAGTAAAGACAGGGGAAACCGGATTCGCGAGCTTGATCGACGGACAAGGAACGTTCATATCTCATCCGAAAAAAGAATACCTGCTCAAAAGGACCATCGAGGATGATGAGCCCGGGATGCAGGATATTGGGGGAGAGATAAAAAACCAGAAAACCGGCTACGGCAAATACCATGTCGGAGACAGGGTGAACATGGCGGGATTCGCGCGCGTTCCGAACACGGGATGGACCGTGATTTTCACCCAAAACATGGACGAAATATTAATGCCCATGCGCAAAACCCTTCTGTTCGTCTCTCTTGTCGCATTGCTGTTCCTCATAATCGCAAGTGCGGCAATGTCGGCTTTTTCCCATACAATAAGCACCCCGGTGGAAAAAACGATAGAGATGATGAAACAGGTGACCGCGCATTCAACAGAGACGATCATCTGCACCGACCTCGGCGGAAAAATCATATTCGCCAATCCGACTGCTCAAAAATTCCTCGGAAAAAACGAAAACGAATTGATCGGGACCGTCCTTCCCGCTTCTCCATCAAGAGCCGCCGTGGAGGAAGATATAAAAGAAGCCCTCATGGCGGGAAGAACATGGACGGGCATTCTCCGGCACGGCCTTTCGAAGAATGAGGAAACAACGCATTCCACGATAATAATACCCTTGAAGAACGAGAAAGGCGGCGTCCACAGCTTCCTGGCAGTAGGCACCGACATAACCGAAAAGGTCAGCTTGGAAAAACGCATGCAGCAGGCGGAGAAAATGGAGGCGATAGGCACGCTGGCGGGCGGAATCGCGCACGACTTCAACAATATCCTCGCGGGCGTGCTCGGCTACGCGGAACTGTCGCTGATGATTCCCGATAATCCGAAGAAGACGAAACAGTATCTCCGCGAAATACGCACCGCGACAATGAGAGCGCGCGATCTCACCCGGCAGATTCTCACGTTCAGCAGGCAGACAACAGCCGAGTCAAGCCGGGTGCTCCCGGCGCTGATCATCAAGGAAGCGGTCAAACTGCTCAGAGCGTCGACGCCCGCAGTGATCGACATCCGGACGAATATCGCGAGCAACGCGGCCATCATGGCCGACCCGTCGCAGATCCATCAGATGATCGTGAACCTGTGCGCGAACTCCGTCCACGCGATCGGTATGAATCCCGGTTGCATCACCATAGACTTCGAGGACCTCCTGGCCGACGAAGAATTCACGAACACGCATCCCGACATCAAAACCGGGAAACACATCCTGCTGCGGATATCCGACACCGGTTGCGGCATACCGCCGGAAGCGCTCGGGCATATTTTCGAACCGTTCTTCACCACCAAAGGGCAGGGAGAAGGAACCGGCCTCGGGCTTTCGGTGGTCCACGGCATCGTGAAAAAACTCGGCGGCAGCGTAAGCGTTCACAGTGAGCCGGGCAAAGGCACTGCTTTCAGCATCATCATACCGGCAACGGAACAGGAAAGCACTGATGTCGACCGGCAGGAACAGTCAATGATGACAGGCGGCACGGAGAGGATTCTGCTCGTTGATGACGAGAAGGCCATTGTCGAATCGTTCCGGACGATTCTCACGAATCTCGGATACCGAGTGACAGCGTTCATGGACAGCCGGGAAGCGCTCACGACTTTTCAAAACAATCCGGAAGCGTATGACCTCGTCATCACGGATCATTCCATGCCGCACATGACCGGGCTGGAGCTGGCAAAAAATATGAAACAGGCGAAAATCGACATCCCCATCGTCATCATGTCCGGGTACGTCGACAGGTCAAGAGAAGACGCCACGGCTTCGTCCGCCATCATGGTGTTCCTCAAGAAGCCGGTCAGCACCTGTCAACTGGCCGCTGCCATCCGCAAAGCGCTGGCACCAACGATAACCGCATAATCGCGTTCCGCGGCCTTCCGATGCCCCTGCCCAAGAGGGCGATCCATCACAAGCTCCCCAATCCCTTTGTCTGAAAATCCCGCCACCGCAGAAATGAACCTCAAAGCCTGATGTATCCTTTCCCCCTTCTCTTTCGTCTATAGGGCAAAAAGGAAAGGCAGGAATGGATATGAAACCAAAGAGCGATTTTTCGATCAAGATCGAGGGGACAGTGGGCTCCTGCCCCGTCGGGGAGAAATGGGGTAGCCAGAATGCGCGGGAGGGGAAGATCCCGGTCATCTCCTGCGAAGGCGCCTGCATCCGCGGGGAGATCGCCCGCCTGGCCGCCAACCTGGTGTCCAAGGAAGAGCCCTACCGCCGCGGCTGCCACGGAGAGATGTTCACGGTCCCCGGCTCTGCCATTGCCCAATGGATGAGGGCGTCGGAAAAGGTGGTGGTCATCGACGGATGCTTCCTCCAGTGCCACGGGAGGGTGATGAAGCATCTCGTTGCGGAAGAGCGGCTCGTTCTCTTCGATGCCCTGGCGGTCTACAAGAAGTACACGGATCTTTTCGACATCGAAGCGGTGCCGGAAGCAGAACGCCGCCGGGTCGCAAGACTGGTGGCCGACACGGTCATTTCGGCGCTCGGGAAGGGGGCGAAGGGGCCGGCATCGTCGGGCTGTGGTTCGGCTCAGCCTGCAGGTTTTTGCGGCCGAGAAAAATGAAAGGAGGTAAATGGGTATGTTTGGCTGGGAGTTCACCCCTCAATCATTATTGGGTTACTGGTGGATCTTGCCCCTGATCTGCATGATCCTTTGCGTCGCCGGCTGCCTCTCCGGACGGCATAGGACGGGCAGGAGCTGGTGCTGCGGGAGAAGGGACCGGGCCGAGGAGGTCGAGGAATTGCGAAAAGAGGTTCAGGCGCTGAAGCAGCGTCTGGGGTCTACAAAATAAGCAGGAGGAGGTTTCCATGGACGAACGAATGAAAAGACTGCTCGCCGTTGCGGCATCGGTGGGCGCCAACTGCCATCCCTGCCTGGCGTTTCATGTCGGCAAGGCCCTGGAGATGGGCATCGAACGAAGCGAGATCAGGGAGGCGGTGGACCAGGCCAAGGCCGTCCGCAAGGGAGCGGCCGCCAGCATGGATGCCCTGGCCCTGAAGCTGGTGGATAAAGAGGCGGCCTCCCAGTGCGAGGCGCCAAAGCCGTCTTGTGGTTGTTCCTGCTGAAATGGTAGGATAGGCAGGGAGAGCATGAACATGAACGGCGACGGACAGCAGTTCCAGCAGATTTACGAAGACTTTCATGAGAAGATCTTCCGCTATCTGGCCCGGATGGTGGGCCGGGCCGAGGCGGAAGATCTGACTCAGGACGTCTTCGTCAAGGTCGGTCTTGCCCTGGAGCATTTTCGCGGCGAGGCGAAATTGAGCACCTGGGTCTACCGGATCGCCACCCATGCAGCCATCGACCGGCTCCGGCAGTCCTCTGCCCACCCGGGCAAGGGTCTCCCATCCGCGTTCTCCGCAGAGGAAAGTGGACTGGAATATATCCCCGCCGAGACGATCGGGGGAGAACAGCGGGTCATCCGTGAGGAGATGAACGATTGCATCCGCGGGCTCGTCGATGCCCTGCCGGAGGGCTATCGCTCCGTCCTGATCCTGAGTGAACTGGAAGAGCTGCAGGACAACGAGATTGCCGAGATCCTCGGCGTCAGCTTGGAGGCGGTCAAGATCCGGCTCCACAGGGCAAGGGGAAAACTCCGGCAGAAGATGCAGGAGGCCTGTGTCCTGTACCACGATGAACAGGGCGCGCTGGCCTGCGACCGGAAATAGGGGTGGTCTCCTCCAGGTCTTCCTCCTTCAGTCGCCCCTTTCAAACCCTCACGCCGCCCGCTGCTCCCGGCTGGTCTTCTCCAGGTAGTAGTCGTAGGAGCCATCAAAGACCTGCATCTGGCCGTGGTCGATGGCAAAGACCCGGTTCTCGAGCGACCGCAGGAAGTGGCGGTCGTGGCTCTCCAGGGCCACGGTGTCCGTGAAGTTCTTCAGGGCCGCCAGCAGCACCTCCTGGGACTGGCGGTGCGTGGGCTTTGGCAAGGGCCGGGAGAATGCTTGACAATACATCAAACATGATGTAGCATTCGGCCGTGCCGGGAGGTGGGTTTGTAAAGGTTTCCCGCAGGAGGTACAGGATGAAAAGAGCAGGTGTTCGGACGTTCCAGAGCAGGTTGCGGGAAGGCCTGAAGGATCCCGAGTTCAAAAGGCACTATGACGAAGAAAGGCAGGCCCTGCAACTGGCCATGAAGATCACCGCCCTGCGTGAGCAGAAAGGATTGTCTCAGCAGCAATTGGCCAAGCTGATGGGCACCAGCCAACAGGCCATTTCAAGGATCGAGAGCGGCGAGTATGAAGGCTTTACGCTCAAGACCCTGGAAAAGGTCGCTGCCGCCACGGGGATGAAGGTCAAAATCGACTTCGTTGCCGCATAGCAGGAAATCTAGCCTTACCGGGAACATTTGATATTTTGTCCCAGCCTCTCCGCGGCCTCACGCCGCCCGTTGCTCCCGGCTGGTCTTCTCCAGGTAGTAGTCGTAGGAGCCATCAAAGACCTGCATCCGGCCGTGGTCGATGGCAAAGACCCGGTTCACGAGGGAGCTTACCTCATTACCTCGCCCATGATGAGCCGAAAGATGTTGGTCTTGCCCGCGCCGTTGGGGCCCACCAAGCCGCTGCGTCCACTTCCCCCCCGGCTAATTGCTTTCCATGACAGGCAGCATTTCCAGCCGATCATTGGCGGAGACCGCCTCAAACCCACAGAGATAGGTATCGGATGCAACCTTGATATGGGTGATGCCGGCAATAGAGGCGCCATTCAACAGATCACCTGCCGTTCCTGTCCAGGTAAATCCGGCGGCGATTTTCATGGCGTTAACAGCCAGGACTTCGCCGGAAGCGTTGTAGCCTGTAGCGGTAACGGCAGCTTCCACCGTGTTCGGATTGAGAAGCGACAGGGTTGCATCGTCTCCGACGATGCCGAGGAAGCCCTCTCTGAATCTGAGGGTGTTCAGATTAACCGCTGCCAGTCTTGCGGTATCCTCTTTCCCATAGACTGCAATACCGTGGAAATGAAGCAACGGAGTGCCGACCGGAGTGGTGAAATCCGCCACGCCGGATATCCTCGCCCACACGCTTCCCTCCCCGAGCATCCCGGACAGATTGAACGCTATTTGGCTTTGTGGTTTCGACGTACCCAACGGTTGTGTGCCAAAGGAGATTTCCTGCGTCACGCCCGTTGCATTGTGGCCGGCGACAGTCACGATGCCATTGTAGTAGTTCTTGAGGCCAATACCGGTAAACTCCCCGGCACCGAAGAGAAGAGAGGGCACATAGAGTTCATTCAGGGAACGCTCTTTGAGCAGCAGGGCGGCACTATCCCCGCCGGGAACCAGGCTGTCGAACATTTCCAGCGCCGAGATGTACCCCGTGGAATTGATCGCAATGACAGATTTCATCTTTTCCAGCCAGAAGAATTTCCGCGACCGTGCATTCAGCACGTGTGTGTCGGTTACCCCGGATTCATAAGTCAGGGTAACCTCCGCCTGCTCATCATTCGGGTTGAAGAGGGAAAGGGCCGTTGCCCAGTGACTGTCGACCGCCGTGTGGGGCACGGGGAGGGATTTCTGCAGGTAGGTGTCGGCAGGCCATGCGCATCTCTTGCCCTGGCCGGTGACGTTCCTGGCATAGCCCAGCCGCTTGCCGTCCCCCGAAACGATCGCGCTGGCACTATTGGGGGGGATGTTGTGAGATAAGATGGTTGCCTTTCCGTGCGGACCTATCGGGATCCTGGCGGCCTGGATCAGATCTCCGTTGTCCCGGTAAAAGGAGACGATGGATGTGGTGGCAAAGTTCTCGGTGTTGATGATCCCGATCTCCGTCTGCTCGTCTGCGGTCGAGGCCAGATAGGGGAAATAGAGCGCCGCATGCGATTCAATCCGGGCAGGTCCTCCGGGATCCGTGATTCTGCCGTTGATCTCCAGGTCATGGTCTCCCCGTTTCCCGTCCACAAAGTGTAAGACGACGGTATTGCCCACCACCTCGGCGCCCGTCTCCCCATCATAAGAGAACTCATACCAGTGATTCTGCCGATTCTCAGGAGTCTTCCCGTACTTGTAGTATGTCTGTGGCGGTTCGCCACCCAGGTAAAGAGTCATGGTTGTGGACCCGCCCCAGGACAATCCGGTTATACCGAACGCAAATAGGCCGTAGGGAAAGCTGACCCCCTCCGGGGGCGGCGTGTCAACGCTACTCGCAGCATACAGATAATCGATGACCCGGCCCGGGGGAACCGCCAAGGTTACATAATGGTCGTTGCCATCCGGACCGCGGGAGTGGAACGAGGAGACGTTATTCTGCTGCCAATCGGGTATTCCGTCACCGTTTCCGTCATAGGTAGGATCGTTTCCGTTCGGCCCCTGTTCCACCCAGTCGGGTACGCCGTCGCCGTCGGATTGGTCAGTGCCGATGCCCTGGATGGCAAAGTCGTAGGGATTCTTGCCCGCGTCGTCACTGGCTATGGAGATGGTCGCGGTGCGGAGTCCCGCAGCCAAGGGCCGGAAGGTCACCTGGAAGGTGGTGCTCCCGCCGCCGGCTACCGGAGAGGAAGGCTGGGTGGCGATTGTGAAGTCCGCTCCATGGGCCCCGCCCACCGCTACCTTCGGCGACCCGGTCAGGTTCAGATTCAATCCTCCGGTATTGCGGATCGTGAAGGTGCGGACCAATGTCCCCGACGTCGTGCTGGTGTTGCCGAAATCGGTACCGTCGGCCGTGGAGGGGGTGGAATCGCCGTCCGCGATCGAGACGCCGTTCCCCTGGACATCCATCCCCGGAGGTAAAGCATTCAACGGCAATGCGCTGTCTCCGACCGTCCACCGGGAAAAACTGGGAATCGCTGACTTGGTGACGGTATTGTTCGCAGGTGATAGCGTCCCGCTCTGATTGGTCCAGGTTGTTCCGCCGTCTGCCGAGCGGAACAGCACAAAATTATTCTCGGTCAACCCGTTCAATTCGGAATCCAAATAAGGAAATACTATTGTTCCGTTTACGGATGAGTTGTTCGTTGGGGAGATGTCATAGTATCTCTTGATAGAACTGTTACCATTGCCGGTTTGTACAGCATGCCCTCGGGTAATTGTGGTGGATCCAAGGTTGATTGTTGAAGAAATTCTTAAACCGAGCCCGCCGACATCGAGAGCGGCAGGGGATGATAGATTTCTGGTTGTCGATATCGTTCCCGCGACTCCGGACAGTACCCCTGTCCCTTCCCGAAGGTAAGATGTAGAACTGAGCGTGATGTTGTTTCCGTTCAAGTCAAAATTCTTTTCCAGAATCAGATTGCCGTTGATGGTTAACGCAGAACTCAATGTCGGCGAGGATGTCGATGAAACGACCATGCTGCGAACAGCCGGCGTTGAGTTGATCGTGGCTTCATTTCCCAAATCCCACTTGTAGATTCCGACGCTCTGATCTGAAGTCGGAACTCCCTTGGTCCAGTTTCCGGCATTGGTCCAGCCGTTGCTTTCCGCGCCGATCCAGGTGTTGAATGCATCCGATGCAGACCAGTCGGTCACCGTATTCATGTTCGTCAACGTTCCGTTGGCAGCGTAGCTTGTCTGATCGTATGTGGTGGATCCCGCCGTTTCATCGATCCGGTAATAGGCCCGCAATCCCGCCTCGTTTCCGGCAAGGGTTCTACCCATATTTTCGCTTAACTGCGCTTCGGTGCGGGCTGTGGCCCACACGCGAACCTCATCGATGTACCCGCCAAAGAATGTTCCAAATGTCACAGTACCCATTCGGGCTCCTATAACCAGGGGCGTTCCCGAATCAGTACATCCGTTGCCCCAGGAACCGGAACCATCAAGACGGCCGTTTATATAAATCCTTACTGTGCTGCCGTCATAAGTGGCGGCAACATGATTCCATGTATTCGGAGTTAGGGAATTTGTTGTAGTATATGCATTCCAATCTGACCAGTTATTCCCGAACAATAAAGATATTCTGTAATCGGAAAACATTTCGAGGCTGTACCCTTCGTGCGCCGCAGCGTGCTGGAATTTTGATACGATCGATCCCCATTGAGCCGCGGTCGGTTTGACCCACGCTTCAACGGTAAGATTTTGCGCTCCGTTAAACTGTACGTGGGCCCCGTTTCCGCAATCGACGTAGTTGTCGGTACCGTCAAAGTAGAGCCCGGTTCTCGTTCCGGCAAACGCACCGGAGGCCTGCCAAGTTATTCCTCCTGATAACGTTCCGTGATAAGGAGCCGCAGTTTTGTTATCCTCAAAGACGCCTCCCGCGCCGTTGTTCAGTTTATAATAAGCCAATAAATTCGCTTCATTCCCTGCCAATTCTTTATACATGGTTGCATATATTTGTGCCTGGGTGCGGTTGATGCTCCATATTCTCACGTCATCCACTTTGATGTTTGCATAAGTTGAGGCCAAATTATCGGTTGCGATCAATAGCGCTTCGGTCCCGGTGAGTTGATAGGAATCGGTGAGGCTGGTATTCACATATTCTTTGCCGTTGATATACATTCTTATATTCGACCCGTTTACTACCACGGCAATATGCGTCCATATATGAAGCGGGGGTACAACGCCGGTAAATAAGTTAATCGAGTTATTATCGTCATCGGTATTCGGTGCGGCATAAATGCCTATTTCGCCGTTGCTGATAAAAGGCATTACTCTTCTTCTGTTCAGCCCTGCCAATGAATGTAACTCCCCCAAGTATTTGAGCCCTGCCTGGTCGCTTGCTCGCGCAAACCAGAATTCCATCGTCATGGTGCTATTGGTATTGCCGCTAGCCAATGATGCCGCAGCGTAGCCGTTGATACCGTCGAACTTGACGGCATAGCCGCCGTTCTGGGCAAGAGCCGTGGATGCAAGTGACAGGAGAAGAACAAGAACCCCGATGATCTTTTTCATGGTATCGCCCTCCAGGTTCGCATGATCCGTGGGAATTTGAGCAACATATTCAGCACCAGACATCGCTTCAGAAATTGGGTGGGGCTTTTATGGATGCGCATGTGGTTAATCACATACCCGTCGGTATGTCAAAAAAAAGTTACGAAATTCATGCTGCAGGATAAGGGTGGATACTCATAACCCGCCCGACGCTTTCATTCAGGAAGAATAGTATAATGCTCGAGGTTCTTGCAAGCGCGCCATCTCCCGCGCCGAAATCGATAAGAACTTGCTTTCGTATGGTTGAAGAATAGCGGTCGGCCTCTTGTGTGTCAAAAAAAATGAGGCACAACCTGTTGTGGCGGGATGAAGTTGGCTGCCGGCGCCCGCAGGAGGGAAAACCTGGGGGCACGATGAGCGATGCGCTCATCGCCAGATGACGGACACGTCGACTGAACCGCCCCGGGATTGTCGGAGGCTCCATTCTGTGAGAGGATGGAGATATGAAAGAACAGAGCAGGTATTCACGAGAAGTTCGGGAGGGGGCGGTAAGGATGGTCTTCGAGCACGCGGGGGAGTACGACTCGCAGTGGTCGGCGGTCGTGTCGATCGCATCCAAGATCGGCTGCAGTGCGGAATCGCTGCATCGATGGGTTCGCCGGACGGAGATCGACACGGGTCAGCGCGGAGGGCAGACCAGCGATGACCGGACGCGGATCAAGGAGTTGGAGCGTGAGGTCCGCGAACTTCGCCGGGTGAGCGAGATTCTGCGCAAGGCGTCTGCTTTTTTCGCCCAGGCGGAGCTCGACCGTCGACCGAGATAATGGTGTCGTTTATCGGCGATCATCAAGGGTCTTACGGAGTCGAGCCGATTTGCAGGGTGCTGCCAATCGCCCCGTCGACCTACTACGCCCATAAGGCATGCCTGTCCGATCCCGCGCGGCAATCTGAGCGATCCCGTCGCGACGCTGTCCTTCGTGAGGAGATCGAGCGGGGCTGGAAGGCCAATCGTAACGTGTACGGAGCCCGCAAGGTCTGGCACCAGCTTCGTCGCGAAGGCATCGAGGCTGCCCGCTGCACGGTTGAGCGTCTGATGCGCGAGATGGGGCTGCGGGGTGTTGTCCGCGGCCGCAAGCTGCGCACGACAATTCCCGACGAGGCGACAGAGCGGCCGCAGGATCTGGTCGCTCGCAGGTTCATCGCCGATGGACCGAACCGGCTGTGGGTGGCGGATCTGACCTACGTAGCGACCTGGGCCGGCTTCGTTTACGTGGCCTTCATCATCGACGTTTTCTCGCGCATGATCGTGGGATGGCGGGTGTCGCGATCATTGCGCAGCGACCTGGCGCTGGATGCCTTGGAGCAGGCCCTTTATGCTCGTCGCCACAGCCAGGGGTTGATCCATCACAGCGACCGGGGCGTTCAATACGTTTCCATCAGTTACAGCGAGCGTCTCGCACAGGCCGGTATTGAGCCGTCTGTGGGCAGCGTCGGTGATTCCTATGATAACGCCCTTGCCGAGTCGGTCATCGGGCTGTATAAGGCGGAAGTGATCTATCGTCTCGGACCGTGGCGCAACAGCGAACATGTCGAGTTCGAGACCCTCGACTGGGTGGACTGGTTCAACAACCGGCGGCTACTCGAACCGATCGGTCATATCCCTCCCGTCGAGTTTGAAGCGTTTTATCATCAGCGTCAGGAAGCCCCGGCCATGGTGGCCGGACTCAACTAACGGAGGCTCCGGAAAACCCGGGGCGGTTCAGGTGCCTTTTCCGGCACCGCCTCCTGCATGAAGACCTTGAGCGACTCCCAGGCGCAGCGGAATACGGGATTGCATATTTCCCCTGTCTCATGTATGCACTGAGGCAGTGAGAAAGAGATCTGACCATTTTTAAAAAAGTATTGGTCCACAATGTGACCAGCCCCGAAGGAAGTGCTGATTGATGGATCAAGTTGTGCGGGCATTGGGCTTTTAAAGGAGCGTTCTGTGGGCTCATATGACGACACAATAGAAATGAGAATAAGAAGAAAAAGGAGGAGACATAGAGATCTGTTCTGGATGACGATCATTGTGCTCGTTACGCTTATCGTTTGTACATTGCTCGGGGGTATGGATTATTACATTAATAAGATTACTGAAATCAAAGATGTAGGCTATCAGCCGATGGATACGGAGAGAATTATATACGAACTGGAAAAGATAAAAGCTGAATTAGAGCGCAGAAGGACTGATTTGAAAAGAAAAGGTCACTAAATGTTTCCAGGTCCTTTGTCGTTTATGTGTAATGACCAAGACTTCGCATAACAGCGTATTGATTCCTTTTAGCTTTTCGTAATGTTTTTTGCCATCAAGAGATCCATGGGATGATGGGGGTTACGGCAGCGATGTTCTTCCAGGACAAGGTCATGGAAGTGGTTGTGATCATGAATTCCGCAATGATCAATATGCGGCTTTATCCATTAACCAATTCTCTGATCGTCAATACGGTTAACCGTTTGCATGACTCTCTAGGAGCATTGCTTGCCGAACAAAACCCTTTGACGCTTGTTGCGTGGGAAAAGTCACTGCTTATCAATGGAGAAGCATTGACCCAGAAATATATGGAAAGGCCGCAGGTCGCCATCATCCTAATGTTGATGGTTAACTGCGGAATCCGCAGCATTGCGTTTCACAGGGAGATCGAAAAGCGAGAACTTACATATTTTCTTGAATTAATGTGCAAGAAGACCAATAGAGCAGGTGGCGAAAGGGAACTGGATCTCGCTTATCATCTAAGCAAAATACCAAACATAACCATAAATCAGATACGTTATACAGACCAAGCGCTCAATGTGGAAAACTCAAACATATCGGAGGAGGCAATCGCCACCCTGTTAACAGTGGTCCGTGATCCTAACAGAATCGACAGACTGGAAAAACTCCGCGAGTTATCGTCAGGCGACCCGGGATGGCTGATACGAACTTTGCATGCAGGCATTGAACAGCTTGTTGCTCAGGTTGGGACGGTGTCTTATGCGGAAACGTCAGCGCAGATAATCAGGATGCTGCGCTCACTCGATACAATCGCTGAGGAGGATCGCAAAGACGAGTTCTCAGAGCAAATGGTTTATGAGCTATCGCATCTTGATGCCAGCATCCTCGCTGAAGTGATCCTGAGTAATACCCACATGCTCGACAATAATTTGCTGACGCGTGTTGTTGAAGGATTGGAATGCGGAAAGATACAAGAGATTATCGAGTTGTTGAAAAAGCAGAAGGAGCAGCAATCGAGCACTAACAGGGCTGGAGGTGCCTCAGCCAACAAGGCCCTCGAGCGCCTGATGTTAACGGAAAAGGGAGCCGAGTGCATCCAGTCCTTCAACGAAAGGCTAGGTAGCGAGGGAAAGGAAGAAGATAAACAGCTTCAGGAAATTCAGAATCGCTGGGCCGCCTTCTTCAGCGATCTCGACGTGGGTCAGCCTAATTTAGAAGCAGCCGAAGAGCTGACTAGTATTATCAACGAGCTTCTGGTCAAGGGAGCGGCAGCTCCGGCTAAATGGATGATGGGGCAATTGGTGCGGAGACTGTCCCATGGATGTGAGGATGTTCGTGGCGCTATCTCGGATATTATTGCACGCCTTATTGGCAGTCTTCCCGGGCAACAGCGGATGACCTTGGCCGTAGAATGGAGAGAAACGCTTCTCTCTTGGATGGCTTCCGAAACGGCTGCAAGCGACAGCTACGTGGTAATTGGTGAATGCTTGGTTGACATGGCCAAGCAGGCATTGCACAATAAAAAATTGGGCGACAGCCTACCGGTCGTCGAGGCGTTACAACGCAAGTCCAGCTATGGAGTTCGAGCAGAAGGAGAAGTTTCATCAAAGGCTGACAAACTGCTCTCTCGATTGGCTGTGGCCGATATCCTTGACCCAATCATTGAAGAGTTTCATACAAACGGAACAGGTCAACGCGATCTGGCCGCTCGTCATCTGGTTTCTTTGGGTTCTCAAGACATTAATCCGCTTCTCAATCTGCTGCGGGACAGTGAGGATTCTGCTGAACGGGTTCGGCTCCTCAACCTAATCTCCGAGATCGGTCAGGCAGCAATCCCGCCGATCGTTAGACGGCTCACTCCGGACCGCGCCTGGTATGAGTTGCGCAATCTGGTCTGGCTACTGGGACGAATCGGCGGTGAGGATGAGGTAAAAGCATTGGCACCATTATTTCGCCATGATGATTCACGGGTCCAGCGCGAAGTCCTCAAAGGTATAATTGGCATTGGTGGTGAAAGTCGCGGGGAGATCCTTCTGGCAGCTTTGCCGCTGGTAGATGGCCAAGTCAAGGCTGCAGTCGTAGCTGCTCTGGGCTCTCTCAAATACCGACCCGCGGTCCAGACGCTAATTGAAATGTTTAAAGCTAAGAGCGAGATGAGCACAGAACTTAGGGTAGACTTGCAGATGAAGATCTGTCTTGCACTTGGTAGTATAGGAGATCCAGAGGCAAAGTCTTTGTTAAACGAGATCGAAAAGTCGGGCAGCCTGTTTTCCTTCACGTCCTATGAGCCGAAGGTCAAGGGCTCTGCCAGCAAGGCTCTGGCTATGCTTGGCTCCCGGGGATAGGCTGGAAGCTGAACTGTCCTCCATAGATTCTATCAACTCTAACGCAAGTCCCAATTCAAGAAATGGATTCGTTTTGGGGCCAGGCAGAGGCACCTGCTTGGCAGTTATCCATGCTCATATCATCACAATATGTTGCGGTTCATCCATGAACAGTAGGTAGCATTCGACCGGTCTCCCCTGAAAAAGGCCCTGGAGGATAGTCCGGTAGCGGTCCATCTGCGTTTTGTATTTCTCGCCCAGGTGGCCGACGCGGCCGGTCTTGAAGTCGATGAGGGTGAGGCGATCCGGGGCGATGATGAGGCGGTCCACGATGCCGAAGCAGTGGGTGTCGGAGATGTGCTGCTCCGTCAGGACCCGGCCGGGGCGAAAGAGGATCTCGCGCACCCCAGGAGTGGCGAGGAAGCGGTTGACCGCCTCCTGCTCCTCGGGGGTGAGGATGCCGGGTGGGATGGTCGGGTGTTCTGCGGTCACCTGCGCCAGGGCCGCATGGATGCGGAGCCCGCGCTCGATTCCGGCCTCGATGTCCGCGGAGCGCAGGGCCGGGTCCATCTCGTCGCTGTCCAGGGGTGCGGCTGGCCCTTCGGGAAGCGCCGGCGCTGAGAGCTCCTCGTAGTCCCTGGGCTCGGGCTCGGCAAGGCCGTAGTCGCGTCGCCAGCCCGATTCGGTCCGCTCGGCATCGCGGATGGGCTTTCGGGCAGTTTGCTCCATGAGGCTGCTGAATCCCTTGAGCCCGCCTTCCTTGTCGGCCCTGGGAATGATGGTCAGGCTCTGGGCCGCGCGCGTGGCCGCCACATAGAGGAGGTTCGCCGTCTCGTCGGCTTTTTCTTCCCTGGCTTCTTCCGCCGCCTCGGCGATAACCCTGGCCCCGGGGATGGGGCCGGTGGCGAGAAATTCCAGCTCCTTCTGGTTCAGGCTCAAGGGGCAGCCATCGCCGGGATGGGGGATCTCGGGCGAGCGGTCCTGCCCCTCTTTCCAGAAGAGGAAGCAATGGGGGAACTCCAGCCCCTTGGTCGCGTGGATCGTGGCGAGCTTCACCCGGTCGGCGTGCTCCCCCTCGGGCACGGTGATGAGGTGCGACAGGGCCAGCACATAGGAAAGGAAGGCGGCGGTGTCGCCGGCGTCGGGCTGGTCGAAGTAGCGCTCCGCCTCGTCCCAGAGGGTCTCCACGAGGAGGCGGGGAAAATGGGGGGCAAGGCCGTGGAGGGCCGAGGCCAGGGCGCTGAAGCGGTGGGGCCGGGGCGCCTGGGCAACGGTTTGGGCAAGATTCGTAAGCGCGGCGGTGAGCGTCTCGCCATAGCCGAGCTGGCCAAGGGCGCGGGGGATGAAGCGACCGTCGTGGTCCGAAAAGAGCGAAAGGAGCGAAAACCAGAGCGCCGTGCCCTCGCGGAGGGCCAGAAGCTCGCGGCCCTTGATCCCCGAGGTGGGGATGCCTTCTTTGGCGAGCGCCGCGGCGATCTTGTCCATGTGGAGGTTGGTGCGGCAGAGGATGGCGATGGCGCCCCAGGGGCAGCCGGTCTCTTCCTTTTTGCGGAGCAGGGCCTCGACCAGCTTTTCGTAGGCAGGCTCGTCGCCGCGCTCGCAGGGGGCCGGGAGGACCGCGACCTCCGAGAGGCCGGCGTAGGGGCGCTTGGGCTTCTCGGGCGGGGCCTGGAGGTTTTGCTTTTCCGTGCCGGCAAAGAGTGCCTTCACGAGGTGGTTGAAAAAGGCGATCAGAAGCGGTGTGGAGCGGTAGTTGTGGGGAAGCTCTTCGGAGGCAAGCTGGCCGCTTACAAGGGCCGGGCTGAGCGCGGATCTTAGCGCCTCGGGCGCCGCGCCCCGCCACTGGTAGATCGACTGCTTCCAGTCCCCCACGAGAAAGACGGACCGCTCGCCCTGGGCATCCTCCCCCACGGAGGCGAGGATATCGTCGATCAGGGGTTTGAGCAGGTCGTACTGGATTTGCGACGTGTCCTGGAACTCGTCGAGGAGGAGATGGCTGATGCGGTGGAACCCGAGCTCGTAGAGGCGGGCCATGTAGAGCGGCCGGTCCGGGCTTGCGGGCCCGTCGAGGTCGATAAGCTGCCTGGGCAGGTCGTCGAAATAGAGCCGGCCGAGCTTTTCCTTTTCCGCAGCCACCACCTCGGCGCGAAGGCTGCTGAAGCGCTTGAGGAGCGCGCTTCGGAGCCTTTTCGTGTTGATCAGGTGCTCGGCCACGATCCGGCGCATGGGGGGGTAGAGCCTCTGCAGGGTCGCAAAGGTCTCGGTTGCGCGGTCGGCCTTGGCCACCTTCACCTCGGAGACGTCCTCTTTGAGCCAAAGGGCCCGTTTCAAATCCACGGCGGAGAGGGGAGAAAGGAGCGGGGCCGCGACCTGGGTGGCCAGGGTCCCCTTGGTGGCTGGGGCCACGGCCTGAACCTGGGTGCGCAGGTCCTCGTAGGCCGCCGTGAGGCGAGCCTGTTCGGCCTTGAGCTGATCCAGAAGCGCATCCGGGCACTCCCAGGCCTCCAGGGCCTCTCTTCCCTCGTCCAGGGCCGCCAGGAGCGATTCGGGGGAAAGGCGCAGGATGCGGGCCGCGATCACGATGCTCTCCAGGTCCGCGAGCACCCGGGGGGCCTGGAAGAAGCGGGCGTCGGCAAGCTCCGTGATGAGGGCCCGCTCGTGTTCGTCCGCCACCTGGGGAAGCTGGGCCTCGGTGGCCAGGAAGCGGTGGAAGAGGGCGTCGATGGTGGAGAAGTGGACCTTGGCCGCCCGCATGATGAGAGAAAGCTTCTCGGCCGGGCTATCCTTGCCCTTGTCGATCGCCTCCAGGATCCGCTTTTCCATCTCCGCGGCTGCAGCCTTGGTGAAGGTGGCGGCGACGGTAAATTCCCCGGCCCTATCCAGATGGGCGCGCACCTCCTGGGTCAGGCGATAGGTCTTGCCGGAGCCGGCCGAGGCGGTGACAAAGAGGCTCTTCATCAGGCGCGGCCTCCGGTCCGGTAAAGGTCGGGCTTGAGGCAGAGGGCCTTGTGGGGGCAATAGCTGCAACCTGCGGCCCGGAAGTTGGGGACAAAGCGGTCGGTGGCGATGAGGGTGTCGAGCCGCTGGGCGATCTTGTCCAGCGTGGCGTCGCAGGCCGCGAGATCGTCGTTAGCCAGGCGGCCTTCGTAATCCCCTTGGGTTTTCGGCCGTAGGAAGAGATAGGTGACGCCCAGGCTTCCGGGCTCGGCCTTTTTGTTTTTTAGGGCCAGGTAGGCGTAGATGACGAGCTGGAACCGGTCGTCGAAGTGGTCGGGCTTGTCCACGAGCTCCGCAAGCCGGGTCTTTTCCGAGGCCTCTTTTTTCTCCTTGTATTTCAGGTCCGTGATGAGAAGCCTTTCTCCTTCGGCCCCTTCGGCTTGCAGGCGGTCGATGCGGCCTGTAAGCTGGTAGCGGCCCTCGCCGAAGGGGGCTTGAAGCTTCAGCTCCGCAGCGGTGACGGTGTCGGAGAAGAGGAGCGGCTGGCCCGTCTCCTTCTCCCAGGCCGCGATGTCGGCAAGATAGCTCTTGACGATGGCCTTTCGGGCTGCCTGGTCCGGGAGCTTTTCCATCAGGTCCCGGTCCTTGTCCCAGGCCGCATCGAAGCGCTCCTGCCAGCGGTCGCTCGCAGGGGGATGGTCCTTGAGCTCGGCAAAGAAGCGGTGGAGGAAATCGCCGATGAGAAGAGCCGCGCCCTCTTCCACCTCGAAGCAGGCGGGCGGCTCGATTTTCTCCAGGTCTTCGACGATGAAGCGGCAGGGGCAGGTGAAGAACTTCTGCAGCGAAGTGAAGGACCAGACGTGGCGCTGGAGCTTCTCTTTCAGCTCTGCCGTGTTCTCGATCACGAAGCCGGCCTCGGGGACGGTGAAGGGCGTCGGGACGAGCCGGCGCTTCACCACAGGCCTGCCGAATTCGGTGGCGAGAAAGGAGAAGTGGGCCGAGGGCGCCGCGCCGGTTGCCTGGTCGTAGAGGGCCGCCAGATGCGCGGATCTCCCGAAGGAAAGAAACTGGCGCAGGGCCAGGTCCTCTGCCTCGTACTGGGTCCGATAGAGGCGCGGCAGGTGGATCAGGTTGAGATAAGGCCCGCTGAAGGGCTTGGCCGGGAACACGCCGCTGTTCATGGGCAGGATCACGGCGCGGCCGTAGGGGATGCCGGTGGCGTCGCCCAGGGCCACCACCTGGATCGGGGCGGACCGCCTGCCGTGGAGCCGGAGCTTCTTGACGGAGATCAGGTACTCGGCGAGGGGCTGCCGCTCGGCCCCCATGAGCGGCTTCAGGCGCTCCAACTCGTCGCAGAGGGTGATCGCCCCTTCGAAGGCGGAGCGGTCCGCCTCGTCGAGTTCTGTCCACCGGGCCGTGAGTTCGGCGACGAGGTCGCGCCGCACCGGGGCGAGCCCCTTTTTCCGCTGGATCGCCTCGGCCAGGCGCTGGGCCGGGGCGAAGTGGGAGAAGGGGAGCCAGGGGGCGAAGTTGACCTGAGCGCCCAGGGGCCGAAAGAGGCATTCCCAGAGGTAGAAGGAGAGCCGCTCGTCCAGGGGCACGATGAAGAGCTGCTCCCCGTCGGCGCGGGGCGCGGCCAGGAAGGCGTCGATCTCCCGGGCGAGGAGCGCGGGCAGGCCGGCCCGTTCGGAAAGCTCGGAAAAGGCAAGCCCCGTGCCGGGGCTGCGCCGCTCAGGGACGCCGATCCGCCGGATAAGCGAGAGCGCCGACTCATATTCGGGAGGCTCTTGCGGCATCTGCGGGCCGAAGAGGGGCGCATCGACGAAGAGGCGGTCTTTGGGGATGCGGCTGAAGAAACGCTGATTTCCCGGGGTCATGAGGGGGAGGCCGATGAAGAGGTCGCCCTCTTTTGGGCCAAGCACTGCGAAGCGCTCCGCCTCGAAGGGCGGATAGAAGAGCCCCTCCTTGGCAAGGCTGCTGCGAAAGGCCTCCTGCAGGGCAAAGAAGCCGTCGATCCGGCCAAGCTGCTCCGGCCCGATCCGGTCCAGGGCCTTGAGCTCTGCCGGGCTCACGGAGAATTCGCCGATCGCGGCGAGAAAGGAGAGGAGCCGCTGGGAATCGGCGGGCGGAAGCGGTCTGCCCTCGGCCCGGCAGCGGAGGCTGTGGAACCTGAGCAGTGCCTCGTCCTCGGCGACGGCAATGCGGCCCAGGGCGTCGCTCAGGCGGCTGGTCTTGTAGTCGTCATAGGAAAGGACCGCAGGCATTAGCCCGCCGATCCGGGTGTGGAGCTGGTGGTGGAGGAAGTCGCGGCCGCGGCCCGTCAGCGAGACGACCGTGAAGCCGCTCAGGTCGGGGTGATGGCCGGCCAGGCGCGCGATCAGGGCATCGGCGGCCGGAGGGAGCTCCTCCGGCGGGCGGCCGGGATGGTCGATCCGCTCGGGCATCGCGACGGGTTCCTCAAGGGGTTGCAGGGTCTGCGCCGGAACCCTCTGCCGGCGCCGCGCAGCAGTCGCCGCCGGGGGGCGGGGCCGCTGCACGGCGGTGAGTATACCCAGGGAGCGCTCGATATTCAACTATTACTGTGGCCCGATCCGGCCACAATGTACGTCGAATCGGTCATTCCGACAAAGGACGGAATCAGTAAGTCGTCCCGCTGCGTCACCGCGGCGAAAAGCGCGGCGGTTTGATTGCCGGAGGAAGAGATGCCGCTCGCGATCAGGCCAGGCTCAGCAGCGCCTCTTCCAGAACACCCCGGGCGGCATCCACCTTGTAGCCGTTCTGGCTGAGCGGCTCGGCCCCCTCCGCGGCTGCCTTGCACGCCGCGGCGATGGCGTCTTTGAGCGCCTTGCCCTTCAGGCCGGCTTCCGCCTTCACGGCCCGGAGCGGGACCGGCGCCAGGCCGCCGAAGGCGATCCGGGCCTGGCCGACGCTGCCGCCGGCCACGGAGAGGTTTACCGCCACGCTGACGATGGCGAAGTCGAAGGCCTGCCGCTCCTTCAGCTTGAGGTAGGCGCCGCGGCTCGCTGCGGCGGGGGCGGGGATCTCCACGGCCGCGAGCAGCTCCTGGGGGCCGAGGATGGTCTCCCCGAGGATGTTCTTGTCCGGGCCCACGTAGAATTTCTCCAGCGGGACCATCCTGCTCCCCTTGGGGGAGGCGATCTCCACCCGGGCATCCAGGGCGATCAGCGCCGGGGCCAGGTCCGAGGGGTGGACGATGTAGCAGTTGGAGCCGCCGAACACGGCATGGTAGCGGTTCTCGCCGCCGGGCGCGTAGCAGGTGCCGCCGCCCTTGCGGAAACAGTTCGCAAAGGACTTGCCGCGGAAGTACCAGCAGCGCGGCCGCTGGCAGAGGTTCCCGCCCAGGGTGCCCACGTTCCGGATCTGGGGGACCCCCAACTGGCCGGCCGCCTGGTGGAGCAGGGGGTAGCGCTTGGCGATCAGCTCGGAGGAGGCGATGTCGGCCAGCACGGTGCCGGCCCCGATCCGCACGCCGTTTTTCTGCTCCTTGATGTAACTCAGCTCCTTGATCCCCTTGATGTCGATCAGGGCAGCCGGCAGCTTCAGCTTCGGCCCTTCGAGCCGGTCCTTCATCATGGCCAGGAGGTCCGACCCGCCGGCCAGGACGGCGGCCTTATGCCGGTGCTTGGAAAGCAGGGAAACAGCCTGGGCTACGCTCGTGACGGTATAGTAATCAAAAGGTTTCATGGATCGTTCCTTTCTGCGCGGCTACGCCTTCGCTCCCCTGTTGCGGCTTTCCAGAATCGACCGGATGGTGATCGGAAGATCGGTCATGCCCACCCCGATGGCGTTGTAGACGGCATTGGCGATGGCCGGGGCGGGAACGCTGTAGGGCGGCTCCGACAGCCCCCGGGCGCCGTAGGGGCCTCCGGGGTCGAGCGGCTCGATGAACTGGATGTGGATCTCCGGAATGTCCTTGATGGTGACGAGCTTGTAGTCCACGAGGTTGGGGTTGACGCAGATTCCCGTGTCCAGGTCGAAGAGCTGATTTTCCGTCATGCCGAAGCCTATCCCCTGGATGACCCCGCCGTCGGTCTGGTTCTCCGCGCCCGACAGGTTGATCACCTTGCCCAGGTCGTGGGCCGCGTAGATGTTCAGCACCCGGACCTTGCCGCTCAGGGTATCCACCTCCACCTCCGCGAAGTGGGCCGCGAAGCAGTGGGTGATAGCCCCCTTGAGCAGGCTGCCGGTCCCCCGGCCGGTGATCGTAGCCGGCGCCTTTCGCAGCACGGCGGTCAGCGCGATCCCCTTGTCGGAGCCCTTGGGGCGGATCTGCCCGCCCACCAGCTCCAGGTTTTCCTTGGCCGTCTTCAATTCCCCAGCCGCAATCGCGAAGATCTGGTTCTTGGCGTCGGCGGCGGCAAGCTTGATCGCGTTTCCCGCGGTGATGGTCTGCTTGCTGCCGGCGGTGCTGCCCGTGTCCAGGGTGACGTCCGTGTCGGCCGTGGTCACCGATATGACGTCCAGCGGGACGCCCAGCTCCTCGGCGGCGATCATTGCCATGGTGGATTTCTGGTTCCCCCCGACGTCGGCGGTCCCGATCAGCACGTTCACCGTCCCGTCGGAGTTGACCTTCACCATCCCGGCGCTGGGAAGCGCCATGGCCCCGTGGCGGCAGGAGTGGATCGCCATGCCCAGCCCCTTCTTGACCGGGCCGGGGCTTGTCCCGGGTTTCTGCCACTTCTGCGCCCAGCCCGAGGCTTCGGCCCCTTTGCGGATGCACTCCTCCATGGCGTTGCTGGAGAAGGGGATCTTCTTGTCCTGGTCGCCGTCTTCCAGGCGGGCGAAGTTCTTCATCCGGAAGGCCACCGGGTCGATCCCCAGCTTGTGGGCCATGATATCCATGTGCACTTCCTGGGCGAACTGGCCCTGGGGATGGCCCACGCAGCGCATGGCCCCCCCTTCCGGGGTGTTGGTGTAGACCGTGTATCCTTCCCCTTTGAGGTTGGGGCACCGGTACACCCCCTTCATCGTCTCCAGGACGCCCATGGCGCCGTCGAGATGGCAGTAGGCCCCGGCGTTGGCCACGACCTTGGCCTGGATGGCGGTCAGGGTGCCGTCCTTCCTGGCCCCGTACTTCAGGTAGCAGACGGCGGGGTAGCGGTGGTGGGCGGCCAGGAAGTTCTCCTCCCGGTCGAATTCGATCCGCACCGGACGGCCGGTCTTCAGGGCCAGGATCGATGCCAGCACGCTGTACCGTTCCATCTGTATCTTGTCCCCGAAGCCCCCGCCCATGTAATCGCAGACGACCCGCACCTTGCTCATCGGGATCTTGAAGACGTAGGCCAGCCCCGCCTGGGTTCCGAAGGTATGCTGCAGGGAATCCCAGATCGTCAGCCTGCCCCGCTCCCAGCGGGCCACGCACACCCGCGGCTCGGCGGTCGCGTGCTGCAGCAGGGGGGTGGAGTACCGGGCCTCGTACACCAGGTCGGCCTCCTGGAACCCTTTCTCGACGCTCCCCCGGTTCAGGACGACGGGTTTCCCCCCGACCAGATTGCCCGCGGGGTGGACCTTGGGGGCCGCGGGCTTCAGGGCCTCCTCGGGGTCGATGACGAAGGGCAGCGGCTGGTACTCTACCTTGATCAGGTCGAGCGCCTCCTGGACCCGCTCCTCGTCCACGGCGGCCGCCACGGCGATGTCCTCGCCGGCGTACCGGGCGATATCGGCCAGGATGGGCATGTCATGGTGGCCGCGGCCCGGGCACTTGGTCCAGTTGAAGTCGGTTATGTCCTTGGGGGTGAGCACGGCCTTGACCCCGGGGAGGGCTTTGGCCTGTTCCGTATCGATGCCGGCCACCCGGGCGTGGGGATGGGGGCTCCGCAGGATCTTCCCGTACAGCATCCCCGGCAGATAGATGTCGGAAACGTACACGGCCTGCCCGCTGACCCGCTCCCAGGCGTCCATTTTCGGGTACCGCTTTCCTACCACCCTGAACTCGTTCGACATGATGCGTTCTCCTTTCTATCCTCGCCGGGCGGCGGCCAGGGCCGATTTAAGGATTTTGGGGTAGGCGGAGCAGCGGCAGACATTGCCCGAAAGGCCCTCCTTGATCTCGTCGGCGCTGGGGCGGGGATTCTTGTCCAGCAGGGCCTTGACCGACATGATCTGGCCGGGGGTGCAGAACCCGCACTGCAGGCCGTCGTGCTCCAGGAAGGCCTCCTGGATCGGATGGAGCTTCCCTCCCTGGAGCAGCCCCTCGATGGTGAGGACCTTCCTGTTGTCGGCCGCGATGGCCAAAAAGGAGCAGGCGTACACGGCCCTGCCGTCCACGATGACCGTGCAGGCCCCGCAGCTCCCCCGGTCGCAGAATTTCTTCGTGCCGGTGAGGCCGGCCTGCTTGCGCAGCACTTCCAGGAGGGTCCAATGGGACTTGACCTTCAGGCGGTGGACCGTGTCGTTCACGGTGAGCTGGATCCAGGCCTCCCTGCGTGCGGGAGGCGGGGCGGCATCGGCGGCCGAGGGCAGGGGGAGGGGGGCGATGGTGATCGACGTGGCGATGGCGGTCGTCCCTACCCCCTTCAGGAAGGTGCGCCGGGAAATTGCGAGCGGATTCTTCTGCTGTTCCTTGTGTTCGTGCGGATCTTTCTCTTCCTTGGCCATGTTCTCCCCCTTTTCTTGGTTGGTGGTTTGAACAAATCGCGTATCCTACGACCGGGTACGGTCGGTCGTCGCAGGCGAGCCGTCGGTGCGGGTCGGCGGGAGATGCATCCCGCGCGCAGGGCTATCCGGCCGGGAGCGTGAGGAGCAGGGGCACCGCGGTAGGGAACTGTTAGGAAAGAACGCAGGGGCAGCGCGCGAGGAGCGTGGAGAGGGGCAGCGTCGATCAGGAACGATCTGGTGAACGACCCTGTCGCGCCGCATCGTCGCGTTCGGGGCGAGAGACAAGGTTGTTGAAGCATGCCCGATCGCGATGACGGTCGGAGGTTCCGCTTGTTGTGGGTACGATACGGGAAAGGGTTCGGCCCTGTCAAGGATATTTATCTGCCGCCCCAGGCGGGTCAATCCCCCACGGGAGGCGAAAAATATGATACAGTCCTTCGCTGAACTCCGGCCCGGCGACCGCCCGCCCGCCCGGGGAAAAAATTCCGCGGCAGGCCGCGGGAATGCACGCACCGGCGGATTCCGGAAGGAGGTTGTTGCCATGGGTAAGACGCAGTTTGATTTTTCCAATCAGGTTGCCGTGATCACGGGCGCGGGCCAGGGGATCGGGAAGCGCTCGGCCGAGCGATTTGCCGAGGCGGGCGCGCGGGTGTTTCTGATCGATATCGACGAGAAGGCGGGCGCCGCTGCCGCCGAGGCAATCCGGGCGGCAGGCGGGGACGCCGCCTTCATCCGCTGCGACCTGACCGCCAGCGCCTCGGTCGCGCAGGCCTTCGCGGAGGTGCTGGCCAAGGCGGGCCGGATCGACATCCTGGTCAACAGCGCCGGCGGGTTCTCGCTGCAGCTCGGAATCGCCGATACCCCGGAAGAGGAGTGGGACGCCGTGATCGACCGGAACCTGAAGAGCGTGTTCCTCACGGCCAAGGCGGTGATCCCGATCTTCCAGAAGCAGCAGAGCGGCCGCATCGTCAACCTGGGTTCGCTGGCGGGGCTCACGACCTTCAACCTTTCCTCCCCACCCTATTCGGCGGCCAAGGCAGGGGTCCACTGCCTCACCCGGTACCTCGCCTACGAACTGGGCAAGTACGGGGTCACCGTCAACGCCATCGCCCCGGGGACCACGGCCACCGAACGCGTCATCGCGGTGCGGAATGAAGAGCAGCGGAAGATGATCGGGAAGTCCACGCTCCTGGGGAGGATCGCCGAGGTGGACGACATGGCGGGCTGGGTGCTGTTCCTGGCGGCGCCGGAGTCCGGCTACCTGACCGGCCAGACGATCGCGGTGAACGGGGGCCGGCTGATGGTCTGAGCCCCGGGATGACCGGCCTCTCCCGATCTCGCGGCGGCGCCGGTATCCGGAACGGGGCGGTTCAGGCGTCGAGCAGCAGTTTTGCCGCCATGATCAGGATTATCACGACGAACAGCCGCTTGATCCAGACGTTTCCGAGCCGGTCGGCATACTGGGCGCTCGCGTACGATCCGATGCAGCAGCCGGTGAACATCAGCAGGGCCAGCGGGGCGTTGAAGGCGCCGTGCCAGGCGTAGGTGGCCGCCGAAGTGGCGCTCATCAGGATCCCGGCGACCTTGTTGTTGGCGGCGCTTTCCAGGAAGGTCTGGCCGAAGACCATCAGCATGATGTAGCCCAGCATCGTCCCGGCCCCGGCCCCGTAAAACCCGCCGTAGATGCCCACCAGCAGGCCCAGCACGGCACCCAGCGCGTACCGTCCGCGGGTGAGGGGGCGTTCGGCCGCGGTCACCCCCAGCCTGGGGTTTGCCATCAGGACGATCAGCATCACCACCGTCAGCGCCACGATCAGCCGTTTGAGCAGCTCCGGGCTGACCTGGAGCGACAGGTTCGCCCCGATGAACCCGCCGATGAGACAGGGGATGCCGACGAGGAAGGAGAGGCCGTAACGCACCATCCTTTTGCGGTGAAAGGAATACAGCCCCGCGATGCCGATCCCGGTGGTCCCGATCCGGTCGGTGCTGATGGCGGTGTGGGGAGGCAGACCCAGCACGATCAGCAGCGGAATGGTGACCAGGCTGCTTCCGCCCACCAGGGTCCCGAAGGCGCTGGTGAGGACGCTGGCGGCGAAGATGACGATCAGTTGCGTAAGATCCATGGCTCAGGGACTGCCTTCCCCGCGTGCCGCTCAGAAGCCCAGCCAGAGGGCCAGGCGGTAGGCGATCAGACCGCCGAGGTAGGAGATCACCAGCGTCAGGACGAGGGAGGAGTAAAACCAGATCCGGTCGACCATCTCGCGCCGCATCACGGCGACGGTGGCCGCGCAGGGGACGAACAGCATCAGGACCGTGAGGAAGGCGAGCGCCGAGGCGTGGCTCATCACCTGCGGGAGCACCTTGAGGAGCCCCTGGTCGCCTACGCCGTACAGGACGCCGAGGGTGGCCACGGCGTTCTCCTTGGCGACGATGCTGGAGATGAGCGCCGTCACCATCCGCCAGTCGAGACCGAGGGGCCGGCCGATCGGTTCGAGCACATGGCCGATCGCGGCGAGGATGCTCGTCTCGGTCTTGCCGTCGGGGAAGTAGGCCAGCAGCCAGACCAGGATCGCCATGAGCAGGATGACCGAGCCCGCCCGCTTGACGAAGGAGACGGTCCGCGACCAGACCACCTGCCCGATCGTCCGCGGGTTCGGCCGCTGGTACAGGGGGAGCTCCATGATGAACGGGGTCGGCTCCTCCTTCAGGACGAAGGCGTGGACGGTCATCCCCACGGCGCCCAGGACGAGGATGTTGAGGCTGACGAGCGCCCAGACGACGATCGTCGCGTCGGACGCGAAGACGGCGGCGGCCACGAAGGTGAGGACCGCCAGGCGCGCCGTGCAGGGGACGAAGGGGGTCAGGAGCATCGTCAGCAGCCGGGCCTTGCGCGATTCGATGATCCGGACGCCCAGGATCGCCGGGACGTTGCAGCCGAACCCGATGCACATGGGGATGAAGCTTTTGCCGTGGAGCCCCACGAGGTGCATGAACCTGTCCATCACGAAGGCGGCCCGGGCCATGTACCCCACATCCTCGAGCAGCGCCAGGACGGCGAAGAAGATCAGCAGGATCGGGAGAAAGGTCAGGACCGACCCGACGCCGCCGATCACCCCTTCCACGATCAGCCCCTGCACCCAGGCCGGTGCCTGCGCCAGGAGCGGCGCGACCGCCGCGCCCAGGGCGCCGACGCCGCCCTCGAGGAGCTTCTGGAGGGGAAACCCGATCGTGTAGGTCAACAGGAACACGCAGGCCAGCACCCCCAGAAGGACGGGGATCCCGAAGGCAGGGCGGGTCAGGAGGTGGTCGATCCGGTCGGTCATGACGACCTGCCCCATCTTGAAGCGCGACACGCAGGCCCGGGTGGTGTCTTCGACCCAGTCGTACCGGCCGCAGACAACGGCGTGGAGCGAATCTTCGTGAGCGACCAGGAGGCCCTTGACCCGCTCCCAGAGCGGCGGGGTCAGGAGCTTCTCCATCATCGCCGAGACCTCCTGGTCCCCCTCCATCAGCTTGGCCGCCACCCACTCGACCGTATAGGGGGGCTGCACCGCCTCCCGGATCAGCTCGGTCAGCTCCTTCAGCAGGTCATGATGGTCCGCCCGCACCGGCGGCAGTTTCGGGCGGAGGGCGAACTCTCCTCGCGAGACGGAGATGACCCGCTCGACGAGCTCGCGGAGCCCCTTGTTCTTCGTGGCGATCATCGGGACTACGGGGACCCCCAGGGAGCGCTCCAGGGCCTCGGTGTCGACCCGGATCCCCTGGTTCTCCGCCACGTCGAGCATGTTCACGCCCACGACGATCGGCCGGCCCAGCGGGAGGAGCTCCGTCAGGAGGTAGAGGCTCCGTTCGAGGACCGCGGCGTTGACCAGCAGGACGATCACGTCCGGCGCCTCGTGGATGATGAACTCGCGGGCGACCCGCTCCTCCTCCGAGAATGCGGTCAGGCTGTAGGTGCCGGGGAGGTCGACGATCCGGAGTTCGTACCCCTCCGCCGTGTGCGACCCCTCCTTCTTCTCCACGGTCTTGCCCGGCCAGTTGCCCACGTGCTGCGACAGCCCCGTCAGGATGTTGAACACCGTCGACTTCCCGGCATTGGGCTGGCCGGCCAGGGCGACGAGGAGCGTCTTTGCGGGCGGCCTCTCCCCCTCGCGGGCGGGGGCGACCCGGCTGACGAGGATCTTCACCGCCTCGCCGCTTCCCAGGGCAACGCGCGTTTCGCCGACCTGGACTACGACCAGGCCGCCCCGGCTGTGGAGGTACCGGACCTTCGTGTTGAGGGCGATCCCCATCCCCGCCAGCCTGCTGATCAGGGCGTTCCCGCCGGTTATGTCGCGGATGATGGCCTCCTCGCCTTCGGCGAGCGAGGTGATCGGAAGGTATGTTTCGTTCGTGGGCATCGCGTCCTTAATCCATGCAAGCGGTACTCCGAGCTTCATACATGAAGTCGCGGTAAAAGTCACAGAAAAAACGGCAACCCCGGAGGCAGAAGCGCGCCTGCGACGCCATCCCCGCCAAACGAACCCGCAACCCGGAAGTAAAAAATCTTGACAAGGAGGAAACCCTTATATTAGATAAAGCCGCTTCGGCGGACCGGGCCGTGATCCTCAACTCTTTACGCTGCACTACACCTCGCCCTCCCGCCTCCGGTCGTTCGAGGTCATCGCTCCGCGTTACTGGCGAACGTTTTCATAAGGATAGAACGTATGATCGAGTATCTCCCCATCCTCGTCACGATGGTTTTTGCCATCGGCATCGCCGTCTTGATCGTGGGCGCCTCGCACATCCTCGGCCACCGGATCTCCGGCAAGGTGAAGCTCGCCCCGTACGAATGCGGGATGCCGACCATCGGCCCCACCAAGATGAAGATCAGGATCCGGTACTACATCGTGGCGATGCTGTTTTTGATCTTCGACATCGAGATCATGTTCCTGTACCCCTGGGCGGTGATGGCGGATTCGCTCGGCCTGTTCGGCTTCGGCGAGATGCTGCTGTTCGTGCTCATCCTCCTGGTGGGGTACGTGTATGTCCTGAAGAAGGGGGCTCTGGAATGGGAATAGCGGACGGCACGGCGCCCGAGACGCTGCAGGACGTCATCAACTGGGCGCGGAAGAATTCGATCTGGCCGGTCACCTTCGGCCTGGCCTGCTGCGCGCTGGAGATGATGGTCGCCTCGGCGGCGACCTACGACATCGCCCGCTTCGGCGCCGAGGTGTTCCGGCCGACGCCGCGTCAGGCCGACCTGATGATCGTCGCCGGCACGGTGACCCGGAAGATGGCGCCGGTGCTCCGGAGGATTTACGACCAGATGACCGAGCCGAAATGGGTGATCGCCTACGGGGCCTGCGCCTCCAGCGGCGGGGTGTTTCGGACCTACAACGTCGTCCAGGGGGTGGACCGGATCGTCCCGGTGGACGTCTACATCCCCGGCTGCCCGCCCCGTCCGGAAAGCCTGCTCAAGGGGCTGATGGTGCTGCAGGAGAAGATCGGCCGGGAGCTGCCGGGCCAGCGAAAGCTCGTCAGCCTGCCCTGGGGGGAGCACAATGGATAGCCGCGCCGTTGCCGAGCTGCTGAGAGAGCGCTTCCCCGCGGCGGTGCGGTCCGTCGAGGAGTTCCGCGGCGAGACCACCGTGACGATCGACCGGACCGCGCTCCGGGGGGTGATGCGCTTCCTGAAGGAGGACCCGGCGGCCCGGTACGACCTGCTGGTCGACATGGCCGGCGTGGATTGCGGGGACGGGGCGCCCCGGCTGATGGTCGTCTACCTGCTGAACTCGCTCAGCCACACCAACCGGCTCCGGGTCAAGACCGGCGTGGCCGAGGGGGCGGAGGTGGATACGGTGAGCGACCTCTGGCAGGGGGCGGAATGGCTCGAACGGGAGGTGTACGACATGTTCGGGGTCCGCTTCGCCGGCCATCCCGACCTCCGGCGCATCCTGCTGACGGAAGAGTTCGTCGGCCATCCGCTGCGCAAGGAGTTTCCCCTGGCGGGGCATGAGTTCGACAAACCGGTGGACCTCTGCGCCGAGGAAGAGACGGGGTACACCCGCGATGTCTGAAACGAACCTGATGACGATCAACATGGGGCCCCAGCACCCGGCGACGCACGGGGTGCTCCGGCTGCTGTTGGAGCTGGACGGCGAGGTCGTGGTCTCGGTGGTGCCCCACATCGGGTACCTCCACCGGGGGCTCGAAAAGCTCGCCGAGTCGATGACCTACCCCCAGGCCCTGACCCTCACCGACCGGATGGACTACACCAGCGGGTTCTCCAACAACCTCTCCTACTGCCTGGCGGTGGAAAAGCTCCTGGGGATCGAGATCCCGAAGCGGGCCCAGTACCTCCGGGTGATGCTGGCGGAGCTCCAGCGGATCGCGGCGCATCTCTTGTGGCTGGGGACCCACGCCCTGGACCTCGGGGCGATGACGGCCCTGTTCTACACCTTCCGGGAGCGGGAGGAGATCATCGAGGCGATGGAGCTCGTCACCGGCGCCCGGCTCACCCCGAGCTTCGTGCGGATCGGCGGGCTGGCCGCGGACATCCCGGAGAGCTTCCTGCCGCGGGTGCGCGCCTTCATCGCGTCGTTTCCCGGCCACGTGGACGAGTACGAGACCCTGCTCACCGAGAACATCATCTGGAAGAAGCGGACCCGGGGGATCGCCCCCCTCTCCGGCGCGGAGTGCATCGGCTATGGGGTCACGGGGCCGCCGCTTCGGGCGTCGGGGGTGAACTACGACGTCCGGAAGGCCTACCCCTACTCGAGCTATGAGGAGTTCGATTTCTCGGTCCCGCTGGGGACCAGCGGCGACGTGTACGACCGGTACCTCGTCCGGCTCCAGGAGATGCGGCAGTCGCTCCGGATCGTCGCGCAGGCGGCGGACCGGCTCCCGGACGGACCCGTGGCCGCGGACCTGCCGACGGTGGTGCCGCCGGCCAAGGACGCGGTCGGGAAGGACCTGGCGGCCTTGATCCGCCATTTCAAGCTGATGGAAGAGGGGTTCGCGCCCCCCGCGGGCGAGGTGTACTCCTCGATCGAATCGTCGAAGGGGGAGCTCGGGTTCTACCTGATCAGCGACGGCACCAACAAGCCGTTCCGGATGCGGGTTCGGACCCCCTCCTTCGCCAACCTCGGGGCGCTGCCGCGGATGATCGTCGGGGAGATGATCGCCGACGTGGTGGCCGCCGTGGGCAGCATCGACATCGTGCTCGGGGAGATCGACAGATAGGGACTGCGATGGAAGATATCGTTTTCAGCTCCTGGCAGGGAGAGGTGGTGGACAACCGGACGGCCGGCGAGGGCGAGCGGAAGCAGCCGGCGAATGTGAAGCTGCCGCCGGAATTCCAGCCCGGGGAGCGGATCAGGGCCTTCCTGGGGTGGGACGGGATCATCCTGCGCGACGCCGATGCGGACATCGTCGGGATGTGCGCCGGCTATGCCGAGGCCGTCCAGCAGGAGTCCTGCGGAAAGTGTTTCCCTTGCCGGGTGGGTTCGCGGATCGTCAGCGACCTGTTCGCAAAGATCGCCTCCGGCCGGGGCAGGCACGAGGACGTGAAGCGGATCGCCGAGCTGGCGTTCAACATCCGCGAGGGGTCGAAGTGCCAGATCGGCCAGACCGGCATGGTCCCCCTCCTCGACGCGCTGCGGTATTTCCCCGGGGCCTTTGCCGATGCCATATCCGGCGGGAGGAAGGCCGCCCCGGAGCGGTACCGGTACGCCGTCACGGCCCCCTGCATGAGCGTCTGCCCGAGCAGCCTCGACATCCCCACCTACGTGGAAGAGATCGGCGAGCAGCGGTTCGGCGATTCGCTCGCCACGATCCGCCAGCGGATCTGCATGGCCGGGACCCTGGGGAGGGTCTGCGTGCGCCCCTGCGAATCGAACTGCCGGCGGGCGAACGTGGACGAGGCGATCGCCATCAAGGACCTCAAGCGTTCCGTCGCCGATTACGAGATCGACAAGGGCGTCGATCCCGGGATCGCCGGCGCGGGGGGGAGCGGCCGGAAGGTGGCCATCGTCGGGGCCGGCCCGGCCGGGCTTTCCTGCGCCTACTACCTGGCCCTGAAGGGGTACCAGCCCACGATCTTCGAGAAGCTCCCCGAGCCGGGCGGCATGGCCGCGGTGGGCATCCCCGACTTCCGCCTGCCCCGGCAGATTCTCCGGCGCGAGGTGGACCTCGTCCGCCGGGCGGGGGTCGAGATCCGCTACGGCGTCGAGGTGGGCAGGGAGGTCACGATCGGGGAACTCAGGCGGGATTTCGAGGCGGTGTTCATCGGCGTCGGCGCCCAGGACAGCATGCCCATGGGGGTGGAGGGCGAGGAGCAGGGATACCGCGGGTTCATCCCGGGCGTACGGTACCTGCTCGACATCAGCCAGGGGCGGGACCCCTACCCCGAGGGGAAGAAGGTGGTGGTGGTCGGCGGCGGCAACGTGGCGATCGACTGCGTCCGCTCCTCCTTCCGGATCGGGAAGGACGACGTCAACCTCGTCTACCGGCGCACCATCAAGGAGATGCCCGCCGACCCCGTGGAGATCCACGACGCCGAACAGGAACAGGTCAAGTTCCACTACCTCTGCAACCCCACGCGGATCATCGCCGAAAACGGCAAGGTGGTGGGGGTGGAGTGCATCCGGATGGAGCTGGGCGAGCCCGACGCGAGCGGCCGCCGCAGGCCCGTGCCGGTCAAGGGGTCGGAGTTCGTGATCGAGACGGACATCCTCATCCCGGCCATCGGCCAGAAGGTCGATCTCTCTTTCCTCGAAGAGAAGGAGGGGATCAAGCTGACGAAGTGGAACACCATCGACGCCGACGCAGAGACCTTCGCCACGTCGCAGCGGGGGGTGTTCAGCGCGGGCGACTGCATCACCGGCCCCGATGTCCTGGTGAAGGCCACCGGGACGGGCAAGCGCGCCGCCGAGAAGATCGATGCCTACCTCAAGGGCCATAAGCCTGAGGCGACGGAGGAAGAGCGGTTCAAGGCCCTGTTCGGCGCGATCAAGGTGTACAACAGGAAGGAAAAGATCAGCCTCGTGGGCGGCGTGAAGCGGGCGCATCAGCCGATGCTCCCCCCGGAGGAGCGCAAGAAGAGCTTCGTCGAGGTGGAGGCGGCCTTCCGGCTGAATGAGGCCGTGGGCGAGGCGGCGCGCTGTCTGCGCTGCTATCGGATCGGCATGGTGGCCCTGGGATGAGCGCGAGCGAAGGACTGACGGGGACTATGATAACGCTGACCATCGACGGCAAGAGAATCACCACCGGCCCGGGCACGACGATCCTGGAGGCGGCGCGCGCGGGGGGCATCGAGATCCCCACCCTCTGCCACCACGAAAGCCTGCTTCCTTTCGGCGCCTGCCGGCTCTGCGTCGTCGAGGTCGACGGGTTCGCCGAACCGATGACCGCCTGCACCACGCCGGCGGCGGAGGGGATCTCCGTGACGACCCGCTCGGAGCGGCTGGCGCGGATGCGGCGCGAGATCGTCAAGCTGCTTTTGGTCGCCCACCCCCTGGACTGCCCCCAGTGCGACAAGGGCGGCGAGTGCCGGCTCCAGGACCTGGTGTACGAATACGGGATCGAGAAGGCAGACTACGCGGCCCCCCGGAAGGACGACGCAGAACCCTACGCCACGCCGCTGATCCGGTACTGGCAGCTCCGGTGCGTCCTCTGCGGCCGGTGCTACCGCGCCTGCCGGGAGGTGTCGGGCCGCAGGGCCATCGACCTCGCCGGGAAGGGGTTCGCCGGGCACATCACCCCCAGCGACCGCGACGACTGCATCTCCTGCGGGGAGTGCCTCTCCCTCTGCCCGGTGGGTGCCCTGACGGAGAACCTGAGCCCCCTCAAGAGCCGCCCCTGGCAGACCAGCCGGGTGGAGACCGCCTGCCCCCACTGCGGGTTCGGCTGCCGCCTGGTCCTGGATGTGATCGACGGCCGGACCGTCACCAAGGTGCTCGGCAGGACCGGCCTCGACCCCAACGACGCCTCGCTGTGCGTCCGGGGCAGGTTCGGGTACGGGTTCATCGACCACCCCGCGCGGCTGCGCCAGCCGGTCCTGCGCGAGGGCTCGGCACACCGGACGATCGACTTCGCCGCGGCCGTCGCCACGGCCGCCGACAACCTGCGCCGGCTTTCCGCGGAAGGGAAGGGGATCGGGTTCATCGTCTCGCCCCGGGTCACCAACGAAGAGCTGTTCCTGATCTCCGAGATCGCCGGCAGGCTGGAAAAGACCGCCCTCGCCTCGTCGGCCTTCTCCCATACGGGGAAAGTCGCCGCCGCGTTCAGACGCCGGGGGATCGGCCTTCCCGGCGGGTATGACGGCCTTGCCGGCTGCGACCTGATCGTCGTGGCCGGCGCGGACCTCCTGATCAACAACCATCTGCTGGCGAACCGGATCCGGGAGGCGGTGAAGAAGAGCGGGGCGCGCGTCATCTGCGTCGATCCGCTCGACGCCGCGCCGGCGCGGATCGCCGATGCCCACCTGCGGGTGGCGCCGGGCGGGGATGCGGCGCTGTTCGACCGGCTCGCCGGGAGCCTGCTCGCGGCGGGCCGTGCCGCGCAGTCGGCGGAGGGGCTCGAAGGGTTCGCCGAGTACCGGCAGTCCCTGCTGGCGGCATCTGCTTCCCCGGCGGCGGACGAGACCGTCGAGAAGGCCTGCCGGCTGATCGGCGAGGCCTCCCGGATCGGCGTGGTGTTCGGCTCCGGGATCAGCGGCTGCGACGCGAGCCTGGAGGCGCTCCTGAATTTCTGCCTGCTGGCAGGGCTGCCGGAGCGGGGGACGATCATCCCCACGGCGCTCCAGGCGAATGCCCGCGGAGCCGCGGCAATACTCGGCCCCCTCGCCTCGCCCGAGGAGGTCCTGGCCGGCGCCGATACGGCGGGGCTCTTTCTGTACGAAGAGGACCCCTTCCAGTACCTGAACGGGGAGACCGTGCGCAAGGCCCTGGCCACGAAGGAATTCATCCTCGCCTGCGACCTCTTCCCGACGGAGACGACCGCGGCCGCGGGACTGACGGTCCCCGCCGCGAGCTTCGCCGAGAAGGAGGGCACGGTCGTCTCCGGCGACGGCACACCGCGGGCCCTCAAGCGGGCCGTTGCCGGTCTAGCCGGCGGGCCGGAATTCCTGCGGCAACTCCTGGGCCGTCTGGGGGGAAAACGGTACAACGGCGATGAACTGATGGGCGACCTGGTGAAGCGGCTCCTGGCGAAGGAGCGAAGCGGCGGGCGCGGAAGGTTCCTGGCGGCTGCGGCGCCGGCGGCTTCCCCTGCCGCAGCCCCGGAGCGTCCCTACCGCCTCATCCTCAGGGACCTCTTTGTCAGCCACCACCTGACCGGCGCCGCCTGCGAGGCAACGGGCGTCGGGCGGGTGCAGAAGGACATGCTCTGCATCGGCCCCGAGGACGCGGCGGCGCTCGGTGTCGCCACCGGGGATGCGCTCCGGATGGAGAGCGCCTCCGGCGCGGTCGTGCGGCCCGTGACCGTGAAGGCGGGGCTCGGCCGGGGCGTGATCGAGTGTTTCCTCTTCCGGCAGCGGAGCGATGTGCTGGCGCTGGCGCCGGCAGCGGCCAAGGTGATCGCGGTATCGGCAACACGGGCGTAGGGGATCGCAATGCAGCAGCTGTACTATCTTCTGGAAATCGTCATCAAGAACCTGGTCGTCATCTCCTGCCTGATGCTCTTCGTCGCATACATGACGCTGGTCGAGCGGAAGTTCCTCGGCTATCTCCAGGTGCGGCCGGGACCGAACCGCGTCGGCTGGTGGGGGCTCCTCCAGCCGATCGCCGACGGGATCAAATCGTTCCTGAAGGAGGACATCATCCCCAGCCAGGCCGACAAGGGGGTCTACCTGATCGCGCCGATCATCTCCTTCGTCACCGCGCTGGCGATGTTCGCGCTGATCCCCTTCGGGGACCGGGTGTACCTGTTCGGCCGGGAGATCGCGCTGGTGATCGCCGACGTGGACGTGGGGATCCTGCTGATCTTCGCCCTGGCCACCCTGGGCGAGTACGGGGTGGTCCTGGGGGGATGGGCGTCGGGCAACAAGTACGGCCTGTGGGGCGCGCTCCGGGCGGCGGCCCAGATGATCAGCTACGAGGTGGCCCTGGGGTTGATTGTCATCGGGGCGGTCATCCTGGCCGGGTCGCTCCGCCTCACCGACATCGTTGCGGCACAGCGGGACGTCTGGTTCGTCCTGTACCAGCCCTTTGCCTTCATCCTGTACCTCGTGGCCGGGCTTGCCGAGATCAACCGGATACCCTTCGACATGCCCGAATCGGAGAGCGAACTGGCCTGCGGATACAACATCGAGTACAGCAGCATGAAGTTCGCCCTGTTCATGATCGCCGAGTACATCCATCTGGTCACCGTGGCCTCGCTGGCGGTGACCCTGTTCCTCGGCGGCTGGCTGGGGCCGTTCTTCCCCGGACCGGTATGGTATTTCATCAAGGTGTGCGGGGTGTGCTTCTTCTTCATCTGGGTCCGGGGGACCTTCCCGCGGATGCGGTACGACCAGATCATGAAATTCGGGTGGAAGGTGCTCTTCCCCCTGGCGCTCCTCAACGTGCTGGTAACCGCCCTCGTTGTGGCGCTTCGTTAGGAGAGTGGTGACGATGATCCTCCCCCTGCTCAAAGGCCTTCGACTGACGCTGAAGATGTTCTTCTCCCCGCAGGTTACGATCCGGTATCCCGAGGAGAGGCGTGCCATCTCGCCGCGGTGGCGGGGGATGCACTATTTCGAGAAGAACCCCGCCGGGGAGACCACCTGCGTCGCCTGCGGACTGTGCGTCGCCGTCTGTCCGGCGCGGTGCATATCGCTTGCGATCAGCGAGCGCGCGGACGGCACCCGCACTCCCGGCGCCTACGAGATCGACGCCCTGCGCTGCATCTTCTGCGGCTTCTGCCAGGAGGCCTGCCCGGTCAACGCCATCCGGCTGGGCCAGGATTACGAGTACGTTCACGAGACCCGCGCGGATTTTCTGCTGACGAAGGAAAGGCTGCTTTCCTCCAATAAGGGCTGATCTATGGATGCACTAGGATTGAAAGACCTCGCCTTCATCGCGCTGGCCGCCGCGGTGATCGTCACCTCGCTGATGATGGTGACCCGGAAAAACCCGATCCACAGCGCGCTGTGGATGATCGCCGCCTTCGTCGTGATGGCCGTCATCTACCTGCTGCTCAACGCCCAGTTCATCGCCGTGGCGCAGGTGATGGTGTACGCCGGCGCGATCATGATGCTGATCCTGTTCGTGATCATGCTCGTCCACATGGAGCGGGGCGACGAGAGCGCACCCGCCGCGGCGCGGCGTTCGAAGACGGTCCGGATCGCCGGGGCGGTGATCACCGCGATTCTGCTCGCCGAGCTGCTGTTCGGGGCGCTCCTGTTCCAGGTGACCGGCAAGAGCGGCGGCCTTTCCACGGCCGCCGTCAACAGCGCGGGAAACGTGAAAACGGTCGGCGCGCTTCTGTACGGCGAGTACCTCTTTCCCTTCGAGATCGCGTCGATCCTGCTTCTGGTGGGCATCGTCGGCGCGGTGGTCATCTCCAAGCGGAAGTAACAAAGGAGCCCTATGTTGCCGGAACTCTCTACCACGGTCTGTTTCATCTTGAGCGGCGTCCTCTTCACGATCGGGGCGGTCGGGGCGATCCTGCGCAGGAACGTGATCGTGGTCTTCATGTGCATCGAGCTGATGCTGAACGCCGTGAACCTCGTGTTCATCGCCGCCGCCAATACCCTCGCGTCGATGGACGGTTCCGTGTTCGTGTTCTTCATCATGACCGTCGCCGCCGTGGAGGCCGCGGTCGGACTGGCGATCTTCGTCATGGTCTTCCGGCAGCGCAACACGATCGATCCCTACGAAATCGACCTGCTCAAGGGGTGACGCCGTACCGCAGCGGCAGGCTGCGCACAGAGACCGACCCGGCCGGGGCCGGAGCTTAACGAGGATATGAATCGATGGCAGACTACATCTGGCTGATCCCTTTTTTCCCCCTCGCGGGATTTCTGTTCAACAGCGCCTTCGGCGGCAGGCTCTCCAAGTCTGCGGTCTCCTGGGTCGCCTGCTTGGCCATTTTCTGCTCGTTCATCGCCGCGGCCTTGGTGTTTGCCGAGTTCCTCCGCCTGCCCGGCGCGGGGCGGGTGTTCGAGATGGATCTGTACCCCTGGATCACCTCGGGCCAGTTCCAGGTCGCGATCGGGTTCCGCCTCGACGCCCTGTCGGTGATTATGTGCCTGGTCGTCACGGGCGTGGGGTTCCTGATCCACGTCTACTCGGTCGGCTACATGCACGACGATCCCGGGTTCAAGCGGTTTTTCCTGTACCTGAACCTGTTCGTGTTCATGATGCTCCTGTTGGTCACGGGCAACAACCTCCTCGTGATGTTCGTCGGCTGGGAGGGGGTGGGGCTCTGCTCCTACCTGCTGATCGGGTTCTGGTACGAGAAGGATTCCGCGTCCGACGCGGGCAAGAAGGCCTTCATCGTGAACCGGGTCGGGGATTTCGGGTTTTTGATCGGCATCTTCTTGCTGTTCGTCTCGCTGGGGATGAAGGGGGTCTGGACGCTGAATTTCGCTCAGATCGGGCAGCACGCCCAGCTCCTCGACGGACCGCTCGTCACGATCATCACGCTGTTGTTCTTCGTCGGCGCAGTGGGGAAGTCGGCCCAGATCCCGCTGTACGTCTGGCTTCCCGATGCCATGGAAGGCCCTACGCCGGTCAGCTCGCTGATCCATGCGGCGACGATGGTGACCGCGGGGGTCTACATGATCGCTCGGCTCAACTTCCTGTACCGCATGGCGCCGGACACGCTGTTGGTGGTGGCCACGATCGGCGTTCTCACCGCCTTTTTCGCCGCCTCGATCGGGTTCGCCCAGAACGACATCAAGAAGATCCTGGCCTACTCCACGATCAGTCAGCTCGGGTTCATGTTCATCGCCATGGGGGTCGGGGCCTACGCGGCGGGCATCTTCCACCTGATGACCCATGCCTTCTTCAAGGGGCTCCTGTTCCTCGGGGCGGGGAGCGTGATGCACGCCATGAGCGGCGAGCTGGACATGCGGAACATGGGCGGCCTCAGGGAGAAGACCCCGGTCACCTACTGGACCTTCCTGATCGCCTGCCTCGCCATCGCCGGAATCCCCGGCTTTTCCGGGTTCTTCAGCAAGGACGAGATCCTCTGGAAGGCCTTCAGCGCCTCGCAGGGTTATCTGCTGATCTGGGGCCTCGCCGCGCTGACGGCGGGGATGACGGCCTTCTACATGTTCCGCCTGCTCTTCGGCACCTTCCACGGAACCTGCCGGGCCTCCGACGAGGTGAAGCACCACATCCATGAGTCGCCCCGGGTGATGACCGTCCCGCTCGTGATCCTCGCCGCCCTGTCGCTCGTCGGCGGGTACGTGGGCGTACCCCACGTGCTGGGGGGCTCGAACGCCATCGAGCAGTTTCTGGCCCCGGTGTTCGGCCAGGGCGCCCCGGCGCCGGCGCAGCCGCAGACGGCCTTCGGGTTCGTGAGCACCGCCTGGGCCTCCGGCGGCGCCGCAGGCCATGAATCGTCGCTGGAGATGCTGCTGATGGCCCTGTCGGTGGCGATCGCCCTGGTGGGGATCTTCCTGGCCTACCTGTTCTATGTCAAAAACCCCGCCCTGCCCGGGCGGTTCACGGCAAGCTTCGCCGGCCTGCACCGGTGGGTGGAAAACAAGTATTTCGTGGATGAGCTGTACGAACGGGTGTTCGTCCGGGGGGTGCAGCGGCTGGGCGCCTTCCTGCTGAAGGTCGCCGACGGCTGGATCATCGAGGGGGCGATCAACGGCACCGCCGATGCGCTGCAGCGGCTGGCCGGACGGCTGCGGAGGGTCGAGACGGGCTACGTCCAGGAGTACGCCTTCGCGATCATCGTCGGCGCGATCGTCGTCGTCGCGTATCTGGTCGTCATCCCGATGTTTTAAGGAACCGAGAGGTACCGAGTAGATGAATGAACCCTTTCCCTATTTGAGTGCGCTGATCCTGCTGCCGCTCGCCGGCTCCCTGGTGCTGATGCTGCTGCCGCGCCGGCAGACGCTCACCATCAAGGCGGCGGCGCTGGTCCTGACGATCGGAGAGTTCATCCTCTCCCTGCCGCTGTTCTTCTGGTTCGACGAGCGGGCCGTCCAGATGCAGTTCGTGGAACAGCGGGAGTGGTTCCCCGAATTCGGCATCAGCTACCTCGTGGGAATCGACGGCATCAGCATGCTCCTGGTGCTGCTCACGACGCTGTTGACCATCGTCTGCGTCCTCTGCTCCTGGAAGGCCATCGAGACCAAGATCAAGGAGTACTACGTCTCCTTCCTCGTCCTCGAGACGGCGATGATCGGCGCCCTCTGCAGCCTCGACATGGTGTTGTTCTACATCTTCTGGGAGCTGATGCTGATCCCGATGTACCTCCTGATCGGGGTGTGGGGAGGCCCGCGGCGGATCTACGCGGCGATCAAGTTCTTCCTGTTCACGATGGTGGGGAGCGTGCTGATGCTCCTGGCCATCATGGTCCTCTACTTCCACTACGCCGCCGAGACGGGGGTCTATACCTTCAACGTCTTCACCCTCGCCCGGGCGAGCCTGCCGGCCGTCAAGCAGTACTGGCTGTTTGCGGCCTTCGCGCTGTCCTTCGCGATCAAGGTGCCGATGTTCCCGTTCCACACCTGGCTGCCCGACGCGCATACCGAGGCCCCGACCGCGGGGAGCGTCATCCTGGCCGGCGTCCTGCTGAAGATGGGGGTGTACGGGTTTTTGCGGTTTGCCATCCCGCTGTTCCCCGCCGCCGTCGTCGCGGCGACGCCGCTGATCTCCTGGCTGGCCATCATCGGCATCGTCTACGGCGCCATCATGTGCATTATGCAGACCGACCTGAAGCGGCTGATCGCCTACTCGTCGGTGAGCCACCTGGGGTACGTGATGCTCGGCATCTTCGCCTTCAACATGCAGGGGCTCCAGGGCGGGCTCTACCAGATGCTCAACCACGGCATCAGCACGGGGGGGCTGTTCCTCGTCGTCGGGATGATTTACGAGCGGCGGCACACCCGGATGATCGCGGACTTCGGCGGACTGACCACGGTGATGCCCCGGCTGGCCGTCTTCTTCATGATCATCACCCTTTCCTCGATCGCGCTGCCCGGGACGAACGGGTTTGTGGGGGAGTTCCTGATCCTCCTGGGCGCCTTCCGGAGCAACGTCACCTACGGCGTGCTGGCCACCACCGGGGTGATCCTCGGGGCCGTCTACATGCTCTGGATGTTCCAGCGGGTGATGTTCGGCAAGATTACCCAGGAGGCGAACCGGCTGCTTGCCGACCTGACGAAGCGCGAGACCCTCATCCTCGCCACGATCGTCCTGTTCGTGTTTCTGATGGGGCTGTATCCCGGCCTGTTCCTCCGGAAGATGGACGCATCGTCGGCCGGCTACCTCAAGTACGTGAAGGCACGGATCGCCGCCATGGGGGCCCCCGCCGTGCAGGGACCGCTTGGCGCACCGTAACAGAGGATGGAAACCATGCTCGTGAAAATACCCGAATTGGCGTTCGGGCCGATTCTCCCCGAACTGATCATAACGGTCAGCGCGATGACCGCGCTCCTGCTGGGCGCATTCGGCAGGCGGGCGATCGTCGGAACGATCGCAGGCGCCGTGGCGCTCGTCGGCAGCGGTCTGGCCCTGCTGTTCACCCTGTCGCTCTGGAACGCCGGCGCCGCCGTCTACAACGGCCTGTACACGATCGACACATTCGGCACCTTCTTCAAGGCGCTGGCGCTGATCGTGGCGATCCTCGTGACGCTCCTGTCGCTGCGGTACGTGGAGCGCGAGGATATCGTCAAGGGGGAGTACTACGCCCTCACGTTGTTCGGGGTCCTGGGGATGATGATCATGGTGTCGTCGACCCACTTCGTGACGATCTTCATCGGTCTCGAGGTGATGTCGATCGCCATCTACGTCCTCTGCGGGATGCTGAGCGGCAACCCCCGCTCGGCAGAGGCCTCGCTCAAGTACTTCCTGCTCGGGGCCTTCGCCACGGCCTTTCTCTTGTACGGGATCGCGCTGGTGTACGCGGCGACGGGCCTGCTGGACATCCGCGAGATCGCCGACTACATCGTCTCGGGGCGGTTCCAGCTGACCCCCCTGTTCATGATCGGGATCGCCATGCTTGTCGTCGGGTTCGGGTTCAAGACCGCAGCGGTCCCCTTCCACATGTGGACGCCCGACGTGTACGAAGGGGCGCCCACGTCGATCACCGCCTTCATGGCCACGGGGATCAAGGCCGCCGCATTCGGCGCCTTCCTCCGGGTGTTCTACACGGCCTTCCTGCCCCTGCTCGGGGCGTGGTCGGGCATGCTCTGGCTGATCGCCGTGGCGACGATGACGATCGGCAACATCACCGCCCTGGTGCAGGATGACGTGAAGCGGATGCTCGCCTATTCGAGCATCGCCCATGCCGGGTACATCCTGATCGCCTTCGTGGTGGGCGACCTCTTTTCCTCGGTGGGCATCCTCTTCTACATCCTCGTGTACACCTTCATGAACATCGGCGCCTTCACCGTGGTGATCATCCTCGGGCAGAAGGGCAGGCAGCGGACGGGGATCGAGCACTACGCGGGGCTGGCCGGCCGGCACCCGTTGATCGCGATCGCGATGACGGTCTTCCTCCTGTCGCTGGCAGGGATGCCGCCCCTGGCGGGGTTCATGGGGAAATTCTACGTCCTGAGCGCGGCCATCAAGGCGAAGTACTACTGGCTGGCCGTCATCGGGGTGCTCAACAGCGTCGTGGCCGCCTACTACTACCTCCGGGTCGTGATGTACATGTATTTCCGCGAAGCGGCGGCCGATGCCGAACCGGCGGGACGACCGGATTTCTCGCCGGCCTACGGGGTGGTCATCGCCGTCAGCGTCTGGGCGCTCTTCCACATGGGGATCTTTCCCCGCGGATTCCTGCTGATCGCCCAGCGGTCGGTCGAGATCTTCATGTAGCACGCCGCTGCGGGCAGGCGCTCCGGCAGGCCCGCCGTTTCGCCGGACGTCAGTCGGCCGACACCCCGAGCACCAGGCAGAGCAGCCCCATCCGCAGGAACTGTCCGTATCTGATCAGGTCAAAATACACCGCCCGGGGGTCCCCGTCCACTTCCCCGGGAAGCTCATAATCCCGGGGCAGCGGGTGCATGATGTAGGTGTCCTTCTTCATGATCTTCAGTAACTCCCGGTCGATCCGGAAGATTTCCCGGGAGCGGGCGTAGTCTTCGGGATGCGCGGTGAAGCGGGCCGCGGGTATCTGGGTGAGGTAGAGAATGTCCGCCCCTGAGACGATGTCCTGCAATTCTTCGGCGTTGTCCACTGATTCGCCATAGGGAATGCCGTTTTCCCGCAGGTACCCCTGCGTATCCTCCCCGATCCGCAGCGCCCGCGGCGAGGCGAAGGAGACCTTGATCCCCGAGTACTTCGCCAGAAAATACACCAGCGACCGGACGGTGCGGCTGTTCAGCAGGTCGCCGATAAAGGCGATGGAGACGCCGTCGATCCCCCCTTTGAGTTTTTCGATGCAGTACAGATCGATCAGCGCCTGGGTCGGATGCTGCGCGGGTCCGTCCCCGCCGTTGATGACCGGAACGGACGATATGTCCGCCGCCCGCTTCGCCGAACCGCTCTGATAGTGGCGCAGTACGATCAGGTCCACCAGCGAGCTTACGACCCGTATCGTGTCTTCGAAGCCTCCCCCGCTCAGCTCGGAGGAGAACTCCTCCGGGAAATCGATCGGGGTCACCTGTCCGCCCAATCGCTTCATGGCACAGTCGAAGGAGAGATTGGTGCGCATCGACCGTACGTAGAAGAGGTTGCCCAGCAGCTTCCCCTTCAGCAGGTCCAGCGGCAGGTTCCGCTCCGCACGTTCCCGGATGTGGTCGGCCGCGCTCAGTATCTCCTGCAGGGCCCGTTTGTTGAACTGCTGGGCCTCGATGATGTGGGTGTGCTTCATGGCTCCCCCCTCCCGGGAACGATGTGGGTCCCCTCGTTCCGCTCCAGGGCAGCCCACGCCTTGTCCGGCGAGGTGATGATCGCCTCGTCGCCCCCGTATTCGATGAAGCGGATGCAGGCCAGGACCTTGGGGGCCATGGAGCCGGCCAGGAATTGTCCTTCCTGCAGATAGCGCCTGGCTTCCCGCACGTCCAGGCGACCGAGCGGACGTTCCTCCGGACTGCCGAACCCGATCTTCACGTTCGGCACGTCCGTGAGGATCATGAAGAAATCAGAGGCCACCGCCTCCGCCAGCTTTTCTCCGGACAGGTCCTTGTCGATGACCCCCTCGATCCCCTCGAACTCCCCTTGTTCGCTGAGAATGACCGGAACGCCGCCGCCGCCGGCGGCGATGACGATCATGCCCGCGTCGACGACCTTCTTCAGGGCCTTCACCTCCAGTATCCTGATCGGGTCCGGCGAAGGCACCAGGCGGCGGAAGGGTCGCTCTCCCTGCGGCAGGACCCGGCTCATCAGGTAGCCCCGTTCCGCGGCGAGCCGTTCCTTGGCCGCGGCATCGTAGAAGGGGCCCACCGGTTTGGCGGGATTCGCGAAGGCCGGATCGTTCCGATCCACCAGCACCTGCGCGATCATCGTCACCACGTTGAAATTCAGGTTCAACGCCTTGAGTTCGTTCATCAGCGCCTGTTGCAGCATGTACCCCAACTGCCCCTGGGTCATGGCGTTGCAGATGTCCATCGGCTGGGGGGGCAGCTGCGAGGCGACCGCCTCCTGCTGCATGAGCAGGCTTCCCACCTGGGGGCCGTTCCCGTGGGTGATGACGACGTCGAACCCGTTCTTGATGAATTCCAGGATGCACAGCGATGCGGACCGGATGCCGGCCCGCTGCTCCTCATGGGTCCCCTGTTGGCGGGGAAGCTTGATGGCGTTTCCCCCCAGGGCAATCACGATCCGCTGACGATTGTTCTTCATCGCTTCCCTCATGCGACGGTCGTTTCACCCTCTCCCCGGGATGACACCGCCGGAAGCGCCTCGCGCGGCAACGCTCAGAGGAGCTGCGCGAGGATCGCGTCCATTTCCGCGTCGCCGTCCGCCGGGGGGGTCCAGGTGACCTGGACGACGTCCGCCCCCTGGCGGTGCAGGCTGTCGGCGAAATCCGCCACTCCGATGTTGACGGCCCGCGGGCCGTTCTCCAACAACTGCTCGATCTTCTCGGACATCAGCCCGCTCCTCCTGCCTGAACGGCCAGCAGCGCCGCAAACCGGGCGGCCTGAGCGCTGCTGGGCAGAACGACGACCCCGGCTTCCTCAAGGCAGGCGACCTGCCGGTCGAGCCCCTGCGGGTCTTCCTCGGTACCGCACACCGACGCGACAACGGAGAGGAACCTCCCGTGCCGCTCCGCCTCCCCCTTGGCTTCGGCAATTGCCGGGGCCAGTTCGCCCGCCGGATCGGCCGCGGCATTGAACCCCAGGAGGAAGTCGACGAGCAGCACCGCCACCGCCGGATCGGCCGCTTCGGCGAGGATTCGCTCCCGGCGCAGGCGCGAATCCATCATCGGGTGGGGGCGCCCGGCGGTGAATTCATCGGCGCCCAGGTCGATCAGGCTGTGCTCGCGGCTTTGCAGCGGATCGGTCAGTCCGGGGTTCCCGGCGATCGGGGCGTTGGAGTACGCGGCGACCCCCGCATCCCGGAAGATCTGCTGGGCCTGATAGCAGAACGTACCGCCCGCAAAAAGGCCCCGGACGTATCGCTGCGCCGGATGCATGGCCTTGCGCTCGCCCAGGGCGCGGTCCGCCAACCCGGCGCTGCTCGGTTCGCCGTCCGGCGGGAGATTGCCGGTGGCGTTCCGAACCGCCAGGGCAGCGGCCTCGTCGAGCGTGGCCGCAGTCCGGTGGGGCCCGGTGAGGGAGACGGGTCGTTCGGTCCCCCCCAGGAAACAGAGCACCACGGGTTTGGTGGACTGAAGGACCCGCGGGAGGAGCGCCTCCAGGGTCCGCGGTCCCGGCGGTTTGGATACCACGGCGATGGTCCCGGTGGCCGCGTCCGTCGCAAGGGCCCGCAGCGCCGCCAGCAGCGAGATGCCCCCCACGGCGTCGGAAACATCCCGGCTGCCGGTTCCGATTGCCTGGGAGATGCCCGAGCCGGCCCGGTGCACCAGCGTGGTGAACTCCTGGATCCCCGTGCCCGAAGCGCCGATGACGCCGACGGGGCCCCGCCGGACCGCATTGGCGAAGCCGATGCCGATGCCGCCGATGATCGCCGTTCCGCAATCGGGCCCCATGACGATCAGGCCGCGGTCGCTGGCATACCGCTTGAGGGCGCGCTCGCGTTCCACCGGGACATTGTCGCTGAACACAAAGACGTTCAGCGACCGTTCCAGGGCCTTCTGTGCCTCGTCGGCCGCGTACATCCCGGGCACCGAGATGACGGCCAGGTTGGCCCGGGGGAGGCGGATCAGGGCTTCGTCCAGGTCCCGCGCCGCCGGCACGGTTCCCCGGCCCGGCTCGACCCGCAGCCACCCGTCGAGGTTTTCCAGGACAGCCGCCAGGCGCGGCCGGGTCTGCGCCCGAACCGCCAGGATGAGGTCGGTGGGTCCGGCGGGCGCCAGCTCCCCGGCAGGAAAACCCAGGGTCGCGAGGAGCTCCTTGTTCTTCTCGGTGCCCATGAACAGGAGGGCCTGGGCGATGCCCTCCTGCGCGGAGATGCGCCCGGCGGTGCGCATCAGGAAGACCGAGTCGTGGTATTCATTCTTTCTGATCACAATTCCGGTGCACATCGGCCCACCCCGCTGTCAGGTTCGATTCGGCTGGTACTTCCTGCTGAAGGCCAGGAGCGCCTTCTTGAAGCAGTCCAGCGGGGCCCGGACGATGCCGGCGCCGATGATGGAGTGGCCGGGCTCGCGGTGGGCTATCGCCGTGTCGATCACCGGCACGATGCCGGTCTGGACCACCTTGCGGATATCGATTCCCACCGGCGCACCCTGAAAGCCCAGGATGGGCATCCGGTAGTTCGGGCTGGCGGTTACGGTGATCCGCCGCATATCCCTGCTGTAGGACATGGCCTCCTCCGGCGTCCCCCCCACCAGGGCGAGGATCCCGGTTGCCCCGGCGAGGACGAACCCCCCCCAGCCGACCGTCTCGGTGATGGCCGAATCGCCCATATCCGCGCCGCCGTCCTCTTTGGTGTACCCGGGGAAGTACAGCCCCTCGGCCCTGGGCGCCGGGGCGGTGAACCATTCCTCGCCCAGGCCGCTGACCCGGATGCCGAAGTCGGTGCCGTTGCGGGCCATGGCCGTGACCACCGTGCTGTACTCGACGCCCGTTGCGGGGTCTGCCGATGCCTTGGCGGCCGCCATCGCCAGGGCGAGAAAGATCAGCTCATGGTTCGTGATGTACCTGAGGGTGGCCAGCAGCCGATCCTTCGGGACGTTTGCCTCGATCAGCGGGCAGGCCATGGCATTGGCAAAGAGGCTCGACGCGGCAACGGGGCGGTTGTGCAACTCGTCGCCCATCTGGAGCGCCTTGGCGATGATCGGTTTCAGGGGGAGGCCTCCCATCCGGCCGAGGGCCGCCTTGAGGGCCGGGGCCCAGAGGTCCCTCCACAGACGCAGCCCCTGGAGGGCGTCGTCACGGTAGTTACCGAACTGCTGGCTCGGCTCCACCTGCCGGCAGAAGGCGCGATTGCCGAAGGCCTTGTTCTCCACGATCCAGACCGGCATCGACGCGGAGATGGTCCCGGCCATCGGACCGACGGCCTGGTGGGTGTGGTTGGGCTCAAACCGGATCGCACCGCTGGCGAACAGGTCGTTCGCCTCCCCGGCGTCCTTCGCCCAGCCTTCGAACAGCGCGGTCCCCAGCATGGAGCCCCGCTGCGCGCCGCTCATCCGCTGCCAATCCACCGGGGGGCCCGAGTGGAGGACCATCCGGTCGTGTAGACCGGGGATGACCTCGCCGGCAGGGGCGATATCCACCAGGACGGGATCGGCCTCGTTGATGCGGCGCACCGTCTCCGCGTTTGCCGTTTCTATCTTTTGCTTGATTTCATCCATCGCTGCTCGTTCTCCTCCTTATGCGTCAACCGAGAGTAACCAGGTAAGTACGCCCGCCAGGATGTACCATCCGGTCGTAGTTCCGATCCGTGCCAGACGATCTGCCGCCGCGATCGTGCGGCCGCCGCGCTCTTCCCCGCTTGCGAGCAGCCAGAGCAGGGCATGGAGCGGTTCAGGCCCCTGTCCGTCGGCCAGATCGGCCAGAATGGCATGGCTGACGGGATGCGTCCGGTTGTGCGCCCATCGCACCAGTGCGCCCGTGGGCTGCGCAGCCACGCCCGGGTTTCCGGGATAGGCGTTCCGCAGCCAGGAGGCCGCAAACAGAAGGCCGCCGAGAAAATCGTCCCCGCAGGGGGTCAATCCCGGGCCGAGGCCGATAAGTTCCCGGGCGCGGGACTCGATTCCGGTCAACCCCCCGGAGAGACACTGCCCCATCAGGTCGAAAACCGGGGCCAGAAACGGGAGCTGCCGCGCCTCGCACGGACAGGGCGCCCCGTCGCCTCCGGTACAGAGCGAGGCAAGGCCGCGCATCACCCCGCCGGGCTCGCCGGGGCCGATCGCCGGGCACAGGGCTCCCAACAACCGTCGGGCCGCCTCCTGCAGCCCGGCCAGCGGTTCCACGTCCCCCGGTCCGGGGGAAGCGGGGGTCCATTCCCGTGCCCGACCGAGGGCGATCACCAGCCTTCCGCCGACGGCAAGATCCTGCCCCTCCACCCGGAAGGGCTGGCCCGAGCGGAGGCAATCCGGCGGGAAGGAAAGGCCGATGCCGCGGCCGTGGAGCGGCACCGCTTCCCAAAACAGCCACAGGACCTCACCGTCTCGCCCGGTCAGGTAGGCGACGTCGGCGAGGGCCGCAGCCACCCGGCCGGAGAATCCCGGCAGGGCCAGCAGGGATTTCGCCCTGGTCCCGATGCATTCCGCCTGGCAGAGCAAGGCGGCGGAATCGTCCGCCCGCGTGCGGATCATGCCGGAAACACCCCGCTTACTTGGGCTGCCCGATGACCCCCTCGACCAGCCAGTCCATCTTCCCGATCCCCTGCAGGGGGAACACCTCCCCGGCCTTCACCCGCTCCGCCCCCTTGTTGTCCTTCAGCGGGCCCGCGAAGACATGCTTCCGGGCGGCGATGAACTCCCGCTTCGTGTCGTTGACCATTCTTACCGCATCCGCCGACACTGCCGGACCGAAGGGGGAAATCGTCAGGTAGTCGCTGCTCAGGTTCCCGAACAGGGCCTCGCTCTTCCAGGTGCCGTCCATGACCTGTTTGGCAAACCGGGTGTACAGTTCGCCCCAGGTAAAGGCGATACCGCTGATCCACCCTTTGGGCGCGAATTTCTGCACCCCCAGGTAGTGGTAGCCGATCGAGTAGGCGCCGCGCTTTTCCGCTGCCTGCACGACCGCAATCGGGGAGTCGACGATCACCCCCAGGACGTCCGCGCCCATGTCGAGGATGGCATTCGCCGCGATGGCCTCCTTCGGGGCGTCGAGGAAGGTTCCCATGAAGACCACGCGGGTTTCGAACCTGGGGTTGACCGACCGGGCGCCGAGCTGGAAGGCGTTGACGTTGGCCAGGAAAAAGCTGATCGGCAGGGCGACCACGTATCCCGCCTTGTTCGTCTTGGTGGTCTTGCCCGCCGCGATCCCCATCAGGTAGAAGGCCTCGGGGGTGCTGGCCCAGTAGGTGCCCATGTTCGGGGCGAGCTTATACCCGCCCGGATGGACGAACTTCACCTCCGGGTACTTCTTGGCCACCCGCAGCGCCGGGTCCATGAACCCGAAGCTCGCGGGGATGATCAGCTTTGCGCCCTGCTTGATCATGTTCTCCATGACCCGTTCCGCGTCCGCCCCTTCCGGGACATTCTCGACCTGGATGACCTCCACATTGGGCAGATTCTTCTTCATGATCTGCACCCCCTCCGCATGGGCCTGGTTATAGCCGGCATCGTGGATGGAGCCGATATGGACGATGCCCACCTTCAGTTTTTCCTGCGCCTGCGCGGCGGAAGGAACAACCGTTCCCAGGGCCAAGAGTGCGCTGGCCAGAATCGCCAACTCCCGCAGGATGAGACGTGCCGTGTTTTTCATGCGTTCTCCTTTCATGCCTCTGTCGTTTTCAATCGCCGAACCGTTACCGTGACCCCGCTCATTCCGTCCCCTGAAACACCCGCCCCAAACTGCCGGGCACTGCGGACCGGCGGGCCCTGCTCCAGAGGATGAGAACGGCCAGGCTTAATCCATAGGGAAGCATGTCCAGGAGGAAGGAGGAAACCGGAACCCCCCGGGCCTGCATCTGCAGCTGCAGGGAGATCGCCCCGCCGAACAGCAGCGCGCCGGCGATCGCCCGCAGCGGGTGCCATTTCGCAAAGATCACGAGGGCCACGGAGAAGAACCCGCGTCCCGCCGTCATCCATTCGGCCCAGGTGTGCGCCAGGGCCAGGGAGAGATGTGCGCCGGCAACCCCTCCCAGGAATCCGGAAATGAGCAGGGCCTGATACTGCACCAGGTGGGGATTCCTGCCCGCCGCATAGGCAGCGGTCGGGTTTTCTCCGACGGCGCGGACGCTCAAGCCCCAGCGGGTCTTGAACAGAAGCCACCAGACGGCAACCGCGGTCGGGATCGCCAGCAGCACCAGGATGTCGTATTGGAAAAAGGCGCGTCCCCAAAAGGGGAGATCGGATGCCAGGGGGATCCGGACCTGGCTCAATCCCTCGATCCGGCGGCCGATGAAGGGGGCGCCGATGAGTGCGCTCAGGCCGACGCCGCAGAACATCAGCGCCAGGCCGCTGGCGAGCTGGTTGGCGCGCCGGGAGATCACGATAAACGCGAAGATCATGTTGAACAGGGCCCCGGCCAGGGCGGCCGCGATCAGGCCCGGCACCGGATTGCCGAATTGCACCGTCGTCACGAATCCCACCACCGCCCCGATCAGCATGACCCCCTCCAGGCCGAGGTTGATGATCCCGGCCCGTTCCCCGATCAGCTCGGACAGGGTCGCGTACAGGAGCGGGGTGCCGGAAAGGATCGCGCCGGACAGCATGCTGATGAAAAGCATCTCGTTCATTTCTTCCCCCCCGTGCCGCTGCGTCTGGCTAGCACGACGAACAATACCAGGGCCATCAGGATGTGGATGGCCGCCGCCGGGATCCGGTGCGTCATCTGGAGAATATCCCCGCCCGCCGTGATCAGGGAAATCAGAAACGCTGCCGCCACGATGCCCGACGGGCTGCCCATGGTTATCCAGCTGATCAGAAAGCCCGTGTATCCCAGGCCCGGGGAGAGGCTCGGGCGGAGCTGCCCGTGAATCGCCGAGACTTCGCCCATGCCGGCCAGGCCGGCCATGCCGCCGCCGATGAACATCAAAAGCAGGATATAGCGGTCGGCGGAAATGCCGTTGCGCCGCGCCGCCTCCTGATTGATGCCCAGGGCGCGCATCTCCAGCCCCCACCGCGTCCGGGACATGACGACGTAAAACAGCAGGAGGCCGACGATCGCGAACAGCGCCCCCAGGTGCACCCGCGACTCGAACAGGGAGGGCAGGACGGCGGCATCGGGAAAGGGGGCGCTTTGGGGGTAGTTGGCGCTTTCCGGATCTTTCCAGGGACCGAAGACGAAGAAGCTCACCAGCAGGATGGCTACGTAGTTCATCAGCAGGGTGGATATCGTCTCGCTTGCCCATCCCTTGGCCCGCAGGATCCCGGACAGCAGCGCCCATAACCCGCCGCCCAGGAATCCGAGGAGGGAAACCAGCGGCAGGAGCAGCCAGGCGGGCAGGGACCCGAAATGCAGGGCGCCCCAGGTCGCGAACAGTGCCCCGATGAACAGCTGGCCTTCTCCTCCCACGTTGATCAGCCAGATCTTCGCGGGAATCGCCACGGCCAGGGCGGTCAGAACGAGGGGGATCATCTTTACCAGTACTTCCGAGAACCCGTAGGGGCTGCCGAGGGTGGCCCGAAAGATATCCGCATAGGCGCGCAAGGGGTTTTGTCCGAACGCCAGCAAGACCAGGGCAAATACCGCCAGGGCCAACCCGATCAGGCCGCCGAAGCGGATGACTGCCGCCGCCCGCCGGCTCCGCACCGTCCCCGTTGCCCTCGTGACGTTATCCACGCTGCGCCGTTGCTCCTTTCGACCCGGTCATCAGGTAGCCTATTTCTTCCCGCGTGAGGTCCTGCGGGATGCCCGTGGCTACGATCTCGCCGCGGAGCATCACCGCCAGGCGGTCGCTGAGTGCGAATAGCTCGTCCAGGTCTTCCGAGATCAGCAGAATCCCCGCCCCTGCGTCGCGGGAATCCATGAGCACCTCGCGGGCGGCAACGGCGCTCTGCACGTCGAGGCCGCGGGTAGGGTAAAAGGCGATGATCAAACGGGGACTGTGGGCCATCTCCCGGGCCAGGATCATCCGCTGGATGTTTCCGCCGGAGAGAACGCCCAGCGGCACATGGACGGGCGGGATGGCAAACCCGAGCCGGTTGAGCGAGGCCTGCAAGTCGGAGCGGACGGACTCCCAGTCCATCGACAGCCCCCCGTGCCGGGCGTACCGGGCCGTGTCGGCCATCGCCATATTCTCCTGCACGCTCAACCAGGGAAACGCGGCCATGCCCAGCGGGTCTTCCGGGATGAAGGCCGTGCCGCTGCTGCGGACCTGCGCAACGGACCAGTCGGTCGCATCCGCGCCCCCCAGCATCTTTTCCCCCCGCACAGCGCGCTCGATCCCCAGGATCACATCACCCAGCTCGCGCTGGCCGTTGCCGGACACACCGGCAATACCGACTATTTCACCGGGCCTGACCGTCAGGTTGATCCCGTTGAGTCCCGGGCCGGTTCCTTCCGGCCGCAGGGCGATCCCCTTCAACTCCAGGAAGGGCGGCCCTTCCCCAGCCGGAGGGGCAGTCCGGCCGCGGGAAGATTCGGCAGCGGGTTTTCCGAACATCATAAGGACGAGCCCGCTCTCCGTGGCCTCGGTGCCGCGGAGGGCGCCGGCGATCGTACCGCGGCGCATGACCGTGATCCTGTCGGCGTACCCGAGGACCTCCTTCATCTTGTGGGTGATGACGGTCACCGCGTACCCGTCCCGCCGCAGGTTCGCCAGCACCCGGAACAATCCCGCCGTCTCATGGGGGGCCAGGCTGCGCGTGGGTTCGTCGAGGATCAGGATGCGTGCATCCGCCAGGAGCAGCTTCAACAGCTCCACCTTCTGGCGTTCGCCGACCGAGAGCTGCCAGACGGGCGCGGCGGGGTTTACCCGCAGGGAATAGCGTGCCGAAATATCCTCGATACGGCCGCTGAGGGCGGCACCGTCCGGGATGAAGGGCAAGTCGGGCAAGAAGAGGGCGATATTCTCGGCCACCGTCAACGCCGGAATCAGGATGAAGTCCTGGAACACCATCCCGATGCCATGCCTGCGGGCGTCCCGGGGCGAGCGGATGCTCACGGGCTTGCCCTCCACGCGGATTTCTCCCGCGTCGGCCCGGTAAAACCCGTAGAGGACCTTCATCAAGGTGCTTTTCCCGGCGCCGTTCTCCCCCAGGAGTGCGTGGATTTCTCCGCCGTACATGTCGAGGTCGACGCGGTCGTTTGCCATGACAGGCGGGAAGGACTTTGTGATTCCTCGCAGGGACAGGAGGGGGGACGGGTTCACGGGCTGACCGATTCCTTTCGCAGCGGAGATTGCTGTTCCTGGCCCCATACAAGGTCAAAATTTGACGGTTGTCAAGCGATTATTCTTGTTTAAGCGACCCGGATTATAATGGTGCCTGCCCTCTGTTACCTTTTCCCGCTGTACCTCCCCTCATCTCTCCAGTTCCCGGGCAAACCAGATTACTTTCCCGTTGATGTGGATCTCCTCGGCGGCGATTTCGAGGGAGGTGTATTTTGAATTGTCTGAAATAACGAGTAATTTTTGGCCCATGAGGGGTTGAATCCGCTTGATCAGGATCTCCTGGTCGATGGTGATCGCAAAAAGGCCGCCCCGGGTGATCGTATCCTTGCTGTGGTCCACCAGCACCAGGTCGCCGGACTGGAGGGTCGGCTCCATGCTGTCCCCCTGTACCTTGATGATGGACATATCCTGCGGAAGCCCCTTGCGGGCGATCCAATCCCGGCGGAAGGCGATCCGCATTTCCGTAGCCGCATCCGGCGCCAGCCCTCCCCGGCTGGTGGTTCCGGCCATCTGGGGGATGAACACGAATTCGCCGGGAGGCAGCGCTGCATCGTCATTTCCGGCGTCGGGTCCCGCGCACTTCGCCGGGGGAGCGGAGAACAGCTCCGCGGCCCGAATATCCGTGAATTGGCTGCCGAGACCGTCGACCATCCAATCCAGGCTTATTCGGTAGGTTGTCTGCATGAAGGCAAGAGTCTCGAATTTGGGGGTCTTGATGCCGCGCCGGTAACTATCGACGGTAGAGGTTGACAGCCCCAGGATCTTGGCGAGCTTCGCATTCGATAATGCATGCGCGGTGATTATGTGATCGATGGCCCACCGGGTCCGGCCTTTCACCTCGTGGATGTCGAAACGTCGCACTGCCGCATGCGTATCAGTCATCTGCCCGTTAGCCTCCTCCGACAGGTCGTCGATTGCGATCCCGAGTACCCCTGAGACGAGTTGTGCGTATTTCGGCGCGAGCGGAGCAGCCCTCTTTTCCCAATCGTAGTAGGCCTTCCGGGAGATGCCGACGCGCCGGCAAAATTCCGAGACGGTCATGCCGATTGCGATTCTTCGCCGGGCAATTTTTTTCATGGACACAGGCATGTTTCTTTTTATCACCTAATTAATAAGGTTACAAGGGGGATATTGGCGCGGATTGCAGGTTGGTTGTTACCTCTCTTGCGGAGTGCCGTCCGCCGGGGGTGCCGCTTCTCCTGCGGTTCCGGGGTACGGTCCTGTCTTGTCATCTTACGGGAGTTACGGTATAAGAGGGCCGTCTGCGTCAGCAAGCGGCCACCGGCGCCTTCGGCACGGCCGCCCCGCCTCCCGGGACGGTATGATCCGGCGGAAAATGAATCGGCGTGGACGGGACGGAAGCGCCGTACCGGCAGGCAACGGCGTTACAAGGAGAGCCGCATGGAAACGGATCATCGCCCCTGGGGATACTACACGGTCCTGGCCGACGAGTCCGACCACAAGGTGAAACGGGTCTGCGTCTACCCGGGAAAACGCCTGAGCCTCCAGCGCCACCGCCGCCGCTCCGAACACTGGTATCTCGTGGCAGGGGAGGGGATCGTAACCCTCGACACGCGTGCGATTTCCCTCAAGCCGGGTCACGCCGTCAACATCCCCTGCGGCGCGGCCCACCGCATCGCCAACCAGGGGACGGATGATGTGATCTTCATCGAGGTCCAGACCGGCGACTACTTCGGCGAGGACGACATCGAACGGCTCGCCGACGACTACGGCCGGATCTGAACATCCCTGTCTTGACAACGTATCCCCGATCCCCCGGGGAACCGCTGAGACCGTGACGCTGGCGCAGGTGCGGTTCCGGACCTCGACCGGCTTCCCCTCCGCGCTTCTTCGCTCATACCGACCGGCGAGAATTGAACTATAGGAAGGCTGTATTTGCAAGGAATTTGATCGTCCCGGCCGCATCGCAGGACTCACGGGCGATGCCCGCCGCCTTTGACGGCGGACGATGCGAGGTTTACGACGTGATTGCGTCGTGGGGGGCTTGCCCCCCCGTCCGGCTCGTACCGCGGCTCAGCCGCAGGCCGTTGTCGCGGAACACCGCGGCGTAGAATTCCGGAGAAAGATCCATGCCGAGCAGGGTGTCGATCTCCTCCTCCCGGGTGAAGAGGATGTTGGGGAAGTCCGACCCGTAGAGGATACGGTCACGCCAGCGCTCCAGAAATTCGGGGCTGAGGTCGCACACCGCGCCGAGGCTCGGGAGGAATGCGAAGGCCGTGTCCAGCAGGAGGTTGGGGTGGTCGGGCAGAAGATCGCCGAAGGCCCCGTACTCGAGGGCCCCCATGTGGGCGACGATCGCGGGGAGGTCGGGGTAGCGGGCGAGGAGCCGCCGGAAGGGGAGGACGCCCACGAACTCGTTCCCCACGGGCCCGGTGCCCACGTGGAGCAGCAGCCGTTTGCCCTTGGCCATCACCAGTTCGTACAGGGGGTACAGCCGCGGGTCGTCGGGCGGGAAGCGCTGGACGAGGAGCTGCAGTTTGAACCCGAGGATCCGGGGGTGGGTGAGGAGCTCCTCCGCCATGGCGAGGCAGTCCTCGTCGTCGGGGTGAAAGGCGGCGAAGCAGAACAGCGAAGGGTCTGCGGCGAGGACCCCCAGGTTCCAGTCGTTGAGACCCCGGGCGATCCCGCTGCGGTGGGCGTAATTGGAATAGACCACGGTTCCCACCCCGCGCTCGCGGAGGTGGGCAAGGCACTCGCGCCAGTAGAGCTGATGGAGGACCTTCCAGCCGTAGTCCGTGACGAACTGCCGCCAGATCGCGTCGAACAGCCGGTCCGGAAAGAGGTGGACGTGGCAATCGACGAGCGGCCGCGGCAGGCGTCCCGCCGCGGGAGAACTCACATCTCTCCGCTCTTGCCGGCCTTCTTCGCCCGCTTGGCCTCTTTCTTCTCTTTCAACGTTTTGGAAGGTTTCTTCTTGGCTTCTTTCTTGACGTCTTTGTCCTTGCCCATGGCCTGACCTCCTTCTGCGTTTGGTGAGATACGGCCATTTCATACCTGAAACGCCCCGCTTTCGCAACCAGAATGTTCTTCTGCCGCTCGCGGCCCGCGGCCGTTTTCTCGACGAACAGCGGCCTGCCCGAGAAGGGGTCCCGTTCGGTGTGGTACATCAGCGTCGCAAGGGTGGAGGGGGCCGGCGTGAACAGCTGGACCTGTTCGGGGCGGATCGAAAGGTCCCGGGCGGCGAACCGTCGCAACTGCTCCATGTCCGCCTCGGTGCAGCCCGGATGGGCCGCGATCAGGTAGTAGGTGAGAAACTGCTCCTTGCCCGCTTCGGCGGTGAGGCGGCGGAAGTGTTCGCAGAACGGCAGAAGGCTCTCCCGGCTCGGCTTTCCCATACACCTGAGGACCCGCTCCTCCGAATGTTCGGGGGCGATCTTCATCTGGCCGGAGGTGTGATGACGGACCACGTCGCGGAGATAGGGGATTCCCTGCTTCCTGTCGGCGAGCACCAGGTCGGGACGGATCCCCGAGGCGACGATCGCCTGCTTGACGCCGGGAGTCCGGCGGAGTTTGGCGAGCAGGCGGCGCTGGCGGTCATGGTCCGGCCGGAGCGATTCGCAGACGCTCGGGTACAGACACCGACGATCGAGGCAGGCCCCCCGGCGGAGCTTCTTGGCGCATTCGAACCCGTACATGTTCGCCGTCGGCCCGCCCACGTCGAGGATGTACCCCTTGAAATCGGGCAGGCCGGCGATCAGTTCTGCCTCATGGAGGATCGACTCCTCGCTCCGGGAGCTGACGGTGCGTCCCTCGTGGACGGCGATCGCGCAGAAGCTGCACTCGCCGTAGCATCCCCGGTGGGTGGGGATGGCGAAGCGGATCGTCTCGACGGCCCGGGCCGGCCCCCGGCGGCGGTCGCGGGGGTGGAGCGCGCGTTCGAAATCCATCCCGTAGACGGCGTCCATCTCCGGTTCGGTGAGCGGCAATTGCGGCGGGTTGTGGATCAGCCAGCGGGTATCCTGCCGCTGGGAGAGCCCCTGGCCCGTCAGGGGATCCTGGTTCCGGGCAAAGGCGAGGAACATCTCCCGGAAGGCCGCCGGATCGCCGGCGGCCGCTGTATATGAGGCGAGCTCCACCGTCCCCGGTTTCGGCTCCGTCGCGGCATAGCAGACCCCCCGCACCTCCGTGACGGGCAGCCTGTCCCGGAGGCGTTCGGCGAGCTCCAGGACGGTCCGCTCCCCCATCCCGTACACGAGCAGGTCGGCCTTGGCGTCGATCAGGACGGAACGGCGGACCCGGTTCGACCAGGCGTCGTAGTGGGCGATCCGTCGCAGACTCGCCTCGACGCCCCCCAGGACGATCGGTGCGGTCGCCTTGAAGTGGTGCCGGATCAGGTTGGCGTAGGCGATCACCGCCCGGTCGGGGCGGCGGCAGTTGATCCCGCCGGCCGTGTAGTCGTCCTCCCGCCGGCGCTTTCCCGCGGCGGTGCGATTGGCGATCAGCGAATCGATGCACCCGCCGGTCACTCCCCAGAAGAGGGCAGGTTCGCCGAGACGGCCGATGTCGGCTGAGGAATCGAGGTCGGGCTGGCTGATGACCCCCACGCGGTACCCTGCCTGCACGAGCCAGTGCCCGATGAGGGAGACGCCCACGAAGGGGCTGTCGATGTAGCTGTCCCCGGTGACCAGGATGACGTCGAGGCCTGCCCAGCCGAGCGTGCGAAGTTCTTCGGGAGTGGCGGGCAGAAACACGGCCGGCGCTCTCAGATGAGCTCCGCCGCGACCAGGCCCATCAGGATGGCGAGCGGGGCGGAGAGGTTGGCGAGCCGGCCGGCGAGGCGGTGGACGGTGCGGAATCGGGCCGCCTTCGCCGGGACCCTGAGCTGCAGGAGCCCGAGCGCCGCCGCGGCCGCGACGAGCGCGATCGTGAGAGCGCCGACCCAGGTGTGCGGCGAGGCGAAGTGGTGCGGTTTGGGCAGTGCGGCGACAGCGGCCACGGCCGCCGCGCTCCCCAGGAGCATCGCCGACGCCCCGGCAAGCCCGCAGGCACGGTGCGCCCGCAGCCACCATCGCTTTCGCCGCTGTGTCATCGCGACGATGAGCGCGGAGGCGGTCAGCAGAAACCCCGCCCCCATCAGAACGGCATGGACGAGGAAGAGGGACATGGCATCTACCGTACCGTCAGCTTCCCGGTCTTCGAGCCCAGGATACTGCAGATCGCCTTGGCCTCGAGGACGTCGCCGGGGGCGGCCGTGACGGGGTAGGTGTAGGAATACGTCGCCTGGGCGGGCTGCTCCTTGTATTCGCCCTGGGTGACGAAGGAGCCGTTCTTCGCGACCTCGACCTTTTCGATGTAATGCCGCTGGGGCGATTTGGATGGGTGGGTGATCTTCACCTCCAGGGTGCGTTTGGCCGCGTCGTAGCTGAGCGCCACCTCGTCGGGCGCACTGGCCGCGGCGGGGAAGGGGAAGACAAGCGGCAGAAACAGGGCCTGCATCACAACCGCAATCGCCGTCCGGCGGGAACAGCATCCGTCAGTTCTCAATTCTCTTTTTTCTCCGTCCATCGGTACATCTCCTTATTAGGTTGTTTCGTATGGCTACAGGGCGATCTCCATGTCCTGGCCCAGAGCGAAGCAGTCGAGCTTCCGGCCGGCGGCGGTGCGGCACTCCTCCACCATCCCATCCACGTCCCGGTCCGCTCGGTCCTGGTTGTGGTGGAACAGGCCGAGACGGGCGACCCCCGCGTCGAGCGCCAGGTTCAGGGCGTCGGTGTACACGGAATGGCCCCAGCTGCGGGTCTGCCGGTACTCGCCGGGGAGGTATTCGGCGTCGTGGACGAGGAGGTCCGCACCCGACGCGAAGGTACGGTAGTCCTCGTAGGCGAGTCCCCCCGGATGCCGGTACGTCAGCTCGTTGTCGGTCAGAAAGACAAAGGACTTCCCGTCCTCCTCGAACCGATACCCCAGCCCCTGGTTGGGGTGGCTGATCGGGATGGGGGTGACGGTCATTCCCCCGATCGTGAAGGTGTCGGTGCAGGTCTCCTCGTAGCGGATGTCCGCCGTGATGTCGTCGAAACAAACGGGGAAATTGGGCGGGGTCATGATGGGCGAAATGAGCGCCTTCACCGAGTCCCGCACAAAGGGGCAGCCGAACAGGGCGATCCGGGTGTCGGACTGGTAGACGGGTTTGAAGAAGGGAAAGCCCATGATGTGGTCCCAGTGGGAATGGGTGAACAGCATCGAAAAGACGCTGCGGCCCTCGGCGATCAGCCGCTTTCCCAGTCTCCGGGCGCCTGAACCGGCGTCGATGATGATGACGTTGTCGTCCTTGGTGCGCAGCTCGATGCAGGTGGTGTCGCCGCCGTAGTGCAGATACTGCTTGCCCGAAACCGGAACGGAGCCCCGCGCGCCCCAGCAGCGGATCAGCATGACGTTCCCTTTCTCCCGGAGCGCATCGTTCTCATGCCAGGCGGAAGTCCTTTTCTCTGAAGATGCGGATGCAGGCGTCGACCACGGCGGGATCGTACAGGACGCCGCGCTGCGCGCTTATCTCCTCCAGGGCCTTCTCCAGGCCGGGCGCCGGCCGGTAGGCGCGGTGCGACGCCATCGTCTCCACCACGTCCGCCACCGCCAGTATCCGCGCCTCCGGCACGATCGCCTCTCCCGCAAGGCCAAGCGGATAGCCCGACCCGTCGAGGCGTTCATGGTGCTGCCACACGATCCGGGCGATCGGCCAGGGGAAGGTGACGTCCTTCAGGATATCGTACCCCTCCTGGGGGTGCTTCTTCACCTGCCCGTACTCCGCCTCGGTGAGGCGCGCCGGTTTGTTCAGGATCTCCGAGGGCAGACGGAGTTTCCCGATGTCGTGCACGACACCCGCCATCCGGATCCCGTCGATCATCTCCTCCGGGTGCCCCATCTCCATCGCGATCGTCCGCGCCAGGTCCGCAACACGCCGTTGATGCCCCGTTGCATAGGAATCTTTCATCTCCACCGACCGCGCCAGGACCTCGAGCATCGCCGCCATCGCCCGCCGGAGCGTGCCCAGCGACCGGTTCAGGGCCTCGTCTTCCTCGCGCAGGTTCGTGAGTGAACGCTGGAGTTCGCCGGTCCGCTCCTTGACGGTCATCGTCAGGTTTGCCCGGTAGCTGGTGAGGAGGTAGACCAGGATCGTCAGCAGGAGGGCGAGGGCAAGCCCCGCTCCCTGAAACCGGAGGAGCTCCGCGCCGACGGCGGCGTCCCATCCCCCGGCGGGCAGGACGGAAAGCTTCCAGGCGCCGTCGGGGAGATCGACTTTGGCCGTCACGGGGTTTCCCTCGAGGACGCTCTTTTCCCCGATCAGGACATAGTTGGCGCGGTCCTGGAGGAGCACCTGCAGGCCGGCCGGGGGGGGATCGAGGGCGGCCTCCGCAAAAAGCGGAGCGATGTCGTACTCGGCCGCGACGAGACCCCAGAAGGCGGTTTCGCCGCTGTAGACGGCCTGACGCGCCACGAGCTGCAGCACCTTCGGGCGGAGCGCGTAGGGGCCGCTCAGGACGATCCGCCGCGTGCGGATGGCGCGCTGGACGTCGGCACGGACCGGGGCGCGCCGGTCCCGGATGAGATCATGTCCGAGCTGGCCCTCGTTCCCCTCGGCGGGGTAGAGGAACAGCACCGTTCCTCCCGGGGCGATGGCCGCGGTGCGCAGACCCGCCACTCCGCTTACGAGGCCCGCGGCGAAGGGGGCGAATTTCACCCGCTCGATCTCCGTGTTGGAGTTGATGTGCATCTCCGCGAAGGCCTTGAGCCCTTTGAGGATCAGGAGGCGCTGGTTGAGCTGGGCGCCGAGCAGGTCGGCGTGGACGGCAGCGGTTTCGGTGACCCGGACGCGCACGTCCTTCAGGAGGCGCTCCCGGTACCAGAAACCGGCCTGCCACCAGAGGGGAAGCAGGGCGGCAAGGACGAGCAGGGCGATGATGAGCGACCTGCTGCGCGGCCTGTTTTTCAGCAGAAAATCGATCATGGCCTTCATCATGGGACGGCGGGGACGGTGGATTCCCCGACCGGGTGATTCCTGCCGGTATGCACCCTGCCGGCTGTGTCTTTGCGCCCCGGACCGGCCGGTGCGAATGCAGCAAAATACCCGGTCCCTCGGTTCCTGTCAAGCAATTAATCTGGGTGCCGTCGGCAGATCATATTGGATAAATTGGATTTTAGCGCAGCTCGGGGGGGCGGATGCGGCATTCCCTGCGCGCACCCGCTCCGCCTGCCCTGCCGCGCGCGAAGCAGCGGCGGCCGCATGAGGGGCGCGCTTGGCGTGGTTTTCAACTCTTCCGCAGCGATTGAAGGCGGGTCTGTTTTGCGATCACCGTGCAGAGCGCGGTTGCCGTTTTCGCCCGGTCCGGTTCCCGCTTTGCATAGTAGCCCAGGATCTTCGCCCCGATTTCCCCGCAGGGAAAGGGTTTGGTGATGTAGCCGTCGGCGCCGAGCTTTATGCAGGACAGGACGTCGTCACGGCCGGACAGCGAGGTCGCCATCACGATGACCGTCTTCCGGTCGCTCAGGGTGGTCCGTATCTCCTTCAACACCTGGTAACCGGTCATTTCCGACAGAAAAATGTCGAGCAAGACGATATCGGGATGCCAGTCGTCATACAGGCGCAGGGCCTCCCTGCCGGAGGGGGTCAGTTTCTTGTCGAAGACCTGATCGAACAGACCTCGGTTGTACAGCAGCCTGGTCGCCTGGTCGTCCTCGACGATCAGAACCTTGACCTTTTCCACAGCCCCCTCGGGATACCAGGTGTCCAGCAGCTGATTCACCTCGTCCGTCGACAGCAGGCGGGTCTCCTCTTCAGTCGCCATGGATCATCGCTCCTTCATCGTGGCCGGGATCGGGACGCCGCGGAAGCGGCGCCGTCATCCCGATTCTCGTAAGTCCGTCGTTTGCACTCCCCGGCTCTCCCGCGTCGGCCGGAGCCTTCTCCCCGGGCCGGCGCATCCCCTCCGGCACCGGTCACGGCCCGTTCCTTGTCTTCTTTTCCCCCAGCTGGGGATAGAGCGTGCGCACACATTCGGGACAGATGCCGTGGCTGAATTCGGCCTCCGAGCGGTCGCGGATGAACGTCTCCAGCTGATTCCAGTATCCGGCATCGTCACGAATCTTCTTGCAGTGCGCGCAGATCGGCAGGATGCCGCGCAGCGTCTTGATCTGATCGAGCGCCCGGCGCAGTTCCTCGACCTTCGCATCCAGCGCGTCCTTCATCTCGACCATGCGCCGGCCGCACTCGACGCGTGCGTTGAGTTCGCCCTGATGGTAGGGCTTGCCCAGGTAGTCGTCGGCGCCCGCGTTGAGGCCGGCGACGATGTCGGCCTTGTCCGTCTTCGTGGTCAGGAGGATGAGGTAGACGCGTACCGCCGCAGCCGGTGCGGTGGCGTTTGCGGTCTGCTCTGCGTGCAGGGCGCGGACCCTGCGGATCACCTCCAGGCCGTCCATGTCGGGCATCATCCAGTCGAGGATGGCGAGGCGGGGGGGGGCGGGACTCCGCAGCACCTCCCAGGCCTCCGTACCGGTCCGCGTTTCCACCACGTCATGCCCGCTTTTCTTCAGCACGGCAGTCAGAAGGGCACGCGAAGTGGCGTCGTCTTCTGCGATCAGGATTTTCACCGCGCGCTCCTTTCGTTCCCGGTCTCCCGGGCATCCACCGCTCCGTCGTGGTACAGCGTCTCCCGCAGCAGAAAAAACTGCCGCTCCAGCTCGGCGATGCCGGCGCGGGCGGCCGTCAGGTTGCCGGCGCCGGCGGCCGTTTCGATGGCGAGGGCCGTCTGCCGCAGGCGTTCTCCCCCGACGTTGGCCGCCGCACCTTTTATGGCGTGGGCCTGACGTTCCGCGGCGGAGGCGTCGCCGGATTCCAGCGACTTCCGGAGCGATCCGAGCTGGTCCGGGATGTCCGCAAGGAAGCACTCCAGGATCTCCCGCGCCAGCTCTTCGTCGCCCAGCATGCGGTCCAGCATGCACAGCCTGTCCCAAACCGGAAGCGGGGCGGGGGGGGGGGCGGCCTGCTGTACCGTCGGCCTTCGTTCCCCCGCCGTCGGGTCCGCCGCCTGCCGGTTCGGCAGCCATCTCTCCAGTGCGGCGGCCAGGGCCTGTGGATTCACCGGTTTGGCGATGTAGTCGTTCATCCCCGCCTGCAGATATTTTTCCCGGTCGCCCTGCATGGCATGGGCTGTCATGGCGAGGATGGGAATGGCGTGGTTGCGCACACCCGATTGCGGGTCCCGGATCCGACGGGTTGCCTCCAGGCCGTCCATCACGGGCATCTGCACGTCCATGATCACCAGGTCGTAGGGGATCGTTTCCAGGGCCTTGACCGCTTCTGCGCCGTCAGCCACGGCATCGGCCCTCAGCCCCAGATTCTTGAGAATCCCGAGGGCCACCTGCTGATTGGTGATGTTGTCTTCAGCCAGCAGGATGCGCGTCCTGCTCCCGGCGAACCGATTCATCAGTTCGCGCGCCGAGTGGCGCGTCAAGATGTTCCGCTCTTTCAACTGCGCGGTTTCCTGATCGGCCAGCACCAGGGACAGCACGGTCTTGAGCTCTCCCTGGCGGGTCGGCTTGTTGAGGTAGGCCGCGAAACCGATCTCCTCGAATTGGCGGGCATCGCCCCGCGTCCCGAGGGAGGTGAGCATCACCATCCGGGTGCCGGACAGTCGCCGGTCATCGCGAATGGCCGCACCGAGCGTCTTGCCGTCCATGTCGGGCATCTGCATGTCGATGATGGCGATCGAGAAGGGGTCGCCCTCGGCGACCGCCCGCCCCAGGGTCTGGAGGGCTGCGGGGCCGTCGGCCGTCTCGGCGACCCGCATCCCCCAGGAAAGGGTATGTGCGGCCAGGATCTCACGGCTGGTGATATTGTCGTCCACGATCAGTACCCGCACCCCGCGGAGGTTTGCCGGCGGGCCGATCTCCCGCGGCGCGGCCGGCGTCTGTTTGGCCAGGCGCACCGTGAACCAGAACTCTGACCCCTTGCCCTCTTCGCTGACGGCCCCGACGGCACCGCCCATTAGTTCGGCAAGTTGCTTCGATATGGCCAGCCCCAGTCCAGTGCCGCCGTACTTTCGGGTCGTGGACGCGTCGGCCTGGGTGAACTTTTCGAAGAGCAGATCGATCTTGTCCCGGGGAATGCCGATGCCGGTGTCGCGCACGGAGAAGCGCAGGAGGACCTCTCGGTCGGTTTCCGATTCCGTGGCGACGCGGATCGTCACCTCCCCGGCGGGGGTGAACTTGACGGCATTGCCCGCCAGGTTGGTGAGAATTTGGCGCAGCCGCCCCGGGTCTCCCCGGAGCAGCATTGGGACTCCGGGGTCGGCGAGACAGAACAGCTCCAACCCCTTGTCCTGGGCGCGCAGGGCCAGTCCCGCCGCGAAGTCCTCCAGGAGGGTCTGGAGATCGAAATCCATGATCTCCAGGTCGAGCTTGCCGGCCTCGATCTTGGAAAAATCGAGGATGTCGTTGACTACCCTGAGGAGCCATTCACCGCTGGTCTGCACCGTCTCCGCAAAATGGCGCTGCTCCTCGGTCAGCCCGGTGTCGAGCAGCAGACCGGTCATCCCGATCACCCCGTTCATGGGCGTGCGGATTTCATGGCTCATGTTGGCCAAGAACTCGCTCTTGGCGATGCTGGCCTCCTGCGCCTTGGCGGCCAGCTCGTTGGCGATGCGGGTCTGGGCCTCCAGGGCGCTGTTCATCCTGCGCAGCTCCTGTTCGGCCTGCTTGCGGTCGGTGATGTTGTCGAGCACGACGATGATGTGCGTGCGGTGATTGACCAGGACGCGTTCGGCGCTTACCCGCAGCCAGGGGCTCTGCTCGCGGCCGCCGCCGGCAAGGGTGACTTGAATCTCCGCCCCGCGGATGGAACTGCCGGTCGACAGAATTCCCGTCAGCACCTGACGCAGGGGACACAACGGGCACGCCGGAGAGTGCCCGCAGCCCCCGGGGTGCTCGGTGCTGTGTATGCACCCCAGACCGTGGCCGCCGCGGCGACGGATGATCTCGTCGGGCGGTCTGCCGACCATCGTCGCGACGGCGGCGTTTGCATCCGTGATCGTCAGGTCCCCGTCGAGCAGCAGCATGCCGATCGGAGACGAGGCGAACAGGGCCGCAAGATTGTCCCGTTCGACCTGAAGCGATTCTTCGCTCTGTCTGAGCTTCTCCTCCCCCTGTTTGCGCGCTGTGATGTCCTGGTGGGTTCCCGACATCAGCAGGGGCTTGCCGTCGGCGGTCCAACTCGTCACGCGTCCGCGGTCCAGTATCCAGACCCATCGTCCGTCCTTGTGCCGCATCCGGCATTCGAACTCGTAAGAGTCCAGTTCACCGGCAAAATGGCGCTCCAGCAATGCGCCGCTTGCGGCGATGTCTTCAGGGTGACAGTGGCGCGTCCAGGTCTCGATCGAAAGGGGGCCCAGCTCCGCCAGCGTGTAGCCGATGATCTCCGCCCACCGCTCGTTGAACACCGTTTCGCCGGTCTGGACGTTCCATTCCCAGGTGCCGACGTTCGTCCCCCTGATGATGGCGGCCAGGCGTCGGCGCTCCTCGTTCAGCGATTCGTCCGCACGCTTGCGTTCGGTGATCTCCCACGCCACATCCGCCAGGTAGGCGACGATCTCTGCGTCGTCCGCCGTGTAATCGGACGGTTTGTTCCCGACGCCGAGGATGGCCACGATGCGGTCGGCGCGCAGGATCGGCACGACCAGCTCGCGGATCACCGGGGGATGCCCTGGGGGGAGCCCTTTCCGGTGGGGGAGCGCGGGGTAATCGTTGTGGATGACGGGCCTTCGCTGGTGCACGCAGTCGACCCATACCCCAGCCTGTTCGACGGGGTAGTGGGTTCCCTTGCCCACGGCGGTGCAGAATTCGGCCATCGTCCGCGTGGACCAGCCCTGGAGGGAAAGCGTCTTCTGGTCGGGCTCGACGAAGTGGTAGAAGCTGACGGGGCTGCTCACCAGCTCTTCCACCTTGTCCAGCGTCTTCTGGATCAACTCCCCGAGGGTATGGGTCGCGGCGAAGTCGAGCAGCTCCATTCGTGTGCGGACGAGCTCCTCCAGCCTCACCCGCGCGGTGATGTCGTAGTTGATCCCGGTGAGGCGCAGGGGCGTGCCGTCGGCGTCGCAGGTGATCAGGGCATAGGCCTTGATGTGGTGCACCTCGCCGGTCGGCCAGAGGATCCGGAACTGCGTGTCCAAGGTTTTGTCGCTGCGCAGCGTCTGCTGAATCTCCTCGCGCACGCGCGCGGCGTCGCCGGGGTGGATGCGCTTGAGCCAGGCGTCGTAGGAGCCGCTGAATTCGTTCTCGACGATCGCGTACAGCCGGAACATCTGCTCGTCCCAGATGAGGATGTCCCGGCGCGCGTCCCATTCCCAGACGCCCAGCTGGGCCGATTCGATCGCCGCGGTGTAGCGTTCGTTCAGCCGATGCAGCTGCTCGGTCCGTTCGCTGATGCGATTCTCCAGGAGCAGGTTGGCGTCCCGCGCCTCAGCGATCCTGCGGTCCAGGGCCTCCCCCATCTGCCGGAAGTGGTCGGTGAGTGTCGCCATCTCGGCGATGCGGGTTTCGGGCCACCGGGTCGGCACGTGGCGCTCGCTGCTTTCCGGAAGGTGCCGTGAAATGTCCGCCAGGAGGACGGCGGATTCTGCCATCTTCTTGCTCAGCACTACCGAGAGGAACAGCACCGCCACGAGCAGCAGTGCCACCGCGCTCAGGTTCTTGATCGTCGTCTGGCAGAAGTACTGCTGGAGCGGAACGAGGGGGTATTCCACCAGCAGCGTCCAGTCGCTCCCGGCGATCGAGGTCTTCTTGTAGTAGAAGGCATCCTTCCAGGCGTCCATGATGCTGACGTTCTGGCGCGCATCGGGAACGCGCAGCAGTATCCCGGGGAGGGGGGTCCGCGCTTCCCGGGTCTGCACGACCGGGAGCCTGCGAAGCGGCTGCTTCCGCGGGTCGGTGCTGGCGACGACGGTTCCTTGGCTGTCCAGGATGGTGGCGCTCACTTCGCCGTGCTTCGCCAGATCGGCGATGAGGGATTGTATCCTATCCAGCGTGACGACGCCGAGGCCGAACCCGGTGAACGCCTTGTCCCGTAGCACGGGGACGCTGATCGTTACCATTCCGGTCAAGGTGCCGCTCTGTTTCGTAATGACGTCTGAAACGACCGGCCGCAGGGTCTCCCGCAGCTGCCGGAGGCGTCGGCGGTCGGCCAGATTCAGTCCGGCGGCGAATTCCTCGGCCCTGTTCGCGGACGGATGGGAGGTTATGGCGGCCCCGGTTCGATCGACTACGTACAGGCTCCGAAAATCTTGATCTATGCGCAGGATATGCCGCAGCTCCGGCAAGGGGCTGAGGGGGCCTGCTTCGGCATGCTCCACCGCCGCACGCAGCAGCGAACTATGCTCTGTGAGCCACCGCGCAATGACGGAGCTGATTTCCTGCGCCCCGTCGTCGACCATGTGCAGGGCGATCTCATGACGCGCGTCGATTTCGCGGTTGTTTGCCAGCAGAAGCAGGCCGAGAGCCGGGATCAGGAACACGGCCGTCGTCACATGCAGGATGACGGCAGAATAGGGGACCAGCAGCGGCGTCCGGTCGAGTTTCAGCCAGCGCCGGAGGGGCGCGTGCGACAGGAGGATGCTGGCGATCAGGGCGTTGAATATGCCGTTCAGGAGCTGCTTCAGGAAGATTAGCAGCGCATTCTGGATGCCGAGCTGCATGATGCCGGCGAAGAACAGATACACGAGCGGCGGGGCCGCCATCAGCCAGAACAGCGCATCGATGATCAGGATGTTCCGCTTTCCCGCCCGCAGCGCCAACCCGATCCAGGCGATCTCCGCGGCGAAGACGATGATGGCGTAGGGATGGTTCCAGAGGAGATAGGTGCAGCTGGAGGCAACGACGGCGGAACCAACCCCCCACCCGATGCCGAAGAGTCGCACGGCAATGATGGTGAAGATGCTCCCGAAGACGAAGCTGACGCTGTACCCAACGGGCAGGCTGAACCAGTTGCCCGCGAACCCGAGCACGGTGAGGGCTGTCACGGCAATGACGGTCCTCCCTACGGACGGGGAGGATTTCAGTTCGGGCATGTCTCTCTCCAGGGGGATGATCGCTGAACCCCACGGTAAGGCTTCAATATTCGTGCCAGGGCTCGCTGCGGTACGAACCGGAGGGAAAGCAGCGAGAAGTGTTGTATCTCCGGATGGTTGCAAAAGGCAGGCCGTAGACGGGGCGGGTCCTGCCGGGAGGGCCTGAGCGGCTGCGGAGGGCGATAGTCAAAATATTGGCGATATCGCGGTAGTTGGCTGACGTTCTCGTTTAGGACATCCCTACCCGCCGCCCCGGCTGGAGGACCGAAATTCTGCTTCGGGCCGATTGACTTTCGCAAAAGGATGGATAGGTTTAACAGGTCGACGATGGGGCGGAGGAATGCCCCGGTCGCAAGGAAAGGAGTACGTATGACGACGATAAAGATCAGAGGCATGTCCTGCCAGCATTGTGTCATGGCCGTAACCAAGGCGCTCGGCAGTGTCGAGGGGATCAAGGACGTCCGCGTGGACCTGGCCGCGGGAGAGGCCACCTTTACGGAAGAGAAACCCGTCGACCGGAACCTCGTCCGGGAGCGGATCGCGAAAGCGGGGTTCGACGTTGTCGACTGAGAAGATGCAGAAGACGACCGTTTCCGTCGGGGGGATGACCTGCGCCGCCTGCGTGCGCCGCGTGGAGCGGGCCCTGGGCGAGCTCGCCGGGGTGACGGGCGTTGCCGTCAACCTGGCGACGGCCCGCGCGACCGTCGTGCACGGCGAGCAGTGGGCCGGTCTGGAGGCGCTCCGCCAGACCGTCGAGGATCAGGGCTATGAATTCCTGGGGGTTCCCGACGACGCGCGGGAAGACCCGATCGCCGCGGCCCGCGAGCGGGAGTTGAAGGATCTCACGTACCGCTTCGGGGTGGGGATCGTCCTGAGCACGATCATCTTCATCGGGTCGATGCGGCACTGGTTTCCCTTTCTCGACGCGATCCCCCATGGGCCGCTCCTGATCGCCCTGTTCTTCCTGACCGGTCCGGTCGTCTTCTGGGTCGGGAGCCGGTTCTTCATCGGCGCCGTGAAGGCGGCCCGCCAGGGGACCACCGACATGAACACCCTGGTCGCCGTGGGGGCCCTTGCCGCCTACCTGTACTCAGCCCTGGCGACCTTCTTCCCGCAGCTGTTCGCCGGAGCGGAGATCGCGCCCCACGTCTACTACGACGGGGCGGCCTTCATCGTCACCCTGATCATCCTCGGGCGGCTCCTCGAGGCCAAGGCCAAGGGGCGCACCTCGCAGGCTATCCAGCGGCTGATGGGGCTGAAGCCCAAGACGGCGCGGGTCATCCGGGAGGGGGTGGAGAAGGACATCCCGATCGAGGGGGTCCTCACGGGGGATACGATCATCGTCCGCCCCGGTGAGAAGATCCCCACGGACGGCGTTGTCGTGGCGGGCCACTCGACCGTGGACGAGTCGATGCTGACCGGCGAGAGCATGCCGGTGGTCAAGGAGGCGGGGGCGGAGGTGTTCGCCGCGACGCTCAACCGGACCGGAAGCTTCACCTTTCGGGCGACCCGGGTCGGCGCCGAGACCGCCCTTGCCCAGATCATCCGGCTCGTCGAGGAGGCGCAGGGGTCCAAGGCCCCGATCCAGCGTCTCGCCGACAAGGTCGCCTCGATCTTCGTCCCGGCCGTGTTCGCGATCGGCCTGATCACCTTCGCCGTCTGGCAGTTCGCCGTTGACGATCCGGTCTTCAGCCGGGCGCTGCTCAACTTCGTCTCGGTGCTGGTCATCGCCTGCCCCTGCGCGCTGGGGCTGGCGACCCCCACGGCGGTGATGGTGGGGACGGGGCTGGGCGCCGAAAGCGGAATCCTGATCAAGGGAGGGGAGAGCCTCGAGAACGCCTACCGCCTGCGGACCGTGGTGTTCGACAAGACCGGGACCCTCACCCGCGGCGAACCTGAGGTCACGGACATCGTCCCCGCCGCGGACAGCACCGCCGCCGAGGTCCTCCGGGTCGCCCTGGCGATCGAAGCCGTATCCGAGCACCCGCTTGCCCGGGCCGTGCTGGCGAGGGGCGAACAGGAGGGGATGCGGGCCGAACCGGCGGAGCAGTTTGCGGCCGTCTCGGGTCTCGGGGCAAAAGCGCTGATCGGTGGGCAACCATGCCTGCTGGGCAACGCCCGGTTCCTGGAGGGGGAGGGGGTGGCGATCGCCCCCCTCGCCGGGGATGCGGCCCGGCTTGCCGCGGAGGGGAGAACGGTCGTCTTCGTGGCCCGGGCGGGGCGAGCGGTCGGCCTGATGGGGTTCTCCGACCTCCCGAAGCCCTCGGCAAAGGCGGCAATCGCCAGCCTGAAGGGGATGGGGCTGAAGGTCGCCATGATTACCGGGGACAATGCCTCCACCGCCCGGGCGATGGGCGCGGCCCTGGGGATCGAACGGGTCCTGGCAGAGGTCCTGCCGGGGGACAAGGCCGAGGAGATCCGCCGCCTCCGCGCGGGGGGAGAAGTCGTGGCGATGGTAGGGGACGGGATCAACGACGCCCCGGCGCTGAGCGCCGCCGACATCGGAATCGCCATCGGCGCGGGGACGGACGTGGCGATCGAGGCCTCGGACATCACACTGATGCAGGACGACCTGACGGCCGTGCCGCGGGCGATTCGCCTCTCCTTCGAGACGATGCGGACGATCCGCCAGAACCTCTTCTGGGCGTTCATCTACAACGTCATCGGAATCCCGATTGCCGCCGGCGTCTTATACCCCTTCTGGGGCGTCCTGCTCAACCCGGAGTTCGCCGCCGCGGCCATGGCGCTCAGTTCCGTCTCCGTGGTCAGCAATTCGCTGCGCCTGCGCCGCCGGTGGCGCGGCATCCTGGCAAAGGCATGACGCCGCCGCTCAACCCTCCGGCGTGAATCTGTCCTTCCCCGCCCCGCAGACGGGGCAGACCCAGTCGGCCGGGAGCTCCGCGAAGGAAGTGCCCGGGTTGATCTTCCCCTCCGGATCGCCGAGCGCCGGGTCGTAGACGTAGCCGCAGACCGAGCAGACGTACCGCGGCGCCTGCGCGGCGGGCCCCGGGGGCTGCGGCGCAGGCGCCTGGTAGGTGGGGGCGCTCTTCGGGGCTTTGCCGCCCTTCACCTTGTGGTAGTACGCATAGGTCATCGGCTCCGCGGCGGGGTCGAGGATGCCGGCATCCAGGATGCGCCCCAGAAAGATCGTGTGGGTCCCGCAGTCGAACTCGTGTGTCACCTCCGCCTCGATGAAGGCGGCGCAATGGTCGATGACGATCGGGAGGCCGGTGATGCCGGTCCGGACTGCGATGCCGTCGAGCTTGTCGAAGTTCCGCCCGCACTTGAACCCGAACGTGCCGATCATCGGCATCGGGGCCGTCTCGGCCAGGATGGAGACGACGAACTGCCGGCAGGAGCTGATGCACTCGAAGGTGTAGTTGCTCTTGTTGATGCTTACCGCCAGGGTGGGCGGATCGGAGGTCACCTGGAAGACTGTGTTGGCGATCTGTCCGTTGAACCTTCCCTCCTTGCGGGAGGTGATCACGTACAGGCCGTAGCTCAGTTTGTACAATGCTGACTTGTTCATCGCCGCGTTCTCCTTCAGTGACGTTCTCCGAAGATCGCCCGGCCGACCCGGACGATCGTCGCCCCCTCCTCGACGGCAACCGCGTAGTCGCCGCTCATCCCCATCGACAGCTCCCGCAGCTCCGCCCGGGGGATCGCTTCGGCCGCCAGCCGATCCCGGAGCTCCCGGAGAGTCCGGAAGTAGGGCCGCGCCTCCTCCGGATCTGCGCCGAAGGGGGGCATCGTCATCAGCCCGCGGACAGCCAGATTCTCCAGCGCAGCCGCACTGCGGACCAGGGCGGCAGCGTCCGCGGGCGGGACCCCGCTTTTCGTCGCCTCGCCGGCCAGGTTGACCTCGACCAGGACCGGCATGACCCGCCCGGCAAGCCGGGCGCGCCGGTTGATCTCCGCGGCCAGTTCCCACCGGTCGACGGAGTGGATCATATCGAACAGCTGAACCGCGTACTTCGCCTTGTTCGTCTGGAGACGGCCGATGAAGTGCCACTGGCAGGATTTACCCAGCGTTTCGATCTTCCGCTTCGCCTCCTGGACGTAGTTTTCGCCGATAATCTCCACCCCGGCCCGAATCGCCTCGCCGATCCGGGCGTCGTCCACGGTCTTGGTCACGGCCATCAGACGGACCGCCGCGGCCGGGCGGCCCGCCCGCAGGGCTGCCGCCGCGATCCGCTCCCGAACGCACCGGATGTTCTCGGCAACGCTCATCGCCGGCCTCCGGAAAAGGCGACCGCGGAGAGGCCCCGCAGGGCATCGACGACTTCGCAGAGGGGCAGCCCCATGACGTTCGTGTAGGAGCCGCGGATCTCCCGGATGAAGAAGGCGCCCATCCCCTGGACGGCGTAAGCGCCCGCCTTGTCGTAGGGCTCTTCGGAGTCGACGTACCAGGCCAGCTCGTCCGGGGCGATCTCCCGGAACAGGACCGTCGACTCGACGACCTGGCGAAACAGGATCCCCGTGCCTTGTCCGGCGATGCTGAACCCGGTGTACACCTCATGCTCCCGGCCGCTCAACCGTTCGAGCATCTCTTTCGCCTCGGCAGGCGATCCCGGCTTGCCCAGGACCTCGCGGTCGATGATCACGATCGTATCGGCCCCGAGGACCCAGGCGTCGGGGTGCAGGCGGGCCACGCTGAGCGCCTTCTCCTCGGAGAGGCGGAGGGCATGCTCTCGGGGGGTCTCTCCGTGTCGGTGCCCCTCGTCGATGCCGCTCGGCAGCACCTCGAAGGTGAGCCCCATCAGCTTCAAGAGCTCGATCCGGCGGGGCGAGGCCGAGGCCAGGATGAACCTGCCCGATAGTGCGATTCCCATGCAGTTGTCTCCCTCTGCGGCACGCCGCTGTAGGGCGGATCTCCCCGACCCCCACCGTCCCGGCGGCCGCGCTGAGGCGGCCGTCTGGCCACTTATAGAGGAACGCCCGATCACTGTCAAGCCGGCAGGAGCCCCGGGGGCACACACATTTTACTGGATTTTCCCCGCGGATTTGTCTAGGAAAGGGGCGGATCCGGACGGTGCGCTTCCGCCCGGGAATAGGGATGCTGCCGGCAGGAGAGGGGAAAAGGGATGATGCGAAGAAGAACCATAGGTCTGGTCGGCGCGGTGCTGCTGATTCTGGCGGCGGCCGCGCCCCTCGCCGCGGCGGAACGGACCTTTCAGTTCGACGTACCGGGCTGCACGGCCTGAGGCGGCAACGAGAGGATAGGTGCTATCCTCAGGGGGATCGACGGGGTGATCCGCTTCACCGCTCCGGCCCGCAACCTGCTCAACATCACCTTCGACGACCGAAAGACGGACGAGCAGAAGATCGCCCTGGCCCTCGTCAACGGGGGGTGGGTCGTCCGGACATCTCCGAAGCGCCTGCGGTGACGCGGTGCTACAGATACTCCTTGCGGCCGCGCCGCTCGAGCTCCTCCACGACCCTCCGGACGTCCTGGGAGCGGCCCCGGCGGCAGACCAATAGCGCGTCTCCGGTATCGACGACGATCAGGTCCCGCACCCCGATCAGCGCCACCGCCTTCCCCGGGCTGTGGACCAGCGAGTCCGCCGTATCGACGCCGATGAACTCCCCGCGGACGGCGTTCCCGTCCGCATCTTTCGGGGATACCTCCCACAGGGCGTCCCAGCTTCCCAGGTCGGACCAGCCGAATTCCCCCGGGATGACCAGGACATCCCCGGCCTTTTCCATCACGCCGTAGTCGATCGAGATCGCCTGAAGCCCCGCGTAGGTTTCCGCCACGACCGCTTCCTCGCGCTCGGTGCCGATGGCCTCCCGGATCCGCGTCAGCCCCCGATTGAGGTCGGGAAGGAACCGCTCGATCGCCGCCAGGATAGTCGCGGCCTTCCAGACGAACATCCCGCTGTTCCAGGAGAATCCCCCCTGGGCCAGGTACCGCTCCGCCGCCTCCCGGGGCGGCTTCTCCCGGATGGAGCGGACCCGGTAGACCCCTTCGCTGCCGAGCGTCGAGGCGGGCGCGCCCTGCTCGATGTAGCCGTACCCCGTTTCGGGGCCCGTCGGCCGGATGCCGATGGTGACGAGGCGGTCGCCCTGCGCCGCCTCTGCCGCGGCCGCCTTCAGGATCCGCCGAAAGGCCGCGTCGTCGCCGATCCGGTGGTCCGAGGGGAGGACCAACATCACCTCGTCCCGCGCGCGGCTGAGGATGTGGAGGGCGGCCAGACCGATACAGGGGGCGGTGTTCCGCCCGACCGGTTCGATCAGGATGTTTGCGGGGGGAATCTCGGGGAGCTGGCGGATCACCTCTGCGGCGTGGCTTCGGCCCGTGACGACCAGGGTCCTGTCGGCGGGGACGAGCGGCCTGATCCGGTCCACGGTCTCGCGGAGGATCGTCCGCTCGCCCAGGATGTCGAGCAGGTGTTTGGGCATCCGCTCCCGGCTCCGGGGCCAGAACCGCGTCCCCTTTCCCCCGGCCATGATGACGGCGAACATAGGCAGCCTCCTGATAAATCCCTGTGGCGCATCGCCGGGACAGGATCCCCCGTTAGCGCGACAGCGGTCGCTTTTGCGCCGCTACCCTATCAGAAGGTGGGCCGATTCGCAACGGGCGGCTGCCCCTCGGCCGCCGGCGGGGCTTCGTCGTCGAGCAGTCGCAGATAGCCGCGGTTCCGGCCCGGGAAGAGGAGCCCGGCGACCAGATGGTAGAGGGAGAACAGCTCCAGGGAAAAGGGGAGGTATCCGAGGTAGCCCAGGAGCGGCATCTCGAAAAGCGGCAGCCAGCCGGCGTAGGGAATGCGGTAGACCCACTTCGGGTAGGAATAGAAATTCCACAGCTCCCAGAAGAACCCGCAGACGAGGCAGCCGCCGGCCAGGGCGATGAGCGGCCGCCAGTCGCCCCGGGCCAACTCGGCGAAGAGCGAGCGGTTTCCCAGCCGGGCGTTCAGCGGCTCCAGCAGGAAGAACAGGGACGTCCAGAGGAGCGGGAAGAAGATCTCCGGCCAGAGAAGGGTCAGGGCGAGCATCAGACCGCCGGCGCAGAACATCCCCGTCAGCAGGGCCGCCGTGGGGCGCAGGACCGGGCCGGGACCGATCCTCCCGAGCGGGCGCAGGGTCCCCACAAGCTCGGCGGTCCCGAACACCGCCGGCAGCACCGTGGAGAAGCTGAGCGTGGAGAAGAGCGCGTACTCGACGGTCGTGAAGGCCTCCTCGCCGAGATAGAACCAGTTCTGCGTCCGGGAGTTGATCAGCTCGAACAGCCACCAGGCCGGGGCCGAAAGGAGAAACAGCCCCGCGTAGGCGGCCGCGCTCCGTGTCAGGAGGGAGCTGCCCTTCCGCCGGAAGACGACGGCGTCGACGGCAAGGGCGTAGCCGAGCCAGAGGGGGAAGAACCCCCAGTGGGTCCTGAGCCCCTCAAGCGACCAGTTCAGCATCCAGAACAGGGCGACGAGCGCGAGGCCGATCCAGCCGTGGAGCGGCCATGCACCCCTGCGGCCCGCGGCGTCTCCGGTCATCACGCCGCCCCTGGCCGCTATTTCCGCTTCGGCGGCGATTGCAGGACCGCAAGGATCTCGTCGATCGGGGGGAGAACCTTGAGGGGGTAGACCTTGACAAAGATGACCTTCCCCTGCTCGTCGAGGATGACGTTTGCCCGCTGCGAGATTCCGCCGTCCGTGCGGAAGAGCCCCAGGGCCCGGGCGATCTTCCCGTGGGGCCAGAAGTCGCTCAGCAGCCTGGTTTCCTTGATCTTCAGCGAGGCGGCCCAGGCCTTCTTCGAGGGGACCGTGTCGACGCTCAGGCCGAGCGCCACGGCGCCGAGCCGGGCAAAGGCGCGCCGGTTCTTTTCGAGGGATTTCATCTGGAGGGAGCAGATCCCCGTCCAGGCCAGGGGGTGCCAGGAGAGGAGGATTTTTTTCCCCCGCAGGGAGGAGAGCCGCACCTCCTTTCCCTCCTGGTCCGGGAGGGAAAAGTCCCGCACCCGGGAACCGACCGCGACAACCTTGTGCTCAGCCATGGAAACCTCCTTCTGTTCGCATCGTTCTGTGACCGGGAGCGCAACCCGCGAGCCCAGCCGGGCCTGGTGCCAGGGTGATACAAGTCGCCACCGGTGTCAAGGCAAATCGCGCTGTTTTTCCTTTGCGAATCGTCCCGTGATCCGGTACTATTCTCCGCGAAGGTTACACCAGGCCGCTGCCGTGGGAAAGGAGGATGCGGATGCTCTGCAAACGGATCGAAGCGGAAGGGATTGCCCACTATTCCTATCTCATCGGCGACGACGGCGAGGCTGCGGTCATCGACCCGCGGATCGATTGCGGCGTCTACCTCGCCCAGACCGGCCCGAGCGGATACCGGCTGCTGCACATCTTCGAAACCCACCGCCATGAGGACTTCGTCCTGGGGTCGGCGGCACTCGCCGCGCGCACCGGCGCCGCGATCTGGCATGCCGACGCCCAGTGGGAATACCGGTACGGGACCCCGAGCCGCGACGGCCAGACCTGGCGGATCGGCCGGCTGACGCTCCGGGCCATCCACTGCCCGGGCCACACCCCGGGGAGCATCAGCTATCTCCTGGCCGACCCGGACGGTGTCCCCTGGATGGTCTTCACCGGCGATGCCCTGTTCGCCGGCGATGTGGGGCGGGTCGACCTGCTGGGGATGGACCAGGCCCCGGCCCTGGCCGGCCAGCTGTACGACACCCTGTTCGGCAAGCTGCTCCCCCTGGGGGATGGGGTGATCGTCTGCCCCGCCCACGGGTCCGGTTCGGTCTGCGCCGGCGGCATCGGCGAGCGGCCCTGGACCACGATCGGCCTGGAGCGCCTGCACAACCCCAAGCTGCGGTGGCAGGACCGCGGCGCGTTCATTGCGCACGTCGCCTCGAAGCTGGAGCGTCCCCCCTATTTCCGGAGGATGGAACGGTTCAACCTCGACGGGGCGACCGTTCCCGAGACCGTTGCGGCTCCCCGTTCCGTGGCCGAATTTGCCCGCCTCAGCCGGGAGGCGATCGTCCTGGACACGCGGACGGTGCTCGCCTTCGGCGCTTCGCACATCCCGGGCGCCCTCTCCATCTGGGCGGCGGGGCTCCCGAGTTTTGCCGGGTGGTTTCTCCCCGACGACCGGCCGCTGCTGCTGGTCAACGATGCCGACGATCCGGCCCCGGTCAGCCGCGCGCTGATGCGCCTCGGGTTCACCGACGTGGCCGGCTGCCTCTCCGGGGGGATGCTCGCCTGGCACATGGCCGGGCGGGAGAGCGAGGCGGTGGCAACGGTCACGGTCCAGTCGCTCTGCGCCGAGCTCGACGCCGGCGGGGAGCGCTGGATCCTCGACGTCCGGGGCACCGGCGAACTGGAGCATACGGGCCTGATCCCCGGCGCCCATCACATCCACGTGACCGAATTGCCGGCACGGCTGGAGGAGGTGCCCCGGGACCGCAGGGTCACCATCTTCTGCGGCAGCGGGCTCAGGTCGATGATCGCCGCCAGCCTCCTTAGGCGGGAGGGGTGGCGCGACGTGGCCGTGGTCCTCGGCGGGATCGCCGGGTGGCATTCCGTGAGCTGTCCGATCCGGCGGGGGCACGGCCCCGGCTGAACCGCCGCGGCTGTCGTCCCGCCGGGTGCGGGATCATGACGCCGGGACTTCGATCTGTTCGGCCAGCCGGCCGGCGAGGGCGACGAGTGCCGCCGAATCGTGCAGCCCGGCGATGAACCGCGGCGGAATCCCGGCGATGCCGGTCTGGGCGCCGACGAGGGCGCCGGTGAGGATGGCGCGCGCCTGGTTCTGGCCGCCGCCGTTGATCGCATGGAGCACGGCCGATTCGAAATCGTCGCCGAAGCGGGCGGCGAGGTAGTAGGCGGCGGGGAGCATGTGGTAGATGGCGCAGGGCATCCCGTAGACGAGCGAAACCTTCCAGGCCGGTTCGATGCGGATCCCCGGATCTGCCGCGGCCCGCGCCATGTAGGAGGGGGTGAGCAGGGCATCCGGCGAGGCAAATCGCCCCTCGCGGGGCGGGTCGGGATCGCCGGGAAGCGGCGGCAGGAATCCGGCCCGGGTGACGGCGTGAAAGGGGAGCTCGCCCCGCCCCACCAGCGCCATCAGCTTGTCCGATATGGCTGCGTCGAGGCGGTGTCCCTGGACGAGCAGACCCAGGACCGCGCAGTAGGCAACGGTCTGCGAGACGACGGCAGGGTCGCTCTGGGTGAGCAGGGTGTTGCCCGTCACGGCTGCGGCGAGCCGGCCCGGGTGCAGGGCGTAGCGGACGGCAAGGACGAGGGTTCGTTCGCCGGCCTCGGTGGTGTCGGCGTTGCCGCCGGTCTCACCCCAGGGGCGTTTCTGCTGAACGCGCCTGCGCCAGGCGTCCCGGATCGACTGGCTCGTGTAGCCGCCCGGTCCGTTGACCGGCGTGCCGTCGAGCAGCGGGAAGAGTTCTTCGTCCATCCGCCGGCAAAAATCCGCCTCGTCGTAGCCGCCGCGCTCGACGAGCGAGCGGAGGAGCAGCCCGAGGATGAACCCCGCCTGGGAAAGCTCGCCGGCCCTGAGCCCTGCATGGTAGCGGCCGGGTTTGGGGTCGGTGTAGTCGGTGATCCATTCGCCGTGGTCGCGGCGAAGCTGGTCGAGGTCGTAGTACCAGTGCGGACCGAGCCCGAGGGCGTCGCCGATGAAGGCGCCCATGATGGCCCCGGCTGCGCGTTCCGTGATGGCCCTGTTCGGCATGTCATCCTCCTTCTGCGGATGGGTTCACGGGGTGAGTATACACCTTCACCCGGCTGTTCGCCACCGCGGGGGCGGTATTTTCTCCGCCCGGAGGCACGGGCGCCCCGCACCGGGGCGATCCGGCAAGAAATGCTTGCCAACCGCCCCCGGGTCGTTTAAGAACCATCCCGGAATGGGGGAGGAGAAGGAAGATCGTCGGCGAGTACGCGCACCACGGGAGGAGAGATGAGAGCCCTTGCCATCGGTATCTGTGCGGCGCTGCTGTTGGCCGCGGGTGAAGCGACGGCGGCCGAGGCGCCGATCGGGGTGGTGAAAACGGTCAAAGGGGAGGCGTACATCGAGCGGGGGCAGAAAGCGGCCCCGGCGAAGCTCGGCGACACGCTCCGGGAGAAGGACGAGCTCGTCACGGGCCGCGACGGGGCGCTGGGGGTGATCATGAAGGACGACGCCGTCCTTTCCATCGGCGCCAATTCGCGGCTGCAGTTCACCGACTTCGTGTTCGAACCGGCCGAACGGAAACTCTCGACGGTCAACCGGCTGAAGCGGGGTACGCTGGTCTACCTGTCCGGGCTGATCGCGAAGCTCAAACCGGAGGCGGTGCGGTTCGAGACCAAGACCGCGGTCTGCGGCATCCGCGGGACCTACCTCGCCATAGCGGAGCAGGACGGCGGGCTCAGGGACTTCACCGAGGAGCATATCGCCAGGCTCAACGCCGTCCTCCGGGGGGGCGGGGAAAAAAACGCGGAGGAGAAGTAGGCGGCGCGTCCGGCCATCGTGCGGAGAGGTGGGCCCATGCGAAGGCAACTGAAGCGGGTGATGATCGGCGGCATCTGTCTGCTGGCCGCGCTGGCGGCCGGAGGGTGCGCCCCGAAATCGCAGTTCGTCGTAATGCCGGAGGCGGACGGCAGGGTAGGGAGGGTCGAGGTCGCCACCCAGAAGGGATCGCAGATACTCGACCAGCCGTGGCAGGCCACGGAGGTGACGAGCATCGATCGGCTGCCCAGCGAACCGCGGGTGCTGGACGCAAGCCAGGTGAAGGCGACGTTCAAAGACGCCCTGGACGCCCGTCCGGACCCCCCGGTGACCTACCGGGTGTACTTCGATACCGGGGGAACCGAGCTGACGGCCCCGTCCCGGGAGACGATCCGGGAGGTCCTCGCCGTGATAACTGCTCGGAATCAATACGAAATAACAGTATCCGGGCATACGGATTCGGTGGGGAGCGCCGAGTTCAATCGGACCCTTTCGCTGCGGCGCGCCCGGGCAATCGCGTCTCTCCTGATGAGCCGGGGGGTTGCCGACAAACTCATCGACATCACCTACCACGGAAAGGAGAACCAACTGGTTCCCACGCCCGACGGGGTGGCGGAGGTGAGAAACCGGCGGGTCGAGATTACCATCCGGTAACGGGCGCTGCCTGTCCACTCCTCCGTTGACGGATTCGGTAAACTGTGCCAAGAAGGACGGCAAAGGAGGCGTGCTATGCGGTTCATCAAGATTCTGGTTACCGTCCTGCTCGTTTTTGCAGTCGTCGCGCCGGCGACGGCGGGCGATTCTTCCGCCCCGGGGAGCGGCAAGTCCCCGTTCCCGGCCTTCGGTGCGGGGCCGGTCGAGGTGCGGCTGTATTCGGACTACTTCTGCCCCCCCTGTCAGCAGGTGGAGCCTTTTCTGGACCCGATCCTGAAGGACCTGCTGCTGAAGAACGTCATCCGGCTGGTCCTGGTAGATTTTCCCATGCACAATGAAACCCCGCTGTATGCCCGGTATTTTCTGTATGCCCTGAAGAGCAGGAGCGACGTCGATCATGCCCTGCATGTGCGGGGCACGCTCTTTCGTGCCGCGGCCGGGAAGGAGTATCTGACGGCGCCCAAGGTGGAGGGGCTGTTGAAGGCGAACAGGATACCCTATGCGGCCTTCGAGCCCAAGCCCGTGTTCGACAGGTACAACGCCTTGATGCAGGAGGACAAGGTGCGGGGGACGCCGACGATCGTCATCGTCAGAGGGGGCGGTAAGGAGACGTTCGTCGGGGGGGCGGACATCATCAAGGCCCTGAAAGGCCTGAAGTGAGCGGGAGCGTGTGTTGCCCGCTCGCCGGCGGGTAGCCGGCGGTAGCAAAACGAGAGTATCCATTCAGCCCGGAGGAAGAGTATCCCTATGTTGACCGTGGAAAAGATCGGCGGGACTTCCATGTCCCGATTCCAGGATGTCCTGACCAACATCATCATCGGCAAACGCGAAAGGAAGGATCTATTCAACCGCATCTTCGTCGTGTCGGCCTACAACAACGTGACCAATTGGCTGCTCGAGCACAAGAAGACGGGGGAGCCGGGGATCTATGCCCGGTTCGCCGAGCAGACGGACTACCACGGTCCGCTGGAGGAGCTGGTGGAGAAGCTGATCGGGATCAACGAAACCTTCGCCGACAGCGGTTTGGATCTGGCCGCGGCCGAGGCATACATCCGCGAGCGGATCAGCAAGACCAAGCTCACCCTCGACAGCCTAGCCCACGTCCTCTCCTCGGGCTACCTGGACCGCCAGAGCATCCTCCTGGCCGCCCGCGAGATCCTGGCCTCGGTGGGGGAGTCCCACTCCGCATGGAATTCGGTCAACATCCTGCACAACAATCAAATCCGAGCTATCCTGGTGGACCTGAGCGGGGCCCGGGACTCCCAGTTTCTCACCATCGACGAGCGGGTGCGCAAGTCGTTCCGGGGGATCGATTTTTCGAAGACCGTGACCATCGCCACGGGCTACGCCAAGGGGACCGAGGGGATCATGCGGGAATTCGACCGCGGCTACTCGGAGGTAACCTTCAGCAAGGTCGCAGTGGCGGTCAGGGCCGACGAGGCGGTGATCCACAAGGAGTTCCACCTCTCCTCGGCGGACCCCAAGATCGTCGGCACCGACAAGTCCGTCGTCCTGAACTTCACCAATTACGACGTGGCCGACCAGCTGGCCGACGTGGGGATGGAGGCGATTCACCCCAAGGCGTCGAAGCCCCTCGAGAACGCAGGGATCAATCTCCGCATCAAGAACACCTTCGAGCCCGACCACCCCGGCACGCTCATCTCGAAGGACTACGTGGGCCGGGAGTCGCGGGTGGAGATCATCGCCGGTACCGACAAGGTGGTGATCGTAGAGGTCTATGACCCCTCCATGGTGGGGCAGGTGGGGTTCGACATGCGCATCATGGAGCTGTTCACCCGGTACAACGTAAGCTACGTGGTCAAGACCACCAATGCCAACAGCATCTCCATGGTGATCTGGGAGAAGGACAAGGACAAGGGGCTGATCAAGGAGCTCAAGGAGCGGTACCAGTCGGTCACCGTCAAGAACGTCGCCGTCGTCTGCGCCATCGGCACGAACTTCGCCAAACCGGGGGTCCTGGCCAAGGCCGCAAACGCACTAGCCGCCAACCGGATCAACGTGGAATGCATCTCCCAGTCGCTCAGGCAGACGAACATGCAGTTCGTGATCCGGCGCGAGGCCTTCGAGAAGGCGATCATCGCCCTCAACGACGCCCTCTGCGTCGACCGGTCGTGAACCGGCGCTGAGGGATTCCATGCGTGCACTGGGCGCTGTCTTCGCGACCTCCCTGCTGTTGGCCTTCTCCGGTGCGATGATGCCGGGTCCGCTGCTGACGGCCACCATCAGCGAGAGCGCCCGGCGGGGCGCCCTGACCGGTCCGCTGCTCATCCTGGGCCACAGCATCCTCGAACTGGCGATGGTCGCTGCCCTGCTGTTCGGTTTGGCCCCGGTGCTGGCGAGCGATGCCGTGTTCGCCGCCATCGCCCTGGCGGGGGCCGTCGTCCTGTTCGTCATGGCCGCGGGGATGTTCCGCTCCCTGCCCGCTCTGCGGATCGCCTGGGAGGAGCGCCGGAGCAGTTCCGGGCCGCTGCTTTCCGCCGGCATCCTCCTCAGCCTGTCGAACCCGTACTGGACCATCTGGTGGGCCACGATCGGGCTCGGCTATCTGCTCACCTGCCGCAGCCTCGGGGGCGCCGGGGTGGCCGCCTTTTTTCTGGGCCACGTCGCGGGCGATTTCCTCTGGTATTCGGCCGTATCCCTGCTCGTGTCCCGGGGGCGGCGGCTCCTGTCCGATCGCATCTACCGCGGACTGATCGGCCTCTGTGCATCCTTCCTGGTGGGGTTTGCCTGCTACTTCGGGTACGCAGGGATAAGTACGCTGCGCGGGTAAGGGACCGCGGCGCCGGTGCGGTGCCGTGACCGGAAGGGCTGCCCGCCCCGCCACCGGGCCGTTGCACCCTGTCTGCCCGCAGCGGCATGAAAATCTCCTTGACATAGCGGCGGCCTTCCCTTATTCTCATCATACCACGCAAATACAAATACTTATCGTTCCTTGACCGATTTATTGGCCGCGGGTGCGGGCGCGGCGAGGAATGAAATGATGATCGGTTTTCTCGGTTTGTTTTCAAAAGCCCCAGACCTCGGACAGCTTCCCCTGAAACGGTACCTGGTCAATCTTTCCCTCGGCAGGCTGGCCTTCGGCGTGGACGGAATTCATATCGACGTCCATATCAGTCCGCAGGTCCGCACCGCCGTAAAGCGCGCCGCGGCCGCAGCGATGATCAGGCACGGCCGCCTGGAAGGCTTCTTCGAGGAGGGGAAGAAGGAGCCCCGGGAACATGAACGGATCGCCCTGCGGCAGGTGTGCACCGAGGCCCTGCGGGACGGGATACACCGGGCCAAGTCAGAATCCGAGGTGCAGATCGATTTCCTCGGGCAGGCCGCGCTGGCGAAGCTCGTTCTCGAGGAGGTCCGAAACGAATACCGGAAGGCCGTCGCATCGCTGGAAGCCCTCGTCCGGGCATCTGAATTGTCGCGGAATTACGACCAGATGGAATGGCTGCGCGCGAAGGAGAAACTGGCCGAAATCAAGCAGAGCCGGCGGCGCATCGTCCGGCTGGCGGGCGAAGAGCTGTTCCACGTGCTGGCCGATGTCCAGGCCAGGAATTTGAGGGATATCCGCGAGTCGAATTTCCCCGCCGAGTACATACTGCCGGACGGCTTCTTCATCAACCCGACGCTCCACGTCGATGACGTTACGGACGATTTTCTCCTGATGGAGGCGTACGTGCTCATTGGCCGGCGCGCGGATGAACCCGATAATTTCTCCTGCCTCAAAGCGATCATCGATGCAATCGTGGCAAAGACCGGTTTGGCACGGGAGGGCCGCGGGGGCGAACAGAAGGAAGCGGTGGAACCGGGGGAAGAGGGCCCCGCCTCCGCCGGGGACCGGACGGATCACTGGCTGATGGAGAGCGAAAACATCGACCTGATGTTCAACTGTTTTGATACGCGCGAGCGGTACCGGAAGGCGAAACAGGGGAAGGAAGCGAAAGCGGCCCTGCATGAATTGAGAGCGCGGATCAGGATCCAGGAACGGATGCTGGCCCTGTGTTACCGGCGATTCAAGAAATCCGGACTGCTGAAACCGATCACGGCGGCATATGAAATGAAGGCCGTGTACCGCAGCTGCTGCCCCCCGCTTCGGCCGGTGCAGGTCCGGGAGTATCTGGTAAAGCGAAAAGCGAGAAGATCCCTGGCCCGTGAACTGAAGCGCCGGAAGCTCGACGGCAGCATCCTTGCCGACCTCCAGGCAACGATCCGCAGGGTCAAGGGCTGCACCACGCGAAAAAAACAGGAGCATCTGCTGAGCTTTCTCAAGGATTTTCTCCGGTATCACCGGGACCGGGAAAACGGCCGGCTGCTGAGGCGGGCGATGGACGCGGTCAACCTGGTGACCGATGAGAAGATGCTGCTGCTGTCGAAGAAGAACCGGCTGCTGTACGAGTACCTGCTCCCGGAGGAACGGGGCAAGGAAGAAAAGCCCATCATCAGCCACGTCATCATCAAGGCGGACATCCGCGGCTCGATGGATATCACCCACACGATGAGGGCCAAGGGGCTCAACCCCGCCTCCTATTTCAGTCTCAACTTCTTCGATCCGATCTCCGAGATCATCCGCGACTACAATGCGTCCAAGGTGTTCATCGAGGGGGATGCGATCATCCTGTCGATCTTCGAAAACGAGGATACCGCCCAGGGCTGGTACAGCGTGGCCCGGGCCTGCGGACTTGCGGTCAGCATGCTGCACATCGTGCAGCATTGCAACGAGAAGAACCTGAAGCACGACCTGCCGGCCCTCGAACTGGGGATCGGCATCTGTTACAAGCCGAGCCCCCCGGCGTTTCTGTTCGACGGGGATTCCCGGATCATGATTTCCCACGCGATCAACCTTGCGGACCGGCTGTCGAGCTGTGACAAGAGGCTGCGCAAGCGCTTCCGGAATGGTGCGCGGCCGTTCAATCTCTCCGTGTATCAGCATGTCCGGGATGAAGATTTGCAGACCACGGCGGACGACCTTTCGCTGCGGTACAATGTCAACGGGATTGAGCTCGACCCGGAGGGATTTGCCAAGCTCTCCCGCGAGATCAACCTGAACCGCATCGCCTATCCGGCGGAGGGGAACGGAGAGGTGACCCTGTATACCGGGAAGGTGCCCACGTTGAGCGGAACGTATCAGCGGATCGTGATCCGCGAAGCCCCCGTTCTGAAGGTCAATCCCGTGTCGCTGGAGGTGAGCGGACCGACGGCGAGAAAATACTACGAAGTCTGTACCCAGCCGGCAATCTATCAGTTCGTCGATACCCGCGCGTAGGGTCCCCGGAGGGCGGCCGGACGGGTTCAGGTCGGTGGGGCGGATTCGATGCGGTTCCTGAGTTCGAAGAGCTTCGCCGCTTCTCCGATCATGACGAGCCGGTCGCCCGGTTTGATCGGACGACCGGAGTCCGGGTTGATGAGGTAGCGCCCGGTCTCCTGTTCGAGCACCGCTACCAGGAGCGGGGCGCGGCCTTCGGCCCCTTTCACGTCGCTGATCGGCCGTCCTACGAGGGGAGATCCTTCCGGGATGGCGACCTCGTCGAACCGCACGACGCTGTCCCGTTCCCGCATCATCGAATCCAGGAAGCCGACCGTGGCCGGGCGAACCATCTCGGAAACCATGCGCAGCCCGCCGATGTACTGCGGATTGACGACGTTGTCGGCGCCGCTCCGCAAGAGCTGCTGGCGTACCGCCAGTTCGCGCTGCGTGCTGACGACGCGGACCTGCGGGTTGAGCCCCTTGGCAGTCAGCGCCAAAAACGCGTTGTACTGGTCGGAGGAGAGCACGGCGAACACGCCGGCGGCCTTCATCACGCCGGCGCGTTTCAGGGTCTCCTCCTCCGTTGCGTCGCCTTCGACTACCTTGAACCCGTCGGCGATGAGCCTTTCGACCGTCCCCCGGTCCTGATCGACCACGACGAATGTCCGCCCGGTCTTGCCCAGTTCCTCCATGATTACCTGGGCGGAATGGCTCATGCCGCAGACGATGTAGTGACCCGAGAGCTTCGCGATTTCGTTCTCCATACGCCTCCTCTTGAGCACCAGAGACAGCTGTCCCTCCACGATGATGGAGGTGAGCGTCGAAAAGGTGTAGGCGACGATGCTGACGCCGCCCAGGATGAGAAACAGGGTGAACCAACGGCCCGCCTGGCTGAGGGGGTTCGTCTCGCCGTAGCCGATGGTCGCCAGCGTGATCACCGTCATGTAGAAGGCGTCGAAGGGGGGCCAGCCTTCGATCAGGGTGTAGCCCGCGGTCCCGGCCAGGAGCGAGAAGAGGAGGAGCCCGGTGACGCTCGCCAGGCGCTTGTGCATCTCAGAGAGGCTGATCATGTTCTTGTGTCGCGGTTACCGGTAGTTTCCTGGTATGTCCGGGTGGTACCCGTTCTTCCGTCGCCGTCTTTCCCCGGCGTGGCCACAGCAGTCAACCCATACCCGGTAGGGCTATAGCATAAAACCGGAGGGGGAGAAACAAGAATAACGCACCGCTACCGGTCCGGGACCGGTTGCCGGGCGCCGCGGCGAACCTCGGTCGGAACAGAGCGGCAAGCCGCGCCTCTCGGGTGGGCTGAAGGGGAATCGGCACCGCGGCCGGTCGGATGCGCAGGATTCCACCGGAAGCCTGGCGTGGCTCCGCAGGCCGGGGCGAGGGGGGCCGGGCGGAATCTCCGTGCGGGCGGGGGCGTGAAAAAGGCTTGCCGTTTTGGGCCGGCGCACAGTAGTATCGGACGGCAGCATGTCGGCTGCGGTCGACTCCGGCGGTGGCTCCGTCGGGAGGGCCGGGTGGCAGAACCGACTACTGCCCGACGAAAGGAGCCGGAGGCAGGCGGCATGGATCTTTTTGGCAAATGCGGGGAATTTACCCGGGCAGAGGAGCATCAGGCGGCTGACCTGTATCCCTACTTCACCCCCATCCAGGAGGCCAGGGGGAACCGGGTTACGGTAAAGGGCCGGTCGATGATCATGGTCGGTTCGAACAACTACCTCGGGCTGGCCGACCACCCCCAGGTGAAGGAAGCGGCCGCAAAGGCCATCGACCGTTACGGGGCCGGGACGTGCGGCTCGCGGCTCCTGACCGGCACGATCGACCTCCACGAAGAACTCGAGGAGCGGCTGGCGCGGTTCCTGCGGAGGGAGGCCGCGCTCACCTTCAGCACGGGGATGCAGGCGAATCTGGGCATCATCGCGGCGCTTTGCGGAGCGGGCGACGCCGTCATCGCCGACCGGCTGGTCCATGCCTCCATCAGCGACGCCTGCCGCCTCGCCTTTGCCGACGTCCACAAATTCGCCCATGACGATCTGGAAGACCTCGAACGGGTCCTCGCCTCGCTCAACCCGGACGCCGGCAAACTGATCGTCGTCGACGGCGTCTTCAGCATGGAAGGCGACATCGCAAACCTGCCGGGCATCGTGCCGCTGGCCAGGAAATACGGCGCCCGGCTGATGGTCGACGACGCCCACGGGATCGGCGTCCTCGGCGAGCACGGCCGCGGCACCGCCGAGCACTTCGGCCTCGAACGGGAGGTCGATCTCATCATGGGCACCTTCAGCAAGACCTTCGCATCCACCGGCGGTTTCGTCGCCGGCGACCGGAAGGTCATCTCCTACATCAAGCACCATGCCCGGAGTCTGATCTTCAGCGCCGCGGCGACGCCGGCTTCGGTCGCCTCCGTGCTGGCCGCCCTGGAGGTCGTCGTGCGCCAGCCCGAACTCCGCAGGCGCCTCTGGGAGGTCACGGCCAAGATGCGGACGGGTTACCAGGCGATGGGCTACGACACGGGCGCCTCCCGGACGCCGATCATCCCGATCCACATCGGCGGCGACGAGATGAGCGTCCTGCTCTGGAAACTTCTCCGCGATGAAGGGATCTTCACGACGCCGGTCATCTACCCGGCCGTCCCCCGGGACCGGGCGCTGATCCGGACGAGCTACGGTGCGGGCCACACCGACCGGGACCTCGACGCCGTTCTGGCCGCTTTCGCGAAGTGCGGCAGGCTGCTGGGGATCATCGAGCGATGAGCGGGAAACCCCGATGGATCAATTGCATATCCTGGGCCTTTATGCGGCGAGTTATCTGATCGGCAGCATCCCTTTTTCCCAGATGCTGACCGGCCTGCTGGCCCCCGGGAAAAGACTCAAGGACGAGGGAACGGGCCATGTGGGCGGAAGCAATGCCTATCTCACGGCAGGGCCGGTGGCCGGCATCCTGGCAACAGTGCTCGACATGGCAAAGCCCGTGGCGGCCATGCTGGCGGCATACGGCCTCGGGGGATGGAATTTCCGGGACGACCTCTGGCAACTGCTGTTCCTGACGGTACTCGTCAAGGCCGGGCATGATTTCCCGGTGTGGCTCAACTTCAAAGGCGGAAAGGGGCTTTCGACCGCCTCGGGCGCGATGCTGTTTTTCGGACCCTGGTTCTGGGTCGCAGTCCATACCCTGCTCCTGCTGACGCTATTCCCGCAGAACGCCAATAAGCGGCTGAAGCGGGGAAATCTGATCATGATCGCCATCATCCCGCTCCAGGGCCTGTTGTGGCTGCTCGACCTGTACGTTCCCTGGGGGGGATTCGGCTGGAAATGTTCGGACCTCTTCCCGCCCGCGATCACGGACACCTGGCCGCTGTTCTGGTACAGCTGGGTCTGGGCAGCCCTATATTTTCTGCGGCGGCTGTACGGATGCGGACTGAGCGAGGACCTGAGGCGGGGGATCGGTCCCGGGAGGGCGATCCTGTTGCGGGGATTGTATGAAATGTACCCGCGCGAGTCGCAGTACCGGAACCCCGGCAGGGACATCCGTATGGGCGAAGATGATTGAACTACTCGACCGAAACGATCAGGAGGAACCTCTTCTGCCCGCCGTAGTAGCTCTCGACCTGTATCCCCTGACCGAAGCCCTGCACGACGGCGGTGAGCCGGGATACCATCTCTCCGCTGACCTCTTCATTGTAGTACAGGGTGATCCGCTCCTTGCCGGAAAGGTCGACTTTTTCGAGCGCGCCGGCAAAGGCGTCGGCGAGGTCGGCGGAGGCGGAGAGGATATCATCCCCGGCAGCGGCAATGTAGCCGTTTTCCGTTATGGCTGCATTCCCGGACGGTGCGTCTCGAAAACCGCGGGATAGGGTGACGCAGACGGCGTATTCGAGCGCAGCGGCCATGTTCCGGATGTTGGCATCCGGAGAATCCCCGTCGCTGAAGCCGTACAGGGCGGTAATGCCCTGGATGACGTTCTGCGTGGGCAGAATGGTGATTTCTTTCTCCGTCTGGTCCCTGGCCAGCATGACCGCCGGCAGCAGGGTGCGTTCGTTGGGAAGGACGATGATCCTCTCGGAATCGATTCTCGCCAGCGCAGTCAGGATTTCCGCACAGGAGGGAAGAGTGTCCGCGTAGGTCAGGAAATGGTGCACCCCGAATTCCCGGTAGATCGCCGCAAACCCCGCCCCGGGGATGATGGCCAGTACCGTTGCATCCCTGTGCCGGCTCATCGCTTTGAGCGTCCGGGCCGTCTGTTCCCGCATGTCCTCGATTTTCGTTCTTACCAGGGGGCCGAATTTCTCCATTTCCGCGATGATATCGTCGGGGGTATCGGTGTGGACGTGAACCTTGATCAGCCCCGCGTCCACCAGGACCGCGATACTGTCGCCCCGCTCTGCCAGGAAGGATTGCAGTGCAGGCACGGGGGGGGAGGAGCCGCATACCGCCGTCAGTTCCGTGCAGTACCGGTACGCAACAGCGGCTACGGCGCCATCGGGCATCGCGGGGTCGGGCGGAAACCGGTAGTCGAACTCCCGCTCCTGACGGTCGTCCCGGCCACCGAGGCCCCGCACCATCCCTTCCAGGAGAAAGATGAAGCCCAGCGCCCCGGAGTCGACAACGCCCGCCCGTGCCAGGGCCGGAAGCAGCTTCGGCGTTTCCTTCAGCCGTTCCCGCGCCGCGGCGAGACCTCGCTGCAAGACGGGCAGGATGTCCGGAGATGCGGTGGCCGACATCCCCGCAACGACCGCGGCGATGATCGTAATCATGGTCCCCTCTCGGGGCGCGTACAGGGAGGTCTTGGCCAGATATGCGCCGTTCGCAAAGGCCCGGGTGATGACCGCCGCCGTTATGGCGGAGTGCGCTCCGATCGATTCGGCAAACCCGTGGAAAAAGCGGGCCAGGATGAATCCCGAATTGCCTCTGCTGTTGGCGGTGCACTGTCTGTCCAAATCCGCCAAAAGGGCTGCGATCGAGGAATGGCCCGCCCGTTCGATCGACGCAATGCCCGATTTGAGGGTCGAGACCATGTTTACCCCGGTATCGCCATCGGGCACGGGAAACACATTCAGGTTGTCCAGGATGCGGCAATTCTTTTCCAGGTAGGCGAACGCCGAGAGCAGCAGAACTTTGAGTTCGCCGCAGCCGAGGGAGTCAGTCTGCATAGATCACATATCCGATGTCATAAAAATCCGGCCCCTGGTGGGGGATGGCGCTGTGATTCGTGTAGTGAACCTCGACAGTCGCCGCCCCGGATACAGGCCGGCCAGCGAGCCCTGTCTCCCACCGCATGTCTTGGAGCAGCTCCTTCATGTGCAGGGCCTCCTTTTCGTGATCGCCGCAATAGGCGATCAGCGCAGAAATCCGCTTTCCCTGTCTCGCCTTCATCTCCTCTGCGATCCGGCGCAGAAATAGGCTGTTGGCCTGGACGGCGGTTTTCGCCCTCCCGACGGACGTAAGCCTGCCCGGTTCGCCCGAAGATCCCAGCAGGGGAATGACGTTAAACGCGGTACCGAGCAGGGCCTTTGCGAAACCGATCTTCCCGGAGCGGTGCAGGAACGAGAGGTCGTAGATCACCCCGAGGTGTCCGGTGTTTCTGCGGTTCGTGGAAATGAATTCGAGCAAGGCATCGTCCGCAATTCCCCTGTGCACGGCCCGGGCGGCCTCGAGCACCTGGATGGAGTATGCGGCGGCAATGGCGCGGGTATCGAACTGGACGAGGTCGAGGCGCGGGTACTCCCGCGCGACCTGGTTCATCATTTCCGCGGAGGCGCTGGTCACCGTGAGGGACTGTTCCATGTGAACGACTCTGCCCGGGGGTGCGGAATGATACGCCTGAACCAGCTCCGCATGGCCCAGCCCCGCCGTCGTGACCCGGTTGCGCTGTTCCTTGATGATCTCCCGTAGCGCCTGCTTGTCCGCCCAGGACATGTGGATCGAGGCAGGATAGGGCTCCCCGTTGACGAACAGGGGGTACTCGACCACCCGGATGTTCAGCTCTCTGATTCGTTCACTGCTCAGCTGCAATACCGAACTGGCGACCAGGACCATTTCTCTCCCCTTCAGCACTGCCTCTTTCCTGTCGCTCCCCCGGGGGGGCCGGCTACTTGGTTTTCAGGGCGGCGCTATCGGCATTCTTCAGCCATTCCATCGTGCGCTTCATTCCTTCCGGGTGCGGTATGCGCGGTCTCCAGCCGAGCTCCCGTTCCGCCTTCCCGATCGAGAACCGGAGCCGTGAGCCGAGGTTCTTGACGGCATAGGTAGTCAGCGGCGGTCTGGTTTCTTTGCGCCGCACCCCCCAGAGGAGCTCCAGCAGCAGCGCGCCAGCATACGCAGCCGGATAGGGTATGTGCGCGGTTGCAGGCGGAACCCCGAGCGCCTCGGCGATCTGCGCGCAGAACTCCTGGAGCGTCGTCGCCTCGCCGTCGTGGACCAGATATCCGTTTCCCACGGCCCTGCCGTCCTCGGCGATGCGCATGAGCAGGTCGATGAGATTGTCGATGTATGTCGGCCAGAGCAGGGCGCATCTCCGCCAGAAAAGCATGCGCCGGCGGTAAATGGCATCGGCGAGCGGCGGCACGAACGAGGTATCGCCCGCGCCGTATACCCAGCAGGGGAAGGCCATCGTCACGGGGAGAGCGAACCTGCGGTGGTACTCCCAGCAGCTCCGCGTGGCGTCCCGCTTCGTGTCCGGATAGGGCTCGTGATATGCGCCGAGCGGGCACGACTCGTCGATGATCCGGTCCTCTCCGCGTCCGAAAACGTCGTTGGTGCTCACCAGCACGAAGCGGCGCACCCGGGCGGCGACGCCCGCTCTGCACGCGTTATCCGTTCCCGCGGTGTTTACCGCGTAGGCCGTTTTCGGAGCCCAGTCGGTTACCGTGGCGGCGAGATGGAATATCGTATCCACCCCCTCGGCGGCAGCGCGCAGGCAGTGGTAATCCATCACGTCGCCGGTCATCACCTCCACGCCGCTTCGCTTCAGCGCGGGTATCGCCGGGTTTCCCGGTCTGACCAGGGCGCGGACGCCGATGCTGTTCTTCACGGCGGCCGCAACCAGGTGTCTGCCGATGAAACCGGTGGCGCCGGTAATCAGGACGTTATTCATCAATCACCTCGGCACGGTGAACGGCCGTGGCCCCCGTGTCCATCGGGCCGCAGCGGATCGTTGGTCCGGCCGTGCTGTGCTCACCCGCTGTTTACGCTTGACTCTGAACTGCTCCCTGTTTACAATCCCCGCCGACCGGGAGCAACCGCTCCTCCAATGCCGAACCGGAAAAACCGATGAACCTTAGCAAGATTTTCCGCCGCTGGGTACAATTTTTCTTTTGCGCCTGTTGCCTGCTGGTTGTTGCGTTTTCCGTCCCCTTCCTGAAGCCCCTGCCCTTTGCCTGGACGGAGATGAACGGGGAACTGCGGGCGGTGATCTTCTTTCTCGCGGCGGCGTTCTTATTGCATGCCGTGTTGACCCTGTCAACGGCCAATGCCCTGCGGTTGTTCGGCATCGCCTTCCTGTTTTCCTACGCGGCCGAGTACGTGGGCTTGCGGTGGTCCGGGTTCCTGGGGAACCTCTACCGCTACAGCCCGGCGCTATCCCCCACACTTCCGGGAGGGGTGCCGATCATCGTCGTCCTGATGTGGTTCATTCTGGCCTATACGGCTCTGAAGTTCCTGCAGCCAGTCGCGGCTGAACAGGGGAATTCCCGCCCGCTGACCCGGATACTGTTCAAAGGGGGGTTATGCGCCCTGCATATCACAGCGACGGACCTGTTCATCGACCCCCTGGGGACTCATGGCGGGCTCTGGTCGTGGCAGGAACAGGGCGGATATTATGGAACGCCCTGGGGTAATTTCGGTGCCTGGTTCTTGGTGGGGCTGATCATTTCCTGTCTCTACTTGAGTGCAGAGAAACCATTAAGCCCCGATAGGCGTACGACCGATGATCCGTGGGACATGATCTTCATCGCAGTCGCCGTCTCTCTCACGTTCGTATGTTTCGCCGCCTGTTATATCCACCTCGACAGTGTGGTGCCTGTTGCACTGTCCCTGATCGTGCTTGGACCATTTTGGGTCTTCAGGGCGGTTTACCATCGGCGCGTTCAACCCGTTATGTCGCCTCGACCATCGAGCGTCACCTGAGGTTGGCGGGGAAATGCCGCTGCGCACTACCAGGAATACACCAGCTCCGCTCCGAGTTCGTCGTTCTTTGCATACCTCCCGAAGATCGATTGGGAAGGTCCGGTGAAGGTTACCCCGGAAAGCCCGGCTTTCCACGCATCGCTGAACAGGTACCACACATTCGCCTTTGCCATGCTGTCGCCGTGCTCGGGGTTGTAGGCGAACCCGACGGTCGTCTCTACCTTCTGGTTCAGCAGGCCGACCCGGAGATGCGCCCAGAGGACGGTTTCCCGCTGCCGCGCGTACAGCGTCTCCGGCCTGTCCAGGATGAAGGTCTGCTGCAGCTGCACGGTCAGCAGGGCCTCTTCGAACAGCCGGTAGTCGGCGCCGACGCCGTAGTCGAGCGAACCGCTCGCCGCGCCGATGGGATTGAGCGAATAGCTGCCGGACCGGGGAAACAGCGGATACCCCCAGAGCTCCTCGCGGATGTTGAAGTGGCGGTTGGCGATGTACACCGCTTCCGCCCGGATGCTCAGGTCCCCCAGGATCCCCGCACCGTCCACTCCGAGCGCGGTGATCTTGTGAAAGTCCGGTACGTATCCCGGATCGATCACCGTTCTGCCGGCATGCTGGGTTACCACGAAGGTCGTGGTCTTGAACACCGGCCTCGGGTCGTACCCGTGGTACAGGCTGACCGCCCAGTCGATGTCTCCGGTATGCCGCGCCCGGAGCGCGATATTGCCGTTGGCAATCGTTCGCGGCGGCAAGTCCGGTTCGCGTGGCGTGAACTCCACGGTGGGGGAGCGGGAAAGCGCCGAGGCGGCCGATCGGCCGAACCAGCGTTCAGCGGGCACGGGAAACCGGTAGGGCACCAGAAAGGGGATCCAGACGGCGTCGTAGGACCAGTCGCTCCCCCGCAGCGTTGCGGCAAGGGACGGCACGCCGATCTTGCGGTCCTCGATCGGCTTTACCAGGAACCGGGTGTAGTCCCAGGGGTTCAGCAGGTCGTTCGGCGGATACTCGTCGAGCCTGCCCCAGGCAAAGCGCTGGATGCCCATCCGCAGGTCGAGATTCCCCGCGGTATGGGAGAGGGCCAGCTCCTTGAATTCGAGGAAGGGGGAATTGTTCTGGTATACCTTGTTGAAGCTCTTCAACAGCGAGCTGTGCTGCGCCGGGTCGTGCGCCGTTCCGTCCCATCCCCCTTCGATCCAGGAGTGGAACCGCCATGCCGAACCGATCGCGTCGAGCACGAGCCGTCCGGTTAGGCTCGGGGGTTCCTGCACGCTGTCGTCGTACCGCGCATCCACCCCGCGCAGTCGAAGCTGCCCGGAGGAGGTCAGGGAGTCGTCCGCAAAGGTGGAGGACGCGCTCAGCATCCCCAGCAGCAGAAATACGAGCAGTCGGCCGGTATGCCGGCTCATCCGCGTGCCGCCATTTCCCGGGTGCGCTCGGTTCATCTCCCGGCACGCTCCAATGACTGCTGCGTGAAAAGATCATCGGGGAAGCGCGTACGGTACCGGATGCGTTCGATCGTGAGCTCGGTCCGGTGACCGCTCTTGCTGTTTACCATCTCCGCCCGGAAGGGGGTCGGGATGCCGTCAACCATCCGCACGTCCCTGAACGCCCCCGTGCGATAGACCTCCCGGTCCCGGTAGTACTCGACCTTCAGCTGGATCCAGAGGTCTTTTGCGACCCAGGCCAGGTATTTCGTGTATTTCCGGCGGACGTTCGGCGTCACCGCGACGACGGAGCATACCCTGCCGTCGATCACCTCTTCCCGCTCGACGCTGAACGCATAGTCGTCGAGGTTCGGCGGGCCGCCGAAGTCGTCGAAGGAAAAATCCGACCCGAAGAAGGGATCGTCCTGCGCAGTCGTCGCAATGCGCCGCACGCGCTTGTACTCGGGAAAGTAGGCCCAGAGGGCACGGTCCGAAAAGGTGCGGGCATGGATCAGGAGCCCGACGTTCTTCAGGTCCGGCGGCGACTGGAACACGATGAGGACCTTGTACGCCTCCGGATCCGCTTTCTTGCTGTATTCACGCAATGTCCGCGTGCGCTTGCCGCCGCCCCGGTCGAACAGCACCATCGTCGCTTCCGTCTGCCGGTCGAGGGAGCGGGCACGGACCTCGTGGACCCGCTCGTACACCTCGCGGCCGGAAAGGGCTTGCGCCGGAGAGACTGCGTACAGGGTGCAGAGCAGAGCGCAGAGGGTATGGGAAAGCACGGACAGTCGAAGGTCATTCATAGGCCAGCGTCTCGGTGATGGTGGTTGTTGCCGCCCGCCAGGCGGGATACAGGCCGGCGAGCATCGACAGGACGACGGCCATCAGCAGCGGCCCCAGCAGCGTCCAGCCATCGATATGATAGGTCATGCTGCTCCCGAAGGCGAGCCGGAAGAATCCCTCCAGGCTGATCCAGCCGGCGACCACGCCGGCCGCGGCGCCGAGGATGCCGCCCGCAGCGCCCAGCAGCGCCGATTCCATAAGCACGATGCCGGAGACCTGGCGCCTGGTCATGCCGAGGGAGCGGAGGATGCCGATCTCGCGCCTGCGTTCGAGAACGCTCGCCAGCAAGGTCACGATGATGCCGAAGCCGGCGATCAGCAGGGAGAGCAGGTTCGCGGCGTTGTTCATCACGAACGAACGGTCGAACAGCTTCCTGATCTCCTCACGGAACTCCCGCGTGGGCAGGACGAACAGCCTTCGCTCGCTCCGGAAGCGGTCCTGGATCGCGGCGCGCACTGCCCGCAGACTGCTGCCGGGCGTGAGGGAGATCGAGAACATGTCGGCGACGTCGTCCCGCCAGTGGCGCCGGTAGGTGCGGATATCCATCGCGATGACTCCGGTGTCGGAGGAGTAGCTGACGATGACGCCCGCGACCGGAAAGGCTGCCGGACCGGCAGGGGTGGGGAGCGTGATGCGGTCCCCGGGCTTCAACGCCAGGCGCGACGCGACGATCTCGTTGACCGCGATCGCGTTCCCCTCGGCCATCGCCCGGAGCAGATCGGGCAAGCGGCCTTCCACAACCGTCCAGGCGTTGTGGCGGCTCCAGCGGGAGATGTCGAGCGCCTCGAGCAGGATGCGTCTGCCGGCAACGTCCAGGAACAGCTTGCGGTACGGGTCCGCCGAGGCAACGCCGGGGACCGCTTCGAGTTCCCGCGCCAGCGAAAGCGGCATCGGTATTGTCCGGGCGGCGGGGGTGGCAAGCGGATGGCCGGAGGTGACGAGAATGTCGCTCCGCTCCACGGTGCCGAGGTAGTCCAGCAGGCCGCTGCGCGCGCTGTTGCCCATGCTGGCCGTACTGACCGCAAGGGCGATGCTGAGAAACACGGCCGCGACGGCGACGGAGTTGCGCAGCAGGTTCTTCTCGAGGTTCAGGCCGGCGAGTCTGCCGCCGGCCCCGCAGTGTGGCGCGATGAGCGACCGGTAGGCGGCAATGAACCCTTTGAGGATCAGGGGGGTGGCACAGGAGATGCCGAGCAGCAGGCAGACCTCGGCGAGCGTCGTGATCGTGGTGTTCCTGAGCGGCGAGGCGGGACCTGCGGTTATGTAGAGCGTGACGATCACCCCGGCCAGCGCGATCAGCGAGGCCGCCAGCAGCGTGAGCGCACGGTTCCGGGCCGCTCCGTCCGCGGCGTAGGGCTGGGAGCGGATCGCGGAAACCGGCGCAATGCGGGCCGTTGATCGCGCGGGCAGATACGCGGCGCCGATGCTCGCCATCACCCCGATGCCGACATACCCGAGCAGGCTGAACGCGGAGAACCCCAGTTCCGTAACCTGCGACCGCCCGTACAGGGACGATGCGGCCTGTACCACGGCGCCGATCGACAGCTTGGCGAGGCCGATGCCGAGCCCGACGCCGACGACCGAGGCGAGCAGGGCGATCACCGCGGTCTCGGCGAGGAACAGCCGCAAGATCTGGCCCCGCGTTGCCCCGAGTGCGCGCAGGATGCCGATCTCGCCTCTCCGCTGGACCACCGAGATGGACACGGCGTTATAGATCAGGTACATGCCCACGAGCAGCGCCAGGAAACTGATCAGATTCATGCTCTTCTGGAAGCGGTCGGTGAGGTTTTCGATCTGCCGGGTCCTGCCCGCCGGGGTATCGATGGCGTATCCCTGCGGCAGCGAGTCCTGGATGCGGCCTTTGACGGAGTCGAGGGTCTCGCCGCGGACGATGCTGACGTCGATGCGGTCGATCCGCCCCTCCTTGCCGAAGGCCAGCTGTGCCGCATAGACGTCCATGATCGCGATATCGCCGCCGAGGGCCTTTGCCGGGCCGTCGGGTTCGAGCAGGCCGCGCACGGTGAATGTCCCGATGCCCCGTACGGTTTGGACGCGGATCCGCTGGTCGACGGCGATGCCCTCGCGCTCGGCCATTTCTCGCGTCAGCAGGATGGAGTCGGGCTTTGCCAGGAACAGCAGGGTGTCGGGGATGTCGGCACGCTCGTGGGTCACGTGGTAGTCGCGGATATTGCCGTCCTGCAGGACATCGACGCCCAGGACGATGAACGGGCGTTCACTGCCCGCAGCCAGGTTCGCGTCGGTCTCGATCACCGGAACGGCGTACTCGACGCCGGGGAGGTTCTGCACCTGCTCGAGCAGGGCTTCCGGGAAGCCCGCCGCCGCTCCCGTGATCTGGAGCACTGCCCGGCCGGTGATGCGGTTGATCGAATCTCCCAGCGACCGGACCACGCTGACGCTCACGATATCGATGGAGGTCAGGGAGGCGACGCCGAGGGCGACGCCGAACAGTGCCACCGCAGTCCGGAGCTTCTGGCGGGTGACATGCTGCAGACTGACGCGACGGAGCAGGCCGGTGAACGTCATGCCGCCTCACCCCCGGTGGAGATATCGCCCGCCAGGGCGCCGTCCTTGAGGGTGATAATGCGCGAGCCGTAGGCTGCGGCGCGGTGATCGTGCGTCACCATGACGATGGTCTGGCCGCGGTCGTGTAGGGTTCTGAGCAGCGCGAAGATTTCTTCGCTGGTGTGCGAATCGAGGTTGCCCGTGGGTTCGTCCGCGAGCAGAACGGCGGGCTCGGCGATGAGCGCGCGCGCGATGGCCACGCGCTGCATCTCCCCGCCCGAGAGCTCCTCCGGCCGGTGTTCCGTGCGGGGCCCCAGCCCCACCCGTCGCAGCAGTTCCACTGCCTTCGGCTTCACCTCCGCGTAGGGGATGCCTTCCAGCAGCAGGGGCAGTGCCACGTTCTCCGCAGCGGTGAGGATCGGCAGAAGGTTGAAGAACTGAAAGATGAACCCGATGTGCCGCCGCCTGATCAGGGTCAATTCGTGATCGGAAATGCCGTGGAGCGGTCGGCCTTCGATGAACACCTCTCCGGATGACGGCTGGTCCAGACCGCCGATGAGGTTCAGGAGTGTGCTCTTGCCCGAACCGCTGGCCCCCATCACGGACAGAAATTCGCCCCTGCGGATGCCGAGAGAAACGTCGCGCAGGGCATGCACTGCCTGGGCGCCCCGCCGGTATGTCTTGCTGGCGTTCTTCAGTTCAATCATCGGGTTACCGTCCATCCGGTACCTTATCCCCCGGGTCCGTGCCCTCCCCTCCGGAGGGGTTCGGTCGGGAGAAAATTCAATTGACACCCCTTTTCTCTCTCTATATATTTGCGGCATAAAAAGCAATGCCTTATCCATTTTTATTGAACCGAAAGCGGCAGCGCGGATGTGCGCGAGGAGGAGAATGTTGATGAAACGAATCTGGGCCGTGTGCGTCATTCTGGTGGTCTCGTTCTTCTTGGGAATCGCCCCATCCGATGCAGCGCTCTATTTCCCCCATGTGGACACCAACGGATGGCAGACCGAGATTTGCGTGATCAATCTCGCGGCAACGGACACCATTCAGGGAAATCTGGAAAGCTACAGCAATTCCGGCGACCGCGTGGCCACCCTGCCGATATCGGTGGGGCCCAACTCCCGGCGACAGATCGACGTGGGCGCGGAACTGCCGAACGCGGGCAGCACCGGGTACATCGTCTTCCAGAACACCTCCGGCGCGCCGGTGGGGTACACGAAGTTCACCCAGGTCGGCGGAGAGCGGGTCGCCATCCCGGCGGTGGACAGCGTGAACAGCGATACCGTCTACATCACCCACATCGCCTGGGTGCCCTGGTGGACCGGCGTCAGCCTGGTCAATACCACAGCCGCGACCAAGACGATAACCATCCGGTTCAACACCGGTGAAAGCCGGGCGCTGATCTTGCGGCCGAAGGAGCACATGGCGTTCACCATTTCCGGCCTGTTGGACGGCCTTCTCGACACCCGCATCGAGTCCGCAGTGATCGAGAATGCCAGCGGCATCGTGGGGCTGGAGCTGTTCGGGAATCTGGCCGGGTTCGGCAAGCAGCTCGGCGGGGTGCCGCTGACCAGCAAGACAGCGACCACCCTGTTCTACCCGCACGTAGACAGCACGCCGGGACAATGGTGGACCGGGATCGTGGCCTATAACCCCTCCGCCACCGCCACCGCCCAGATTACGGTGAACTCGTACAATGCCGACGGCACGCAGCTGGGCTCTGCGCAGCGGTCGATAGGACCCGGTCAGAAGTACATCGGTGCCTCGACCGACCTGAACCTGCCCGCCGGCACCGCCTGGTTCAGCCTGCAGTCGCAGATCCCGCTGGTCGGGTTCGAACTGTTCGGCACCGCCGACTTCAACACCCTGGCCGGCTATTCGGTTGTGGACCTCGAGGGGAAGGCCGGGGTCTTTCCCAAGGTCGAGAAGGACGGGTGGACGGGCATCGCCTTCGTCAACACGGAGAACCAGCCGGCGACGGTCACCCTCAAGGCGTACACCGGCACGGGCACGGTCCTGGGAACGGGGTCCAACGTCTTGAACGCCTACGCCAAGGTGGTGGGGCTGGCGGAGACGCTGCTTCCCGGGGTCAACCTGAGCAATGCGACGTACCTGAGCTTTTCGGCCAACCGGAATGTGGCGGGCTTTCAATTGAACAGTTCCGGCGGCACCAAGCTCGACGCCCTGCCTGCCGCCTCCCCCAGCAGCCAGAAGGTGATCGACAAGGCCCTCGATTTCTTCAGGTACCAGTCCGCCGTCACCCTGGGGATGTCGACGGTGACCGACATCATGAATCAGATACTCGAGTCCACCTCCGGCGGCACCTGTCCGCAGGTGACCGTCACCCCGCCGCTCGACGACCTGTCGGCGCTGCCGCCGTCGATAACGATCACCGCCGATTACGGGGGCGGCTGCACGGCCACCGACGGCAGCACCATGAGCGGGCGGACCGTATTGGCCTTGACCAACCTCGCCATGACGGATACGAGCGTGGTGCTCGACCTCGCGTTGACGGCGACGAACCTGCGCCGGAACGGGACCCTGGCGCTCAACGGGTCGGTTTCCGGACACATCGCCCTGGCGATCGCCGACAATATCGTCACGCAGGCGACGGCCAGTTTGCAGTTCAGCAATTTCCAGGCTGCGGACAGCCTCATCACCGGCGGTCTGACCCTCACCGGGACGAACATCGATCTGTCGGGCGGGACTCTCGGCAGCGCCACGGTCACCCTGAATAATCTCGCTGCGGCCGGGTATACGGCCTACAGCGGAACGCTGACGATCAGCAGCGCCGGAGCCGACACAACCCAGATCGTGGCCGCGCTCGTAACGAGCCAGGGCAATGTGAACATGACCCTGATGATCCAGACGACCCAGTTGGACGACAGCACCCGGATGGTTCTGAACACCCCGGTTCCCGGGACCATCGGCGGCTACGCGGTCGCATTCACCAACGTGGTCGTGGATACGGGCGTGTGCAGCGGCTATCCCACCGGCGGGTCGGTGACTGCGTCGCAGGGCGGGTCGGGCGTCACGGTGGCCTTTACCCCCAGTTGTCCGGCCGGCCAGCTGCGGGAGCCGGTGGCTGTGGCGCCTGCGCGGGACCTGAATCCCTGGTTCTCGTTCGGTACCGGCATGTACCGGTATCTGAACGCGAAGCGGTGAGGGAAGGCCCCCGGGCCTCATGGACAGGGGGGGATGTTCGCCCGCAGCAGTCCGATGAACAGGGGATCGTCCGGTCCGGTGGCGTTGATCGTGTACCGGCAGCCGTAATCGGCCGCAGCCACGGTCGCCGGCGCGAGCACATCGTCGCCGGCCGGTTTTGCCCCTGTCTGTTCCCACTCGAGCATGGCCTTCAGGGCAGCCACCTGCTCGGCGGCGGTGAAATCGCAGTGGGCCACGCCCCGAATCGCCCGCTGCACCAGCCACCCCCCGCCGGTGCCCGCCTCCGCCCGCCTCCGGTATACCTGCTCCATCGCAAAGGGGACATACAGGTCCCCCAGCGTGTGGAGGGAAACGACCGGAACCGCGAACCGTCCCTGGACCACCGGAATCCAGCGCAGGCCGTCGCTCCGCAGGCGGTTGGCATCGGCCGCTGCGGTGGCCCGGACGATGGAGGCGTTGAAGGCCTGCTCCTCGGCTGACAGCAGCGGATCGGCGTCGAATTGATAGACGATGGAGCGCGTATCGATCCCCTGCCTGTTCAGGATGCCGTCGATCGTGCCGTCTCCGCCGAAGGTGCCCCAAACCGTGGCGAGGTAGGGCCCCCCGAACCCCTGGTCGAAGAGCGGACGCTTCCCGCCGGTAAGGTTCATCATGATCCCCTTGAAGGTATCGCCCGCGGGGGTAGTGACGGCAGTAGGATAGAAGGGCGGCGCAGGGAAGGCGGTGAACAGGGCATCCCGGACCTGCCGGTTGAGCGGCGCGAAATTCTCCGCCGGGAACGCTGCGGCGGGGTATCCGGCGAGTTGCTGCGCCGCCAGCTGGGCGGCGGCGAAATAGGCGAATAATTCCCCGTCGCCCACGTTGCCGCACAGGGGCACGGCCCCCGCATACCGCACCTTGTTATTGGCCGTGGCCATGGTTTCCGCCTCGATCGCCGCCGCCGCCACGTGACCGCCCAGCGAATGGCCCGTGATGTAGATCTTATCCGGCGCGGCCAGCGGCCGGCCGTTGGCCGCCGCGATGGCGGGAAAGGCGAGGGCCAGTGCGTTGGTGGCCTCCACCCCGGAACGGACGTCGTAGTAATTCTTGTCGTAGCTCGAAGCGGCCCAGGCATAGCCGTTGTCGATCAGGAAGCGGCGAATCCCGGGCGGGGTGGTCACGGTGAGGGACGGACCCTTCCCGGCATAGCCGTGGGCGTACATCACCAGCATGCCGTTCCACGTCTTCGGCACCTCGATGCGGTAGCCGCTTCCCCCCAGGATGCCTATCCAGCGGTCCGTTTCCTTGGCGGCTCCGGCCAGGGCCGCAAACGGCAGCGACGCGGCATCGACCGTAAAGGACCGCGTATCCTGGGGACGCGCCTCCTCCGCCACCGCGGCGCCACCGCCGCCGCAGCCCTGCAGGGCGAGCAGAACAGCGATCAGAACGGCGCAGATGTCACCAAACAGGGGCCTGAGGCCCATCATCAAACCCATCAATTCTCGCGCACGCGAAGGTTTCCTCTTCATCATCCCCATCCCTTCGGACAATAACCTTTGCATCAGCAGGCCGGCGTGGAGGCAAGCGTTCTCCCCTGCCTTATCGCCGGGCCGGTGCGCCGACCTCCGCGGCCAGGGCCTCCAGCTCCTGCCTGCCGCTGGCGGGCGCCCGGGCCAAGGCCTGTTCGGCATGCGCCCGCGCCGCGCGGTGATCGCCGGTCTTCCGGTACAGGATCGCCAGGTTCCGGTGCGTCTTCCAGATCCCCGCGTCGTGGGGCATGATCCGGAGCACATGCCGGTGGGCGGCGATCGCCTCCGGGAAATTCCCCTGCACAGAGAACAGGTATGCGAGCTTGTCATAGGCCTCGGCAAGATCGGGCGTCAGGTCGAGGGCCGTGCGGAACGATGCCTCTGCCGCGGCCCATTGCTGGCGCTTCAGGGAGATGCTCCCGGCCACCAGGTGGGTCGGTCCGAAGCGCGGGTCCAGGGCAAGGGATCTCTCGATCTTCTGCCGGGCGCCGTTGTCGTTCTGCTCGTCCAGGAGGAAGGAGGCCCATTCGTTCCACAGGACGACATTCTGCGGGCTGATCACAGTGGCCTGGCGATAGAAGGCGCTTGTCTGCTCGGCAAGGCGCGTCTTTTCCGCGGCAGCGGTTGTCAGGCTCGTCCAGCGGCGGTACAGGCGGGCCAGGTTGTAGCTGTGATCGGCGTACAGGGGGTTGAGCGTGCGGGCATAAAGCAGCAGGTCGCCGGCGGCGGAAAACAGCTCGCTCTGCTTCATGTCCCGCATCCCCTGCGGATCGAGACGCATCGCCCGGCTCAGCTTCATTTCCGCGCCGGGACGGCCGCCGGAATCGGGGGCGGCCGCCTGCGCCCGGGCGGCGAGTGCGCCCCCCAGTTTCGCAGCGCAGACGTCGCTCGGCCAGAGTGCGGCGGCGCGGTGAAAATGGGCTATTGCCTGATCGAGGCGGTTGCGCGCCTGGTGGATGCCCCCCTCGCGCAGCAGGATGTCGGCGCGGATCGGATCGAGATTGGCATGACTGATCGCCGCATACCCGCCTCCCAGGACGAGCGGGAGGACCGGCAGGAGGACCCAGGGGTTCCGGACGGTCCGGGGCGGCGCCTGCCTGCAGTACCGTAGTGTCAGGCCGGTGAGAAACACGGCCGCGGCAAGGGCGAAAACGAAGAAATCGTACATCCCGATGATGCCCTCGGACAGGCGAAGCGGTTCGACCGCGGGCGACGTGGCGAGGTCCCGGAGCCGCACGGCGAGGGGGAGCGCGAATGACAGGGCAATGCCGAGGGAAGATGCGGAGAGCAAGCAAAGCGCGATGCCCCGGTCCGCTGCGGACTTGAGGCGCCCGCAGCGGAAGAGCTCGCCGGCTGCGATCAGACAGGAGAGTGCCCAGACCGCGACGACCAGGCAGAGGGCCGCCGGGAAACCCTGCCGGGAGGGGGCGCGCAGCGATTGCCACAGCACAGCCAGCGGATCCTCCAGCCGCGCATGGTTGCTGAGGAAGGCAAACAGAAGGGCCGCCAGGATCAGGGCAATCATCAGCGAGTACCCCAACCCCGCCCCGATGACCCGGCGGAGCGCCGGATCGCGGGGGCCGGCGCTGCCGGCAGGAGGCAGGCGCAGGGAAGGGGGCTTCCGCTTCCCCGGGCGGCCTGCCGGCAAAGCTGCTGCCCGCAGGGGTGCGGGAGCGTCGGCGGGCGGCAAATCCTCCTCTGCGCGGAGTCCTCCCGGGCCGATGGCGACGAGCAGCCCCGCGGCAAGCCAGAAGAGGGATTGACTGGCGATGACGGATATCCCGAACTGCACCTCCACGTAGTTTGCCAGAATCGCGGCGAGCAGAGAGGCGATCAGGACCCGGTCTTCCCCGTTGCTGCGGCTGGTCTGCTCGCGCCGAAGGCCCGGGCCGGCTGCCAGGAGAAGGGAGAGGATCATGCCGGCCACCGTCCCCAGCGCCGCTCCGAGGGCGAAGTAGCCGGGCCGGTGCAGGAGCAGGGGGACAAGGCCTCCCGCGATACCGGCGCCCGTCCACAGCCAGACAAGCGCCTTCCCGTCGCGCCCGGCGGAGAGCAGGCCGATGCACCGCAGGCCGAACCGGAACAGCGACAGGAGCAGGGCCTGCCAGGCGAGCAGGCCGATGAGCCCGGTCGAGACCAGGGTATCCCACAGCTCGTTGTGGCTGCGGTCGATCAGCAGGGAGCGGTGCTCGTGATGGCCAAGCTCGGGCGGGTAGAACTGGCCGTAGACGAGGGGCATGGCCTCAGGCCCGTACCCGATGAGCGGGCGCAGGGTGTTCACGGGGTCTTCGGAGCCGTCGGGATAGCGGATCGGCTGATGGGGGAGAACCAGGCGGACGGTGCCCTCCCAGATCAACGTCCGGGTCTTCCCGGTGCCGCGCTCGCTCTCCAGCAGGTGGCTGATGGGGCCCAGAAGCGGCAGGGCGCGGATCTTTGCCAGGGGCCCGCCGCCGAGATTGAGCGCCAGCAGCGCCGCGATCCCCAGGACGCCGGCGGTGACGAAGCCCGCGATGAGCCTGCGGCGCTGCGACAGGATAACGAGGATGAACACGAAAAAGGAGACCCCGGCCAGCCACCCTACCCAGGGACCGCGGCTGGCCGAGCTGGCCAGGGCAACTACCTGGACGAGGGCCGCCAGCCCGAAGCCGCAGACCCGGATGATCGCGGGCAGCGAGCCCCGTGCGGATCTCATCCCCCCGAGGTCCGCCGCGACCCTCCCGATGGTCAGGAGCGAGACCACCGCCAGGTAGGCGCCGGTGAAGATCGGATTTCCCATGGTCGAGGGGGCCCGGTCGGCCTCGAAAAAGCTCCGCGTGAACGGGTCCGTACTCCAGGTCAAGGGGTCCATGCCGAGCCGCTGGAGGATCCCGTAGAGGGCTACCGGCAGGCTGCCCAGGATGATCGCCGTGAAGAGCCGGTCCGCCTGCCGACGGGTACGCATTTCGAGGAAGATGATGGCGAAGACGACGACGCCGCAGAGGGTCGTGTACGCCCCCTGCATCCGCCGGTAGGACCCGAAGAAGGAATGCCCCGGGTTGACCGAGGCGGCCGTTGCGATCAGCGACACGGCCGCCACAGCCGCCGCGGATAGGAACACCGGGTTGCCGAGCCTGCCGCTCAGGTACTGGCGTCCCGATCCTCCCCGTTCGACCAGGCGGATGAGCCAGGCGCACGCCATCAGCACGGCGATTGAACGCAGCAGGGCAATCTTGTCGGGTTCGAAGATGCGGCCGGTGTACACGTTGAAGAAGACGGGTACGACGACGGCGGCGATCAACCAGCCGGCTTCCATCAGCGCCGTGCAGAACGACTCCAGTCTGCTGTCCCGACCATCATCCCCCATGGCGTGCCGATCCGGTCCTCCACTCCCCCTGTCGCCACTGCGACCCCATACCCGTCCACCGTTTTGCTGACCGCGAACCCCGCCCGCTGCGGCCGACGGGTCGGTATCCCTCTATAGCCATTCCTGCGATAAATTTCCAGCTGCAAGGTTGCCGCCCGAACGGACGCCGCCCGGCCGGCACCGGATCGGCCCGGCCGGGATGAATCGCTGTTTGACGAATCGTCGAAATTGTGAAAGGAATACCCCCGTCACCGGCAGTCATGGTTTTCACGGGCACCGCGTTTGTGTTGTTCCTGAGTCGAGGATGGCCGCATACAGAGAGGAGAACGCCATGAACGGAAGAGTCTGGGGGTATGTCACCGGGGGAAGAACGGGTCGGGAACGAAGACCTGCGGGCCGCGGACGGGCGGCGGGGAGGGCCTGCCTGGCCGCGCTTGCGGCCGCGGGGATGATGCTCCTGATGGGCGTCATGGTCGCGCCCCTTGCCGCCCAGACCTATCCGAGCAAACCGGTGCACCTGATCCTGCCGTTCCCGCCGGGCGGGGCGACCGATGTCCTCGGGCGCCTGGTCGGCCAGAAGTACGCCGAGCGGTTGGGTCAGCCCTTCGTGCCCGAGAACCGTCCGGGCGCGGGAGGAAACATCGGCGCCGAACTGGTGGCCAAGGGAAAGCCCGACGGCCATGAGCTCCTGTTCGTATCGCCGTCGCTGACGATCAGCCCGGGGATCTACAAGAAGCTCAACTACGATCCGGTGAAGGACCTCGCCGCCGTTTCGCTCGTCATGGAGGGGCATTACGTGCTGCTCGTCCGCCCGACCCTGCCGGTCAAGACCCTGAAGGAGTTCGTCGAGTACGCCAAGGCCAGGCCCGGCAAGATCAATTTCGGCGGCGGGATCGGCACGCCGCCCCACCTGTCCGGCGAGCTGCTCAACACCCTGGCCGGAATCAAGATGGTCCTCGTCCCCTACAAGGGGGTGAACCAGGCGATGATCGGCATGATGAGCAACGAGATCGACATGGTGATCATCGGCACCCCCGCGGCGCTGCCGCAGATCCAGGCGAGCAAGGTGCGGCCGCTGGCCGTTCTGACGAAGGAGCGCCTGCCCTCCCTTCCCGACGTTCCCACGGCCGCCGAGGCCGGGGTTGCCAACTACGTGGTCAAGTCCTGGTACGGCGTCATGGCCCCGGCCGGGACGCCGAAAGAGATCATCGCCCGCCTGAATACGGAATGGGCCAAGATCGCGGCCATGCCCGACACCAAGGAAAAGACGCAGAAGTTCGGGTTCGAGGCCGTCACCACCACGCCTGAGCAGTTTGCCCAGTACATCAAGGAAGAGATCGCGCTCTGGGGCAAGGTCGCCCGGGATGCCAACGTGGTCGCCCAATAGCCCGGACGGCGACCCCGACCGGAGACGCGTCGTCAGAGACAGGAAGGATCCGTACCCCGCCGGCGGGGGCACCGGGGTTCACGCGGTGTCTTCCGCCCCGGGGAACGGTTGCCCTGGCCGGCCGCAGCCGTCCTCGGGCGGATCCCGGCGCGGACGACCCTGCCCCCCGGTCACCGGATGACAAACCCGCCGTCGATCACGAGGTTGTGGCCGGCGATGAACCCGGCCGGGGTCGTCGCGAGAAAGACGACCGCCTCGGCGACCTCCTCCGGCCTGCCCAGCCGCTTGAGCGGGATGGCGTCGAGCCGGCGTTGCAGGAGATCGGGCTCCCGTCGCAGTCGCTGCTGGTAGTACTCGGTCGCTATCGGGCCGGGGCTCACCGCATTCACGAGGATGCCTTCCGGCGCAAGCTCGAGGGCGAGCGAGCGCGCGAGGTGGATGAGCGCGGCCTTGGTCAGGCCGTACAGTGCGGCGCCCGGATCGGCGACGATGCCGAGCTGGCTCGCCATGATGATGATGCGCCCGCCGCCGGAGGCGCGCATCGCCGGCCGGGCCGCCTGGCAGAGCAGAAAACCGGCCCGCAGGTTTATTGCCACCACCCGGTCGAAGTCCGCCGCGGTAAAATCGCCGAAGGGCTGGCGGACGCGTACGCCGGCGTTGCTCACCAGGACGTCAAGGCGACCGAACGCCGCGACCGTCGCGTCCACGATCGCCTGCGCCGCGTCGGTCCGCGCGAGATCGAATATGCCGTAGTGCGACGGCAGGCTCGCCGGATGCGCGGCGGTGCACTCGGCCACGCCGGCCTCGAGCTCTTCCCTGGTGCCGTCCGCCACGAGATATACCTGCAAGCCCGCCGCGGCGAGGGCGCGCGCTGTGGCTCGCCCGATGCCCCGCGATGCGCCGGTGACGATCGCCACCCTGTTCGTTCCCCGGTCCATCCATCCTCCTCTTGCGCAGGCCGCCGTCCTTCGCTCAGCCCACCGCGCAGCCTTCGCTCGTCCGTCCGGGCCTTCAGTCGTACACGGTCCGCGAATACTGCGCGGCATCGAACGCGGCTTCGATGACGGTGGGGCCGTCGGCGCAAAGCGCCCTGCGCAGTTCGCGTTCGAGTCCGGCGGCATCGTCCACCCCGACCGCGGGGACGCCGAAGTAGTGCGCCGGCGGGTCCGGTCGCCCTTCCGGGGAAAGCTCGGTGCCGTAGCAAGGCAGACCCTGACGTTCCTGCTTCACCCTGATGAGCGACAGCCAGCCATCGTTCAGCACGATGAAGGGAATGGCCAGCCCCTGGCGGCGGGCGACCGCCACCTCTCCGCAGGTCATCTGGAAACAGCCGTCGCCGAGGAGGCAGACCACCGGCGCCTCCGGGCGGGCGAGCTTGGCGGCGATCGCCGCCGGGATGCCGAACCCCATCGACGACCACCCGTTGGTGGCGAGGAAGGTGGCCGGGGCGTGCGACGTCCACTGGCTGCCCACCTGGTGGGTATGGGCGCCCACGTCGACGGCCAGCAACCCTTCCCGGGGCAGCACCGCGCGGACCACGTCGATCGCCTGGTGGGGAGCGAACCCGGTTGTCTCCGGCCGCAGCGCCTTGCGGAACAGCGCGCGGTGCTGCCGCACGGCGTGGGCGGGCCAGCCGGTGTGTGCCCGCGGCAACCCGGCCAGCCGCGTAAGCGACGCGTCGAGGTCGCCGACCGCTTCCTGGGCGAGGCTGACCCCTACGGCGACGTCGGCGTGCTCGCCAGCCACGTGCAGCACCGGCGCCCCGCCGACCCACGCCTCGTACTCCACCTCGACGGTGTCGTAACCGAGGCCGACCACCAGATCGGCGCTCCGGATGAGCGTTCGCTGCAGGGTGCGCATGGCCCGCTCGATGCAGCCCAGCGACAGGGGGTGGTCCTCGTCGATCATCCCCTTGGCCATCAGCGTCGTGGCAAAGGGGATGCCGTGGCGCTCGACGAAGGCGCGAAGCGCATCCGGGTTTCTCAGGCGCATGGCGCCTGCGCCGATCACGGCCAGCGGCCGCCGCGCCGCCCCGAGCAGCTCGCCGGCCCGGGCGATCGGCGCCTCCGGCGCAGGCGGCAGCGGCGTCGCCTCCGGCAGGAATGCCCCCGGTTTCTCGGTTGCCGGCGCCAGCGCCACGTCCTCGGGCAGGTCGAGATGGACCGGGCCGCAGGGTTCGGAGCGGGCCATCGTGAGGGCTTGCGCCAGCAGCGGGATGATCTCGCCGCTGCGCAGGCTGAGCGTTGCCTTGGTGATCGGCCGGAACAGCGCGTGGTGGTCGATCCCCATCTGCAGACGGCGACCGAGCTGCGCCGACTGCAGGGTGCAGGTGATCGCCAGCAGCGGCGAGCGGTCGAGCCAGGCGCAGCCGACGCCCGTGGCGAGGTTGGTGGCGCCGGGTCCGAGGGTGGAGAGGCAGAGGCCGGGCACGCCGGTAACCCGGGCTGTGGCGTCCGCGGCAAAGGCGGCAGACCCTTCGTGGGCGGTGAGCACGAATGCGATGCCGCCGGTGCGCATCGCCTCGATCAGCGGCAGCACGTTGCCGCTCGGCACGCCGAACCCGCGCCGGATACCGGCAGCATGCAGGGTTCGTACGAGGAGGTCCGCGTTATTCATCTGCGTTCCGGTACCGGAATCGACTAAAGCCCCGGCCCGGCGGTTCAGCTGCGCCGGGCCGTTTCCCTCCGGGGCCTTCGGCCTCCCTCAGGCCGGATCCCAGGCAGGGCCGTGGGGCGGGTCGACGATCCGCGTCCCGCGGGCCAGCGCCGAGATGGCGGCCATCTCCTCCGGCGTGAGCGAGAACGTGAGCACTTTGAGGTTTTCCCGGAGCTGTTCCACCGTCTGGGCGCCGGGGATGGCGACGACGCGCTCCTGCTGGACGATCCACCGCAGGCTGACCTGGGCGGCGCTCAGCCGGCGCCGGTCGGCGATCTCCCGCAGGACCGGATCGCCGAGGACCGCGCCGCGGGCCAGCGGCGAATGGGCGGTCAGGACGAGCCCGCGTTCGCGCACGAGCTGGAGGAGCGCGTGCTGGTCGAGGTAGGGGTGGTACTCGACCTGGTTGACCGCCAGGTCGCCGACGATCTCCAGGGCCTGCTTCAGCAGGGAGGTGGTGAAGTTGGACACGCCGATCGCCCGCGCCCGGCCGAGCTGGCGCAGCGCCGCAAACTCGCCCAGGGCCCACTCCAGCGACACAGTTGGGTTCGGCCAGTGGATCAGGAGCAGGTCCACGTAGTCCGTCCGCAGCAGGCGGAGGCTCTTGTCCAGCTCGGCGCGGAGGTCGGGCATCGGCGGGGTCTTGGGATGCAGCAGCTTGGTCGTCAGCCAGATGTCGGCGCGCGGCACCGCCGAGCGCTCCATCCCCCGGCCGACCGCATCCTCGTTGCCGTAGTACCGGGAGGTGTCGATGTGCCGGTAGCCTTCGCTGAGCGCGGCCTCGACGAGCGCGCTGCCCGCCTCGCCGGTGTTCCCCAGCGTCCCGAACCCGATCCCGGGCATCAGATAGTTCCCCACGGATTCCTTTTCCATACGCTCTCTCCTGTTCCTGGTGCGGCGCCCGTCCTGCGCCGGCGCACGGCGGTTCGAATGACGCGCAGCTCGTGCCGTGGACCGACGATAAGGAAAGGGACCTTCCCTGTCAAGGGAATAGTGCTGCGGCCGGGATGACCCGCCCCCGCGGGCAGGCGGGGTGAACCATCAGCGGCTGCTCCCGGAGGAACAGGCCAGGCGCCGGGCGAGCTCGCCGACCTCGGCGGGGGTATGGGCGATGTGCGCCCCGGCCCGCTCCAGCGCCGCGACCTTGCCGGCCACACTCCCCATGCCGCGCTGGACGATGGCCCCGGCGTGCCCCATCCGCTTGCCCTCGGGGGTGTTCCTGCCGGCGATGTAGGCGATGACCGGCTTGGGGAACTCCCGGGCGATGTACTCGGCCGCCATCTCCTCCTGGACCCCGCCCACCTCGCCTACGATGGTCACGAATGCGGTTTCCGGGTCGGCGGCGAACAGCCGCAGGATGTCCGCCAGGTCGGTGAGGACCACCGGGTCGGCCCCCATCCCCACCACGGTGTTCGGCACCGTGCCGGCCTTGGCGAGGATTCCGCCCACCTCGTAGGCCAGGGTGCCGCTGCGGGAAACGACGCCCACGCTGCCGCCCGCCGGGGGGAAGAGATTCCCCGGGATGATCCCCATCTTGGCCTCGCCCACCGTGAGGATCCCGGGGGTGGTGGGGCCGAGCAGCATGGCGCCCGACTTTTTGGCCTCGGCGCGCATCTCCATGGTGTCGTGGACCGGCACATGCTCGGTCACCACGACCACCAGCCTGATCCCGGCCTCCAGCGTCTCGAACAGGGTGTCCTTCACGGCCCGGGCCGGGACGAAGAAGACCGAGGCCTCGGCCCCGGTTGCGGTCACGGCCGCCCGCACGCTGTCGAAGACGGGGACCCCCTCGACCGATACGCCGCCCCGCCCCGGGGTGACGCCGGCGACGATGTTCGTGCCGTACTCCTTCATCCACCTCGTCTGGGCCTGGCCGATCTTTCCGGTGATCCCCTGGACGAGGACACGGGTGCGTCTGTTCAACAGAATGCTCATGCGCCGCCCCCTGCCGTTCGTCCCTGTCGGTCCTGCAATGCCCGGTCGAGGGCGTCCACGGCCGCCTCGGTGGTGATGTCGGTGACGATGATGACCCCTGCTTCGCGGAGCGTGGCCCAGGTCTCTTCCTGGCGGTTCCCCAGGGCCTTGGCAACGACGGGAAAGGCGACCGGCCGCTCCTTCAGCGCCCGAACGATCCCCTTTGCCCCCTCGTGGATCGGGTTGATCCCGCCGTAGAGGTTGATCAGCAGGCCGCGCAGCCCCGGCTTCCGGAGGACGTGGGCGGTGGTCCGGTACATCAGCTCCTCGGTGATCCCGCCGCCCGTCTCCAGGAAGTTGGCGGGCCGCAGCCGCTGGCCGACCACGTCCATGGTGGCCATGCCCAGGCCTGCGCCGCTGCTGAGGATGGCGATGTCGCCGTCCAGGTCCACGTAGGAGACCCCGATCCGCTTCGCCGCCCGCTCCAGCGGATGTTCGATCCTCTCCAGGGCGTCCTTCGGCATCTCGGGGTGGCGGAACAGGGCCGCGTCGTCCACCTCCATCACGGCGTCGAGGGCCCAGAGCGCTTGGTCCGGCGTGACGGCCAGCGGGTTTACCTCGGCGATCAGGGCGTCGCTGGTGCAAAAGACCCGGTACAGCGCCATCAGCACCTCGGCGATCCGGACCATCAGATCGCCGCTGAAGCCTGCCTCGGCGGCCAGGGCCCGTGCCTCGTGGCCGCGCAGCTGTGCGGGCGGCCGGATGGTCCTGCGGAAGAGGGTCTCGGGCCGCTCCCGGGCGATCGTCTCCACATCGATCCCCCCGACCGAGCCCAGGATGACCGTGATCGCCCCGGCCATGGCATCCACGGTGATGCCAGCGTACAACTCCCGGGCGATGTCCACCTTCCTGACGATCATCACGGACTGGACGGCAAACCCGCGGACCTGGCTGCCGAGCAGGGACGATGCCTGCTGGCAGACCTCGTCGCTGCTGCCCGCGGAAAGGATCCCGCCGTGCTTTCCCCGCGAGCCGACCAGGACCTGGGATTTCAGGACGGCCGGCAGGCCGACGCGGTCGAGGGCCGCCCTGGCCTCGTCGGGGGAACGGACCACGGCGAAGGGCGGCACGGGGACGCCCGCCTGCTGGAAAAATGTCGCTGCTTCGTGTTCATGTAGTCGCATGGCGCGTCGACTCCTCTGCTGGGTTCAGCAATGCACATAGAATCTTCAGGTACGAAGGCGCCTTCGGATTCGGATGGTATCGTCGTTTAGGGGAGGGGATCAGCGGCCCGGTGGCCGCTTCGGTGCCTGGAAGGTGAGCTGCAAGAAAGGGAATCCCGCTGGGGTATGTGTCCTCCCGTCGCCTGTCGGTGACAGCCGTTGTCCTGACAATGAACTCCGCTAACGAGGCACGAATTCCCGCAGGAACCTTCGCCTCCGCGGGCTCGGGGCCCGCAGGGTTGCCGCCGGAACGATGCCTCGTTGATGAGCAATTTTAAAGACGATTTAGCTATAGAAATATGCCGGGCCTGTCAAGGAAATTCTCTCTTTAAAATTCTATTGACAGAGGAATCCCCCTTCCCTCATACTCCGCCCGCAGATGACTCATTTCTCACCCATAACAATTTGTTAGAACCGCTCGCCGGCGAACCGGTCAACGGAGCGCGCCTATTTGCGCCGGATGAGAAGGCGAAAGCCGTGCGGACGACGAAAACGGGCCAACGCAAGCGGGAGTCGCATCAGAGGGGGTGCTCCATGTTCCGTAGATTCTTCTCGACCACGTCTGTATTCCTGTCGCTCTCGGTAGCTCTTATCGGAACCGCTGCCCTTATCGGATGCAGCAAGTCAGACGGAGGACCGCAGGTGACCGTCACCGGCCGGGTCACCGCGGGCAACACCGACGGCGCGACTATCCGGGTCTATGACACGGCCGGAAGGCTGGTGGCAAAGCCCTCCTCCGATTCCGTGACCGGCACGTTCGTCTTCCGCATCCCGCAGACCCTGACCGATTTCCGCGTGGAGGCAACCGGCGGCATAAGCGGAGGCGCCCCTTTTCGCGGGACGATGAAGGCGGAAGTCAGGGGCGCTGCTCCGGGGGGGAAGGTTGTCTATCTCCACCCGGCCACAACGCTCGTCGCGGCCTACCTCCGCAGGCATGCCGACGTTTCTTTGCCGCAGGCGGAAACGGCGGTAAGACGCTTCCTGCGGATACCCGACTCCGTGGACATCGCCTCCGGTCTCAGGGGCGGCAATAACCCCTACTTCGACCACGCTACGTTCCTGGATGCGGCTGCGGCGGCGGGCGGCAGTTTTGACGGGTTCGTCACGTCGCTGGTGAACGAGATGGATGCAGGCGCCGATGCCGCCCACACCTTTCTCGTCGCGCCTGCGGGGGATGTGCAGATGCTGCGGGGAGGCATGGCAGATGTCCTTGCCTGGAGCGGCCAGCAGTTCGCCAGCGGGGCGCTGAGCTACCTGGGCTCCAATACCATGTCCTATGTATTGAGCAAGTTCGGGCTGGACATGGGCGGCGACCCCCTCGCCGAGGTGAAGCAGAAGCTCGACCAGATCAGCTCGCAGCTTACCCTGCTCCAGAGCCAGGTCAAGAACATGGCGCAGGATCTTTCCTGCGAGATCGGCTTCTACGGATACCAGGGCACGATCGAGGGGCTGGGGTACAAGACCCTGGAAGACATCCAGCATCTCGCCGACCTCTACGATACGCTCATCCATTTCGACCCCGCCGACAACAGCTTGGACAAACTGGTGGAGATGGGCAAGCAGAAGGAGGAGATCAGGAGGGAGACCTTGATCCTCGGGACGGACCTGCACGACCTCATCCACCGGCTCATCGTCGGGAGCGACCCGCTCAGCACCTCGGGCGCAGTCAAGGGGTTGAGCAGGATGTTGAAGACCTGCGGCAGGTACATCAACGGGGACAAGTCCGCGGCCATTCAGCGGCAGTACGCATTCCTGGCCCTGCACCAGATCCAGGCCTGCTCGATCGTCGTCAATTATTACACGGACCTGGGGCTGTACACGCAGGCGGACAAAGAAGCCAAGAAGTGCGCGGGATACATCAAGGACGTCCAGGACCTCGTCATCCCGAGTGCGCTCCCTGCTGCCGCAACCAGTTGCCACCACTTCGGCCCCGTCCGCAACTGCGGACTTGCCGACCAGGTGGTGGACAGCCGCACCAACCTCATCTGGTGGGTCGGTCCGTGGATATACGTAGACCTCGGGTATGAACTGTTTGCGAACATGGGCTGGGGCATGGGGTACAGCGTGACCGATCCCCGCTGGATGACACCCACCTGCTCCGATATGGAGACATTCCTGCAAGGGGTCGGAGGCGATCCCAATCCTGCCGGCTGGTTGGACAAGCAGGGCTTCCGGGCCAGCTTCATCTTCGACGGACATGCCTTCGCGTTCGCCACCAACGACCTCGCCATCCGGCAGCCGCCGTACCTGATCATCAACGGGACGAATTACGGGATCTGGTCCAGCGCCGACAACATCTATGAGTTTCTCTGGGAATTCAACTGGCAGGATCAGGTCGATCCGGCGACCGGCAGGAATCCCTCGATCAACGGGTATTCAGCCACGACGCGCCATTCGGTTTACGGGAACGGCTCCTGCGGAGGCGCCGCTCCACGCTCCAAGGTGCTGTTCGTCCGGCCGCCGGACCCGGGTGAACGCTATTCCTGGTAGGGGGGCGGATCGCGAAATCATTCTGGTGGGTCGTGCGGGAATCGAACCCGCGACCAACGGATTAAAAGTCGATAACTGAAAATGGGCGATTCTCCATCAATTTTAATCGCTTAGATATCGACTGGTTACATAGGGCATGTTGGATTGCGTTGGGTTTTGTCGGGTTATTTTCGGATAGGACGAGTACATTTTAAGTGTAAAAGTTAGGGACTCTCCCTACAGTTAGAGAAAAATGGCAGTCAGTCTTCTCTTCGGTTAATATGTTTTTGCCCAAAACAAAAAACTGAAGGAGGAAGACATGACCGCCGCGAAGAAGATAGCACAAAAGCGTTTGACATTGCTACAATTAGCAGAGCGGATCCGAAACGTATCGGAGGCCTGCCGGCATCATGGGATATGCCGGAGCCAGTTTTATGAGTACAAGCGGGCCTTCCAGGAGCGAGGGTTCGACGGGCTGATCGATCGGCCGCCGATCCCGAAGAGTTCGCCGAACGAGACACCGGCTGAACTCCGGGAGAAGGTGATCGCCCTTTCCCTCCACCATCCCTCCTGGGGTCCGATGAAGATATCCGACCAGCTTCGGCTGGAGAACGTGAGCGTTGCCGCCAGCACGGTGCGGAATATCTGGATCAAGGAGGAGATGGAGACCCGGTACAAACGACTGCTCCGCATGGAGGAGGAGAAGGGGAACGTTGAGCTGACGGAGGAGCAGATCCGTCTTCTGGAGAAGGCCAATCCCTGTTTCCGAGAACGCCATGTGGAGAGTCCCTATCCGGGATACCTGCTTAGCCAGGACACCTTCATGGTGGGTACATTGAAAGGCATCGGTCGGATCTACCTGCAGGCGGTGGTGGACACCTTTGGTTCGTTCGCCTTTGGCAAGCTCTATACCTCGAAGCTTCCGGAGACAGCGGTGGATGTGTTATACGACCGGGTATTGCCTTTCTACGAAGCCCAGGGCCTGAAGGTTGAGAACATCCTCACGGACAACGGCCGGGAGTACTGTGGGCGGCCGATGATTCATCCTTATCAGATCGTTCTGGAGCTTTATGACATCGAGCATCGCCGGACCAAGGTGGCGCGGCCCAGAACCAATGGGTTCGTCGAGCGGTTCAACCGAACGATCCTGGATGAGTTCTTCCGGGAGGCATTCCGGAAAGAGTTTTATCCTTCCGTGGAGAAACTCCAAGAGGCGCTCGATAAGTGGCTCCATCACTACAACTACGAGAGGCCGCACCGCGGTTACCGGAACATCGGCAAGAGACCCATTGAGACCATCGAAGCTGGCAAGATTGTCAAAGAGCAGGTGACGACCCAACAGGCGGCTTAAACATCGCACTGAAGACGGACTGACTGTCCGGGAAGTCCCTAACTTTTACAGATGATCTTTGACCGCCTCCTCATTTATCTGGATGACTTTTTCCCGTTCCTGTGTACAATCTTTCCTCACGGCAGCTGCCTCCTTTCAAAATTTGAACAACGTTTGGCCACGAAGTTCTTATCTTGAAAGGGCACTGCCGTGCTACTTCTAACAGGTTGTTGAAAAACTCTTTCAAATAACGTTTCGCAACTTTGTCCGTTTTGTGGTAGTATTCAGCGCATAATATCTTGGAATTACAGGAGATAACAATGCGCGGTTTTGAGAACAGAAGCGATG
>CAIYSL010000097.1 GCA_903928915.1 uncultured Syntrophobacterales bacterium | reverse complement strand
GGCCAGAAACACCCGGGCCTCGGTCTCCCCGCCGTCCAGGTCCGCGGCCACCAGGAATTCCTCCTGCCCGAGCGGCCCGTTGATCCGGGCGCCCCGGCCCGTGACCAGCACCAGGCGCGTTTCAGTCGAGACGCTCGCGGCCCCGACACGCTGGGCCACGCGGTCGGGATAGGCGTGCATCAACAGTCGCCCGGCGAGCGCTGGATCGACATCGGTACCGCGGACGGTCCGCTCGTCGGAACCGGCGACCCGCACGATCCGCTCTGCCTCCCGGCGGATGCGCCGCCCTGCATCCGGACGCAGGCTGTTTTGTGCTCCGCTTTCCCAGGCGCTCCAGGCGGCCAGCCGGTCGCCAAAATCGGGATCTGCGCCACCCAGCGGGTCGCCCTCTTCCAGGATGGCGGCGGCAACGGCGGCCGTGGCCAGCCAGCCGCGTTCCTTGGCCTTCATGACCATGCGGCCGAGGCGCGGATGCAGGCCCATCACCGCCGCGTGCCTGCCCGCGGCGGTGATGCGCCCCTGGCTGTCGGTCAGGCCGAGCTCTGCAAGGAGCGCCGCAGCCTGGTTCAAGGCCCCGGGGGGAGGAGGCGTGATCCAGGTGAGCGCAAGCGGCGAGGCCGCCCCCCAGAGCGCCGTCTCCAGCAGGAGCGGCGCCAGGTCCGCCTCGATGATTTCCGGGGGCGAAAAGCTCTTGCGTTCCTCTGCGGAGCGATACCAGCGCAGGCAGATGCCGGGTCCCAGACGTCCGGCCCGCCCCTGGCGCTGAACGGCCGAGGCCGCGGAGATCTCCACGGTCTCCCAGTGGTCCATGCCGGTGCGGGGGTGAAACCGCACCCGCCGCTCCAGTCCCGAATCCACCACCGCCCGCACCCCCGGGATCGTGAGGCTCGTCTCGGCGACGTTTGTCGCGAGGATAATCCGCTGCGACGGCTCCGCTGGGGCGGCCAGCAGCCCGCGCTGCTCCTCCGGGGGAAGCCGGCCGTGCAGAATCGCGATCGCCGGGCCGAGCTGCGGCCGGAGCCGCAGGAGCTCATCCCGGGTCTGCCGGATCTCGCGGAACCCGGGCAGGAAGACGAGCACGTCACCGCCTTCTTCCGCAGCGAGCATCTTCCGCGCCTCGAGGGCCAATCGCGCCGCGCCCCGCTCGGGAGTCTCGCCCGCGAGCGGCGGCCGATCGAGCAGGCGCACGGGCCAGGAGCGGCCGGGAACGGAAAGGCTGGGAAGATCGCCGAGCGCGGCCGCGAGCTCGGCCGCGGGGGGCGTTGCGGACATGAACAGGATGCGCAGGTCGGGGCGGAAAACCTGCCGGCACTCCCAGGTGAAGGCCAGGGCCACATCAGCCTGGAGATTTCGTTCGTGAAATTCATCGAAGATCACGAGCCCGTATCCCGCAAGGGAGGGGTCGTTCTGGATGATCCGGGTCAGCACCCCTTCGGTAACGACCTCGAGGCGGGTCAGGGGGCCTGCGATCGTCTCCATCCTGGTGCGGAGCCCAACCGTGCGGCCCAGCGCCTCCCCGCGCAGGGCCGCAATCCTCTCGGCCGCGGCCCGGGCCGCTATCCGGCGGGGCTGGAGCAGGAGAACCTTCGCTGCGCAAAAAGCCTGGTGGCTGAGCAGGCGCCAGGGGACAAGGGTGGTCTTGCCGGCGCCCGGTTCGGCGTGGAGGATCAGCAGATTATGGGTCGCCAGCGTCCCGGCGATCTCGTCGAGACGGGGATACAGGGGCAGGCTGGTGATATCGGAGGCGACCATGGAATTGTTCCCGACACCGGGGGGCCGGTCTCAGGGCAGCAGCTTCTTCAGCTTGCCGAGATCCACCTTGGGGAGCAGATTCCGGACGGCCTCCGGCTTGTCCTTTGGTCCGCTCACCACGAGGGCCATGCCGCGCGGCTTCGTCGGGACGCCCGGGGAGGCGCGAAGGGCGTACTCCGTTTCCCCGCTGATCCGCTTCCCCTTCTCGAAGGGGCCGAGCAGGACCGTGATGCAGTAGGACCCGAACTCGGGGCACCCTTCATCCTGGGCGAAAGCCGTGGGGAACCCCGGTATGGAGTATGATTTGGCCCGGTCGGGGATGCGGACGTCCTGGTTGATCCGGAGTTGGATGGCGAGTTCCTTGGCGCGGAGCGCTCGGGCCACCTCCTGCATCGCCGGGATCCCGCCCCCGGCTGCCGCCCGTGCCTGGTTGGCGGAGGCGATCTCCGCAACGATCCGGTTCTCTTCCGCGTTGAGGGCCTTGAGCTCCGCCCGGATCCGCTCCTTCTCGTCGCGGTCCCGCGTCTTGCGGGCCTTCTTCAGCTCCTCGCTCTTCGCGCGGAGCGCGGCCAGCTTGTCCTGCTGCGCCGGGGTTCCCTGGGTAAGGTTCATCAGGGCAGCCACGGCCTGCCGCTGCGAAGCCTCGGCGGTGAGGGCGTACTTGACCGCGAAGGACATGCGGTACATCCGGTCGGACGGCAGCCCCGCGGGCAACAGGGCAGGGCCCTCGAACCCGCTGAAGGCGGATGAGTAGTCCGCGAGGTTCGGGGGCAGGGCCTCCCGGATGGTCTTGCGCGTCGATTCGTAGGCGGCCGTCTCGACCGCGGTCATCTTCCGGTCAGGGCCGTCGCCGTCGGCGAGGGCCGGGGAGGCGGTCAGCAGGACGAGTGCACACCCCACAATCCATCGTTTCATCGCCAGGTCCTTTCAACCGGGTTTACCGCCCTATCCTTTCGATTCAGGGGGCGGGATGAAAGACGTTCGCTCCCTGCTTCTGTTTGGCGCAGCACCGTTCAGTCGATGATGCTGCCGGTCGCGTGCACCTCGTATCCGCCCATGGCGAGGGCCTTCTCCTTGAATTCGGCGGAGCGGATCGTTTCGAGCAGGATCCGGCTCTTCTCTTCCGCCAGGTACGCCCGGGGGATGACCAGGTCGTAGCGCTCCTTCGTGACGGGGATGAAGTCCAGCGCCAGCGCCTGCGCGGCGGTGTGGATGCCCAGGCCGGCGTCGGCCGCGCCGGAGGCCACGGCCATGGCGACGTTCATGTGCGTGTACTCCTCGTTGCCGTAGCCGGCCACGCGCTCCGCCGGGATGCCGGCTTTGGCGAGCTCGTAGTCGAGGAGTATCCGGGTGCCCGAGCCGCTCTGGCGGTTCACGAACAGGACATCGGGGCGGGCCAGGTCGCCGATGCCTTCGATCCCTTTCGGATTCCCCGCCGGCACGATGAACCCCTGCCACCGGTGCACGAGGGTGACGAGGGCGACGGGCAGCTCGGGAAGGTAGCGTCCGATGTACGAGCGGTTGTAATCGCCGGTGGCTGTGTCAAGGAGGTGCGATCCGGCCAAGTGCGCCGTCCCGCGCTTCAGGGCGAGCAGTCCGCCGAGGCTGCCGACGTTGCTGGAGGCGATGTGGATCCTGCCGCCGGTCTTCTCCCTGAGGAGGCTACTGAGCAGGTCGATGGTCAGGTCGTGGGAGCCGATCGCGATCAGCCGGTCGTCCATCGCCTCGGCGCGGCCGAGGAGCTCGGCATACGTCCGCTCCCCCTCTGCCAGGCCGTTGACTTCCTGGGGTATGCGGATGATTCCGTTTGCCCGGACGAGCGAGGTGATCACGCCGGCGCCGCCGCCGAGCGGGATCGCGACGGTCTTCCCGCCGACGCTGCCGAGGATCACCCGGATGTGCTCTTCGAGTCCCAGCTTCGACGGGATCTTCCGTCCGACGACGACCTCCAGGCGGTCCGCCGGCGGCGCCGCAAGCCCCTGCATGCCGAACAGCAGGGGCCGCGCGATCTCCCGAAAGGCCACTGCGGCCGAGACCGGGTAGCCGGGGATGCCGACGACGGGCCGGTCCCCGACCGCGGCCAGCAGCGCGGGTTTGCCGGGCATGACGGTGATGCCGTGGACCAGCAGCTCCCCGACCTCGGCGAGGAGCGCGGGGGTGAAATCTTCCGACCCGGCGGAAGAACCGGCGATGAACAGGACGAGATCGAACCCGCCGGCCAGGGCTGTTTCGAGGGCCTTGCGCAGCTCTCCGGCCACGTTCGGCACGGGTGGGGCGATCTGGGCGTCGGCGCCGCACTCCGCGGCCAGCGAGGCGAGCATCTGCCCGTTTACCTCGAGCAGCGCCCCCTTCGGCAGCGGCGACGGGGCCTCTTCCGGCCGGACGATCTCGCCGCCGGTGGGGATGATCATCACCCGCGGGCGGTTGAACACCGTTACCGTAAGAATCCCGGCGGCGAGGAGGGCCGCCTGGTCGTAGGGGGTGATGCGGTGGCAGGCCGGGAGGATGATCTCGCCCTTGACGATGTCCTCGCCCGCCTTGCGGACGTTCCGCCAGGGGTAGGCGGCCGCGCTGATCTCCCATCCCGCGGGGGTTTCCTCCACCTGTTCGATCATCACCACCGCGTCGGTCCCCTCCGGCATGGGGGCCCCGGTGTCCACCGGCTCCCCGGCAGCGCGGGGAAGCGTAATCGGTCGTTCGGCCAGGGCGCCGAAGGTGTCGGAGGCCTTCAGGGCGACGCCGTCCATGGCGGCGGCGTGGTAGGCCGGCACGGAGGCGAGCGCCTTTACCGGTCCGGCGACCACCCGGCCGAGCGCCCCGCGCACGGGGATCCGTTCCGTCCCGACCCGGAGGCTGCCGAACCGCTGCTGGAGGATGTGCACTGCCTCGGCGAGGGTCTTGAGCTGCCGGTAGATCCGTTTCTTTCGTTCCATCTGGCACCGTAGGATTCAGAACAGGATCACATCGACGGTTTCCCCGGCGGGGATCCCCTCGGCGTGTACCGGCACGATGACGAACCCGTCCGCCTTCACGAGGGTGGACAGCGTCCCCGACTTGCCGAACAGGGGCCGCGCGGTGCTCCCCTCCTGCCGCGTCTCGATTCTTACCCGCACGTACTCCTCGCGCCCCTGCGCCGAATGGACCGATGCGGCCAGTACGGCGCGGATCCGGTGCCCCAGAGGTCCGCGGATGAGCGGCTCGCCGCCGAGGTAGCGGATGAACGGCGCGAGAAAGACCTGCGCCACCACCAAGGTCGATACGGGATGGCCCGGGAGCCCGAACACCGGCGTCCCCCCCACCGCCGCGATGAGCGTCGGCTTTCCCGGACTGATCGCGATGCCGTGGGCATGCACGACCGCCCCGGGCAGCGACGCGACGACGGCCGCCATGTGGTCGCGCTCGCCCACGGAGCTGCCGCCCGACAGCACCACCAGGTCCGCTGCGGCGAGCGCCTCTCCGAGGGCGGTGCGGAGCAGGGCAGGGTCGTCCGGGACGATCGGGCGCCCCTGGGGCTCTCCGCCGGCGCTGGCGACGAGCGCGGCGAGCGAGTGGGCATTGATGTCCCTGATCCGGCCTGGCTGCTGAGCGGCGATTACCGGGACGATCTCGTCGCCGGTGGAGATGATGACCGCCCGCGGCCTCCGGTAGACCGGGACCGACGCGATGCCGAGCCCGGCGAGCAGGCCGATCTCCGGGGGGGAGAGCCTTTTTCCGGCGGGGATGACCACCTCCCCGCAGGCCACGTCCTCAGCCCTGGCGAGGCAGTTTTCCCCGGCGGTCACCGGCCGGCTGACCTCGATCGCCCCCTCCCCGGCAGGAGAGGTATACTCCACCATCACCACGGCGTCCGCGCCGGGCGGCAGGAACCCGCCCGTCGGGATCGCCGCCGCCTGGTTCCGGCCGACGCTGACCTCAGGGATCTGCCCCATGGCTACGGCGCCGACCACTTCCAGAAACGCCGGGATCGAATCGGAGGCGCCGAAGGTGTCTGCGGCCCGCACGGCGAACCCGTCCATCGACGAGCGGGGCAGGGGAGGAAGGTC
>CAIYSL010000096.1 GCA_903928915.1 uncultured Syntrophobacterales bacterium | reverse complement strand
GAAGCATCCGTGAAAAGTCTTTATCGTCATCGATAATCAAAAGAATCCGGTCGCCGTTCTGAACGATGGCACGATCATCAGGCAAAAACTCTGGAAAAGCTGAAACAGTTTTTGGAGCGGACGCGGGGTTCTCCACCGTTGCCTTCGGCGCGCGCAGGGTGGGATAGCGGATCTCGCCCTCCTGGTTGTTGAACTCCTTGAGCGCCAGCTCGGCCATCTCGAGGGCCACCTGCTCCACGCTCTTCTTTTCCGTGGAGACGCCCCACTCGGCGGCGAGTTCCATAAGCCGTTCCGGGCTCTTGATCGTATACCCGTGGGCCGACCCCTTGGCGGTCAACAGCAGGGTGTTGACGATGTCGTGGCCGTGGTCCGAATGGGCCGCCGCGCCGGCGGCCACCTGGCGGATCAGGTGCCGGGCGACGATGGTCGACGCCGTGGCGCCGCAGATCCCCCGCTTCGGCCCCTTGGCGAAGGGGCTGATCCGGCAGGGTCCCATCTCGCAGATCCGGCAGCAGATCCCCAGTTCCCCGAACCCGCAGCGGGGCTCCTGCTCGTCGTGCCGGTCGTGGGCCGTTTGGATGCCCGCGGCGTCGGTCTTGGCGAGTACTTTCTGTGCGGCCGGGTCGTTCGTTCTTTTTCTCTTCGCTTTTGTCGTCATGTTTTTCTCCTAATAAGGTCAGTACCTTACCGTGTTCGCTGTTCCAGTTTCTTGATTACGTCCGCGACGAGCGCCTCCATCTGGGCGCTGGCCGAAGCAACGGACCTCCCCGCGATTTCGGCGTCGCGAACCGCCTGATCGTAGGGGAGGAAACCGATGAAATCCATCTGGGGCAGTGTTTCCTTCAGGAAGGCCCGGTCGTCTTCCGACCGGACCCGGTTGCCGATGACGCTCACCCGGTTCAGGCCGATCTCGGCGGCCATCTGCGCGATGCGCTCGGCGGTCTCGACGCTCCGGCGGCCCGGTTCGGTGACGACGATCAGCTGGTCCACCGCCGTGAGGGTCCCCCGGCTGAGGTGTTCGATCCCCGCCTCCATGTCCAGGACCAGGGCGCTGTTCTTTTCCGTCAGGAGATGGGAAATCAGGGCGCGGATCATCGTGTTCTCGGGGCAGTAGCAGCCGGCGCCCCCTTTTTTCACGGCGCCCGCCACGAGGACCTTCACCCCGTCGATGTCGACTGCGTACCGCTCCGGGATGTCCTCGACAAAGGGATTCAGCCGGAACATGCCCCCCGTGGTCCCGGGTTTGACCCCGGTCCGCTCCTCAATCAGTTCCTTGAGCTCGACGAGCGGCCTGATCTGTTCGGGATGGGGGTACCCCATGGATGCGGCGAGGTTGGAATCGGGATCGGCGTCGATGGCGAAGACCGTGCGGCCGGATTTCCTGAGCGCCCGCGCCAGCAGCGCGCTCACCGTTGTCTTGCCGACCCCGCCTTTACCCGTAACTGCGAGTTTCATTCTCCGGAGGCCCCTCTCCTGCCAAGCTGTAGACCGACCTTTGCGCCGCTCTCCGGCTGAGATTCCTGCAGAGCATGGTAGTTGAGCACCCCGATGTGCAGAGAAGGTTCGCGAATTCGGGCAGAAGCAGGGACGCCCCGCGTGAGTTCCCCGTTTTCGACAGGGAAGGCGGCATACAAAGCGCGTCTACGAGAATATGCAATCTGTCATGGTCCGTCAAAGTGACGGATTGCGGCACGTTATCGAAAGAGCCCCCCGATGTCAAGAAAAAATAAACGGAGATGAGGGGGGGAGGGGGCTCCCCACCCGGGCAGGCCCCTCCGGAGAGGGGGGTACGCCGCTCCCTGCGGGCAGGAGGGGAAGCGGTACGTTCCGAAAATCCCGGAGGGTGCCCGCGACCGGGGGCCGCTACATCATGATCAGGCAGCTGAGCATCGCCGTGGCCCAGACGATGTCCTGGGGGAGCTGGAGTTCGCAGGTGGAATCGAACAGCAGGTCCGTGCGGGCGCGGAATTCCTCGCACTCCGTCCAAACCACGAGCACGACCGGGACGCGCGGGAAGGGGAGGAGGCGCACCGCGGCGTCGCCGAGGCCGGCGGCCTCGCCGCCGAGGAGGCTTCCCCGGGCGAAAAAGGCCTGCGGATCGCCGCCGTACTGCTGGGCGAGCTTGTCCAGGGGCAGGACGTGGGAACCGGTGGCGAAGATCTGGCCGGCCTTCAGGTCCGAGGGGCGGATCAGTTTTCCTGAAGGCGGGACCGCCTTCGCCGAGGCGAGGTACCAGAGGATCGCCAGCTCCGAGAAGTAGCGGAACCTGCCGAGCAGGATTTCACCGACCGGGGTGTTCGCCGTCATTTCCCGCCGGCCGGGCCGGACCGCGATCTCCTGTCCGAAACAGCTCAGGAGGTAGGCCTCCCCGGCGGGGGCGGAGCGCACCGCGGCGTTCGCACACACCTGATCCGGGGGCAGTCCTGCGAGTATCGTCCATGCGGTATCGGTTCCGCTTGCCATAGGGGGGTCCGCCTTTCCTCAGTTTTCCTGTGCCAGCCGATGGGCTTTCATACTGCACATCCCCGGGAAAAGCAACGGCGGGTGTCCTACAGCCGCATGCCGTAGGCCAGGGCGGTGCGGTCGAGGGCGGTACCCAGCGCGGCGTGGACGAGTTCGTTGCCGCGCATGGGGAAGGGGTGGTACTCCAGGCGCGCCTGTTCTCCGGTGATTCTGATGCCTGCGAGCTTCGGGGTGTGCCGATGTTTGCCGGTCACCAGCCGGGCGAGGGTGACGGCGATCCCCTCGACGGCCTCACGGAGGGGAAGGGTGACCGGGTAGAGCGGTGCGGCGGGGAGGCGGTCGCTCCCGTCGCCGTCGGGCTGGAAGAGGGTCATCTGGAGCGCCCAGCGGGAATACAGCGCCGGGTTGACCTTGAAGGCCGGCGACCAGAACCGAAGGGGCGTAGCCGCATGGGCGGGGGTGACCACCTTCGGGAGGTTCGCGAGCCGGATCAGGTCGGCGTAGGTTTCCACCTCCAGCCCTTCGACCCGGGGCTTCATCCGCCAGAAGGGGAGGTACGAGGCGATTCCGCCCGCCGCTGGCGGCGGGGCCAGCACGCTGAACTCCACCGGGGTGAATGAGTCCGCCGGGCAAGCCCAGGCCGTGTCGCAGTTCCGGCAGAGAAGGACCAGCGAGTCCCGTTCCCCCTCCATGTCCCAGCCGCAGCCGGGGCAGAGGGTGGGGATGAACCGGACCCGGCTGCGCACCCCGGGGGGGGCGTTCAGCAGTCGCTCGACCGTGGCCGCTGCGGCTCCCGCGACCGGTTTCCCCAGGACTGCGTCGAAGAGAGTCCCCCCGCGGAGGTGCAATGGAGCGTGAATCAGGCTGAGCTGCTCGCCGATGTACCCCCGGAAGAAGACGCCCGGCGGGACGGCGCCCGGGGCGGGGGGCGCCCGGTCGGCGGCCACATCCGGGGGGATGAACCGTCCCTCCGTCTCGGGCGATACGTAGCGGAGCCGCAGGACCTGCGGCCGCAGGCCGAGGGAGGAGGGTAGATCGGCGAGGTCGGCGGCCAGGAGGTTCCGGTCGACGAAGCGGTGGCTGACCTCCGATGCGGTGACGGAAAAGAAGGAGCCCCGGAGGCGCCAGTAGGGGACGTACAGGAGCTCCGCCCCGGCGGCCGGGGTCTGCGGCGGGATGTAGTACCGAAACGGGCCGTCCGGCGCGAGGTACAGGCGGGTGCGGCAGAAGGGACAGGCCAAAAGCCGGTCTGTCTCGTCCAGGGTCACGGGCGCCCCGCACTGGGGGCAGGCCTGGTCGATATGCCAGCCGCTTCCGGACAGACCCCCCCGGGATGCGGCCCGCTTACCCATCGGCCGTCCAACTGGCGATGTACTCCCGTCCGCCGGGGGACATGCCCGGATCGCCTATGCCCCAGCGGCCCGCGAGTCCACGCTCGGCTGCGGCGAGTTCGAAGTGGCACAGGGCGATGCCCATGTCCACGTTCTGCAGCGGGATCCCCTTGGGCATCCGGTCGTACCCCGGTGTCCGGGCGAGGAAGAAGTGAAAGGCGCTCCCCTGCCGGACAATCCGCCAGGGCTGCTTGTTCGAAGCCGAGGGAGCGGCCCGGACGCACTCGAGCGGCGTCGCGTAGGCGCCGGCCGATTCCCGTGCGAGCGGCGTCTCCGGATCGCCGTCGGCAAACAGTTCGTGCCACTCCTTGCGCCGGTCCGATCCGGCGCTGAACCGGAAGAAACGGTCGGTGAGCGACCGCGCCTCGCCGGGGTACCCCACGGGGGTGATCGCCGGGAGGAGTTCGCCGTCGCCCGGGTTCATCCGGCCGGCGAACCCGCTCCTCCTGAACGTGCCGCCCAGCCAGCAGGTGCCGAGCCCCAGCGCCGTGGCTGCGAGGATGTTCCGTTCCATGGCAAACCCGAAATCCTCCATCGCCCGCGGTCCGGCTCCGACTACGCCGGCGATGAACAGCCGGGCCCCCCGGATGACGCCGTAGGTGCCCAGCGGCCGGCGCGCATCCGCGTCCAGGTCGTCGAGGTCCACGAGGGCGAACCGCACCGCGCTGCCGAAGGGGGTTGCCCGGTTGGCTTCCAGGAAGGTGTGCAGTTCCGCCCGTTTTCCCGCTTCCACGGGGGCGTCGCGGTAGGTCCGGCAGGACCTGCGTAGCTTGATTGTTTCGCTGATCGTCATACCTGACCTATCGCAGTGCGCCACCCCGTCAGGATCGCGCACTCCGCGAGCGCCCGCTCACCGTGTGAGGAGGACGGGGATCGTGCTTTTCCGGATGACTGCGGAGGTCGTCGAGCCGAGGATCAGTTCGCGGAGGCGGTTGTGTCCGTACGCCCCCATGACGAGCAGGTCGGCCGATCCCTCGTGGATGAACCGCAGCAGCTCCTTGTCTTCGGCGCCCTTCCGGACGACGACGCTGCTGCCGGGGCTGAGCGCTGCGAGGAGCTCCGCGGCCCGCTGCGAACGTTTCGCTGCCAGTGCCTCATCATCCGTGATTACGACGACGGTGAGCGGCCACTCGGCCAGCCGGGAGAGTTCCGCGGCGAGATTCAGGGCAGTGTCCGCGGGGGGGCTGGCGTCGTAGGCGAGGGCCATGGTCTGGACCTCCCGGAACCGCTCCGGGGTGACGAGGACCGGCTTCCCGGACCGCCGGACCACGGACTGCGCCGTGGAGCCGAGGATCGCCCCGCTGCCGAGGTGGAAGTGTTCGCCCCGCTGGGCCAGGAGCACCCAGTCGCAGCATCTGCGGCCCTCCTCGACGATCGTCTCGTCGATCACCCCGACCACCTTCTTCGTTTCGGGATGGACCCCCGCTGCCTCACACTGTTTCCGGAACTCGGCGAGGATCGCCTCCGCCTTTGCCTCGAGGCCGCTTTCGATCACCGGGAGCAGCTCCTGGTACGGGGGCAGCCCGATCGAGCCGGAGAGGTCGGTAAAGGCGGGCCCCTGCATCAGCCGTATGTCGACGACATGCAGCCCTGTCAGGCGTACGCCCAGCTTCCGCGCCAGCAAGATGCCGTAGGCGATCGCCGTCTTTCCGTAATCGGAGCCGTCGGTGGGGATGAGGATGCTTTCGACCATGCCGAATCCTCCTGTGCATGAAAAAGCCGGGCCCGCGGCCGCAGAGAAGGGCTGCCACCGGTCGAGGGTTTGCCTACTCGACGCCGGTCGGGATGATGCAGACGAACCGAAGGACGTCGGAGCCCTTGTTGATCATGCAATGCTTCTCGTCAGCGGGAAGGAACAGGGTGTACCCTTCCCGGAAGGGGGTTTCCGTCCCCTGCTCGTCGCGCACGGCCCCCTGGCCGGTCAGGACGAAGATCTCGTGTTCCCAGGGGTGGGCGTGGTCCGGGCTCGCCTGGCCCGGCTCCACGTCGAACACCCGCAGGATGAAATTCCCGGCCCCTTCGTCGGGACCGATGCAGACCCGTTTCTTGACCCCGGGCAGCGGGTTCGTGGCCGGCACGTCCTGGTAGTGGCGTATCTTCATGAAGGACCTTCCTTTCTGTGCTGAGCGTTTCCGGAACAGGGTTCGCCGCAATTGCGGGCACCGCTTGATTTCCATAAGCCATCCGAATGGGGATTGCAACAAAAAAACGGGGCAGGTCCCTGCGCTCACAGAAGCACCGCTGGAAGCCCCCCCGCCCAACCGGCGCGCGGTGCGTGCTGTCCTATCCATAAACCTGTCTCGCATTATACGGCGATCATCGTAGGGCAGGTTACGCCAAGAGAAGGAGACGGGGCTGGCCGGAAGCGTTAAGCCCCCGGCCATGCCTCGCCGTGCATGATGCGCATGATGTGCCCGCGGTGATGGCGGGCAGACCGCGGCGTTGGGTGCCGCTTACGGTTCGGTGGTAAAGCTGGCAACGGCGCTTACGTTGTGCGAGCTGGGACCGTCGGCGGTTACCCGCCAGTAGTACTGGGTGCTGGGCTCCAGGGTTACGGTTTGGCTTGCCCTGCTTCCCGGGCTGTTATCGCCGCCGCAGGCGGCGATCGTCACCCCCACGATCGCCAGGATGACCACAATACTCAGCAAGCGCCGGTCTCGCCGCGCCCCGCCCAGGGCCAGCATGCCGATCGTTCCGAGCAGGGCGACAATGCCGGCGCCGGCGTAGGCGGGTGTTGTTGCCGCCACGGGCGCGGAGGAGATCCGGGTCCAATGGCCGAGGCTGGGGTTCTCCTTCATGTACTCGACGGTATAGGTTATCGCGGCAGCCGGATCGGCGGGGTCGGTCATCCGGTTCCAGATCAGCGGCACATTTCTCCAGGGGACGTTCTTGGCCCCTTCCGCAGGGGAGACGAGGGTCAATTGCTCCAAGGCCCCGTAGATGATGATCTTCCCCTGGTCGATGTAGCCCCAGCCCGCTTCGAGGACGTCGATATCGGTGGTCCCCGCCGGGAGCGGCTCGACCTTGATGATCGTGGAGGACTTGGAGCAGAAGCCGGCGTTGTGATCGGCGTTGGCATCGTAGGGCCACTTCACGTCCTGCTTGGCCGCTGTGGAGGCCTGGTCGGGAGGTCCGACGAACTTCTGGGGGGCGATCACACGGAATGGCCCCTCGGTGCCGCTCTTGAGCTTGTTGGTCGAATCCAGGACACCCGGCACCAGGTCCTTGCCGTCCGCCGTGAGCGCGAGGATGAGCCGCAGGCCGCCCGGGACGGTGATGGGATCGCCGTGCTTCCGGCCGGCGTTTCCGGGGGAGGTGTAATCGCACCACCCGTAGGAAGTGACGGCGGTATTGGCCTCCGGGTCGATATAGTAGGTGGCCGCGGGGTAGGTCCCGTTCACGAAGGGGGCGTAGGACGAGCCGGCATTGGAGCTCGTGTCGTCGAGGGGATGGCCCTGGGCAAAGCCGTCCGGGGCATACACGGTGATCTTGGCCGCGCTGGCGGTCATCCCCGCCTTCTTCAGGAGGTCCTGCATGACCACGCCGGAATATTCGGCGTAGTAATCGCCGGACTTGGTGGTGTTCATCAGCATGAACTGGGGATGCTGCGGCATGGCCTGGAGCTGGGCCTTGCTGAACACGCGGTACGGGGCGACGACTTTGCTCGGATCGTCGGTTTGATCCCCGGGGTACCTGATTGCCTGGATCTCGACGATATTGGAAAATCCGTCTTTATCGGAATCCATCGCTTCGATGGCCTTCAAGGCGGCGGGTGTCCGGCCCTTGGCGAGATAGTCCATGCCGTAGGCGTTGAGGGTCGCCTTGATGTCGCCCTTCTGGTTATACCCGTACTTGAAGTGGCACCACTGGCAACTGCCCATCGTGACGGGCTTCTTCCCGCTGGTGTCGACCCCGCCGCTGTGGCAGAGGGTGCAGTTGTGGAGCTTCGTTCCCACCCGCCCCGGATAGACGTCCCGGAAGAATTTCGCATCCTTATCGGCGTCGCCGGCGTGCTGGTACGCGGCCGAAGCAACCGATGCCAGCATGACGAGAACGGCGACGCAACCCGCTGCAACCAACCAGTTGACCTTTTTCACGGGATCATAGCTCCTCGGCCGAATGAGGGTTCTCTCTTCCCCGCAAGCTGCCGCGTAGTCTCAGGTATGACAGCTGGGTCATATGCCTCGGATGGCATAAACGTCAAGAAAAAAGAAGTCTAAAAATAACCAAAAATAAGTAAAAATTACAAAATATAACAATTGTACCACATTCCCCGGACGTCACGGTGAGTAATGGGTTGACCGGTCCGGGGGAGGACAAGCATAGTGTTGGCAAGGGAGGGGATGGACGAGGTGATCGATCAGCCGCAGATCATCGACGGCCTCTAAAGAGGGGAACATCGCCGGGAGCCTGCGGGGCGAGCAGGGCGGGCAATCATCCGATGACTCTGAGATTCAGAACAGGTTCTTCAACGACCGCAGGTATGCGACCGCTGCTGCATCGCCTTCCTGCGGCGCCCAGGGCGCTTTTTCCTCCTGGGTCACCGGGATGAAGGGGCCTGCCTTGGCTTCAAAAAAGATGCTCGGTCCGTCCAGGGATACCAAGGTGTGAAACGTCCCGTGGGGGATGTTGGCCATCATGACATTCCCCGCCGGCTCGAGGAGCACCTTCTCTGCGACGGCCCCATCGCCGGTAAATATGATCAGGCCGATCTTCCCCCGCAAGACGACCAGTGACTCATCTTTGTCGACGCTCAGATGCCGGTGCGGCTGAATGTACGAATCCGGCTCCATGGCATTGAGCAGGCGGTGGCAGCGATCTCCATCGGAAGTATGAAAATTGTAATTCTTGCGCAAACGGGGCGATTGCTTCGCCTCTGTGGATAGTCGGTCGAGCATCTGCCGGGAAACGAATTCGACGTTGGCCGAATTCCGTTCATTCGATCGGTCCATAGCACTCCTCTCCCCCGAAGTGGGGTCTTGTGCGGCAGCATTCATTCCGTACCGTGGCCGGAGTGACCAGGGGATCTTCCCCCAAAATGGTTTCTGCCGATGATATTCTTCAGGAACTGAAGTTGCCGGTCACTGAAGCTCGATGCCGGCAACAACGATGCCGCCCGCGGCCCCGCATTGTGCCGCGGGGCCGCGCGTCTGTCCGGTCCTATAGAACGACCTGCCGCAACTGCACTGCACGGAGAGCAGCACAGTCGGGGCAACCGAGCGCCGCCATGGTGCGGCGCATCTCAGTGCCGAGCAGCTCGACCAAGCGTCGTACGCCCTCCTCGCGGCCCGCACCCCAGGCCAGCAGTACCGAATTTGCAAACCCGACGGCACGCGCGCCCAGCGCAAGCGCTTTTATGATGTCGTTTCCCGTCCTGAATCCGGTATCCACGTAGACCTCGGCCTCCTGTCCCACCGCAGCGACCACATCCGGCAGCGCGACAACCGACGGCAGCGTGCAATCGATGGCAGCTCTGCCGTGGTTGCTGACCACGATCGCCTTCGCCCCAAGTTCGACCGCCATCCTGGCATCATCCACACTCAGGACACCCTTCACGATGAAAGGCAACCGTGTGGCCGCGATGGCCGTGCGCATGGTCTCCAGCGATTGCGGGCCGAAGGTCATTTCGAGATCCACCGCATCCCCGACAAGCCGCCCGTGGAAATGGTCGATGTCCATTCCGACGGCGAAGCAGCCGCGGCGCTCCGCGTCTTCAATCTTCTTGAAGATGAGGTCGGTGTTGCGGTACGGTTTGACTATCTTGGCCACCGGCACGCCCGTGTCGATCGCCTTCTGCATCTCATCACTGCCACCGATGCCGAGCGCGAGTACGGAGCCGGCAGCCTTTAACCCCCTGGCGATCTCTTGGAGCGCTTTATCGCCGAGCTGACTCCAGCCGGACATGGGTCCACAGAACACCGGGACGGACACCGGGATACCCAGAATGGTGCCGCTTGTGTTCGCCACGGTGGATGAAAGGAAGCGCGGAGCGAAGAAGAGCGAATCCAGGTACGCTCTGTTCACAGGCAGTGAAGCGCCAAGGGCTGCGTCGGGCGGCAGTGGCCTGGTGAAGCCTGCCGCAGCGAGTCCTTCTTTGCCACTTACATACAGTTGGGACAGTGTCATCTTGTCATCCATGGTTATGTCAACCTCCCCGTCAGTTGTTGTGGTCGCCTGCGTATGGTAATGCAACGCCAGGGTCAATGTCCGCCCGGCAGCAACTTCCCGGTCATGAATCACCCCGTTCGTGAAAGCGGAAAATTACAGCTTCAGAAGCGTGGTTCCTGAAGGTACATATCAATCGGCTCGGTATACCGCAGGGTTTCGCTGCGGGCCAGCGTGCCGGAGGCGATGTCGATGACGGTGCGATACAATCGTTCGCCCGCCTCCTCCGGGGTCTCGGTCCCTTCGATCACCGTGCCGGAGTAGAAGTCGATGCTGTCCGTGGCTGCGGCATGGGTACTGGGGTTGGCGGTGGCCCACAGGAACGGCGCCACCACCGAGGGGGCGCCTTCCAGGAGGGTCCGACCGGCCACCCCGCCCCCGCCGAGCTGGAACAGCACGATGTTCGCGCCCGCCGCCGCATAGCCGGCGAAAATGGAGAGGTGTCCCATCCAGTTGTCGACGAAGTACAAACCCTTGCGGGTCGGCCGCTCCGCGTACTTCAGCACGCCCTGGATCGGCGCGGTCCCCGCCTTGTGGATCGCGCCCAGGCTTTTCTCCTCCAACGAGCTTATCCCGCCTTTGATGTTCGAAGGCACGGGGTTTACGGTGCGGATGTCCAGCCCGGTGGCTTTGGCGAGATCTTCCTGGACCGTCACCGCGCGGAGGATCTTCTCGGCCACCTCCGGGGTGGCGGCGCGCCGCACCAGGGCTTGCTCGGCCCCGATGATCTCGGTGGTCTCGCCGAACAGGGCGCTCCCCCCGGCGGCGACGATCTTGTCGTACAGATATCCCACCGCCGGGTTTCCGGCGATTCCCGAGGTCGTGTCCGAATAGCCGCATTTCACGCCGATGCAGAGGTGGGCGTCTTCCACTTGTTCACGGCGCAGCTTTGACGCCTCATACACCATCCGGCGAGCCAGCTGGATCCCCTTTGTGATTGCCCCATAGGTGCCGCCGTCCTTCGCCGGGTCCAACAGCTCCACGCGCTTGCCGCTGGCCGCGATCTCCTCTGCCAGCCGCTCGGCGGCCAGCTCCGGGTAGCCGACACCGGGGCTTGCCGCGTGGACGATGACCGAGGCCACGTTGGGATTCCGGCCGAGTCCGATCAGCACGCGGGCGATCTGTTCGCGGTCGTTGGCGGTGCGTCCCGAGCCATGGTCGACGGTGAGGATGGTCTTGGTGCCGCTGACGAAGTCGCAGACGGACTTAGCGATGATCCCCTGCGGGATGACCAGGACGTAGTTGCGGGTGCCGACCGAGCCGTCGGAGCGGAGGTAACCCAGGAAGCTCATCGTGCACCTCCCCGTTCGAGGTCGCACCGGGCACGCGTGCCCTCCAGGTTATGGATGTGCACCAGCGCTCCTTTGGCGATCACGCTCGTCGCCCGGCCGATGGTCTCTCCATACTTGCGGATGATCTCGCCCTGCGGCAGTTCCCGCAGGGCGAGCTTGAAGCCAAAGGGGATCGTCTCCGCGGCGGTCAGGGTCAGGACATCCCCTGCCGACGGGATTGCGACTTCTTCTCCTGCGCCGATCTCTTCCACGGCAGTGGCAACATTGTCCTGAGGGTGCATGATGAGCGCGCGTTTCGCTTGCATTCAGCCTACCTCCCTAACTGATTTCTCCTCGCAGGAGCATTGAGGGGACGAGTGTTGTGTGTGAGGCGACGATAGGAAACGGCGTCTGTTCTGTCAAGGATATTTCCCTTTTTTCTTCGCCCGCGCGGTCGGCTCTGCCAGCCGGGGATCGTCGGGCCAGTGATGGCGCGGGTAACGGCCCATCAGCTCCTTCTTCACGCTCGGATAGGAGCGCTCCCAGAACCCGTCGAGATCCCGGGTGATCTGCACCGGTCGCCCGGCCGGGCTGAGCAGGTGGAGGATCAACGGTTGGCCGCAGAGGCGGGGTGTTTCCCGGCAGCCGAAGAATTCCTGGAGCCGGGCCGCGATGACGGGCACGTCGCCGGTTTCGTAGTCGATGCGTTTCCTCGTTCCCGAGGGGAGGAGCCAGGTTTCGGGGGCGGCTTCGTCGAGGATACGCCGCTGTTCCCACCCCAATCGGCCCATGAGGGCCTGGAGGAGGGATTCCGCCGTGAACACCGCTCCCCCCTTCCCATTGGCGAAGGGGAGAAGCCATTGGTCGATCTCGTCCAGAAGTGCGGTGGGAGAATAATCGGGCCACTGTCCGTGACGGCCGCACCGGGCCACGAAGAGGCTGCGGCTGCGGAAACGTCGCGCCGCATCGTTCCAGGGGAGGGCCTCCAGCCCTTCCCTGCCGAGGCGCTCAGCCACTGCCCGAAGGATATCGTCCGGCGACGGTGCGCCCCCCCGTTTCTCGCCGAGCAGCAGCCGCCCGACGCGCACCTCCCTGAGGATCCGGGGGGTCCAGCCTTCCCAGGAAAAATCGAGAGACACCGCGACCGGGCCTGCCAGGCCACTTTCCACGTCGGAGCGGGAAACCGGGGCGGCCAGAAACACCCGGGCCTCGGTCTCCCCGCCGTCCAGGTCCGCGGCCACCAGGAATTCCTCCTGCCCGAGCGGCCCGTTGATCCGGGCGCCCCGGCCCGTGACCAGCACCAGGCGCGT
>CAIYSL010000095.1 GCA_903928915.1 uncultured Syntrophobacterales bacterium | reverse complement strand
CTCCGGAAGCCATTCTCCGCTGCATTTCGGACATCATGAAATAGAGCTGCCGTTCGACGTACGATTCCGGTACGTCGAATTCGTTGTTCGCCAGCAGTTGATCGCCGATGGTCCTTTCAAAATCTGCCGCACTCTTTCGCCGTTTTTCCTCTTCCAGGCTTTTGCGGACATCCTCCTGCAGTGCGGAAATTGATTCGTACTTATCGAAATTCTTAACAAAAGAATCGTCAACGGGGGGGATCTTTTTCGTGCGTATCGCGTGGACGCTTACCTTGAACAATACTTCTTTGCCGGCAAGGTGTGCGGCGGTATAGTCTGCGGGGAAGGTGACAACGACATCCTTTGTTTCACCCTTTGCCAGGCCGAGCAATTGATCTTCAAAGCCGGGAATAAACGTATTCGAACCTACCTCCAGGAGATAGTTTTCCGCGGCGAGCTCTTTCGGCGATTTGCCGTCGAGGGTTCCCGTGAAATCGATCGTAACGAAATCACCCGCGACTATTCTCCGCTCCTCTTGCACATCTTCCATGGTTGCGAACATCTGGCGAATTTCGAGCAGCCGCGCCGCGAGATCGTCATCGGTGACGACAGGCTCTTCCTTTTCCAGTTCAAGTCCGAGATAGTCTTTCGGTTCGACGACCGGTTCAACCTCAACCGTGGCGGAAAAGGCGAAATCCTTTTCCGTTTCTATCCCGTTCAGTTCTATTTGGGGACGGGTGACCGAGGGGATCTGCCTCTCCTCTACCGCATCCCAGTAATACCTGTTCACGAGATTCGTTACGGTCTCCTCCTCGGCCTGTTGACGATAATACCCCTCGAGAATCGCCCGCGGGATCCTACCGGGCCTGAATCCCTTTATCTTTGCCGTCTTACCGACTTTACGGTACACCGCATCCAGCTCATTCTTCACCTCTGTCCAGGGAACCGCAAACGACAGCTTCTTCTTGACGGAACTGATGTCCTCAATCTTTACGGCGGCACTGATGTCACTCACGGCAGTATTCTCCTTACGAATAAATATTCAATGGATGATCCAATGATTGGTGCGAGAGAGGGGAGTTGAACCCCTATCCGCTCAGGCGGGCTGGATCCTAAGTCCAGTGCGTCTACCAATTCCGCCACTCTCGCATGGTAGAATCACTCGACTAATTATACATTGACACAAGGAATGTCAACCTCCATTCTCCGGTCACGGACTATGTCCCGTTAGTAAAAAAACCGCCTGATCGGCGGTTTTTTGTTTTACATGGTCGGGGCGAGTGGATTTGAACCACCGGCCCTCTGAACCCCATTCAGATACGCTACCAGACTGCGCCACGCCCCGACACGATTCGCTGTATTGTGGTGTCATGCTTACCATTATCGTTTTCCCCTGTCAAGCGCAATAAGCCATAAAATGCTTGAATTTGTCAACCGCTTGCGGTATATTTTTTTTGATAGTATGAGATATGTGTGGCCGCGTTGGGAAATATGGCTCATAAAACATCAATTATATTGGTTATATTTATCATCATCTCGTTGTCTGCCTTTTCAGTCTGCCAGGCGGATATCTACAAGTACGTGGACGCGGATGGAGTGATCCATATCACCAACGTTCCCACTGATACGAATATTCCCTATGTCCTGGTGTTGCGGGAGAAGCGGGTCATAATCGAATTGAAGGGCGACACAAGGAACTATGAAGACCTCATCGTTAAAGCCTCGGACCGATACCGTATCGACCCCGCGCTCGTCAAGGCGGTTATCAAGGCCGAGTCCAACTTCAACCACCGGGCCGTATCACCGGTGGGCGCGCGGGGGCTGATGCAGCTCATGCCCGCAACGGCAGCCATGCTTAGGGTTGAGGATTCCTTTCATCCGGAAAACAACATCGAAGGCGGTGTCCGGTATCTCCGCTACCTGATGGACCTGTTCAACGGGAATCTGTCCCTGGCGCTTGCAGCATACAATGCCGGAGAAAATACGGTGATTCGCTACAATAACCGTATCCCCCCCTACCGTGAAACCCAGACCTACGTACGGCGCGTGCTCAGTTATTACGATAAATTCAGCAGCGCAAAGCGTACCCCGTAACGGGGAACAGCGGAGGTCGCACAGAGCCGGCATCGACCGGAGCAGGGTTTTTCCGTTTGCCTTCGGTAATATCACGGGGACGGTTCTACGATCAGATACTGTTGCAGTGCCTGAACTTTCCGTTCCTTGATCCCTCGGATGTGTTTCAGGTCCGCGAGGGCTGCAAACCTTCCCTGTGTTTGTCTGCGCTGAACGATCAGATCCGCAAGTCGCGCGTCGATGCCGGGCACCAGGGCCAGCTCTTCCCGCGAGGCCCGGTTCAGGTCGATCGGAAGTCCCAACGCACGAACCTTGACAGCGGGCATCGGCCTGATATTCACCGTGCCGCCGTCAACGGAAACGGCACAGGCTCTGCCGGTGAAGTGTGCTTCCCCGAAGGGGGGGCTGTCTCCGGCCACATCAAGCAGCCTCAACGTCCCGGTCAGCGTCTGCGCTGCGGGGAAGAAATAGATACCATCGGCGCGGTGAGTTCCGCTCACCTCCACTGCCCGTGTGGCCGGTCCTTGGTTACCCCAGGGAATGGCCGGTTCCGCGCGCGGATTCTGCGCGCTCAGCAGGGCGGAACCATAGATGATCAGCGATGCGACCAGAATGGCCGCGGCGCCGATGTCCTGTGTCTGTCTGGTTTGCATATCCGAAGACCGCTGATGTACGAAAGCCCCGCATAATCGCTACGGCCGTCCCTCGGTATTCTTTCCCTGTGCGTTCTGCGGGCATCCACCCGGCGCTTCACAATCGGAAGCGGAAGTCAGATGTCTTCCGGAGTGAAGGATTGCCGCACAGGAATCGACCTGCCCGCGAGGGCCCGAAATTTCTACTTTCCGGACATTCTCTTCCAGAATGGACAGCACGATGTACAGTGCCCCTTCCGGGACCTGCTGTTCGATCTTATCGGCCCACTCGATGACTACTACCCCGTCGTGAGACAGATACTCCTCAAACCCCGTCTCCGCGAGATCGGCAGGTCCGGTCAGGCGGTAGACGTCGAAATGGTACAGACCGGTCTTCCCGCCGGGGTACTCATTGAGGAGTGTAAACGTCGGCGATGTAACTGCATAGCCTGCGGGAATACCCAAACCTTGGGCGATGCCCTGAGTGAGGCAGGTCTTGCCCGCTCCGAGCTCGCCGACGAGGGCAACGCAATCTCCGGCGGCGAGCAGTTCGCCGAGAATTCTCCCGATCCGAACCGTTTCCGCAGGGCAATGGGAGAGGAGGACGAGGGTTGTGCGCTGTTGATCCATAATGGATTTCGTCATTTCCCGCAGGTGCGGCACGCGAGCCCTACGCCCTGCGCTATGCCGTGCGCAGGGCGTCGGCCATAGCCGCTACCTTTCGCATCGCGGCCACGTCATGGACCCGGACGACCCTGCTCCCGCTCAATATCGCCACCGTAATTGCTGCCGCCGTCCCCTCGATCCGCTGCCCGGGAGTTCCCCCGGTCACGTGCCCGATGAACGATTTCCGCGATGCCCCGGTAACGATCGGCCGTCCCAGCACCGCTAATTCCTGCATGTGACGGATCAGCCGGAGGTTGTCTGTGGCTGTTTTTCCGAAACCCAACCCGGGGTCGACCATGATGCGGTCCGGATCGATTCCCCGGGAGCGTGCCGTCGCGATGCGGCATCTCAAATAGCTTATGACTTCCCCGTAGAGGGAGCGATACGCGAGATCGCCCGTCTGCATCGTTTTCGGGCTGCCCCGCATGTGCATCAGGATGACGGCTGCCTTGGCGGCGGCAACGACTTCTCCCATCCCCTGGTCGAATCCCAGGGAGCTTACATCGTTTACTATTTCCGCGCCTTCGGCGAGTGCTGCCCGTGCTACGGCCGACTTCATTGTATCGATCGACAGAGGGACATCGGTCCGGGAAGCGAGTCCGCGAATGACGGGGATCACCCTTCTCAGTTCCTCATCCTGCGACACCGGATCGGAACCGGGACGAGTCGATTCTCCGCCGATGTCGAGCATATCGGCCCCCTCCTGGACCATCCGAAGTCCCGCTTCGCATGCCGACTCCGGCGAGAAGAATCGGCCGCCGTCGGAAAAGGAATCCGGGGTGACATTGAGGATACCCATGATCAGGGTGCGTGGTCCAAGGATTATTTCCCGCCGTGGCGTCCTGAGCGTTACGCACTCCCGACGGGCATTATCCAGGGCCTCGTGTATTCCCAGCGCCAGTTTGGTATCGCCGAGGGGGGGATGCGGCATCATTTCCCCGAGGGTGCGGAGCTGCTCGGCGGTGCCTGTCAGAAGGACGTCGCGATAGGTTGCCCGGCCCTCGCTGCGACTCGGGCCTACGGCGGCCCCCCCGCCGATGGAGCGCATCTCCCTGGTCAGGATTTCGGCTGTCCCTGCCGCCGTATGTTCGAGGAGGAGCGTCGCCGAGGTCATCCGCGGGAGGGTCTCCTGAATCGCGACAGGGGCCGCTTCTATATCCCGCAGTGCGCGGAGCGCTTCTTCCTCCGACCGTATCGTAAGGAATCTTACCCGAGGATCAGTGATTTCCACGCTGGTCAGACACCCGCATCATCGCTCCCGGTGCCGACTGACGATGCACCGTCCGGTTTCGCATCCGCCGGAGGAGGCGTCGCATCCTGAGCGGGAGCGATACCGATGATTTCATCCAGTTCCTGGGCGTTCAGGACCTCCTTTTCCAGGAGTTCCTGGGCGATCCTGTTGAGAATGTCGATTCGATCGGAGAGGATCTTCCTCGCCGTATCGTAACCGGTCATCACGATCCGCGCGACCTCTTTATCGATCTTCTGGGCGGTTTCTTCGCTGTAGTCTTTATGGGTGGCGAATTCACGCCCGAGAAAAATCTGCTCTTCTTTCTTCCCGTAGCTCAGCGGACCCATCTGGTCGCTCATACCCCACTCACAGACCATCTTCCGGGCGAGACCCGTTGCCCGCTCGATGTCGTTTCCCGCCCCGGTGGTGAAGTCCTTCAGGACAAGCTCTTCGGCGGCTCGTCCGCCGAGCAGGATCACGATGTTGTTGGTAAGGAACTCCCGTGGGTACGTATGCTTTTCGTCCACCGGCAATTGCTGGGTTACCCCGAGGGCATGACCGCGTGGTATGATCGTGACTTTATGAATCGGGTCACTTCCGGGGAGCATCCTGGCAACCAGGGCATGACCGGATTCATGATAGGCCGTGTTCTTCTTCTCCACGTCGCTGATGACCATGCTCTTGCGTTCAGTACCCATCAGGACCTTGTCCTTCGCGTACTCGAAGTCGCACATGGTCACCTTTTCCTGGCCCAATCTCGCGGCATTGAGGACCGACTCGTTGACGAGGTTTTCGATGTCCGCTCCAGAGAATCCCGGAGTTCCCCGGGCGATGACGGCGAAGTCCACGTCGTCCGCGAGCGGTGTCTTCCGGGCATGGACCTCGAGGATCTTTTCCCGCCCCCTGACATCGGGGAGTGGAACCACAACCTGTCTGTCGAAACGACCCGGCCTCAGGAGCGCAGGGTCGAGTACATCGGGACGGTTTGTCGCGGACACGAGGATCACCCCCTCGTTCGATTCAAAACCGTCCATCTCCACGAGGAGCTGGTTGAGGGTCTGCTCTCGTTCGTCGTGTCCCCCGCCCAGCCCGGCACCCCGGTGGCGCCCTACCGCATCGATTTCGTCGATAAAGATGATGCAGGGGGCGTTCTTCTTCCCTTGATTGAAGAGGTCTCTGACCCGCGATGCCCCCACGCCGACGAACATTTCCACAAAATCGGACCCGCTGATACTGAGGAAGGGGACATCCGCTTCGCCCGCGATGGCCCGGGCAAGAAGCGTCTTACCCGTGCCGGGTTGACCCACGAGCAGGAGCCCTTTGGGGATCCTGCCGCCGAGACGGGTGTATTTTTTTGGATCGCGGAGAAAATCGACCACCTCCTGGAGTTCGGCCTTGGCCTCTTCTATCCCGGCCACATCGGCAAAGGTGACCTTCTTCGATTTGTCCGTCACCAGCCGGGCCCGGCTTTTCCCGAAGGCCATGGCCTTTCCGCCGCCCCCCTGCATCTGACGCATGAAGAAGATCCAGACACCGATCAAGAGCAGCATCGGGAGCCAGGATACCAGAATGGTCATATACCAGGGTGAATCCTCAATGGGTTTTGCGGAAATTCGGACCCCCTTTTCCTTCAGCATGGTGATCACAGCGGCATCTTTCGGCGCATAGGTCTTGAACCCTTTTCCGTTGCTCAACCGGCCGGATATGTTGTCACCCTGAATCGTGACCTCCGTTACCTGGGACTTGTCGACATAGCCGAGAAAATCACTGTAGATTACATCCAGCTGTGATGTCTTGGGCTGATTGAACAGATGGTAAATCATCACAAACACGAGGCTTATCACCAACCACAGGGCAATATTCTTTTGCAGAGGATTCAACGATTCTCTCCTTTGAGCGATAAAAGATAGCGGTTACGCATAGGGAAACCCGCTCCTGATCCGATATCGTGTTAACATATAATAACGGCAGCGGCATTTCAAACCATTTCTACCCGCACGACCCTCTCCGTTTCCGGGCTGATCTTCACCCGGTCGCTGATCGCTTCGCCGGCAATCCAGATGACGGACCGGGTATCAACCAGCAGCGGTACCCCTTCCCTAAGCTCGCGCGGGATCTTCCGGTCGATAAAATAGGACTTGACCTTCTTGGTTGCGACCATCCCCAGCGGAAGGAACCTGTCGCCCGGCCGGAAATTTCTGACGAAAAGCGGGGGAGAGATCTGCCGGTAGTCGAGAAATGCCACCCGGGGGTTGTCATGGATAACGAGGGGACCGGGATGCTCGACAACCTCGGTGTGGATATGCCGGTCGATCTCCGGGATGTATACGGAACCCGGTACGTCGACGGGATACCGGTACTCCCGGACAGCGGGTTGACTGCCCGATTTATCCTGTCGCGTCCTCCGCGCGACTTTGCGGATGATCCTGAGCATCCCCGCCTCCTTTTCAACGCAGATCAGACCCGGGAGGTCCAGGGAGATACGCCCATGGGAGACCGGCCGGGCGGCGAGATTGAGAACGGCTTCCACGTGGTTCAGGGTAACGCCCCTTCCTGCAGGAATGGCAGCGTCGAGCAGCGACTTGACGATCCGTCCCTGGATGGCCTCGTGAAGCTGGAGAAACGAATCAAGGGGAAGGGCTGCCTCCCGGGTAGCCGGGGCCATCCCCCATTCCTGCAGGGTACGGTCGGCTGTTTCCCGCAAGTAGTCATCGTCGCGACGGATGATGTGCGCCAGGCGGCAGAGGGCCGGGACGATTCGCGGGTTGTAGCAGGCCGCCAGATCCGGGAGCAGAACGTTTCGTATCCGGTTCCTGAGGTATCGCGGATCGCAGTTGGAGCTGTCGACCACATACCGCAGGCCTTCCGCACGGAGGAAGTCGTCGATCTCATCCCTGCCTACATCAAACAGCGGACGGATGATCCGGTTTCGGACGGGGGCAATCCCCTTCATCCCTTCGAGGCCGCTCCCCCGGATCAGATTGATGAGGAGGGTTTCCGCCTGGTCGTTCCTATGGTGCCCGGTGGCTACCTTCTGCGCGCCGCACCGGTCCGCCGCATCGTTGAAAAACCGATACCGCTCGACCCGTCCGACCTCCTCGATCGATCGCCCGCTCCCGCGCTGAAGCGAACGGATGTCGAGCGTTTTACAGATGCAGGGGATGCCGGACTCCCGGCTGACACGGAGAACGAACTCCTCTTCCTCTTGCGCTTCCGCCCCGCGAAGGCCGTGGTTGAGATGCGCCGTAGTGAGCCGCAGTCGATACGCCGGAGAAAGCAGAATCAGCACCCGCAGTAGGGCGATGGAGTCCGGCCCCCCCGACACCGCCACCAGGACGTGGTCGCCCCTGCTGAGCATCGCCGCGCGGTCGATCGTCTGTTTAACTTTCTGTACCGTCCTTGAGAATGTGCATCCAGAGGGCATATCCGTCCCGCACCCGCAGGTATCCGATCGACGACGGTGACGCGGGATGAAAGGCCCGAGCACAAGCAGTCCGGCACGTCCTTCCCGCAGCAGGGTGAATTCCTGGCCCGCCATCATACCGTTTCGTTTGGCTGATGTATATAGAACAACCGGACAAAAAACAAGCGGGGAGGTTGCAGCAGGGCGTCAGAAACACTGCAATCACCCGGAATGAGATGAATCCTCTTGACCCCCCTTCCCCGGTATGGTAAGCACTCTCACCGCTTGGATCCTTGATCGGACTGAGACGGATCGGTCTGCACACACAACGCGTGGGTTACGTTCAGGCCTTCCGTTGATTTAGGCGGGAGTATAGCGAAGGTACCCCGTGCCGCCTGATTTTCAGCAAAAAGACACAATCGCCGTCATCGGACTCGGCAAAACGGGCACGGCCATCGGCCATCTCCTCGGCCGGGCCGGCTATCGCATCGTTGCCGTAACCGGGCGCACCGGTGCCGCGCAGCAGAACCGCATCGCCTATACCGGTGGGGTCGCCTTCCCGGCCGATGCGAACGCCGAAGCGGCCTCTTTGGCCACGTGCATCTTCATCACCACCCCCGACGACACCATTGCCGCGGTATGCAGGGACATAGCCGAGAACGGCGGGATACAGCGCGGGGACAAGGTAATCCATACGAGCGGTGCGGGAGGACTCGACCTCCTGGAGTCTGCCCGCGCGGCAGGCGCCAAGGTAGCGAGCATCCACCCGCTCCAATCCTTCGCTGATGTGGAAGGGGCGATCCGGAACATCCCCGGAAGCACCTTCGGGGTGACCGCCGAAGCGGAATTACGGGAATGGTCGGCAGAGATTGTCCGGGAGTTGGGGGGCATCCCCCTGGAGGTGCCGGACGCCGTGAAACCGCTGTATCACGCCGCTGCCTGCCTGGCTTCGAATTACCTCACCACGCTCATCCATACGGTCGAGGAGATGTACCTGGCGCTCGGACTGGGCAGGGATGAGGCGATGCGCGCCTTCTGGCCGTTGGTGCGGGGCACCCTGGGCAATATCGAGACGCGGGGCACTGTTCAGGCCTTGACGGGGCCTATCGTCCGCGGCGATGCCGGAACGATCGCGCGGCATCTGGACGTTCTGCGGAAAATCCTACCCGCTTATCTGCCCGTCTACCGTACCCTGGGGCTCCTGACGGTTGAGCTTGCGGAAAAACGGGGCACCCTTGCTCGGGACCAGTTGGCCAGCATCGAAAGAAATCTCCAAGGAGATTGACCCATGGCAGAAGAGAAAAAGCGGTCTCGCGTAACGACGGCAGTCATCCGCGACATGAAGCGCCGGGGAGAGAAAATTGCCGCTCTGACCGCGTATGATTATCCTACAGCCCGTCTTCTCGACCAGTCCGGCATCGACGTTCTGCTGGTGGGAGATTCGCTCGGGATGGTGGTGCTCGGGTACGCAAGTACGCTTCCCGTGACTATGGAAGAGATGATCCACCCTACCAAGGCCGTATGCCGGGGGGTCGAACGGGCGATGGTGATCGCGGATATGCCGTTCATGGCCTATCAGGTTTCCGCCGACAGCGCCCTCCTGAATGCGGGCCGCTTTCTGAAGGAGACGGATGCGCAGGCAATCAAACTAGAGGGGGGGCGAGAATGGGCGGAGGTAATCCGACGGATGACCTCCGCCGGCATACCGGTGATGGGTCATCTCGGCCTCACACCCCAGTCCGTCCAGCAGTTCGGGGGATTCAAGGTGCAGGGTCGCGGAGACGAGGCGGCCCGTCGTATTTTCGAGGATGCCCGAATTGTCCAGGAGGCGGGCGCGTTCTGCGTCGTTCTGGAAGCCGTTCCCGCCGCGCTGGCCGGCGAGATCACCGGCACGCTCGGAATCCCGACGATCGGAATCGGTGCCGGTGTCGGATGCGATGGACAGATTCTCGTCACCAACGATATGCTCGGGGCCTTCGAGCGATTCACACCCCGGTTTGTGAAGCAGTACGCAACGCTCAGCGTTCCGATGCGGGAGGCCTTTGCGCAGTACAGTCGGGAGGTGAAGTCCGGGGTGTTCCCCGGCAAGGAGCACTCCTTCTGAGGTCCGCAGCCGGGCTATCCGCAAGGGGAGCTACTGGCCGGTGTCACCGCTACATCGTCAGTGCCGCGGCGATGTGGCGGACCGTCTGCCGATAGATGCCGGCGGAGATCTCGGGGGGAAGCAGGTATCCCGGGTTCCGGGCGTAAGTGTCGGCAACGAGCGTACTGACGGTTGCGTCGAGGGAGCCCGTCCGGCGCAGCAGCGACTCGATCAGGGCGCGTGTCTGGCCGGCGGCGTCAATGCTGCGCGCGATGTACGCTCGCGCCTCCTGTCCCGTCACGAATCCGTAGTGATCCGCGCAGAAGATCTTTACCTCGAGATTACTGAGCTTCTCGAGGCTGCGCTGGTACCGGGTGAAATCGGAATTTCCCGAAGGGATGATCGCCGTACCGTAGGGGATCCCCCCTCCGTCGGAGGGGAACAGCGCCCCGATCCCCGGGGCATAAGCTGATACGGAACAGGAAGAATGGCCGGGGGTTTCCAGAATCCGGACGACCGTCCCGCCGAGATCGATCGTTGTCCCTTCCGCCACGGTCTTCCCGCTGAGGCCCTCCCGCCACTCCAGATCAGCTCCGCCGAGGTTTTCCGCGGCTCCCATCCGCTGCGCAACGAGCCGGCTGAAGGAGTTGATCGTCTCGATCGCCTTTGCCGTACGGAGAATTTCCCATGCCCGGGCCGAAGCGAACAATTCAAGACCGGGATAGCGACGTTTGAAGAAGGGAACGAGCCCTACGTGGTCGAAATGCGCATGGAGAATCAAGAGCTTGCCGATCTTGGCCTCATCGATGCCGAAGTCCTGCATCTGCCTCTCGACGACGGGCGCCAGGTAACTCATCCCCCCGCTGATCAGCAGGGAACCCGCCCTTCCCTCCAAGAGATAGATGCCCGACTCCTCACGGCCGAGATACCAGAGGTTCTTCCTGATCCTGCCCGCGGACCGGCTTCGCATGCGGAGCCCCTGCTCAGTTCCCGTAGACGACGATGTTTGCCGCCCCCTTAAGCCGCTTGATCATCCCCTCATAGGCCGACTCTTTCTTTTGCCGTTCGAGGAACGCGGTGACCTGCTTCTTCGTCTCCGCGTCGAGCTTGACGGTGGTGGCGGCCCTCCGCTCGGCGACCTGAATGATGTGGTACCCGAACTCGGTTTCCACAACCGGGCCGATCGCCTTCGTCTGCTGGGAGAACGCCGCCTCCTCGAACGGCTTTACCATCTGCCCGCGGGAAAAAAAACCGAGATCTCCCCCGTTCTGCTTGCTGGGACAATCGGAATTCTTCCGCGCCAGTTCGGCAAAGTCTGCCCCCGCGACAAGTTGTTTCCTCAGTTCCTCGGCCTTGGCCTTCTTTTCGGCCGTCACCTTGGCGGAATCATCTGGCCTCTTGGCGATCAGGATGTGCCGGGCGTGGATAGCCTCGGGCTGCTTGAATTGATCTTGGTTCTTCCGATAAAAATCGTTTATCTCCTTATCGGTGACCTTTGCCGAGGTCCCCATCTCCGCGGTGACCAGCTTACCGATCCGGACATTCAACGCGATCTCCTCGCGCATCACCGCCGGATCGATCTTGTTCTTCTCGAACACCTCCTCCAGCGTCGCCCCGGCGGGCAACTGCTTCTTCATCGTGTCCAGGACCTCCTTGATTTCCCTTTCGGTTGCCGTGAGTTTCCTGCGGTTGATTTCTCTGTCGAGGAGCGTACGGACGATGAACTCGTCGATCACCGCCTTCCGCACCTCTCCGCGTGCATTTTCCAGATTCTCTGCCGGGACTTGCCCCGCGAGTCCTGCCAGCTTTCCCTGGACCTCCCGGTCGAGCTGACTTCGCGTCATCTTTGCCCCGTCGACTTCTACTGCGGTTGCCGAATCCGCAGCGGATGCTGCTGCGGTCCCCTTGACCGGTGCGGCATTCGACGGCGAAGAGTCGGTTGCCGGCGGTTCCACGGCCGGTCCGGGCGCAATCACCGGCCGGCCGGCTGTTGCCGCATTTTGCTGCGGGGAGTCACATCCGAAGCTGACGAGGCAGGCGAGCAGCACTGCGGCACCGATAAGCAATAAGCGAAAGTGCGTAATGATCACGTTGTCCCTCCTGGAGTAATGAATCATCCTACCGCCTGCTGACCGACCGCCGCAATGGTTCAGGCGCCGGGTGCAGGTTATGTACGGAGATAAACTATAGGGAAAAGGCATGGCGCCGTCAAGGGAGAATGAATTCCCTTCATGATTCGGGAAATGCCGAACGAACGAGCGAAAGGATTTCGTACTGATCGTCCGTGTCCGGAACACCGTCGAAGTTCTTCCCCGGGGGAACGGCGAGACCGAACAGGCCGAAAAGCTGCGCCAGACCGGCAAACATCGGAACCGGAGGAAATTCATGCCGGCTGAGATGGTGCACCAGCCGCAAGGTTCGCAATCCATCGAACCAGAGGTGAAACTGCCGCCGGAGCTGCCGCGGATCGCGGCAGTTGTTTCTGATGCGTCGCCAGTCGTCGGTGAAGCGGCACAGGCGGAGATATTCCCCCAAGCGGCGGTGAATCGACTCCGCTTCGGCGAGGGCTGATTCGCCATCCCGGTCGGGGTCGGCGGAAAGGGCGGAGATCCACTCGCGCAGGATGACGAAGATCGGGGGGGCATACACGCGGTATTCATCGTTGCCGCCGGAGATGAAACGCGTCATCCGTTGGCCTGTCCCGAAGGGGACCCGGTGGGAAATCCGAGCGGAGGGCATTACGGTCGTGGCGCTTATCTGGCCGATGGTGCCGGTCTTAGCAATCTTGTTCAGAAAATGGAAATCCTCCGCCGCGCCGCGCCGGTTCATGCCCCGGACGCCTACGTATCCTTCCGTCGAACAGGCCATCGTCGAACCGATTGCATGAAAGGCATAGGGCGAACGCGCGAAGGACAGGCCGATCACGTAGGAGCGGAGAAACAGCTCATAGCAGCAGATGGCCGCCCGCAATGCCGGATCCGCCGGTATCTGATGTGCATAGGCGATAACGGCAGCCGGATTGCCTGTAGCTGCGAAATGGGCACGTACCGCAGGCAGGTAGGTGTTCTCGACGAGAGTGTCGGAATCGAGGCAGCATACCGGTGCTGCGGGATCCCCTCCCCTGCCGAGGATGCCCAGGGCCGCGTCCATGCCGATCTTCCGCGCCGTTCCCACCCCGCCGTCCTGGTCCGGTATCTCCCTGCCTGGTGAGGAGGCATCGATGAACGCCGTTCGGAGCTCACTGTGCAGGATTGTTTGCAGATCGGACCGGATATCGGCCCACGACGCACGAGGAGGATAATTCCCGGACACAATTGCGGCGAGAATAGCGAGGGTGTCGCGGTTGTCGGCGATCTCTTCCGCCGCGGCCAGGGGGGGCCGGTGGTTGTTCACGACACAGATGACGAGCGTACGCCTCAGGTCATCCGCCGGGTTTTCTGCGAGACTGGCCAGTGTCCGGAAGAGCGATGACCGTTCAGCGATAGCCGGAATCACCACCGCCTGCTCGATTCCTTCCCGCGAACCGGCAACGACCGGGCGGACCTGCTGAACTCCGTATCGGGTGAGATACTGCTCGACCCGCCGTGCCTTCATGCGCCCACGTTCCCGATCAGGGCCAGCACCTGCGTCTCGTCGGGAGCTGCGATCCAGTGTATCGTTACCCCCTTTCGTTCGATCCCTCTGAACCAGGTTTCCTGGCGCTTGGCGAACTGGTGAATCCGCGTTGCGAGTACCCTGGTCATCTCATCGCGGGTCATCACACCCTGGAGGTACCGCGCTATGTACCGATACTCAAGGCCGAAGGCATCGAGCCTCTCCCAGCTGATTCCCCGTCTCCGGAGGGACTGGACCTCCTCGATCAAGCCCGCTGCCATGCGGGCATGCAAACGAAGGGTTATCTTTTCCCGGAGGATGCTTCGTTCGCAACGGATGCCGACGACAAACGGGGTGAGGGGGACAGGCGGCAGCGCGCAGCAGCTGCGTTCATCTTGCGGACATTCGGCAATCTCGATCGCGCGGATAAGTCTTCCCCGGTCCTGAAGATCTGTGTCGTTATGCAGCTCGGTACGGGTTGCCCGCAACCGTCCGCGCAGGGCCTCAATCTCCTGGAAAACGAGTTCGGCACGGAGTTTTCCGTTTTCCGGTACCGCCGGCAGACGGTATCCACGGAGGACTGCATCCAGATACAGTCCCGTTCCCCCGACCAGCAGCGGAACCTTTTGACGGCGGGTGATGTCCTGAACGCAGTGGTAAAAAGATCGCTGAAAATCGAAAACACTGAACTCTTCGTGCGGGTCGAGGATATCGATCAGGTGGTGGGGGACGGTCCTCTCTTCCCGATCGTACTGGCAAAGGTCCTTCCCGGTTCCCAGGTCCATTCCCCGGTAAACCTGACGCGAATCCGCTGAGATGATCTCGCCGTCGAGCCGCTCGGCCAGACGAACGGCAAGCTCCGTCTTGCCCGATGCGGTGGGACCCAGTATGACCAGGAGGTTGTAGCGGTTGCCGAATGTCTGCGTCAGACGTCGTTCCCTCATCGCTGCCCTGTCTTGCCTCGGGGGGGAATATGGCCGAGAGGAAATCAGGCGGTTCTGCGGGTGCGGGGGGGGCATCCGCAGCGGGGGAAAATAAAAATGCCCCGGAAGCTACCGGGGCATTCGCTTCCGAAAAGGTTTCAATTATAATGGCTGAACGTTCACCGCGGCAGGCCCCTTCTTGCCCTGTTCGATGTCGAAGCGAATTCGCTGTCCTTCATACAGTGTCTTGAATCCTTCGCCCTGGATGGCACTGAAGTGAACGAATACGTCTCCGCCCTCATCATTCTCGATGAACCCGAACCCTTTTTTCTCGTTGAACCACTTTACTTTACCTTCTGCCAAAGCCGTACACCCCCCTTTCCATGAGTTTTCCCGGCAGGAGTCAGCTCCTGCCTCCATAAAAAAAACCACCCTCTCTCAGGAAAGCATCCTGATACCCTGGTGGTTCCGACTTGCAGAAAGTGTATGCCAACCCTGTTCCCATGCCGCCGTTCTATCCGTTCTCACTACAAAGACAACTAACCGGTGTGGCCTACGTTCCTGGCGGTTTGCGATTCCCTAGCATCGAAATTATGAAATTGCAAGTATTATTTATCAGCGCAACGACATTTTTATCCGTACATATCTGCGGCAAAAGCGGCAAGCAGTGTGGCAAGTTCCGCCTCTTTGCCGCGGAAAGAATGGTCGGCAGCGCCGATGACCTCCACCGGGCAGGCTGCCTGAACAGCGGCAGCCCTCAGTTCAGCCGTCGGGCAGAAGGGGTCCCGCTCGCCGCAGATTATAATTCCGACCTTACCAATAAGATGACTGAAATCAAAGGGGAAATAAGCTATCGGCGGTGCAACGAGCACAGCCGGCAGGAAATCCCTCCGCGCGAGAACGGCGCAGGTTATCCAGGCGCCGAAGGAGTATCCTGCCGGGACGACCCCGCTGATTCCCTGTTGGGTGAGATACTGGCTTGCCGCAATCAGGTCTTCCTGCTCGCCTCGTCCCGCGTCGAATTCCCCTTCGCTCAATCCGACGCCGCGAAAATTGAAGCGCAGAGTGGCCAGACCGGCAGAGGACAGCGCCTCGGCGAGCGTTTCGACGACGGAATTTCTCATCTCCCCTCCCCACAAGGGGTGGGGATGGCAGATAACGGCTCCCCGCGCGCCCGCCCCGACAGAGTGAAACAGTCCCTCGATGCGGGTCGTCCCGCTGCCGAATACGACTGGGTTTTCGGAGATCATACGAGTCCCCCGGAGGCATCAGATGGTATGGCGCCCACACTGCTCGATGCGCAACGGATACCGGAAATGCGACGGGACGCTGCTACTTAGCGTACGGGGCTTGGAGTTCCGCGGGTCCGCAGAAACTGGAGAAGGAGCCGAACCCCGACGCCCGAGGCGCCCTTCGGGCTGTACGGCCGTTCCTTCGTCGACCACGCGGGCCCGGCGATGTCGAGGTGTACCCACGGGTACCCCGCAGTGAATTTTGACAGAAAGACGGCAGCCGTGACGGCGCCGCCGGCACGACCGCCGGAGTTCTTGAAGTCCGCGGCGTCGCCCCGGATCAACTCGTCGTACTCCTCCCAGAGGGGCAGTTCCCATACCCGCTCGCCGGTGAAATCGGCGGCCTCCCTGATTGCCCGTTTCAATTCGTCGTCCGAACCGAACATGCCGCTCACGTGGTCGCCCAGCGCGACGATGCATGCCCCGGTAAGCGTGGCAAGGTCAATGATCGCTGCGGGCCGGTAACGCCCGGCATAGGTCAGGGCATCCGCCATGATCAGCCTCCCCTCGGCGTCGGTAGTAACGACCTCGATCGTTTGGCCCGAAAGGGACGTGAGGATATCTCCCGGCTTGTACGCCTTTCCGCTGGGAAGGTTTTCGACTGCCGGTACGAGCCCCACGATATTCACCGGCAGGGCGAGGTCCGCCGCCGCACGAACGGCCGCGATGACCGCCGCCCCTCCCGCCATGTCCGACTTCATCTGGTCGAGTTTATCGGCAGACTTGATGGATATGCCGCCGCTGTCGAAGGTGATCCCCTTGCCCACGAGTGCGATCACCGGTGCGGTTCTCCTCCCGCCCCGGTATTCCAGGATGATGAAGCGGGGCGCCTCGTCGCTCCCCGCCGCGACGCCGAGCAGGGCGTGCATACCGAGTTTCCGCAACGCCTCCTCTTCGATAACGGTACAGGCGATCTTTCTCCCCCGGGAACACTGCACCGCTGCCCGGGCAAGCTGTTTCGGCGTCATCTCGTTCGCCGGCGCAGACACCAGGTCGCGCGCCAGAACGACGGCACCGGAAACGATCACAGCCGTGCTGGCTGCGGTCCGTAGGGTTTTCACGGCAGCGGGTCGCTCCTCCACGATCGTGATTGCCCGTACCTCCGGCTCCTCGGTGAGGTCGGTGGTCTTGAAACGCACAAAGCGGTAGAGGCCGAGAATGGCTCCCTCCACAACCGCTTCTGCGGTTTGGGCGAGCGGCAGGTCAACCGTCCCGAAGTCGACGGCAGTCGAAAATGCGGTGACCCGCAGGGAACGGATATGTTGCGCCGCTCGGGAAAAGGCCCCCCGAATACGCTCGAGCGATACATCCGCTCGCTTGCCGAGACCCACCACGACGAACCGCTTCGCCGGAACATCCGTTCCGGGATAGAGGACCCGAATCTCGTTCAGGCGGCCGCTCACGTCCCCTTGGGAAATGAGCGCAGCGATCAAACCGCCGCTCTTCGCGTCAAGCCGCGCACAGGCGCCCGTCGGGCACGTATCCCCCTCGAAGTGGGTGAGCAGAACCGCTTCGGTGCCCTCCTCGGAAAGGACGCCCCGTTTCACATGAACGTTCACGAACTCCTCCCCGCGACGCTGGCCGTCGCGCCTCTGGTGCTGTTCGCCCCGGCCTGAGCGCTGTTTTTCTCCGGGAAGAATGGCAAGGCAGGAGGCCGCATGGGGTAGATGTCAATTTCGGCAGGTGAATTTCCCGTTCAGCGGGAAAAAAAGGGGCAAGCTCGACAGCTCTACCCCTGTATAACTGGAGGCGGCACCCGGACTTGAACCGGGGAATAACGGTTTTGCAGACCGCTGCCTTAGCCACTTGGCTATGCCGCCGATTGCGTTCTAAATGGAGCGGGCGAACGGATTTGAACCGTCGACGTCCACCTTGGCAAGGTGGCACTCTACCGCTGAGTTACGCCCGCTCGTAATGGGGCGTGACTATAACAAATAAAATATCTTTGTCAATAAAAAACTTGCCCGTCCCAGCCCCCGCCGCAGTTACCGCCGGACGGACAGTCCCTGACGTGCTCCGGCACGCAACTGCGGCGCGGTTCGCGGCGCGAAAGGGGCGTGGTTCGTACGGGAAGCGTGACCGGCCCGTTTCCTGTTGCTCCGTCAGCCGTGGCAGGGTCCTGGAAATCGGTTCAGGAATGGTTCGGCACTATTCCGTCGTGCCGCCATTCGTGGTCCCGGCGCCGGGGCCTATCGGATGCTCGCCCGGTAGAACTTCAGGAGGTAATCGGCCCCGGAAAGGACGGTCAGAACCAGGGCGATGTACAGGATCACCATTCCGACGCTGTGGGCGTCGGCGCCGATGAAGGGGTAATGGATCATCAGTGCGGAGACGGCGAATATCTGACAGAGGGTCTTCCTTTTTCCCATGGGGCTGGCCTGGATGATGATCCCTTCGGAGGAGGCGATCGTACGGATCCCGTCAACGGCAAAATCGCGGATGACGATGATGGCGACAATCCAAGCCGGAATCCGGTCGATGGGTATCAGCATGATCATCGCCGTGTTCACGATCAATTTGTCGGCGATCGGGTCGAGAAACTTTCCCATCGTCGTGACGATTCCGTACCTCCGTGCGACGTAGCCGTCCAGAAGATCGGTCAGCGCCGAGATGATGAACAGCACCGCGATGACGAGGCTCATCAGGGGGCCTGGGGAGAACAGGAGCAGAAAGAGGACCGGAATGACGCCGATTCGCAGCAGAGAAATCGTGTTCGGGAGGTTATAGATTGCTCTCTTTTCTGGCGGGATCGGCAACCGGTCGAAGAGGCGCATCAGATGATCGATCATTCCTGGAGGCCCTCGCCCTCCCCTTTTCTGGGAACCGCAATCCTACGGTTCTCTCTGCTCATCGGCGAACGTATCGAGACACTTCCGGCTGCAGAAATAGAGCGTTTTCCCTGCACGGGAAAGCCGGCAGGCGTCGCTTACGGGAACATAGGTATGGCAGATGGGATCCTCTACCAGGTCTTCGCCGGCCGGGGATAGGTTCTTCCCGGAAGGGGCGGCGATCGCATTCCAGCCGCTGACGATCTTATACAGCACATACACGATGACGATGCCGATCAGCAGTTTCAGGATCATCCCGTTGCCTCTGCGCAGATCCCGGCGTCGGTCCCCGCGACGATCCCGCCGGGTTTGTACAACTCGACGCGGCCTGCATCGACCAGACGCTCCAACAGGCGGCGGACGGAAACGCCGAAAGCGGGGTGGATCGCATACGAGGCGATCTCGCCGAGCGGCTCCAGGACGAAGCGTCGCCGGTGCATTTCGGGGTGGGGGATCCTCAGGTCTGTATCGGCCACGACCTCCTGACCGTACAGTAGGAGGTCCAAGTCGATCAACCGCGGCCCCCACTTCACGGATTCGGTCCGTCCCATCCGACGTTCAATCTTCTTCAGCACCGCAAACAGACGGCGCGGCGGGAGGGTCGTCCGGATCTCGGCAACGGCGTTGATGAACCACGGCTGATCCTGTGGACCGACAGGCTCCGTCCGGTATAGGGAGGAACAGCGGAGCAGCCGCACATGCGGGGTCTGCGCCAGCTGGCGGAAGGCCTGCCGGCATGCATCGGCCGAATCTCCTCTGTTCGATCCGATCCCGATGAAGGCAGTGACGCCTCCGATTTCGCTATCCGGAAGTTTCCGGTCAGTCATGACCGCCTCGTCTGAGACCGAGGACATCCTGCATATCATAGAGACCGTTCGGCTGCCCCACCAGCCAGCAGGCGGCCCGGATGGCCCCACGAGCAAAATTATCGCGACTGTGCGCCCGGTGGATGAACTCCAGCCGCTCACCCTCCCCGGCGAACATCACCGTATGGTCTCCGACAATGTCGCCGGCACGGATCGTCTGAATTCCGATTTCCGCCTTCGTTCGTTCGCCGATCATTCCCCGGCGGCTGAACACACCCACATGTTCGAGATCACGTCCCAGGCTCTCGGCAAGGATCTGCCCCATCTTCATCGCGGTTCCGCTCGGGGCATCCTTCTTCCGGTGGTGGTGCGCCTCCACGAGCTCGACGTCGTAATCATCCCCGAGGATCCGGGCGACATCGGCCAGTACCCTGAACAGGACGTTTACCCCCACACTCATGTTGGGGGCCAGGACGCACCGCACCGTGCCTGCCAATTCCCGGACTCGCCGCAGTTCGTCAGCGTTGAACCCCGTGCTACCTATGACGATTGCCCTTCCCTTTTGTGCCGCGATCCGCAGATGTGCAAACGAGGCAGCGGGAGAGGTAAAATCGATGATTACATCACCCTGTTCGACGCACCCCGCCAGGTCGTCGCCGATGGGAACCCCGATCGTTCCGAGCCCCAGCCCCTCACCCATGTCTTTCCCGATCGCGGGGTGTCCCTTCTGTTCCACCGCCCCCGCCAATTCGATCCCCTCGGTTTCCGCGATCAGGGTGGCGATTCTCCCCCCCATACGCCCGGCAGCCCCGGTAACAACGGCCTTGATCATAGTGCTCCTCGCTACCGAATCAACCCGTACGTCTTCATGGCCGCGCGCAGTGTCGCTTCGTTCTTCTCGGTCATCTTGCAGAGCGGCAGGCGCAGTTCGTACTCGACCTTTCCCATCATCGCGAGCGCAGCCTTAACGGGGATGGGGTTCGTCTCGATAAACAGGGCATCGATCAGCGGGCTCATCCGGTAATGGAGCGCGCGCGCCTTCTGCAAATTGCCTGCCGCAAAGGCATCGACCAGCGCCGCCATATCTGCGGGGGCAACGTTGGAGATCACCGAAATGACCCCTTTTCCGCCGAGGGCGAGCAGCCCCAGGGTGAAGATATCGTCCCCGGAGAGCACGGCGAAATCCGGTCCGCACAGATGGATCACGTCGCTCATCTGCTTCAGCGATCCGGAGGCCTCCTTCACGCCGACGATGTTCGGAATCGTTGCCAGCCGCGCCAGGGTCTCGGGAAGGAGGTTCACCCCGGTGCGGCTCTGGATGTTGTAAATGATGATCGGAATCGGCACCTCCTCGGCGATCTTCCGGTAGTGCTGGTACAGCCCTTCCTGGGTGGGACGGTTGTAGTACGGACAGACCATCAATGCGGCGTCTGCGCCCGCTTCCCAGGCGTGCCGCGTCAGACGGATCGCCTCCGTGGTGCTGTTGGAGCCGGTTCCTGCGATCACCGGGACCCGCTTCTTTACCGCGTCGATGGTGATTTCGATCACCCGGTCATGCTCCCCGTGCGACAAGGTGGTGGATTCGCCCGTTGTCCCGCAGGGGGCAATTCCGTCCGTCCCCGCGGCGATCTGCTCCTCAATCAGGTTCCGCAGGGCCTCTTCATCCACCGTTCCGTTCTTGAACGGTGTCACAATTGCGACGATCGCGCCTCCAAACATAACTCCTCCTTGATTGGCTCCGCCGGAGAACCCATCCCCGCGTGTGTGGCGGGTGGACATCGGACGGACTGATTTCTTTCTCATCGGAATCGGAGCGCCCCGCTTGTGGAGCGCTCTGCATTACCGCTGCAAAAAATCCGGGATCTCTTCTCCGTGGATCAAATCGTCGTAGCTTTCGCGCTTCCGAATGACGGTGAACCCGTCGTCCCGCACCAGAACCTCCGGTACGCGGGGACGCGAATTGTAGTTGGACGACATGCTGAACCCATACGCCCCGGCGCTCATCACCGCCAGCAGGTCGTCCCGTACCACCGCTGGGATGGTCCTCCCCTTGGCGAGGAAATCGCCGGACTCGCAAATCGGACCCACGACGTCCGCCGTTATCTCCGCCCGCTCGCGCCGGGTCACCGGCTGGATGTGCTGGAAGGATCCGTACAGGCTCGGGCGGATGAGATCGTTCATCCCCGCGTCGACGATGATGAACTTTTTCCCCCCGTTCTCCTTGGTGTACAGCACCCTGCTCACCAGTATCCCGGCGTTGCCCACAATCACCCTTCCCGGTTCGAAGATGAAGGTGCATTCCATCTCCCGGGCCGCGCCGATGATCGCCCGGGCATAATCGGCTGGCGGCGGAGGCGTTTCCTGGTTGTAGGTGATGCCGAGCCCCCCGCCGAGGTCCAGGTAGCGGATCGCGATTCCTCCGCTCCGCAGTTGCCGGACTAGCTCTTTCAGCCGGGCGAGCGCGTCGATGAACGGGGAGATCTTCGTGACCTGCGATCCGATGTGGCAGCTCACCCCCTTGACGTCCAGGTGCTTCATCCCGGCCGCCCGCCGGTACGCGGCCAGCGATCCTTCCCCGTCGATACCGAACTTGTTTTCCCGGAGCCCCGTCGATATGTGGGGGTGCGTCTGGGGATCGACGTCCGGGTTGACCCGCAGTCCCACGCCTGCCCGGATGCCCAACCGTTGTGCCCGGGCGTTTATCCGCTCGAGCTCCTGTTCCGATTCGACGTTGAACATCAGGATCCCGGTCTGCAGGGCGTAGTCGATCTCGTCATCCCGTTTTCCCACCCCGGAATAGACGACCTTCGCGGGATCGACGCCGGCCTTCAGGGCGCGGTACAGCTCGCCACCGGATACGAGGTCCATCCCGCCCCCTTCGCGCACGAAAAGCCGCAGGATTGCCGTGTTGGAATTCGCCTTGACGGCGAAGCAGGTGATGTGCGGCACTTCCGCGAAGGCGGAATCGAAAACCCGAAAGTGGTGCTGAAGCGTCCGACAGCTGTACAGGTAGAACGGAGTCCCCACCGCACGGGCGACCTCTTCGACCGACGTCTCCTCGCAGAACAGCTGGTCCTGTTTGTAACCGAAATGGTTCATACGTGATTCCGTTTCCCTTCCGTTTATCGATCGGGCTCACCGGTCGGCGTGAACCGCCGCGCCGGCGTTTGATGCGTCGCCGCAGTGGCCCGCACCGTCGCAGACCGCAACCCGATAGGAATAGTAACTCCCGCCCCGCACCTCCGTGTCCACATACCGGAACGATCCGTGCCCTTCCGTTGTGAGCCGCGCATCGGCGAGCGCCACGTCACGGAATGGACGGTGGTCCTGCGGACATCCTGGGCATGCATCCGCCGCCCGGGGCGTCACGCTCCGGAGGATTCTGAATCCGCCGATCTCGCCGGCTTGCCGGACAATCGTCCAGGTGAGGACGACCCCCTGGGCCTCCGAACCGGCCGCGAGATCGCTCACGACGGGAACGGTCAGCCGCGCGGGCAGCGGATCGCCCTTCTTGCCGCAGCCGGTGACGAGCAGGGTCGCCAGCAGCACCCCCGTCGCCAGCCGGCCCCATACCCAGTCGGGTCTCATCGGCGCTCGATCTCGGCGATCCGCCTGCGGACCATCGCCTCGGCCGTACCGCCGGGAACCCGCCGGGAATTGACCGACTGCCGGACGGTCAAGCGGACGAACAGGTCTTTCCCGAATCCGGGGTAGAACCGGCGGAATTCCTTCAGACTGAGGTCCGTCAGGGCCTTGTCGCGTTCGATGCAGTAGGCGACGATCCTCCCGGCGATGCCGTGCGCTTCGCGGAACGGCACCGCTTTGGTCACCAGGTATTCGGCAACGTCGGTGGCCGTGGAGAACCCGCTTGCCGCCCCGGCCTCCATCCGCGCGCGGCTGAAGGAGAGACGGCAGAGCATGGAGGTGATGATCTTCAGCGATGCCCGCAGGGTATCGACTGCATCGAACAGGGGTTCTTTGTCCTCCTGGAGATCGCGGTTGTACGTCATGGGCAGCCCCTTGAGGATCGTGAGCAGGGCCACGAGATGCCCGTACACGCGTCCCGTCTTTCCCCGGATCAACTCCGCTACGTCCGGGTTCTTCTTCTGGGGCATGATGCTGCTTCCGGTGGTGTACGCGTCGGCGATCTCCACATAGCCGAACTCGTCGGTCGACCAGATGATCAGGTCCTCGCAGAAACGGCTCAGGTGCATCATGATCAGCGATGCGGTGAACACGAATTCTGCGATATAATCCCGGTCCGAGACGCTGTCCATGCTGTTGGCGGTCACGTGGGGAAATTTCAGCAGGCGGGCGACGTAGCGTCGGTCGATCGGGAGCCCCGTGCCCGCCAGTGCCGCCGCCCCGAGCGGCATGACATTCACGCGGGTCAGGCAGTCGCGGAGCCGGGATTCGTCCCGGTCGAGCATCTCCCAGAAGGCGAGCAGGTAGTGGGCCAGCAGGACCGGCTGCGCCTTCTGTAGATGGGTGTAGCCCGGCAGGATCACCCCGAACTCCTTTTTTGCCAAGGCGACGAACCCCGCTTTGAGCTCCGCCACGAGCCCGATTACCCGGCCGATCTCGTCCCGAAGGTACAGGCGGATGTCGAGGGCGATCTGATCGTTGCGGCTGCGTCCGGTATGGAGCTTTCCCCCGGCCTCGCCGATCCGGTCGGTGAGGGCCTTTTCGACCGCCATGTGGATGTCCTCGTCGCCGGGATTAAACGGGAAGGCCCCCGTTTCGATCTCCCCGCGGATCGTCGCGAGGCCGGCGATGATAGCCGTTGCCTCTGCCCGGGTGATGATCCCCTGCTTGGCAAGCATCCGGGCGTGGGCGATACTCCCCTCGATGTCGTACCGGTACAGGCGGCGGTCGAAGTGCAGCGACGAGGTGAACGCCTCTACCTCGCCGTCCGTCGGTTCGCTGAACCTGCCCCCCCAGGGTTTTTCCTTCTTCTGCATGTTCGTATCCCGCGGTTCCCGCTTTGCTGCTCCCGGATCCCTCATTACCGGCCGTTCAGCATCGCCCGTATCCGGAGCCGGAGCGCATTCAGGCGGATGAACCCCGTTGCGTCCTTCTGATCGTACACCCGTTCCCGTTCGAAGGTGGCAAAGGCTTCGCTGTACAGCGACACAGGGGACTTCCTCCCCACGACGATGCAGTTCCCCTTGTACAGCTTGAGCCGTGCGGTCCCCGTCACGCCTTCCTGCGTCTCGTCGATGAACCGCTGCAGGACCGTCATCTCCGGGGCGTACCAGAACCCGTTGTAGGCGAGCTGGGCGTATTTGGGGGTCAGGGAGTCGCGCAGCAGCATGACCTCCCGGTCCATGGTGATCGACTCGACGGCGCGGTGGGCCGCCCACAGCACGGTGCCGCCGGGGGTCTCGTAGACGCCGCGCGACTTCATGCCGACGAAACGGTTCTCTACCATGTCTACCCGCCCGATGCCGTTCGCGCCGGCGATTCCGTTCAGGTGGTCGAGAAGCGTTGCCGGACTCATCGGCACCCCGTCGACGCTCACCGGGACCCCCTTCTCGAACCCGATCTCCACGTAGGTGGGCTTGCTCGGCGCCTTCTCCGGGGAAACGGTGAGTACGAACATGTCCTCCGGCGGCTCCGCCCAGGGGTCCTCGAGAATTCCCCCCTCGTGGGATATGTGCAGCAGGTTGCGATCGCTGCTGTAGGGCTTCTCGCGCGTCAGGGGGATGGGTATGCCGTGTTTCTCCGCGTAGTCGATCATCGAGACGCGGGAATCGAAGGTCCACCGTTCATCCTTCCAGGCGGAGATGATCCGCACCGCCGGGTTGAGGGCAATGTAGGTCACCTCGAACCGAACCTGATCGTTGCCCTTGCCCGTCGCACCGTGGCAAACGGCATCGGCGCCCTCGGCCGCGGCGATCTCCAGCTGTCGCTTGGCGATGAGCGGCCGGGCCAGCGACGTACCCAGCAGGTAGGTCCCCTCGTAGACGGCGTTCGCCCGGAGGGCGGGGAACACGAAGTCGCGTGCGAACTCCTCCTGGAGGTCGTCTATGTACACCGTGGCGGCACCCGTCTTGATCGCCTTTTCCCGCAGCCCCGTCAGCTCCTCCTTCTGCCCGATGTCGGCGGCAAAGGCGATGACCTCGCAGTGGTACGTCTCGATCAGCCACCGGACGATGACGGACGTGTCGAGTCCCCCCGAATAGGCGAGAACAACCTTCTTTACGTCACTCACAGTATCTCCTCCTCACTTCATCAATAGTTCCATGACCGCTTTCTGCACGTGCAACCGGTTCTCCGCTTCGTCGATGACGACGGAGTTCGGGCCTTCGATCACCTCGGCGGTGATTTCTTCACCCCGGTGGGCGGGAAGGCAGTGCATGACCAGCACATCCTTCCGGGCCAGATTGAGCAGCTGCTGGTTGACCTGGTATCCCTGAAATCGGCGCAGCCGCTCCTCGCGCTCCTGTTCCTGGCCCATGCTGGTCCAGACGTCCGTATACACGACGTCGGCATCGCGTACGGCCTCGGCGGGGTCTCGGTGCAGCAGGACCCCTGCCGGCGCCGCGGCGATCGCCCGGCATAATATGGCCGAATCCGGATCATACCCGTCCGGGCAGGCGAGGTCAAGGTGAAATGGCAATTTAGCCGCGGCGTTGATCCAGGAGTTTGCCATGTTGTTGCCGTCACCCACGTAGGCGATCTTCAACCCTTCGTACCTGCCCCGCTTCTCGATGATCGTGAACAGGTCGCTCAACAACTGACAGGGGTGGAGGAGATCCGTGAGGCCGTTGATCACCGGAATGGAGGCGTAGCGGGCGAATTCCTCGACGGAGGCCTGCGAAAAGGTCCGGATCATGATCCCGTTGAGATACCGGGACATGATCCGTGCCGAATCGGCGATGATCTCCCCTCTCCCGAGCTGCGTATCGCGGGTACTGAGAAACAGGGCGATGCCGCCCAACTGGTACATGCCCACTTCGAAGGAGATCCTGGTCCGGGTCGAGGACTTATCGAATATCATCCCCAGGGTCTTTCCCCGCAGGGAGGCATGCTCCCGTCCCTCCTTGAGCAGCCGTTTGAGGCGATGGGCGTTCGCGAAGATCGCCTCATAGTCGGGCTTTTCGAGGTCGTATTCGCTCAACAAGTCTTTGTGCATCGCTCCTCCAGGACTTCGCCGAGTATCCCGACGGCCTTGTCCACATCTTCTCGGGTGAGAATCAAGGGGGGAACGAACCGCAGGACGTTGCTGTTCGTGCAGTTGATCAGGAGCCCCCGACCCATGCATGCCAGGACGAATTCCGCCCCGGGTACGGTCAGCTCGATCGCCAGAATCAGCCCGCGTCCCCGCACCGCCCGGATCCGCGAATTATTCGCCTTGAGCCCTGCAAGGCGTTCGAGGAAGTAGGCCCCTACGCTCCGGCAGTTGTCGAGCACCCCTTCGGCGATGATCGTCTCGAGCGCGGCGATGCCTGCCGCCGTTGCGAGCGGATTGCCGCCGAAGGTAGACCCGTGGCTCCCCGGGACGAACGCCGCTGCGACCCGCTCGGTCGCCAGCAGCGCTCCGATCGGAAAGCCGTTTCCCAGCGCCTTGGCGAGGGTGACCATATCGGGGACGACATCTTCCTGTTCACAGGCAAACAGCGTCCCGGTTCTGCCGATCCCCGTCTGGACCTCGTCGGCGATCATCAGCAGGTCACGCCGATCGCAGATGTTCCTGATCCCGCGCAGGTACCCCTGATCGGGAATGATCACGCCGCTTTCGCCCTGGATGGGCTCGACGAGAATGCCGCAGGTGTTCTCCGTGACGGCTGCTTCCAGCGCGTCCAGGTCGTTATAGGGGACGTACCGGAACCCGGCAGGCAGCGGCGCATAGCCTACCTGGAACTGATCCTGTCCCGTGGCCGTCACGGTTGCGAGGGTTCGGCCGTGAAAGGAGTGACGCATCGTGATCAGCTCGTAGCGCGCCCCCATCTTCTCCGAGGCATATCTCCGCGCAAGTTTGATCGCGGCCTCGTTCGCCTCCGCGCCGCTGTTGCAGAAGAACACCTTGTCGTAGGGCGAATGCTCCACCAGCAGCCGGGCAAGCAGGATCTGCGGCTCGATGTGGTAGAGGTTCGACACGTGGGTCAGGGTCTCCGCCTGGCGCTTGATCGCCTCCACGACCCGCGGATGCGAATGCCCGAGGGCGCAGACGGCGATTCCGCCGACGAGGTCGAGATAGCACTTCCCGTCGTTGTCCCACAGGTGTACGCCGAGCCCCCGCGTAAGGACGAGGGGAAACCGTTTGTACGTCGGCATGATGTATCGCTCGGACAGGGCGATCAATTCTTCGGTGGTCATCGCTGAACATTCCTCCGCTATGTCGTCAGTGAACGGTCAAACCGGGGCCGCATCCCCGGGGTCATCGAAAACCTTGTTTCGTGCGCTAGAGAACGATTTCCGTCCCGATCCCCTGATCGGTGAACATCTCCAGCAGGATCGTATGCTTCAGACGGCCATCCACGATGTGCGCCTTCTTTACCCCCGCCTTCAGGGATTTGAGGCAGCACTTCACCTTGGGAAACATCCCCCCCGCGATCGTGCCATCTTCGATCATCCTGCGCGTGGTCCCCTCATCCATGGTATTGATCAGCTCGCCCTGGCCGTTCAGCACTCCCGGGACGTCGGTGAGCAGGATCAGCTTCTCCGCGGCGAGCGCGGCGGCAACGGCGCCGGCGACCAGGTCGGCGTTGATGTTGTAGGTTTCTCCGTGCTCACCGACACCGGTCGGGGCGATGACCGGGATTACGCCGTCGGCCGTCAGCGAGGCGATGATCTCCGCATTGATCGCGGTGACCTTTCCCACGAGACCGATGTCGATGATCTCGGGGGGGGTATCCTTCACCTTCTCGGCGCTCAGGAAGTACTTCTCCGCCCGGATCAACCGGGCATCCTTCCCGCTCAGACCGATCGCCAGCCCGCCGTGGCGATTGATCAGCCCGACGATCTCCTTGTTTACCTTGCCCACCAGGACCATCTCGACGATGTCCATCGTCTCCTCGTCGGTCACCCGCATCCCCTGGACAAAGGTCGAATTCTTCCCCAGCTTCTTCAGAAAACTGCCGATCTGCGGTCCCCCGCCGTGGACCACCACGGGGTTGAGGCCGATGTACTTCATCAGGACCACATCGCGGGCGAAACTATCCTTCAGCCCCTCGTCCACCATCGCGTGCCCGCCGTACTTGATGACGATGGTCTTGCCGGTGAACCGGCGGATGTAGGGGAGGGCCTCGATCAGGATGTCTGCCCGCTCCACGGATTTCTTTACGTCGTCCATCGAATTCTCCTTCCGGTGCAGTTGCTGCGTTGCTCCGCGCATCCCCGCGGGCCGCCGCTACAGAATATAGCGGCTCAAATCCTCGTCTTCGACGATCTCGTCGAGTTGCGCGGCGACGTAATCGGCGTCGATGACGATCTCCTTCCCCCGCATCTCCGGCGCTTCGAAGGATATCTCGTCGAGGAGGCTCTCCATGATGGTGTACAGACGCCTCGCCCCGATGTTCTCCATCCGTTCGTTCACCAGCGTGGCTGTCTCCGCGAGAGCGGCGATCGCGTCCTCGGTGAAGGATATCGTGACCCCTTCGGTTGCCATCATCTCGGTGTACTGCTTGATCAGGGCGTTGTGCGGCTCGGTGAGGATCCGGATAAACTCCTCCTTTCCCAGGGAGTCGAGCTCGACCCGGATGGGGAAGCGGCCCTGGAGCTCCGGGATCAGTTCGGAGGGCTTTGTCGCGGTGAACGCCCCGGCCGCGATGAACAGGATATGGTCGGTCCTGACCATGCCGTAGCGGGTGTTCACCGTCGATCCCTCGACGATCGGCAGCAGGTCCCGCTGCACCCCTTCCCGGGAGACGTCCGGACCGTGTGTCGTGTCGCTGCCGACGATCTTGTCGATTTCGTCGAGGAAGACAATCCCGGAATCCTCGACCCGCTGCACGGCGATCTTCTTCACCCGGTCCATGTCGACGAGCCGCTGGGCCTCTTCCTGGGTCAGAATCTCGACGGCTTCCGGCACGGTAAGTTTCTGCACCTTCTTCTTCTGGGGGAAGATGTTCCCCAGCATGTCCCGCAGATTGGCGCCCAGGTCTTCCGCGCCG
>CAIYSL010000094.1 GCA_903928915.1 uncultured Syntrophobacterales bacterium | reverse complement strand
CCCCGGCGGCAGCTGTTCATCCTGCCGGAGTGCGGTTCCGTGTCCATCGCCGCACGCTCCCGCTTCCTGTCCCGGATGAAGACCCGGGGGGTCCTGCGTTATCCCTTCGAAGCGGGAGGATATCCGCCGCCGGAGAACCTGGCCGCTGCGGCAGCTCTGGCCGCGAAGGCCCTCAAGGCCGAAGGAGCGGCGGTGACCTTTGTCGCCCCGAAGTCATGGGCCATCGTAAGAACGGTCGATTTCCCCCTGGTCGTGAAGGATACGCTTCCCGACGTGGTCGCCTATGAGCTGGATCGGCTCACCCCCCTCGCTCCTGAACTGGCCCTGTACGACTTCGCCGTCCTGGACGAGACGGAAAGCCGGCTTCGCGTCCTGCTCGCAGCGGTGAACTCCGACCGGCTGCAGCCCTACCTGAAGGCCCTCAAGGAACGGGGGATCGCCGTTGTGCGGGTCGCGGTCGGAGCCGATCAGCCCGGCGCAGACCTGGCCGGGGAAGAGCCCTTTACCCCGGGGATCAACCTCCTGGCCCGGGGGGTGCATCTGCGGCCGAAGCCGCCTCTGGCCTTGACCGTGCTGCTCGGGGCAGCGCTGATCGCTGCGGGCCTGTTCTGGCTGGTATCACCGCTCCAGACCGAGGAGCAGCGGATCGCGATGATCGACCGGGAAATCGCCAGCCGCAAGGACGAAGTCAAGAAGATCGAAATGCTGAAAAAGGAGATCGACGGGCTGGGAAAAGAGATCGCCGCCATCAACGCCTTTCGAACCTCCCGCCCATTGACGCTCGACCTGCTCAAGGAACTGACGCGGGTCCTGCCGGCCAACGTCTGGCTTTCGCGGATGCGACTTACCGATTCCGCGATAGAAATCGAAGGATACGCCGATTCGGCAGCGGACACCCTGCCGAGACTGGAGTCTTCCCCGCATTTCCAGAAGGTGGAGTTCGCATCTCCCACCACGCGGGACGCCCGGCTGAAGGCGGACCGCTTTATCGTCAAGATGGAAGTCGAGGGACTGCCGGAGCAGGAGGGACTGCATGAACGGAAGAAGTAGGTTCCTCCCGGTTGCCATCGTGCTGATCGTCATCCTCGGCGGCGCGGCCGTCTACCAGTACGGCTATCTGGGGGTTCAAGGAGAATTGGCGGAGCGGGAGGATGCCGCGTCGGTGAAGATGAAGACCCTCACGCGGTACCTGACCCTGATCGCCGACAAGCCGGCCCTGGAAAAACGGCTCGCCGACCTGCGGGAAACCCGCCGGCGGGAAAAGGCAAAGATCATCGAGGGGCAGACCGCCCCGCTGGCCGCAGCCACGCTCCAGAACACCGTGAAGGAGGTGATAACCTCCCGGGGCGGGAGCATCGCCAGCGAGCGGGTCGAGAAGCCGGAAAAAACCGGCGATTTCACGACGGTGACGGTGGCGATCGATGCGATCCTCCCCGACACGCGGGCCCTCGGCGATGCCCTGCTGGCCATCGAGACGCAGACCCCCTACCTGGTTATCCGCGAGCTGGATACGCGCATCAGGAATTTTCGCGAACCCCGGGACCTCACGGTGCGGTTGAAGGTCTCGGGCCTGACGGAGGGGAAGTAGGGATTCATGCTCCGGTATCTGTTTCTCAGCCTGAACATCGTAAACGGCCTGCTCGCCCTGGCCCTGGCCGCGTTCCTGAATCTCGCCGTGCTTCCTCTGCTGGACCCGGTACCGCGCATCTCCCTCCCCGCGGTGACGGGAACGACGCTGCCGACCGCGGAGCAGAAGCCTGCGGCCCGGCCGCTTCCGGCGGCCGACTACGCCGTGGTCAGCGATAAGAACCTCTTCCATCCCGAGCGGAAGATCCCCCCGGAGAAGCAGCCGGAAAAGACCGTCCCGAAACCCGACGTGTACCTGTACGGGACCCTGATCGCGGGGGACGGGAGCATGGCCTTTGTCGAGGACAAACGGGCCCCCTATTCGACGCCGGGCAGGGGGAAGCGGCAGACCGTGCTGAAGAAGGGGGATGTCCTGAGCGGATACACCCTGGGCGAGATCGCCGCCAACCGGATCGTATTCTTCAAGGGCGAGGACAAGGTCGTGGTGATGCTCGAGGACCGGGAGAAAAAGCGGACCGAAGCCCCCGCTGCTGCCTCCCCCCGGGGAGCGACCGCCGGCATGCCCCCTGCCCCGCCGACCGGGGCCTTCCCTTCCCCGGCGGCATCAGTTTCCGCACCTGCGGCTGGCGCGCCCTTACCGGCGGCAGTGGCCCCGTCTCCGCAGTCGTCACCCCAGCCCTTCGTGTCGGCAGCTCCCCTGAAGACACCGTCTCCCGCCATGCCCGCGCCCCGATCGGCGCCGGCTCTGGGACAGGACACACCATCCCGGCCGGGGATCGGGGCCTCGGGGACCTGGCCGCCAACGCAGGACACGGTCGGACAGACGCAGCAGCGGATCCAGGAAGGGCGGAAGATGCGTTCGGAGCAGATCAAGCAGGCCCAGTAACGCGTGCCGCCGCCCGGCAGTAGCGTTCCCTCCCCCACATCCGCCCCTGTCCCCTCCCCGTATCCCTTCCCCGCCCGAGCAGCTCCCGGCAGAACCAGACCGCACCCCCTCCCTGTATCCCTCCTCCGGTGACGGGGGAGGGATAGATGATAATCGAGGCATCCCCCGATGATCCGGAAGGGATAGAGGTAAATCGAGGCCTCCCTGTGATGCGGAAGGGATTGATGATAATCGTTCCCTCCCCAGGTGACGGGGGAGGGAAATACAGGGAGAGGGCTAGAACACCCCCAGCGTAAAATCCGTGCGGAGGATGCGGTAGACCGCGAGCCCGGCAAAATGGAGATAGGCAACCAGGCAGGAGGTAGCCAGCCGCTGCTGCAGTGCCGGGAGGATGCCGGCGAGACTCGCCACACCGCGAAACGGCATCAGCACGCCTACGCCGAGCCCCGAGATCACGCCGATGAGCAGGGCGGCGTACAGGCCATAGCCGATGTAGCCGTACTCGCGCTGCAGTACGCAGAAGGGGCAGTGGTGGGTCGGCAGCTCATAGAAATAGGGCGAGATGAAGGAGATGAAGGCGGCGCAGGCAACCAGGAAGAAGACGCCGCTGGCGAAGGAGAACAGCCTCCCCATCTTTCCACTGAACCGATAGACGGCGCCCGTAAGGACGGTCAGCGCCAGGACAAGAGCGAATCCCCCCACCGCAACCGGCGGCGGGAGGGCCGCGATATCCGCGCTGACGGCATTCCCTGTTGCGCTGAAGAGGCTTCCGCAGCAGGAGGTGATCACATCCGCCTTCATCTGGGTGAAATAGAGGGTCTGG
>CAIYSL010000093.1 GCA_903928915.1 uncultured Syntrophobacterales bacterium | reverse complement strand
CTCCGCGGTGGTGAGCGCGATCGTGAAATCGGTTCCCACGAGCTTCGACACCGCCATCCCGGACATGGCGCCGCCGTAGATCTTTCTGACAATGACCGAAACCCGGGGTACGGTCGCCTCGCAATAGGCGTAGAGTGTCTTCGCGCCGTGGCGGATGATCCCGCCGTACTCCTGGTTCTTGCCGGGGAGGTAGCCCGGACAGTCCACCAGGTTCAGGATCGGGATGTTGAAGGCGTCGCAGAACCGGATGAAGCGCGCCGACTTGTCCGAGGCATCGATGTCGAGGCTCCCGGCGCTGACCATCGGCTGGTTGGCGATCACCCCGACGCTCGAGCCGTTCAGGCGGATGAACCCGATGATGATGTTCTTGGCGAAATTCTCATGGATTTCGAAGAAGTCATTGTAGTCCGCCACGGCGCGGATGATCCGCTTCATGTCGTAGGCCCGCGACGGCGAGTCGGGGATGACCTTCTCGATCTCCTCGGTCAGCCGGCCCGGATCGTCGGGTGCAGCCGTTGGCGGCGCCTCGCGGTAGTTCGCCGGGAGGAAGCCCATCAGCTTCTTCACCTGATCGAAGCAGGCCTGCTCGGACGCGGCAACCAGGTGCGCCACGCCGCTCACCTGGCTGTGGACCTTGGCGCCGCCGAGCTCCTCCGCCGTGATCTCCTCTCCGGTCACCGCCTTGATCACGTTCGGCCCGGTGATGTGCATCGTGCTGATCCCCTCGACCATGAACACGAAATCGCACAACGCGGGCGAATAGACCGCCCCGCCGGCACAGGGCCCCAGGATCAGGCAGAACTGCGGGACGATCCCCGAGGCCTGCGTATTCCGGAAGAAGATCGAACCGTACTGGCCGAGCCCCTCCTGGATCCGGGCGCCGCCCGAGTCGATCAGGCCGATGATCGGGGCGCCCACCTTGAGCGCCAGGTCCATCACGTGGCAGATCTTGCTGGCGTGCGCCTTGCCGAGGGAGCCCCCCATGACGGTGAAGTCCTGCGAGTAGAGGTACACCTGCCGGCCGGCGATCTTCCCCGACCCCACGATGACTCCGTCGCCGTACGGTTTCTCCTTTTCCACCCCGAACTTGGTCGACTGATGGGTGACGAACATCTCGAACTCCAGGAAGCTCCCCGGATCGACCAGCGCCTCGATCCGCTCCCGGGCGGTGAGCTTGCCCCGCTCGTGCTGCTTGTCGATCTGTCTCTGCCCCCCCGCGAGGCGCGCGAGCGCTTCCTTCGCCTTCAGCTCCTCATTCTTCTCTTTCACCGGTCAAATCCCCCTTTGCCTTTCATTGCCTCACGCCCGACAGGAGACGGAGTTCCCGCCGCCGAATCTTCCCCGTGCTGCCCACCCCGACCCTCCCCCGTCAAGGGAGAGGGAGACTCCTCACCGCCCGGCAGGAGGATCAGTCACCACAACGCGGCCCGCATCGGTCAGCGGGGGGCCCCGGTGTGGCGCGTTTGTCTGCACTGCCCCCGAAAGGGATCGGTCACGTGCGGCGTTCCCCGCAGCTTTGCTCCGCAATCGCCCGTCCCCGAAGAGCGGGCCCTCGGCGGCGGCGCGGGCCCTCCGCCGGCGCGCGCAGCGGCGTGACGGAGAACCGCACCGCCCGCGCGGGGCGTGCGGAAACGATCGCGAGGGAATGCCGAGGCACGGACAGGGATTCGGGGCGCCAGCGCGACGAACTTGCCCCTGTTTCTACTTCTGCGGCTTCTTCCGGGCGAGGATCGCCTTGATCTCCTCCAGCGGGGCGCCGGTTGCGATCGCCTTCTCCATGGCCTCCTCGACCGCGAAGATGACCCGCAGCTTCTCCAGCGTTGCGGCGAGGGCCTCCGCGGGGATGCAGACCACGCCGTCTTCATCGGCGACGACGACATCCCCCGGCCGGACCGTCACCCCGGCCACCTCGACCGGCACGTTGTAGCCCACGATCCGGATGTCCGGCGGCTTGTCCACCGTCGCCGACCCGGTACAGTACAGCGGCATTTCCATGGCCCGCCAGCCGGTGAGGTCCCGGGCGCCGCCGTAGACCACCACCGCGGCCAGCCCCTGCCTTTTAGCGCAGGCGCATTGGTTGTCGCCCGTAAAATGGGCATCCAGCCCCTTGCCGTCGATCACCAGGACGCTCCCGGCAGGGGTGGCGCGGATGGCCTGGTACATGTTCAGGCCGGGGCTGTCGGGCCGGGGCGCTCCGAAGCGGACCGTGGCCGCCCTGCCCAGGACGGCGTACCCTTCAGACCCGCGGCTGGGCCGGACCCCGGTGATCCCGCCGTTGAACCCCAGCAGGGCGAGGGCGTCGTTGACCGCGCCGGTGCTTGCCTGTTTCAGCGCTTCCGCGGCCTCCCGCGGGATGGGAACTGCATCGTTCATAGACCGGTGACGCACCGTCCCTTTCACTTCTCCAGGGTAATGTGGGCCTTCTTGACGACGCGCGTCCAGTTGGCCGTCTCCCGCTCGAGGAATTTTCCGAACTCGGCGGGACCGAGATAGTCCACCTCCACCCCGTCCTTCAGGAACCGCTTCTTCACCTCATCCTCGGCCAGGATGGCCTTGATCTCGCCGTCCAGCCGCGCAACGACGGGGGCCGGGGTACCGGCCGGGGCGAGGATCCCCCACCAGTTGATCGTCTCGTACCCGGGCAGGCCCGCCTCCGCGATCGTCGGCACGTCGGGGAGAATCGCGCTGCGTTTCCTGCCGCCGGTGCCCAGGGCTTTGAGTTTGCCGGACTTTATATGGGGCTGCGCCGCGATCAGTGAGCAGATGAAGCCCTGGCTATGGCCCCCGAGCAGGTCGGTCATGGCCGGACCGCCGCCCTTGAACTGAACGATCTTGTAATCGATGTCGGCCGTGATCTTGAACAGCTCGGCCCCCATGTGCAGGGAACCGCCAACCCCCGAGCTGACGAAAATCAGCTGGCCGGGCTTTGCCTTGGCGAGCGCGATGAGTTCTTTCACCGAATTGGCGGGAACGCCCGGATGGACGACCAGCACGTTCGGACCGCTGCCCAGCCGTGCAACCGGGGTGAAGGATTTCAACGGATCGAACGGCAGCTTGTCGTTGAGGGGGGCATACACGGTATGATGCGCAGCGGCGATCATCAGCGTGTACCCGTCCGGCTCCGCCTTCGCCGCCGCTTCCGTGCCGATCACGCCGCCCGCACCGCCGCGGTTGTCCACGACCACCTGTTTGCCCAGGCGTTCGGACAGTTTGGCGGCGATCTGCCGTCCCACCAAGTCGTTGCTCCCGCCGGGCGGCCACGGGATGATCAGCCGCACAGGCCGGCTCGGATATGCGTCGGCCGCGTACCCGGAGGTCGCGGGAACCGCAAGCGCCAGAGAGTAAATGAGCAATATGCAGACGATCCACCGCAGCCGCGCTTCTTTCCGTTCCATGTGAGCTCCTTGCGACGTATTTTCGGTATCTGGAATCCCAAACCCGCGCGCCCGTACGCGCAGGGCGCGCGGCAGGGACGGACGGGCCGGGATAATCCGCATCGGCGCCGCTTCCGGCAAGAACCATTCCCGGGCGTCACCGGAGAAAGGCCACCCCCTCCATCAACACCCGGGCGGTGCGCCCCACCACGGCCGAATCCACGCCGTAGTTCCCCTGGGCATCCTGCCGGATCGCCGTCTCGACCTCCAGGATTCCCCCCGGATGGCCGATGCGCACCCGGTAGGGCGAACCGGTCTCCGGAACAGCGGGCAGCATCTCGGCGGAGATGGTCCCCGGTATGCCGCAGCTTACGCCCGTCGCAATCGATCCGCTTCCCGGATAGGCCTTCGAAAACGCGGCCCGCGTAATGCTGCGCGCGAAAACATCGAATGCCTGCCGGTCCACGTCGTTTCCGGAAAGCGTCCGATACGGCCGCGGTTTTCCGACGATGAACAGCAGGGGATTGACGGCGACCAGGAGTTCCTCCGCCCGATTCTCCGCCTTGATGACGCCCAGTTCCAGCGCAGCCGTTTCCCTGATCTTCTCCAATGCGGAGACAACCGCCCGATCGCTCTGGAGCGCGACGACGTCCTGCGCATGATCCATCCCGATATCGGCGGCCCGCACGAACAGGCAGAGATTGGCCATATCGATGACGCTGACGTCCAACTTCCCGAACCCGGGCACGGCGAATCGGTCGATGGCCCGGCCGGTCGGCAGGATCCCCCGCTTGAGGATGCACCCGCCGAAATCCTTGAAGTCGAGGTCGATCCGCGCCCCGGTGCCGGGCACGCCCCCGAGCTGGAAATCCCCCTCGGTCTGTACCTCGCCGTTCAGCAGCGGGACCGTGGCCAGGAGACGGCATCCCGTGTTGACCTGGTGAATCGCAACGGTTACCGAACGCCCCTGCGGCTTCACATACCCCTTGTACAGCGGGAAGATCGCGGCGCCGGCGGAGATATTGCCGCAATTGCTCCCCCAATCGACCCGGGGCAAGGTGATGTTCACCTGGGCGAAGTGATAATCGATGTCGCAGTCATCCCGGGTGGGGGGGCCCATGACGGCGGCCTTGCTGGTCAGCTTGTCCGCGCCGCCCAGGCCGTCTATCTGTCTCGGGTCGGGGCTGCCGAACAGCGCCAGGAGGCACCGGTCCCGCTCCGGGCCCTCGGGCGGCAGCGACTCCCGTTCAACGAATATTCCTTTGCTCGATCCGCCCCGGATTATGGTACAGGGTATCTGTTTCATGCCTCTTCCCCACGGTTCAGCCCGTGATTTCCCCCCTGCGTTTCTTCACTGCCGGCAGCGTCATCACCGCCAGGATCAAGAGCGAAACGACGATGAAGGCGAGGCTGATCGGCCGGGTGATGAACACCGAGGGGTCGCCCTCGGAAACCTGCAGCGCCCGCCGCAGGTTCTCCTCCATCATCGGCCCCAGGACGAACCCGAGCAGCATCGGCACCGGGCTGCACCCCAAGAGCCGCCAGGCGATCCCGAGGACGCCGAACATCCCCGCGATATAGACGTCGAAGGAGGCGTTGTTCGTGCTGTAGATGCCGATCGCGGAAAAAACCATGATGGCCGGGAAGAGCATGCGATAGGGCACCTTCAGCAGGCTCACCCACATGCCGATCAGCGGCAGGTTGAGGATGACGAGCATCAGGTTCCCGATCCACATGCTCGCTATCAGTCCCCAGAAGAGGTCGGGTTTCTGGTTCATCACCCCCGGCCCGGGGGTGATCCCGTGGATCATCAGCGCCCCGAGCATCAGCGCCATCGTTCCGCTCGCGGGAATCCCCAGGGTGAGCATCGGGATGAACTTGCACTGCGCATCCGCGTTGTTGGCGGCTTCGGGCCCCGCCACCCCTTCGATGGCGCCGCGGCCGAACCGCGCGGGGTCCCGGGCGACCTTCTTCTCGATCATGTACGAGGCAAAGGTGGCGATCGACGGCGTGGTCCCGGGCAGGATGCCGAGGAACGCCCCGAGCGCCGTCCCTCGGAGGATCGGCGGGGTGGCCTGCCGGATGTCCTCCCGGCTGGGGTAGAGACTCCCCACCTTGGAGGTGAACACCACGCGCTCCTCGGGATCGCTCAGGTTGCTGATGATCTCGCCCACGGCGAACACCCCCACGGCGATGATCACGAACCCGATCCCGTCGGCCAGCTCGTAGAACCCGAAGCAGAAGCGCTTGATCCCGGAGTCCACGTCGGAGCCCACGATGCCCAGCAGCAGACCCACCACTACCATCGCCAGCGATTTGAGCATGTCTCCCTGGGCGAGCACCGCCGCGGTGACCAGCCCCATCATCATCAGCGAAAAGTACTCCGGCGAACCGAAATTGAGCGCCATGTTAGCCAGCGGCGGGCCGAACAGGGCGACGATCAGCGTGCAGACGGTGCCCGCAAAAAAGGAGCCGAAGGCGGCGATCGCCAGGGCCACGCCGGCGCGTCCCTGACGGGCCATCTGATACCCGTCGATGCAGGTGATCACCGAGGCGGTCTCCCCGGGGAGGTTGACCAGGATGGAAGTGGTCGAGCCGCCGTACATGGCGCCGTAGTAGATGCCGGCCAGCATGATCATCGCCGCAACCGGCGGGACGTTGTAGGTGAGCGGCAGCAGCATGGCGATCGTGGCCATCGGCCCGATCCCGGGAAGAACGCCGATCAGGGTCCCCACCAGACAGCCGATGAGGCAGTACAGCAGGTTCTGCAGCGAGAATGCCACGCCGAACCCGAAGATGAGATTCTGAAACAGTTCCATGCGATCTCCTCGTGAAGCGCCCGCCCGCGGGGCGGGGATCCCCGGTAAGGAGTCCGACGCGGGTCAGATCCCCTTAATCAGCGGATAGGGCAGTCCCAGTCCCCAGATGAACAGGGCGATCGAGGCCACGGTCAGCAAGACCATCAGCAGCAGGACCTCGACAAACTTGAACTCCCTGCCCGCAGCCGCCGACACGAAGACCAGGGCAGCCAGCGCCGGAACGAAACCGGCCAGCTCCATCAGCGCGCCGAACAGGGCCAGCGAAACGGGCAGCAGGATGAGCGCCCGGAGCGACAGGTGGCCCTGGATCTTCTCGCCGCTGCGCAGCCCCACCGCCACCACTGCCAGGCCGAACAGGACCAGGATCGCGCCCAGGATGACCGGGAAGAACCCGGGCCCCATCCTGAGCGTGCTGCCGAACCGGTACTCCCGGGCGATGATCATCGCCCCGAGACCGATGGCGATCAGCATCATCCCGGCCCAGAAGTCCTTGTTACTCCGTAGCTCCCTCTTCATGTGAAACTCCTCGTGTACCGATCACTCCGCGGCACGGGACGGTGGTTCACTGTATGAACTATTGTTTCGCACCGTACTTTACGGTACCCTATTCACGTTTGTCAAGACAAAACTACCGCCCTTCCGGGTGCGCCGGCACTACTTGACCTTGATGTTCGCCTCTTTGACCACCTTGTCCCACTTGGCTATCTCCCGTTCGATAAACGGACCGAACTCGGCGGGCCCCACATAGTCGGCCTCTGCCCCTTCCTTTTCGAACAGCTTCTGCACGTCCGGTGAATCGAGGAGGGTCCTGATCTCCCTGTTCAGCCGGTCGACGACCGGCGCCGGCGTGCCGGCCGGGGCCATGAGGCCCCACCAGTTGGTCGCTTCGTACCCGGGCACGCCCGCCTCGGCGATCGTCGGGACATTGGGGAGGACCTTGAGGCGCTTCGCCCCGCCAATGGCCAGCAGTCTGAATTTCCCCGACTGGACGTGGGGCATCGTCTGGATGAGCGATCCGAAGGAGAACTGGCTGTGCCCGCCCAGCTGGTCGATCATCGCCGGGCCTCCCCCCTTGAACTGGACGATCTTGAAGTCGGTCTTCGTCATCATCTTGAACAGCTCCGTCCCCATGTGCTGGAAGCTGCCGATACCGGCGGCCCCGCAGATCATCTGGCCGGGCTTCGCCTTCATCAGCGCGATCAGCTCCTGAACGTTGTTGGCCGGAACGCTCGGATGGACGGTGAGCGAGTTCGGCCCGCTGCCCAGCTTCGCGACCGGGGTGAAGGATTTGATCGGATCGAAGGGGAGCTTGTACAGCGCCGGATTAAAGGCATACGCGGCAGAAGCGATCAGAAGCGTGTACCCGTCCGGGTCCGCCTTCGCCGCCATCTCCGTGCCGAGGACGCCCCCGGCCCCGCCGCGGTTGTCCACCACCACCTGCTTGCCCAGCCGTTCGGACAGCTTGGCGGCGATCAGCCGCCCGACGATGTCGTTGCTCCCGCCCGGCGGGAACGGAATGATCAGCCGAACCGGCTTGTTCGGATAGGCGTCGGCAGCCATCAGCGCCGCCGGAAGGACGAGCAGGACAGCGACGGCAACCACCACCCCGATCCTCTTGACCAGTCTTAAGTTCGCAGCTTGCATGGGTGTCTCCTTTCTCTGTGCACCAACCGGATATCCGTTCTTCTCCGCGGCGCCCCCTCGCGGAGAAGCCGCCATACCGCGCATTGCCCGGCACCCCGCACCGGGCAGCGCCCTGCCGCCGGCGGTACGGACTGTTCATTCGCCTTCGGCCTACCCGCCGGGGAGGATCCGGTCCGCCGCGGGAAGGGACTCCCCCCGCGCGACCCGCAGGATGTTGGCGAACCCGTGGCCGATGATCCGCTGCATCGTGTCCACCGTCCCGCCGCCGTTATGGGGCGTCGCCACCACGTTGTCCATCATGAGCAGCGGGTTGTCCCGACCGGGGGGCTCCGTGGCGAACACGTCCAGCCCCGCTCCGGCAATCCGCTTCGCGCGCAGGGCCTCGATCAGCGCCGGCTCGTCCACCAGCCCCCCGCGGGCCGTGTTGATCAGCAGCGCGGAAGGCTTCATCAGGGCCAGGGAAGCCGCCCCGATCAGCCCGCGCGTCTCGGGCAGCAGCGGGAGGTGGAGCGACACGATGTCGGACTCCGCAAGCAGCATCTCCCGCGGGGCGAAGGCCATCCCCGCCGCCCGCTCCGTCTCGGGCGGCGGCCGGACGGTGTCGTAATACAGAACGGTGCATTCGAATCCCCGGCTGAGCCGCTTCGCCACGGCCCTGCCGATGGCCCCGCCGCCGATCAGCCCCACCGTCTTCTGCCACAGTTCGTAGCAGCCGGTGCGCAGCTCCCACTTGAGCCACTTCCCTTCCCGAAGCGAGCTGTGGGCCACACACAGCCGCTTGTACAGGGCCAGCATCAGGGTGATCGCGGTCTCGGCAACGGCGACGGCATTCACCCCCGCGGCGATGGCGACCGGCACGCCCCGCCGGGCCGCGGCCGCAAGGTCGATCTTGTCCACGCCGATCCCGTATTTCTGGATCAGCTTGAGCCGGCCGGCCGCTTCGATCATCGCCGCGGGAATCGGGGTCCAGGAGCAGAGGATGTAGTCGGCTTCCCGGGCCTTGGCGATCTTCTCCGCGTCGTCCGCCGTCTCGACGAACAGGAGGTCGACCTCCGCGGGCTTTTGCCCGGCCATCAGTTCCCGCATGGCGGGCGGCAGCAGGTCCGCGCACAGCACCGTCGGTCGTTCTCCCACGCCTCTCCCTCCCGTTTGGTTCCCCGGTTCGGCCTGTCGCCCCGGCAGTCAGAACTCCACCGGCACGCCCAGCTCCCTGCCGAGCGCCCGGAGCTCCTCGGCGACCTTGACCTGCAGCGGGATCCCCTTCGCCATACGCTCGCGGACGCGCAGATGCTCCGGCTCGCCCGGCACGTAGATGACCTCGGTCCCTTTTGCCTTCGGCGAGGCCTTGATCTCGTCCACGTAGGCCTCCATCCGGGCGTTGAAGGCCGCCACATCGGTGAAGGCGGCAAGCTGGATGGCCATGAAACTGTGGGCCGTCCCGGCCGGTTCGGCATCCTGGTCGAGCCCCCTGACCCGCGGGCCGTAGTGGGAATCGGCCAGCACGCCGGTCAGGAGGTCCACCATCAGGGTGATCCCGTACCCCTTGTAGCCGCCGATGGCGAGCAGGATCCCCTTGAGCGCCTCGTCGGGGTCTGCCGTCGGTTCGCCGTCCCGGTTGAGCGCCCACCCCGCGGGGACCGGCTTCCCCTCTTTCTTGAGGATGCGGATCTTGCCGGCCGCCACGACGCTGTTGGCCATATCGAGCACGACCGGAGGCCGCTGTCCGGCGGGCACGGCGATCGACCAGGGGTTGTTCCCGAACAGCCGCTCCACCCCGCCGGTGGGGGCGAGGCGGGGCGAGGCGTTGGTGAAGGCCAGGCCGATCATGTCGTGCTCCAGGGCCATCATCGGGTAGAAGGCAGCGGCGCCGAAGTGGTTGCTGTTCTTCACCGCCACGTAGGAAACCCCGGCGGCCCGGGCCTTGCGGATGGCGACCTCCATGGCCCGGTAGCTGATCACCTGGCCGATGCCGTCGTGGCCGTCCAGCAGGGCGGTAGCGATCGTCTCCCGCTCCGTCGTCACGTTGACGGAGGCCGCCATCGACCCCGATTTCAGGCGGGCAGCGTACAGCGGCAGGCGCAGGACGCCGTGGGTGTCGACGCCCCGCAGGTTCGCCACTACCAGCGATTTCGCCGTGATTTCCGCCTCCCCGCGGGGGACACCCAGCTCTGCGAGCACCCGGGTGCAGAACGCCTCCAACTGATCATGGCGGGCCGTGACCCGCGGATCCGCAGATATCTCCTGTGCCATAGCAGCAAAAACCTCCTTTTCGTTCATCCGGTACCGTTACCCCTGCGCAGCGTACCGAGCAGGGTCCTTACCACTTCCGCCCCGGCCCTACAGCTCCCGCACGGCGTCGAACTGCTCCAGGTAGGAGGAGGGGTCGATCCGCGCCTCGATCAGCTTCGGCAGGCCGTCGGCGCTGCCGAGCGCACTCTTCAGGGCCGCCCGCAGCTCTTCGTCGCTGTCCACACTCCAGGTCGGTATGCCGAAGCTCCGGCCCAGGTCCCGGTAGTTCGGCCGGCAGAACGCCGTCCCCCGCGGTTCGGGGTAGCACTTCTTGACCTGCTTGACGTCGATCAGGCTCAACCGGCTGTCCGAGAAGACCACGATCACCACGGGCAGACGATGCTGCACCGCGGTGGCCAGCTCCGGGAGCCGCATCAGGAACCCGCCGTCGCCGCAGAGCGACACCACCTGCCGGCCGGGGTCGTGCAGCCGCAGCGCGAGCGCCGCGGGGAGCGCATACCCCATGGTGGCCAGACCGTTGGACATGAAAAAGCTTTCCGGCGAAAAGGCATCCCACAGCTCGACCACCAGCAGCTTGTTCGCCCCCACATCGATCGTCAGCGCCGCCTCCCGCGGCGTCAACTCGCGGGTGGTGTCGATCACGCGGACGGCGGACAGACCGGAGGTCCTGACGTCGAGTACGGCCCGGGTGTTTTCGCGGTACCGCCGGACCTCCTCGGGCCGCCACTGCGATTCGCAGCCGGTACACTCGTCGCACAGCCGCCGCAGGGTGACGGCAAGCTCGCCGACCATCTCGACGGCGGCGTGGTAGTTCTCTTCGGTGTTCGCCAGCAGGTCGAGGTACACGATCGGCTGCCGGTAGCCCCACTTTTTCGGCAGGATTTCCACGGGGTCCAGGCCGACGGCGATGATCAGGTCGCTGGCATCGATGATCCGTTGCTCCAGGTTTCCCCCCATGAAGACGCCCAGCGACCAGGGATGGTCCTCGGGCAGCGCCCCCTTGACCTTCGCCGTCGTGAAGGTGGGGATGCCGAGCTTCTCCACGAACTCCTGCAGAGAGCGGTACACAGAGGCCTCGGCCGCCGCGACCCCCAGTCCGACGATTGCCACCGGCCGTTTCGCCCGGGAGATCCGTTCCAGCCCCGCCCGCAGGCAGCGCTCGGACACCTCCGGCCGGAACTCCGGGCCGACGGCGGTCCCCGGACCCGCCACCTCGGCCTTCGACAGGTCGTTCGGGAAATCGATATGGACCGCCCCTTTCTTCGGCGCCGCGGCCACCCGCAGCCCCCGCGCCACCACCTCGGACCAGTTCGTCTTCGTCAGCCCCAAGGTGAGCTTCGTGAAGGGCTTGAACAGGTCGGTGTGGTAGACCTTCTGCCGAAAGGCCAGGTCGACCAGCTCGGAGGAGTACCGGTCGGTAAAGGCGACCACGGGCGACCGGTCCAGGGTCGCCTGGGCCATGCCGTTGCACAGGTTGAGCGCGCCCGGGCCCAGCGTGGCGACGCAGACGCCGGGGACCCCGGTGACATCCCCGAGGACGCTCGCCATGATCGCCGCGGAGGTTTCATGCTGCGTCAGGACAAACCGGATCCCCTCGTCCTCCGCGGCATTGATCAGATCGACGGAGCTGCCGCCGCCGGGAATCCCGAACAGGAAGGTGACCCCGGAATCCTTCAACACCTTCCCTACCGCCTGAGCCATGTTCATGCTGCTTGTCTCCCTTTCCACTCACGTCGAGATCAGGGAAAGCGGATTCCGGAAGCGCGCAGTGGAGATTTTTCGGGCACCCTGCCCCCGCAGCGAAGCGAGGAGGTGCAGGGTCGGAAAATGTCCAGCGCGAGGAGGAATCCCGATTTCCAAGTCACACCAGGGCACGCCTCGATCGTCCCGGCATGCCACCGATCCGTTCCCGTTACGCCCCGGCATCGTACACGCGCCGGGGAACGGAGACGCGGCCGTCCATAATCCTGCGGGCCGTCCTGGCCACGGTGCACCCGGCGATGAACGGCCCGTCCGTGCGGAACTGCGCCTCCACCTTCACGTCCATCGTCCCCGCCGGGTGGCCGATGACGATCGGGTCGTCCGCCGGCCGGGGGGGGCGCCCCGAGAGCGCCCCCGCAACCACCGATCCCGGGAGCACCGCCCCGATCGCCGCGGGGATCGCCGCGGTGATGGCAAAGGCCTTGTGCATCGTCCCCATGGCCATCACGCGGGCCAGCAGGCTGACCGACTCCCCGGCGATCGTCTCCCCCGTCGTTGCCCGGTATGCACGGCCCGGGGCGACAAAAGCGATCTTCGGGATCGACTGGGTCACCAGGATCGCCATCAGCTCCCCCACCTTCCGGCGGATCGCCTCCAGCGTTGCCCCCGCCGTCCGATCCCGCGCGAAATCGGCGGGGAGTTCGTCCCCCCGGAGCCCCAGTTCCTCGGCGCGGACAAAGGCCGTCGGGTTACCCGCGTCGACGACGGTGACCCGGAACCGCTGCCCCCCGTGGAGCGACACTTCGTCGACGACGTTCCCCGTGGGCAGGAGCCTCCCCGTCGCCGCTCCGCCGGGGTCCAGGAACGTCAACTCGATCCTGGCGCCCGTCCCGGGACACCCGGCGATCGCATAGTCCCCGTCGGGCGCGAACTTTCCATCGGCGACGGGGACCTTCGCCCGGATCAGCTTTCCCGTGTTGGTGTTGCGGATGCGCACGACCGTGAAGGGCGCGATCGCCTTCACCAATCCCGCATCGACGGCATAGGGGCCGACCGCGGCGCTGATGTTTCCGCAATTGGAGGAGTAGTCGACAAAGGCCCGGTCGATCCCCACGGCCCCGAAGGTGTAGTCCACGTCCCGGTCGGGCTGGCAGGACGGGGCGATGATCGCCAGCTTGCTGGTGAGCGAATCGGCCCCGCCCAGCCCGTCGATCTGCCGGCTGTCCGGACTCCCGAAGACCGCCAGGATGATCCGCTCCCGCAGCGCCGGGTCCCGGGGCAGGTCCTTTTCCCGGAGGAAGATCCCCTTGCTCGTCCCTCCCCGCATGATCGTGCAGGGGAACTGCGTCTTTCTCCGCATGGTGTTACGCATTCTCCGAACCTTCCAGCAGCTTCGGTTTCTTGAACAGCGGCCAGAGGATCGAAACCGCAGCGGTCAGCAGCAGGATGAGGCTGATCGGCCGGGTGACCAGAATCAGCGGATCGCCGAGCGACAACAGCAGCGACCGGCGCAGCGACAGCTCCGCCAGGTCCCCCAGGACCAGCCCCAGCACCGCCGGGGCGATGGGGATTTTGTACTTTCGCATGAAGTACCCGATGACCCCGAAGGCGAACATCACGTACAGGTCGTCCATGCTGTTGTTCAGCCCGAACGCCCCGATCACGCAGAGGATCATGATCGCCGCCGAGAAGGCGGTGTAGGGGAGGCGGTTGAGCTGGAGGAACAGCTTGATCGACATGATCGTCAGCGCCAAAAGGAACACGTTGGACATCAGCATCGCCACGAAGATTCCGTAGATGATGTCCGGCCGGGAGGCGTACAGCATCGGCCCCGGCTGCATCCCGTGGATCATGAAAGCCGCGATCAGCATCGCCGTGGCGTTGCCCCCGGGCAGGCCCAGCGCCAAGAGGATGGTCATTGACCCCCCGGTCCCGGCGTTGTTGGCCGTCTCCGCGGCCATCAACCCCTCCTCGGAGCCGTGGCCGATCTTCTCCGGGTGTTTCGTCGACCGGGACGCGTCGCCGTAGGCGAGAAACGAGACGATCGTCGCGCCGCCGCCGGGCAGCGATCCCACCACGGTCCCCACCACCGCCGACCGCAGGAGGAGGAACCAGTGTTTCGAGTAGTCGCTCAGCTTGGGGAGCTCGTCCCTGAGCCCCTTGTAGGCCACGGAGCTCTTGTACTCCTGGAAGGGCTGCTCGGCCTCTTCCAGAATCTCGGACACGGCCAGCAGCCCCACCATGGCGGTCACGAAATTGATCCCCCCGAGCAGAATCTCCGTTCCGAAGGTGAACCGCTCGCCGCCGGTGATGCCGTCCGTCCCGACGGTGGCCAGGAAGATCCCGAAGAAGCAGGCGAGAAACCCCTTCATGACGGACCCCCCCGAAAGGCTGGCAACGACGCTGAGTCCCAGGACAACCAGGGAAAAGAATTCCGGGGGACCGAACCTGAGGGCGAAATTCGCCATGACCGGGGTGGCCGCCATCATGATCAGGACACTGAAGATCCCGCCGCCGATCGAACAGATGATGAACAACCACAGGGCGTAGGCGGCCCTGCCCTGCTTGGCCAGGGCATGCCCCTCGATCGTGGTGGGGATCGCCGAGGGTTCCCCGGGAATGCCGAAGAGGATCGACGTGATCGATCCCCCCGTGATCCCGCCGCAGTAGGCGGCGCAGAGCATACAGAATGCCGTGATCGGCGACAGGGCATAGGTGAACGACAACAGCAGGACGACCCCCATCGACGTGCTGATGCCGGGGAGCGCCCCGGCCAGGAGCCCCCAGAGCCCCCCGAGGCAGATCGCCAGGATGTTCTTCGGAAGCAGGACGGTCGCAAAGGCATTCCAGTACAGGTCGAGCATAGCGGATCACCTCATCTGCTAGTAGAAGAGACGGCTGAATTCGACGAACACCCCTACGCCCTTGGGAAGGGGCATCATGATGAATTTCACGAACACGACGAAGACGACCGCGGTGATCACCAGGGGAGAGAGGATCAGCACCGCGGCCCGCTTCTCTTCCAAAGCCAGGATGAACGCCAGGATGAACAGCGCCGTCGACAGGATGAACCCGAGCAGCGGAGTGATGAGGATATAGCCGAGCAGGCAGAGGCTGCACAGGGCGATCTTCTTCCGCCTGGCCCATGCCGCGGCGACGGCCTCGGCTGCGGGGGGCTGCGCCGGGCCCCCTTTCTGTTCCCGTGCGTACCGTCTGAGGTTGCCGACCAGCCAGACCAGGCTGAGGACCGTGGTGACCCCCAGGGAGAGCAGGGGCCAGAATCCGCTACCCACCTCCCCGGAGCGCCCCTGACCGCGCAACTGGAACGCCTCGGAAAGCATGAACAGGAAGAAGGCCAGACAGACCGCGCTCAGGACGATTTCACCTTTCTTCATGATTCTCCTCGCAGAAACGGCGACTACGCGGAGCAGAGAGTTCTGCTCCGCGCAGCGTCGCCTAGGGCCGGAAAGGGGAAATTACTTCACGTAGCCGAGGTCCTTGAGTATTTCCGTGTAGAGTTTGACCTCGTCATCCCAGGACTTTCTCGCGTCTTCCGGTCCCAGGTAGCCCGGACGGGCATCGAGGTGGTTGTCCTTGACGAATTTCTTGTAGATGGCCGAATCGAGGGACTTCTTGACCGTGTCGTGGAGATATTTTATCCGGTCGGGCGGCGTCCCCTTCTTCACCCCCCAGGCCCGCATCATGCCGTGGGTGTAGTTGATGCCCAGCTCGGCGGTGCAGGGGACATTGGGAAGGGCGGGGTGCCGTTTTTCCATGATCACCGCCAGCGAGCGCAGCTTGCCCGCTTCGATCAGCGGGAGCGTCTCGGCAAGCTCCTCGACGGCACCGTGGATATGGCCGCCCAGGATCGCCGCCTTGATCTCCGCCCCGGAGTCGAAGGGGACGAACGTCACCTCGACCCCGGCCCGCTTGAAAAATGCCCCGGTCTGGATCTCCGACCACCCGCCCGGCGACGTGCCGGCGAATTTCAGCATCTTGGGGTTCTTCTTGCCGTAGGCGATCAGGTCGGCCAGGGTCTTGAATTTGGAATCGCCGGCCACGGTCACGGACGACGTGTCCACGTGGAGCCGGATGATGGGATCGAAGTCGCGCAGGACCTGGGCGCGCGTCTTGGGCTTGACCGCGTCGATCATGTGGGAGGGGGTGATGGCCAGGACGATGTACCCGTCGGCCGGCTGCTGGGAGGCATAGAGCATTCCCTTGGTCGCTCCCCCGCCGGGCATGTTGGTGAGCACCAGGGGCACTTTCAGCAGCGGCTTCAACCCTTCGCCCACGGCCCGCGCCGCCGTATCGCTCCCGCCGCCGACGCCGAAGGGGATGATGACTTCGATCGCCCGTTCGGGATACGCCGCCGCAAAACCGTTCGAGATTCCTAGCACACACCCGATAAGAAACAGAACCGCACCGAGAACCGCCACCTGTGCTCTTCTCATCTTGTTCCTCCTTGTATGCCGTTGCTGACTCTTTTCCCGCTCTGGTCTCAACCTTCCGCTGCGACCGGCATCGGCGCCGGCTCAGGCCAACGGAGCCACGGATCGAACTATCGGCAAAGAATTCACAAAAACAGCATGTTCGTACAACTGAGCGGTGATTCCTGTGCGATGTGCATCCCCGACGAACAAGAGCGAGGCGAGATACCACACGGTCAGGGAGAGAAGTGCTCTGCGGGAGTTTGGTAGCACTACTGAGCCGGGCCTGTCAACAGAATATTCCGCCCTGCGGCGCACCGCGGACGCTTAGCCCCGCTGCGGATTCAACATCGCGGATTTACGGCAACAGCTTCCCCCATCCCCACCGCGCCGCCGCCGACAAATATCGCTTGAACTTGGTACCGAAAGGGGATATACACCGCCATACTTTACACAATAAAAGGAGAAGTGCCGCTCAGGCATCCGATGCTGAAAGATTCTTTGCAGACCATACAGACCCATAAGGCGCTCAGCCCCCACTACACGGAGCTTCTGGAAATCCTGGAGGAGATCCTGATCCTGCGGGAGGAGTACCGCCACCGGATGAACCCGGGGATCTTCCCCGTGGCCGAGAAGTTCATCCCCGCCAAGCTGGCAGGGGGGCTTCCGCTCGTAGATTTTTCCGCGCTCGAGAGCGACCTGGCCGCCCCCCGGGACTATTTCCTGGCCCTCCTGGAGATCGCCGAGAAGCGGTCGCCCGGTGAGACCGGAGAGATGGCGCGCAAGATCCGTTCCGGCGAGATAGACTTCAACGACCTGATTTACGAATCCTTCAACCCCCCGGCACCCGACGAGGAGGAGCCGGCGGGCGACGGCGAGGAGAACTCCTTCGACCTGGTGGAACTGTTCATCGAAGAGAGCCTGCGGCCGGCCCTGGAGCAGGTCGTGGCCGCGCACGGCGACGTGGTCGCGCGGTCGACATGGTCCGAGGGGTACTGCCCGATCTGCGGCCGGGAACCGAAAATCGGCGAGGTCCGGGACGACGAAGGGACCCGCTACCTCTTCTGCAACCAGTGCGGGTTCGAATGGCAGTACCGGCGGATCAAGTGCCCCTTCTGCGGCAACGAGGAGCAGCAGACCCTGGCCTATTTCACGATCGAAGAGGACGACCGGTACCGGGTCGATGTGTGCAACGAGTGCAAACGGTACATCAAGATCGTGGATTTCCGGGATTCACGGCAGAAGGCCGACCTGGACGTGGAGGACATCGCCACGCTCCATCTCGACATGCTCGCCAACGACGAGGGGTACGACTAGCATCCCGCGACTGCCGAAGAGCACCCATGGACGAACGGCACATGGCGGAGATCATCCGCCGCCTCGAACGAGAGCTTACCCGCGGTGAGACCCCGATCGTTACCCTCCTGGCGGAGAGACACCGCAATCCCTTCGAGATCCTGATCTCAACCCTGCTGAGCCTCCGGACCAAGGACGAGGTGACGGCCGCGGCCACCAAACGGCTGTTCAGCCTGGCCGAGACGCCCGCAGCGATGCTCCGGCTCGACCCGGAGGAGATCAGGCGGACGATCTACCCCGTGGGATTCTACCGGCGAAAGGCCGAGACGATCCGCGAGGTCTGCCGCGACCTGATCGACCGCTTCGATTCCCGCGTCCCCGCGACCCTGGAAGAACTGCTGACCCTCAAGGGGGTGGGCCGCAAGACCGCCAACCTCGTCGTGTCGCTCGGGTACGGCGGCGCCGGCATCTGCGTGGACACGCACGTGCACCGGATCTCCAACCGCCTCGGCTACGTCCGGACGCGGACGCCCGAGGAGACCGAATTCGCCCTCCGGAAGAGACTCCCTCGCCGGTACTGGATACGGTTCAATACCCTGCTGGTCGCCTTCGGGCAGAACACCTGCCGTCCGCTCTCGCCCCTCTGCAGCACCTGTCCGATCGCCCGCTACTGCGACCGCGTCGGCGTGACCCGGAGCCGGTGAGCGCAGGAATCGAGCCGCAAACGGACGAGCGGCCCCGGGCGCCCGCCCGGGCCCCGCGAGGTGGAAGAGCAGCGGTTCTGCCGGCCCCGTCAAGACCTCTCCCGGTTGGCCATTGACAGACCCGACCCGTTGCTATAGGAACGGGACCAAGGCGTCATCATCGAATGCAGGAGGCAGTTCATGAGAAGAATGCTACTCACCCGGCCGGCGCGCACAATCGTGGAGCTGAGCGGCGTCCAGCCGGGTTCGCAGGTCCTGGTCCTGACCGATACCGACAAGTTCGCCATCGGCGAGGTGGTGGCCGGGGTGGCCCACGAGGCGGGAGGAAACGTCTGCCTGCTGGTCATGCCGGCCCAGAAGATGCAGGGAGAGGAACTTTCTCCGATGGTGGCCGCGGCGATGAAGGCCGCCGACGTGGTGATCGCCATGGTGGCCAAGAACATGGCCCACACCACGGCCCGCCTGGAAGCGACGCGCAGCGGGACCAAGATCCTGCTGATGCCCCGGGTCACCGAGGAGCGGCTCCTGGCGCCTCCGATGGAGGCGGACTTCCCCGCCCTGCGCCCGATCATCGATGGGCTGGCCCGGCGGATGACCGAGGCCAAGACGGCGCGGCTGACCAACGCCGCCGGCACGGACATCCGCATGAGCCTCGCAGGAAGGAAGGGGCGGGCCCTCTCGGGCTTCGGCAACACCGAGGACATCGCCGCCCCCCCGGGCGTCGAGGCGAGCATCGCCCCCCTGGAGGGGACGGCCGAGGGGGTGGTCGTGGTGGACGGCTCCATCCCCGGCGTGGGGTTTCTGGAAGGCGAGTTCCCCCGGATCGAAGTCCGGGAGGGACGGTTTGCCGCGATCACCGGCGGCCCGCTGGCCGCCCAGTTCCGGAACCTCCTGGCGGGGCTGAACGACCCCAACGTCTACCACGTGGCCGAGCTCGGCGTGGGGCTGAACCCGCTCTGCAAGCTCAGGGGGGCCCCGGACGACGACGAGGGGGAGTTCGGCAGCGCCCACGTGGCCTGCGGCACCAACAAGTTCATGGGGGGGACGGTCCTGGCGGCGGCGCACTACGACGTGGTGATCCGGAAGGCCACCCTCGAACTGGACGGCGTGGTCGTCCTGAAGGATGTCGAGATCCAGTTTTAGGGGCAGCGGACAGTGAAACGGGCGGACATCATCTCCGGCGCGATCCTGACGGGCCTGTTCGGGTTCCTGGCCTACCAGTCCAGCAGGCTCGACATGGTCTACCGGAACTCCCCGGGGGCGGGCTTCTTCCCCCTCTGCCTCTCGCTGCTGGCCCTGCTGGCCGTGGCGGTGATCCTGGCCGGGTCGCTGCGGCGGCCAGCGGCCGCGGACCGTCCGGTCCGCTGGCCCCGGGGGGTGGGCCTGCGGCGCATCGCCGGGGCCCTGGGAGGCTTCCTGGTCTACGCCTGGCTGACCACCCTTCTGGGGTTCATCCTTTCCACCGCGGCCTACATGCTCTTCACGGCGCGCATGCTGGGGGCGCGCCGCTGGCCCGCGGCAACGGCGGTCAGCGTGCTGACGGCCCTAGGGCTGTTCCTCCTCTTCCGGGTCTGGCTGAAGATGGAGCTGCCGACAGGGAGGCTGCCGATTCCCTAGGTCCGAGGAGTGTTTTGTGGACGTACTGCACCACCTGGCAACGGGATTTTCCATCGCCCTGACCCCGGTCAACATCTGGTACTGCTTCATCGGCGCCTTCATCGGCACCCTGGTCGGCGTCCTGCCCGGCATCGGGGCCACGGTGAGCATCGCCATCCTGACCCCGTTCACCGTCGGCCTGGGTCCCACGACGGCGATCATCATGCTGGCGGGGATCTACTACGGCGCCATGTACGGCGGCTCCACCACGGCCATCCTGATCAACATCCCCGGCGAGGCCGCCTCCGTGGCCACAAGCCTGGACGGCTACCAGATGGCCCGCCAGGGTCGCGCCGGCCCCGCCCTGGGCATGTCGGCGATCGCCTCCTTCGCGGCCGGCACCCTCTCGCTGATCCTGCTGATGACACTGGCCGTGCCGCTGGCCTCCTATGCCCTGCGGTTCGGCCCGCCGGAGTACTTCTCGCTTATGGTCCTGGGGCTGACCATCGTGGTGAGCCTCGTGGGCCGGTCCATGGCCAAGGGGCTCCTGGCCGGGATTTTCGGGATGCTCCTGGCGACGATCGGCATGGAGCCCCTGACGGGCCAGGGGCGATTCACCTTCGGCAACGTGGATCTGATGGCCGGCATCGACTTCGTGGCCGTGGTGGTGGGGCTGTTCGCCATCCCCGAGGTCCTGGAGAACATGGAGGGGCCCTCCCTGGAGGTCTACCGGGCGAAGATCCGGAATCTCTTCCCCACCGGCGAGGACCTCAGGCAGAGCGGCTGGGCCATGGTCCGCAGTGCCTTCGTCGGCTTCTTCATCGGCGTGCTCCCGGGCTCCAGCGGTGCGGTGGCGGCCTTCATGGCCTACAACGTGGAGAAGAACCTCTCCGCGACCCCCGAGCGTTTCGGCTCGGGCGCCATCGAGGGGGTCGCGGCCTCGGAGGGGGCCAACAACGCGGCCGTGAGCGGGGCCATGGTCCCCCTCCTGTCGCTGGGCATCCCGGTCTCGGCCCCGATGGCGGTGCTGATCGGGGCCTTCATGATCCACGGCCTGCGGCCCGGTCCCATGCTCTTCGAAAAGAGCCCCGACTTCGTCTGGGCGCTGATTGCCAGCATGTACATCGGCAACGTGATCCTCCTGGTCCTCAACCTGCCCCTGGTGGGCCTCTGGACCCAGCTGCTGCGCGTGCCCTATCCCTACCTGGCGCCGGGCATCCTTGTCCTCTGCCTGCTGGGCGCCTACGGCATCCGCAACAGCTTTTTCGACGTGGGGGTGGCCTTCGCGATGGGGCTCATCGGCTACGCCATGCGGAAGCTGGACTACCCCACGGCCCCCGTGGTGCTGGCCCTGATCCTCTCGCCCATGCTGGAGGATGCGCTGAGGCAGTCGCTCACCATCTCCAAGGGGAGATTAGAAATCTTCGTGACGCGGCCGATCTCCCTGGCGCTGCTGGCGCTGGCCGTGGTCTCGGTGATCCTCTCGCTCGTCTCGCGGCGGCGGGGCGTCCGGCCCTCCGGGGCCTTCGGGGAGAAGGAAAAATGACGGGAGGGAGGTCCGGGGCGCGCCCCGTCCTCCCGGAAGCGGTTTCATTCGCATAGGCACGGAAAGGAGAAGAGAGATGGTTACGAAAACGTTCAGAACATGCGCCGGACTCCTGCTGCTGGCGGGACTCGCCAGCCTGCCGGTTCCGGCGGCCGAGTGCGTTGCGGCGGCGGCCTACCCCTCCAAACCGGTCCAGATCGTGGTGGCCTTCGCCCCCGGCGGCTCCTCCGACCAGGTTTCCCGGCTGCTGGCGACTTACCTCAGCAAGAAATGGGGTCAGCCGGTGAGCGTGGTCAACAAGCCGGGCGGGGGCGGCGTCGTCGGCACGGCGGCCGTGGCCCAGGCGCCCGCCGACGGCTACACGGTCAACAACGCCATGGTCAACACGCTGGCCTTCGCGCCGGCGGCCCAGAGCAACAACCCCTACACCTGGGACGGGTTCACCTACCTGGCGCGGGTCGGGGTCACCCCCTCGGTCCTCACCGTCAACGCCGGCTCCCCGTACAAGACGGCCAAGGAGCTGGTGGAGGCGGTCAAGAAGGACCCGGCCAAATTCAAGACGGGGGTGTCGGGGCTGGCCGGGACGGGCGCCTTCGGGATCGCCCAGATCCTCCAGTCCGCGGGCGTCGATCCCGCCAAGGTGGACATGGTCTCCTTCAACGGCGGGGTGCTGGTGGTGACGAACCTCGCCGGCGGCCACGTGGACTTCGTGGCGCAGCAGCTGCCCGAGGTCCTGGAGATGGTCCGCGCCGGAAAGCTCCGCGCCCTGATGCACACCAACCCGACGCGGGTCAAGGAGCTCCCCGACGTGCCCACGAGCAAGGAGGCGGGGTTCCCCGCGTTCAGCGTCATGGCCTCCAGCGGCTACGTGGGGCCGCCGAACCTGCCGCCGGCGGTGGTGACCAAGTGGGAGACGGCGATCGCCGACGCCCTCAAGGACAAGGAGTTCGCCGCCTCGCTGGAGAAGATGGGGCTGATCGCCTCCTACCAGAACGCCAAGGAGTTCAAGGCCTGGACGGAGGAGCAGTACAAGTCCGCCAAGCAGCTGGCCGGTTCGCTCGGACTCAAGAAGTAGGGGCCACTTTGCCCGTTCCCCCCCGCCGCGTGCGGGAGGGAGCGGGAAAGCCGATCGCCTGCGAGGGGATGAACCTGACGGACCGCACAATCCTCGAGATCATGCTGGGCAAGCAGCAGGGGTGATCCCCCGGGCTGCGTGCCGGGGAGAGTGGATTGATCCCCCCGCAATTTGGTGGTACAATGACGGCCACGAAAACATCCTGTCCGCAGGAGGTCACGAGAAAGGAACAGCAGGTATGGCACTGAAAGTCGGCGTAAACGGTTTTGGCAGGATCGGCAGGAACATCATCCGGGCCGCCCGGGGGGATCGATCGATCGAATGGATGGCGGTCAACGATATCGCGGACGCGAAGACGCTCGCGCATCTTTTTAAGTACGATTCCGTGCACGGAATCTACCCGGGCGAGGTGGCGGCAAAGGAAAACTCGCTCCTGATCGACGGCAGCGAAGTCCGGGTGTTCGCCGAGAAGGACCCGGCCAGACTGCCCTGGAGGGAGCTGGGGGTCGAGGTGGTCGTCGAATCGACGGGGCTGTTCACCAGCCGGGAAAAGGCCCAGGTGCACATCACCGCGGGCGGCGCCAAGAAGGTGCTGATCTCCGCCCCGGCCAAGGACGAGGACATCACGATCGTAATGGGGGTCAACGACTACCTCTACGACCCGAAGGCGCACCACATCATCTCCAACGCCTCCTGCACCACCAACTGCCTGGCGCCGTTCACGAAGGTCCTCCACGACGCCTTCAAGGTCCGCCGGGGGCTGATGACCACCATCCACTCCTACACCAACGACCAGCGGATCCTGGACCTTTCGCACCAGGATCTCCGCCGGGCGCGGGCCGCGGCGCTCTCGATGATCCCGACGACCACCGGGGCCGCGAAGGCCGTGGGGCTGGTGCTTCCCGAGCTGAAGGGGAAGCTCAACGGGTTCTCGATGCGGGTCCCGACCCCGGACGTCTCGGTCGTCGACCTGGTCGCCGAGATCGAAAAGAAGGCGACCGTGGACGAGATCAACGCCGCGCTCAAGGAGGCGGCGGAGGGGAAGATGAAGGGGATCCTCGGGTACTCCGGCGAACCGCTCGTCTCGATCGACTTTCTGGGCAATCCGCTCTCCTCGATCGTCGACGGAAAGTCTACGATGGTGATCGAAGACAATCTGATCAAGGTGCTGGCCTGGTACGACAACGAGTGGGGGTTCTCCTGCCGGATGATCGATCTGCTGAAGCTGGTGGCGAAGGGCCTCTAACCCCATGGTCCGGGATGCCCTCCACCGCGGCCCTTTCCCGTCGCGGGGGGCCCGGTAGCCCTGGCCCGGATCCCCCCTTCCCCGTCGCGGGGAAGGAAACCACCCACATAACCTCATCCCCTCCCCCCGCGGGGAGGGAGACAGTGAGGGAACATTTCCAGCTGCAAGGAGACGATCGGAGCAAGGAGGGCAGGGTCGATGAAAAAAAGCATTTCGGATCTGCCGGATGCCCAGCTCAGAGGCAAGCGGGTCCTCGTCCGGGTCGACTTCAACGTCCCGCTGGACAAGCAGGGGAACGTCAAGGACGACATGCGGATCACCGCGGCCCTGCCCACGATCCGGTACCTGACCGAGCGGAAGGCCCGGGTGCTGCTCGTCTCGCACCTGGGAAGGCCGGAAGGGGTCACCCCGGGGTTGCGGATGGACCCGGTGGCGAAACGGCTGGAGGGGCTCCTCGGGCAGGAGGTCCGCAAGGCCGGCGACTGCGTCGGCCCGGAGGTGGCGGCCCTGGTCGCAGCGATGCAGGGCGGCGAGGTCCTGATGCTCGAGAACGTGCGCTTCCACAAGGAGGAAGAGGAGAACGACCCGGGCTTCGCGGCCGAACTGGCCGCCCTGGCCGACGTGTACGTCAACGACGCCTTCGGCACGGCGCATCGGGCCCACGCCTCCACCGAGGGGGTCGCCCGCATCCTGCCCGGGGTGTGCGGGTTTCTGATCGCCCGGGAGCTGGAGATCATGGGAAAGGCGCTCGACGCCCCCCGGCGGCCGTTCACGGCGATCATCGGCGGGGCCAAGGTGTCGACGAAGATCACCGTGATCGGGAACCTCGCCCGGAGGGTGGACACGCTGATCATCGGCGGCGGAATGATCTTCACCTTCCTGAAGGCGCAAGGGGGCGAGGTGGGCAAGTCGCTCGTCGAGCAGAAGTTTCTCGCCCAGGCAGGCGGGATCTGGCGCGAGCTTATGGCGATGCCCCACCTGAAGCTCCTCACGCCGGTCGATGCGGTGGTCACCGCCGAGCTCACCGCCGGCGCCGCCTCCCGGGTCGTCCCGATCGACTCGATCCCGCCGGAGATGATCGGCGCCGACGTAGGCCCCGCATCAATCGCCCTGTTCGCCGAGGCGATCGCCGCTTCCCAAACGATCATCTGGAACGGGCCGCTGGGGGTGTTCGAGACGCCGCCCTTCGACCGGGGGACGAACGAGATCGCCCGGGCCCTGGCCGCTTCGTCCGCCGTGACGATCGTGGGCGGCGGGGACAGCGCCCTGGCAGTGGAGAAGGCCGGGGTCGCAGAAAAGATCACCCACATCTCCACCGGCGGCGGCGCCTCGCTCGAATACCTGGAGGGTCGTGCGCTCCCCGGGATCGCGATACTGCAGGAGCGGTGAACCGATAAGGAGGGAGACGGATGGCTAAGATCGAGGTCTTTGAAAACCGAAAACCGGTTCTCGGCATCAACAGCCTGGGCAGGATCGGGAAGCTGACCCTCTGGCACCATATCGGCCGGAAGTATTTCCAGGAGATCGTCGTCAACGTCGGCAGGGGGGTCGGCAGCGGGCTCGACGCAATCGCCCAACTGATCGAGAAGGACAGCACCTACGGATCGCTCCACCGGTTCCTGTACGGCGTCAACGCCCGGCGGCTGATCCAGGTCGTCGATGAAGAGAAGGGCTCGCTCCTGATCGACGGAATCCCCGTGACCGTGCTGCGCGAGGCGCGGAACCCCGCGGAGATCGGCTGGCGCACCCGCGGGGTGGATGTGGTGGTTGAGTGCACCGGCAAATTTTCCGACCCCACCGTGGCCGCCGACGACAAGGGCGGCTCGATCAGGGGCCACCTCGCCGGCGGCGCCCGGGTCACGATCAACTCCGCGGCGTTCAAGATCAAGAACAAGGCCCTGTCCGCACCCGCAGAGGCGGTGACCCTGATCTACGGGATCAACCACACCGCCTTCGACTACCGCAAACACCAGGTCGTCTCCGCGGCCTCCTGCACCACCACGGGGCTGGCGCACATGGTGAAGCCGCTCCTCGAGTGCGAAGCCACCGGGAAGATCCTGACGGCGTCCATGTCCACGGTCCACGCGGTGACCAACTCGCAGAGCATCCTCGACAAGACGCCCAAGTCCGGGGAGAAGGACCTCCGCAAGAACCGCAGCACCCTGAACAACATCATCCTCACCTCCACCAACGCGGCGGAGGCGCTCGGCCAGGTCATCCCGGAGGTGAAGAACATCGGGTTCATGGCGGACTCGATCCGGGTGCCGACCAGCACGGAGTCGCTGATCGTCCTGAACGCCACCTTCCAGTGCCGCACCGGCCGGGACGGCAAGCCCCTCCCGCTGACCGCGGAGACGATCAACACAATCTACCGGAAGGCATCGGAAAACGACCCCGAACGCCTGGTCCTGTTCTCGGAGGAGCAGAACGTCTCCGCCGACCTGATCGGGACAAACGCGGCAGTGGTGATCGAAGGGCAGTTCAACCACATCCGCACCGCTTTCATCGAGGTCGACCTCTCCCGCGTCCCCGACCTGCCCGAGTCGTGCCTCAGGAGCCTGGGGCAGTCGGTCCTGCGGATCCCCGTGGTCCACGCCAAGATCTTCGGCTGGTACGACAACGAATTCGGCAGCTACACCAACCGGCTCGGCGACCTGACGGTGTACATCCACAAGAGTCTGTTCCGGTAGTGAGGGGAGCCTTTGGGTACCTCGAGGAAAATCCCAGCGACATATATGCCGATAGCAAGAGCGACGCTATCCCCTGTATTCACCGCGTTGGAGAGCTCCGCGTTGCATGAAGCGAATTGACCTCGTTCGTGCAATCGGCGAGATGGGCTGTGTTTTGAAAGCCGTGGCGGGCGGCATGACGGGTATCGGAATCCATCGACAACGGCGGTACAGCCCGCACCCAGACATCGCGAGATCAAGAATAGCCTGGCAGGGCATATGCTCAAGATGCTGAAGGATGAGCCCGCCTGAAACCCTCGCTAACCCCGCACCGTTCTTCCGGTGAAAAGGCCGTCCGATACCGCCGCGCTTCCCTTTCCTTGCCTCTCCGACCTCCAACGCGCCCCCGTTCACGGCAATTCTTTCACCACGGCATTGGGAAGCGGCTTCCCGTTCTCGAAGAAGCGAATCGTGCTGAAATTACTCTTATCGATCAGTGCGGTAACATGACAGTTGCAGGTCCAACTGGCATTGGGGGTAGTCACTTCCGAGGTATAATGAACCTGTAATTGATCATCCATGAGGACAATCTTATCAATAGCGAGGGTATGAATGTCGTTCCCCTGGTAGATGATGGACACAACAAAGCCCGTCTTCATTTTTTCTTCAGTGATCAACCGCGCCGGGTCCACATTTGCGACTGCGGCAACGCCGAATACCGAATCAAAGGACGCAGAACTGCGAATCACAAGGTACGAGGGATTCGTTTCTCCGCGGTACGTATTCTTGACAAAGTAGGAGGTAGTGACCTGGAAACCGACAGCCGCTTCATTTCCCGCATTCCCGGAGGAATTTGAGCAGCCGCAGCATAAGACAACCATCAAGAGAATCGCGCAGAACCTTTGCCCGCTTGACGCCATACGATTACCTCCCCTGCCCCGCAGAACCATCGATGAATGAGTGATCGGAAGTGGCTCTTCAGCGGACTGACTATGAGCGGAACGGGTCTCGCCTGTCAAGATGAATTGCTGTTTGCGCGCTGAGAGAAGAAAGAACGGCCGCTAGCAGATGATCTTGTAGGATTCGTCGGCGCTGATCCTGTGCTTTCCCGCGTACACGGCCCCGCTCCAGCCGTCGATGCTGATGAAATCCCCCCCCCGGATCGTGCTCCCGTCGACGCGGCTGTACCCGTCCGATTCGTAGACGTGGAGCTTGTTGAACCCCACGACGCCGACCTTGTTCAGCTGCGGGATCGTCACCGCCGCGTGGGAGGTGCCGCCGCCGCGCGCCGTCAGGATCCCGTCCACCTTCAGGATGATCCCCACGTCGTCGGGGACCGTGTCGGGACGGATCAGGATCAGCGGGGTTTCGGGCTCCTCATCCCGGAACCGGGCGATCTCCTCCTCCGAATACACCGCCCGGCCCGCCAGGGCCCCGCCGCTCACCCCGATCCCCATCCCCAGAAACGACCGTTCGAGCGCCCCGTCGCCGACGAAGCTCCGCACCTTCTGCGTCTCCCGCTGGACCATGTCCCGGGTCTGGAGGATGTAGAGCCCCTTCTTCGTGGCGTTCTCGAAGGTGAACTCGACCTCCTGGTGGTTGAACCCCTTCTCGTACACGAGGAACTCGCCCGTCTTGACCAGCTCGTGGTAGATCTCCGGAAACCGCATCTCCAGCGATATGGGCGAATCCCGCTGTTCGGCGATCCGCTGCTTTTCCGAAATCGGATAGGTCGCCACGAGGCCGGAGACGATGTCGTCCCCCTGGACGCAGAAGATGAAATCCCCGTAGGGGGCCACCTGCTGCGACGAGCCGCGCGGGTCCCGGGTCAGGATCACCCCGGAGCCGGAATTCTCGTGGAGGTTGCCGAACACCATCGCCTGGACGATGACGGCGGTGCCCCACTCGTCGGAGAGATGCATCTGATGGCGGTAGATCCGCGCCTGCTCTGAATTCCAGGAGGCGAACACCTCCTGGATGGCGTGCTGGAGCTGCTCATGGGGATCGTCGGTAATCTCGATACCCCGCTCCTTCATCGACTCCCGGTAGGCAAGCGCCAGCTGCCGCATCTGATCCGGCTTGAACTGATACTTCTTCTCCACCGTGTAGCGGCTCTTGTAGTTGATCATGATCTGATCGAAGAAGTTCCGCTCCAGCCCCTGGAACATCCCCCAGGTCTGCAGGAACCGCCGGTAGGAGTCCCACGCCGCCCAGCGGTGGTCGTTCTTCCGGGCGAGCCCTTTGGCGATCGTCTCGTTGATCCCCACGTTCAGAAACGAGCTCATCATCCCCGGCAGCGATATGGTGGCGCCGCTCCGGACGGAAAGGATCAGCGGGTTCTTGGGGTCGCCGAAGGTCTTCTTCGTGATCCGTTCCAGTTCCCGGAGCTCCCGGTTGATCCGCTGCTGCAGGTCTTCGAAGATGTACTGGTACCCCTTCACCCCCTCGTAGCCCCGGAACACCTCGGTGGTGATCACGAACCCCGGCGGAACGGGCAGGCCGAACGACCGCAGCTGCTTGAGGAAGTAGGCCTTGTTGCCGATCAGGATCTGATTGTCCGTCTCCCGGTTCTTCTTGTACAGGGTCGTGACGGCCAGCTCCGGGATGTAGGCCATCACGAGATTCAGGATCTCTTTGTTGTCCTTGAATTTTTCCAGTTCCGCGCCCAGCGTCCGGATCACGGCGTTGACGAAATTGTCCAGCACCTGCAGCCCGAAGGCGGAGGCGATGACGGAACGGATGAACTGCTCCGAGTGCTGATAGAAGGTCTCCTGGTCCTCCCGGGCGATCCCCCTGCCCTCCCAGCCCCCGTCGCGGCAGAGGAGCTGGCCGATGATCACCGGCAGGTTGGCGCGATGGACATCGACGTAATAGTCGCGGGTGATATCCTGGATCCCCTTGGCGATGAACTGGAAGATGTCGATGTACTGGTCGATCGAAAACTGCCGGATCTGCAGGGCGCTCGTGAGGTACTTCAGCTTCGCCACCAGCCCTTCCGTCGCCAGCCCCTCCAGGTCGAGGGCCTTCACGTACAGCCAGAGATACTTGTGGATCCGAAGCAACGTGCTCTTGGTGATGAACTTGAGGTTCAGGGATTCCACCAGCTTCTCGAACAGCGTCGTGGCGAAGCTCTCCAGACGGAGCGACAGCCCCATGGCCTCGAACTTCTCCTCCCGGTAGGTCCCGTACATCGAGGGGATGCCGGCGGCGATATGCCGCTTGTAGTAGATGTTCTCCACCGCGTCGGTCTTCACGGGGGAGAGGATCTTCTCCTTCAGCGAGGCGATCATCTCGAGGATGACCGCCAGGCTCCGCTCATGGTCCTTCCTGTCCAGCGCCCGGCCGAGGGCACGGATCCGCTTGGGGTCGACGAGGTTCGACGACTCGAGGTCTCTGAGGATGTCGATGTGCTGATGGAAATATTTCTTGAAGATGAGCTGGTAGAACCGGATCATCAGCCCGGCGCGCTCCTTCTCCCGGACGGCGACGCCGTCGACGGCCGCGATCTCGGATGCGATCCGCGCCTCATCCCATTCGAGGAGCTGCCGGACATCGCCGTCGATCTTCACGAATACGGGGCCGAACAGCCGGTGGAGGCCGGTGAAATACTCCCCTGCCGGCTTGACCTCCCGGTAAACCTCCGCCGGCAGGTGCTCCTTCAGGAACTGCTTCTTCCCGGAGCGCCAGTAGCGGAAGATATCCTCGATGAACGGCACCAAGAGGCTGTTGCTCTCCACGTGCGACTGCTTCCTGAGGAAATAGATCAGCCGGTCGTTCCGGGCCGACAGCTCGTCGACAGCGGTGGAGATCGCCCGGAGCTCCCCTTCCGCGCCGATCTCGGTGAAGAAGATCGGGAGGATCCTGAGGAGCTGCTTGGTCAGGTTGTACGCCGGCTGGATGTCGGTGTTCAGCAGCCGGGAGATCTCCTTCTGGAGGAGGTCCGTATCCCGGACGAACACCCCCTTCAGCTTCAGGTTGATGATCAGGGCCGAGAGGAGTTTCTTCGTCCAGCGCGGCTTCTGGGTGATGATCCCCAGCCAGGCGCGGATGTTCTTGACATGGGCGGGGTTCACCTGGATCTGCCATTCCGTGGTCGATCCCTGCACGTCGGGATGCTGAAACCCGAAGGCCACGACCTCCTCGATGAAGGTGTCGACGAGCGGGTGGTTGTTCAGCTCGAACACCTCCTTGGCCAGGGTCGTGATGCAGTCGATCAGGGAACTCTGAAAGCGATGGCCGGAGACATTCTTCTTCAGCAGGCGGAATATCTTCCGGACGGATGCGTTCAGGTTCTCCTGGGTCTCCTCTTTCAGTACCTTCCCCAGACACCGGTTGATCTCGATCAGGCCCGCGCTGTGGACGTCCGTAAGGCCCGGGACGCCCATGACGTTGAACAGGAAGTCGAGCTTCACCAGATACCGGTGCCCCGCGAAGGCGGGCGACTGTTCCAGGGCGTCGGCGACGACGAGATACCCGTTGGCGATCTGCAGGTAATCGGGCATCTCCAGGTATTCTTCGCGCCCGGCCGGATCGGCCTTCGCCCGGGCGGCGATCCGGTCGATGCGGGCGAGCAGCTCCCGGAGGTGGCCGTGCGAGAGGGGACGGACGAGCCCCTGGTAGGCCTCGCGCTCCTCGTCGGTCTCCCCTTGCAGCGAAAACCATCCGGCAGGATCGGGCTGGGTCAGCCAGAAGCGGTACGTCGACCGGAACACCGTATCGAGAAGCCGACCGAGGTCGGCCCGGTCGATCCGCAGGTCCTGATCCGCCAGCAGCCTGGCCGTTGCCTTCAGATAACCGGAGGCCTTCTTCCACAGGTCCTGCTGCGTGGCGGCCAGGTCGGCGAGCGACCGAAACAGCGGGGGAAACAGCGCCGCGTTTCGCCCCCGCAGCTTGCCGCTCTGGGAGAGGACGGTGTTGAGGTATTCGAACAGGTACCGGATGGCGTTGTCCCTGACCTCTTCGTCCGGGGCCGAGGAGATGACGGCCAGATAGATGTCGGCCAGCGTCGCCAGTGCCGGCAGCCCGTCGCCGGGGACGTTGAAATCGTAGAAATTCCCGACCGAAAGGCCCTTCAGCTGGGTGAGCACGTACTCCCAGTTCACGAAGGGATGGTTCAGCTCGACGAGCATCTCTTCGGTGCGCTTCAGCACCCCGTAATGATCCTTGGCCACGGCGAGGAGAATCCGGTACCGCTCGGGGATCTCCACCACCGCCCGGGTCCGTTCCAGGTTGATCTCCAGGGCGGTCAGCGGCCGCGGCTGTTCCGTCGTATCCATGGGGCTAGAGTAATGCGGATCGGGGGAATTTGCAATAACGATCGGAAAAAATCGATTGACGAAGGCGGGCCGGCTGGTTATCATCCGCGATCACTGTTCACCGGGAGGGCACATGGTCCGGCCCATCATCGCGGGAAACTGGAAGATGCACAAGACGGTTGCCGAGGCAATCGCATTCGTCGCCCAGCTCCGGTCGGCCTTTCCGACCGCGCCGGATCGCGAGGTGATCGTCGCCCCGCCCTTCACGGCGCTTGGCGCCGCGGCAGAGGCCGTCCGGGGGTCCTTCATCCGCTTGTCCGCCCAGAACCTGCACGAGGCGGAAAAGGGGGCCTACACCGGGGAAATCTCCGGCGCCATGCTCCGCGAAGCGGGCTGCACCCATGTGATCGTCGGCCATTCGGAGCGGCGCACCCTCTTCGGCGAAGGCAACGACCGGATCAACCGGAAGCTGCTGGCCGCCCTGGGCGTCGGGCTGAGGCCGATCTTCTGCGTCGGCGAGTCGCTCGGCGAGCGGGAGGCGGGACGCCGGGAAGAGGTCGTCGCCGGCCAGTTAAAAGAGGGATTGAATAATTTGACCGCCGATGATATAGGCTCTCTGATTATTGCCTATGAACCGGTGTGGGCGATCGGCACCGGCAAGACGGCAACCCCGGATCAGGCCGAGGAGGTGCATCGTTCCATCCGGGAGTGGATCGCCCGGCTCTACGGCCCTAAGCGGGCGGCGGACCTGGCGATCCTGTACGGCGGCAGCGTGACGCCGAAGAACATCGCCGAACTGATGGCCCAGCCGGACATCGACGGGGCACTGGTCGGCGGGGCAAGCCTGGAAGTCGATTCCTTCGTCCGGATCATCGGCTACTGAATTCGAAGAATCTGCGCAGCTCATTCGCGGAATCCGCGGAACGAAGCGAGGTAAATCAGCGCGCAGCGAAACGCATTCGCAACGGAGTGCACTACTCGGGAAAGGGTTAAAACGTGAACATTCTCATCACCATCGTACATGTGGCTGTCTGCATCGTCCTGATCCTCGTCGTCCTGCTGCAGGCCGGCAAGGGCGCCAACATGGGGGCCGTGTTCGGAGGGTCGAGCCAGACCATCTTCGGAAGCAGCGGCCCCGGGACTTTCCTCGGCAAGATGACGACCGGTGTCGCCATCATCTTCATGCTGACCTCCTTCAGCCTCTCCTACATCGCTTCCCGCAAGGGGAGCTCCCTGATGGAGGGGGCCGGCCGGCCCGCGCAGCAGCAGAAGGGGCCCCAGACCGCGCCTCAGCCGAGCGCCCCGATTCAGGCGGATATACCCGTGCAGATCCCGGTCGACCCGACGAAGCCGATACCCATCCGGATCCCGGCCCCGAAGCCGGAGGCGGGGGCCCCGGCAGCCCCGGCCGCACCTGCTGCGCCGGCGGCGCCCCAGGCCGCCAAGTAGCTTGCCGGATCGGTCAGCGGACCGGGATTGTTTGCTGTTGACAAAGTCGTTTGAAACAGGTAAGTTCCCGGCGAACGTCGACTCCGGACGGGTAACGGTACCGCCCGAGACGCTCTGGATGCCGAAGTGGTGGAATCTGGTAGACACGCTATCTTGAGGGGGTAGTGGGCACAACCCGTCCGGGTTCAAGTCCCGGCTTCGGCACCAAATATCGATCGCACCGGGGGAAGCGGGTCGTGGCCCGCTTCCCCGTTTTTATCTCCGCCCGCGCCGCACGGGCATCCCTCCCGCCGGGGAGGAGAAACGCAACAAAACGGGGGAACCCATGAACGAAGGCCTGCTGCTCATCCTCATCGTCGGGGGGTGGTTCGTCCTGAACCGCTTCATCCTGCCGCGCCTCGGCGTCCGCACCTGACTCTGCCCCGACGGGAAGGATTCCCGCCCCGATAACGAGATAAAATAGTGAAAGCCCACCGGCCCGCCCTGAAGAGGGGCTCGCCTCTATTTTCGCATGCGCGGTCCCCGGGAAGGTCGAACGGATCCTGATCGGACAAACGAAAAGGGGCGGCAAGCCCCTTCGGCCTGCCGCCCTTTTTTCCCTTCACCATTGAGATGGCTCATCCTGCCGTGCGGCACTGCGTTGCCTCACCCTCCCGGAAAGCCGGCATCGCTCAATATTTACAATTGTCCTGGAAGGTCTCCCACATGGCCATGAAGTTCTCGATGGGCACATCGTCCTGAACGTTGTGAACCGTGGAGAAGACGAACCCGCCGCCCGGGGCGAAGGCGTCGATGAGCCTCTTGGTTTCGTCCCGGACCTGTTGGGGTGTACCGTTGGGCAGGGTCGCCTGGGTGTTGATGCCGCCGCCCCAGAAGACGATGTCCTTGCCGAACTCCTTCTTGAGCCGCTCGGGCTCCATGTTCGCGGCCGCAATCTGGACGGGGTTGAGGATGTCGTAGCCCGCCTCGATGATATCCGGCAGGATGGCGTACACGGAACCGCAGGTGTGGAGCATGGTCTTGATCGCCTGCTTGGACTTGATGTGGGCGTTGAGCTTCTTGTGCAGGGGCAGCATCATCTCGCGGATCAGCTTCGGCGACACGAAGGTGCCCCGCTGGGTCCCGAAATCGTCGGGCTCGGCGGTGGTGTCGATCAGACCGCCGTACACCGCGAAGATGTTGTCGTAGTACTCGATCTTCTTCTCCAGCAGCTTTTCCATGAAGGGGATGCACCGCTCGGGCTCGGCCGCGAGCATGGCCAGCCAGTTCTCGAACCCCCAGACCAGGGGACCCGTCTGGAGAAAACCGTTGCCGAAGACTTCGGTAATCATGGTGGCGAAGCCGGCGTTGCGGTAGTCTTCCATTTCTTTCCGGTCGTTCCTGTCGAACTTCTCCGGGACGGGCCAGACGAACTTCTGGTCCTCCTCCAGGCTCTCCGAATTCTTCAGGACCGTGTCGTAGAGGTCGAAATACAGGGCGTGCTGCTTGGGCATCCGGTAGAGGGTCCCCCATTCGTTCCGTGCGTAGTAGCTCTCCTCATCCTCCCACTTCTTGGAATAAGGGTTGGGGGGCCTGATGGGCTTGAGGCGGGGATTGCGCACATCACCCTTGAGCAGATCGAGCACCTTGTCCGAGGCGTAGACCACCTGGTAGGGCAGGCTGCAGATTTCCAGGTTGTCTTCCTTGATGCCGAAGTAATCCAGCAGCTTGACGTAGAAATACTTGGTGAACTTGCAGCAGTGGCCGGACCCGAGGTCCAGGGGAATGCGGTCGGGTTCCTTGTGGTTCAGGGTGCACAGCACTCGTTCGCGGGAGTTCATGGAAGTTCCTCCTAATTGAGACGTTTGTTCAGTTCCTTGGCCTTGCCCGCGGCCGTGGCCGCGTCGGCCGCAAAACCGTCGGCCCCGATATTGTCGACAAAGGCCTGGGTGACGGGCGCCCCGCCGACCATGACCTTCACCTGGTTTCTCACCCCTGCGGCAGCCAGGGCGCTGAGGGTGTCCTTCACGGCCGGCATCGTCGTGGTCAGCAGGACCGAGATGCCGATCACCCGGCAATCGGGGTTCGCCTTGATCGCTTCGACGAATTTTTCCGCCTTCACGTCGACCCCCAGATCGATAACATCGAACCCCTGGCTCTCGACCATCATGGCCACGAGATTCTTGCCGATGTCGTGCAGGTCGCCTGCCACGGTGCCGACGATGAACTTGCCGACGGTGGCGCCGCTTTCGCCCACCACGAGCGGCCGCAGCACCTCCAGCCCCTTCTTCATGGCCCGGGCCGCAATGAGCATTTCCGGCACATAGATCTCGCCGGTCCTGAATTTTTCGCCAACCGCCCCCATGGCATCGATCATGCCCTGTAAGACATCCATCGGTTTCATACCCTCGCCGATGGCCGCCTGGATAAGGTCCTGGACGTTCTTGCCCTTGCCGGCTTCGATGGCCGCGCCTATCTCCAGCATCTTGGACATAGTGAATTTTCTCCCTTTCTCTTGAATTGAGTTAGAAAAACATCTCCTGCGTGAAGGCCTCGCCCGACGCGAGGCAGAGGAACTTGTCGTCGCTGTAGGGACCCGAAACGATCTCGCGGAAGTATTCCAGGCTGCCCGGGATCTCCTCGTACTGCTTCTTCAGGATCTCGGCATTCTCCCTCGCCCGCTCCCTGAGCGGCGCCATCTCTTCCACGCCCGTATCGATCAGGGAGATATGGGTGTAGTGCTTGAGTTCCTCCTCCATGACCCATTCCGCCGTCTCCCGGTCGAACTTGGCAGTATTCTCTGCGAGGATTCCCAGCGGGTCTTTTTTTTCCGCGATCCACCCCGGCGTGAGGTAATAGGTCCCCGGCTTCTGGCGGAACACCTCCTGATACCGGGACGGCGATCCCAGAAACAGGGCGATGCAGTCGTGGCAGCGGGGGATGAGGAGCCCCTGCCGGCGCGCCGTGACGCCGACCACGCCGTTGGAGCAGAGGCCGTAGCCCAGGACGATCCGGGAGGCCCGCGGGGCCGCCTGATCGATCCTTTCCTGCAGCTGGCCCAGGAGTTTGGCCGGCGTCCGGTGGAGGGCCTGGTCGAGATACAGGATCTCTGCCGCTTCCCCGGACTCCGCCTGTACCTGCCTGAGCTCCGGCTCCATGACCCGGCAGGCAATGACGACCCGTCGCTCCTTGCCGCTGTTTGCTTCCGCCATCACGGATCTCTTTTCAAAAAAACCGTCCCCGGATCTTCCGTTTCCGCCGCATCACTGCCCCGACGCAGCCTCCCCGATGCTCCGGCAGGGCGCCCTCCCCGGACAAGCAGAGCCGGGGAAGGTATCCGCGCTCATCAAAATAGCAGACTCGGTATCCAGAGGATGATCTGCGGGAAGAGGCAGAGCAACACCACCGCGATCGCCTGCATGACCATGAAGGGGATGGTTGCCCAGTAGAGCTCGCTGATCGGGATGGTGATCTTCTGCTGCTGCGCGACCCCCTTGACGTAGAACGCCGCATAGGCGAACGGCGGCGAGAGATAGGACATCTGGATCATCACGGCAAACATCACCCCGAACCAGAGGGGATCGAATCCCAGCGCATTGACGATCGGGGTGAAGATGGGAATCCCGATCAGCAGGATGCCGTAGCAGTCGATGAACATCCCCATGACGTACAGGATGAAGAAGATCAGGAAAACGACGACCCAGGGGTTGATCTGCAGACCGCTGACCATGCTGTTGATCACCTCGCCCCCGCCGAGTCCCATGAACACCGAGGTGAACATGGTGGCCCCCAGGATGATGAACATGATCATGGCCGTCGTCTTCATCGTCATGTAACTGCACTCGCGCACCACCCGCCAGGTGAACTTCCGGTTGTAGATGGCCACGCCCGTGGCGCCGACGCAGCCCAGTGCGGCCGCCTCCGTCGGCGTCGCCGCCCCCAGCAGGATCGTTCCCAGGACCAGCAGGATCAGGATCGACGTGGGCAGAACGGATTTGAAAAACATCAGCCACTTGTGCGCCTGGCTGTACTTGAGCGCCTCCGTCGGATCGATCGCCGGTGCGCTCTCCGGCTTGACCACGATTTTCCAGACGATGTAGACGAGGTAGAGGACCGAGAGCAGCAGGCCGGCGCCGATGCCACCGGCAAAGAGCTTGCCGATGGAAAGCTGGGCCTGGGCGCCGTAGATGACCAGGATGATGCTGGGGGGGATCAGGGTCCCCAGGCAGCCGGCGGCCATGATGGTCCCCGTGGCCAGCTTCATGTCGTAGCGGCATTTGGCCATGGCCGGAAGGGCCAGGATCGTCATCAGCGTGATCGAGGCGCCGATGATCCCGCTGGCCGCCGCCAGGAGCGTGCAGATGACCACCGTGGTGATGGCGATGCCGCCCCGCAGGGGTCCGAAAATGATGTACATCGAGTCGAAGAGGTCGTCCGCGGCGCCGGACCGCTCCAGCATCGCCCCCATGAAGATGAACAGCGGGATCGAGGTGTAGACGATGTTCGTGCCGACACCGATCGTGGAGCGGATGAAGAGGTTCAAAGCACCCGGGTTTCCCCAGACCGTGGCGCCGGCCAGCACCGCCATCCCCCCCAGGGTGAAGGCAAGGGGGTGGCCGCTCAGCAGGACGATCAGAAACACGATGCCCACGAGGATGATCGATTCCAGTGGCGTCATATCTCCACCCCCTTGACCACGTACACCAGATCACGCACCCATTTGGCCAGCCCCTGCAGGAACAGCAGGATGTAGGCGACGGCGAAGACGATCTTCAGGGGATAGAGGGGCGGCGCCCACATGCTGAAGGTGGCCTCCTGGATGCCGACGGAATAGATGGCGTTGGCGGTCATCTTCCAGACCATGACGCAGGCAAAAACAAAGAATACCGTCGTGAAGAAGAAAAGATCAAAGTAGGCCTTCCCTTTGCGGGAGAGCTTGTTGTAGAAGACATCGGTCCGGACGTGGTTCTGTTCCTTCAGCACCCAGGCCCCTCCCATCATGAAGAAGGCCCCGAACAGCATGGCGGCCAGCTCCCAGCTCCAGTCCGTAGGCATCTGGAAGACGTACCGGAGGAGCGACTCCCCGGCCTCCAGGACGATGATGGGAATGACGAGCAGGCTGAAGAGCTTGCCCGCATTCTCGCTCAGTTTGTCGATTCCCCGCAGAAGTGTTGCGACTGTGGTCATCATGGATCTCCCAATCTCCTATGCGATGAACCCCGGTGCGGCCGACACCGCAGGGTCGGCCGCACCGGGTCGTTTCCTGTCCCGCGCGGGGCTATTTATGAGTCCCCGGCTTGAACCCCAGCTGCTGCTCCGGGGTCAGACCGTCGCCCCACCAGGCGCCCATCGTCTTGTAGGGGTACCACAGTTCCATGAATTTGTAGAGGGACTTGTAGGTTTCCGCCGTCAGGCCGCCGTACTTCTTGATGTCTTCCTGTTCGATCGCATACATCTGCTTTCTCAGTTCGATGAAGGGGGTTTTGTCCATCCGCGAGAAGGCCATCTTCTTCTTCTCCGTCAGGTCGCGCATGGCGACGGCGCTCAGGTACTGGCTCTTGGTCCAATGCTGATGCTCACGGGATTTGAAGGCCATCTCCACGATGGCCTGGACGTCGGGCGGAAGTTTGGCCCAGGCGTTCTTGTTGATCACAACCGTCGTGATGAAATGGACGTTCCAGAAATCCGGGAAGATACCGAATTTGGCGATATCCGTGAGCCCCAGCCCTTCATTGTATTTCAGGTGGCCGAATTCCGCCATGTCGACGGTCCCGGTCTGGAGCCCCGTGAATACCTCTTCCAGCGGAAGCGTGATGCCGGCTACACCGTTCTTTGCCAGCAGACGCGGGTCGGAGGTCCGCATCTTCCGCCCCTTCATCTCGGCGATGCTCTTGTAGGGCTTGTTGGCCATCAGGACCTCGGTGCCCCAGATCTCCACGGCGAGCAGCTTCAGGTTCATCTTGTCGAAGGCCTTCTGCATCAGATCCCAGCCGCCGAACTCATAAATCCAGACCCATTTGTCGTGGGCGTCGAGTCCCAGGCTCATGTTGGACAGCGGCATGAAGGCGTACTCCACGCCCTTGGCATAGACGGGCCAGCTGGAATGCATCTCGAACACGCCGTCGCCGCAGGCCTGAAAGGCCTCCAGGCTGGGGGCGAAGGTGCCGTTCGGGCTGACCTTGATCTGCAGTCTCCCGCCGGTGGCCTTCATGATGTCCGCAGCCGTCTGGACATTCTGGGCAAAATCGGAATGGGCGTTGCTGTGAATGACCTGCATTCGCCACGACCACTGCGGCGCCGCCGCAGCCGACCAGGCAGTGGCCGTGAAACAAAGCGCCGCCAGCAATGCTACGAAAAGCAACCCTGTCTTTTTCATGGACCCTCCTCCTTAACTCTCTCATAGTCATCCCTGGTCCCGGCAACCGCTGCCGGGTCATCCCTTGATGACCGCCTTAGCCGATGGGAGTGCGGCGCTGTCGCACCGTGCACCTCCCGGTCCGACGCTCTCCTCTCCCGCCCCGCTGTCCCGGGGAATCGTCCGCACTGATGCCCCGGCATCCGGCCGTGCTTCCTCAGTGTTGAGTGCTGCGGCGCCGAAGACGAGCACGGAAATCGTACCACGACGACCAGGCTATTTCAACCCTGGGTTCATCTCCGGAATCAGGTTGCCGGAAGTGTACTTCCCGTGCGGACCTCGGCGTCTGTACCCGACTCTGCCCAAACCGGAGGGATTCCCGTCCCGCGAGAGAAACCGCATGGCAATGGCATTCCCGCGCTCCCCCCGGCGCCTGTGGAGCGTGCCGGGCAGTGCGCACCGGACCGGCAGTGATCTACAGGAAGGGCTGGAACAGGTGGCCTCGCTTGCCGCCCGACTGCTCTAAGGAGACTGCGGGGGCTACTGGCCGACCGGGTTGAGTTCTACGCGGCCCTGGGCCTGCTGTTCCTTCGCGGGCGGCTTGAACAGGTCGTCGTTCTTGCGGAACAGCCGTTCCGCGGCGACGCTGCCCTTCTGGACCAGAAAGTCCAGCACCGCATCGACCCGCTCCCGCGCCAGGTCCTGCAGCTCATCGCTGCCGATCTCGGTGTTGGCCAGGATCAGCTTCGTCATCTCGGCATCGGGCAGGACGAGCACCGCGCCGCGGGAGTCGCGCGGCTTGGGAAACTTCTCCTTGGCGTAGACGGCCTTCAGGTACAGGGAGAATTCCTCCGGGGATACGGTCACCGTCTCGGCGGTCTGCCCTTCCGGGATCTTCCGCTCCTTCGCCAGGGAGAGGTATTTTTCCTTCCGCACCCTCCGGTTGAGCAGCTCGACCCGGTACCCCTCGGGGTCCTTCTCCTTGTCCAGGTAGGCGGTCAGTTCCATCTTCAGGGCCGGACGTTCGACAAGCCCCTTGGCAAGGGCGGCGAGCTTCTTCTCCTCCTCCGGCCGCAGCTGGGCGCTGCCGGGGGCAAAGGCGATTGCGCTCAGGTCGCCGCCGCCTCCGAACAGCGACGCAAGGAGCGAGAAGGGGGCGGTCACCGCCTTTACCAGCAGGTTCTTCAGGACCTGGAAGATCAGCCCCCAGAAGCTGAACTCAGGATCGTCGGTGCGTCCGGTCACCGGGACGTCCAGGTGGATCTCCCCGCGGTGGTCCTTCAAGAGTGCCAGCCCCAGTTTCACCGGGAGGCTCGTCGCCTTGTCGCTGGCGACCTCCCTGCCGAAGGTGAATTGGTCGATCATGATCTTGTTTTCCGAAAACAGGATCTTCTTCTCGATCAGGTACTTCAGGTCGAGGAAGAGCTTCCCCTTTTCCACCGTGTACCCCAGGTAGGTCCCGGCGTAGGGGGTGAGCGGGGACAGGTCGATGTCGGTGAAGGAGACCTTCAGGTCGACGAACAGGTCCTCGCGCAGCGGGTTGATCTTGCCGGTGATCCTGAGCGGCGACTGGTTTTCCAGCTGTCCGCGCAGGTCCACGTCGGCCAGCAGGGTAGACTCGGAGGAGAGGCCGCTGATCCGCCCCCCCAGGTCGTAGAAGGTGGTCTCGAACTCCTCGGGGAGGTGGTTGTCGGTGAACTTGATCTGCCCGTCCAGGACGGTGACCGCGCCGATGCTGATCGGCCGGGGCTCCGCCTGCGGCGGGGAAGCGGGAGCGGGGGGGGCCGCCTTCTCCTGCCCGGCGCCGGTTCCCGCGGCAGGGGGGGCGGGGGCGGCCGGGGAGGCAGCTGCGGCCTGGCCCCCGGGTTCGGGGCCCGCTGCGGGCTGCTTCGCGGCGTCGGCGGCGGGCTTCTTCATCAGGTCCTGGAGGTTGAGCGTCCCGTCCTTCCGGACGATGACCCGGGCGTAGGGCTTGTTCAGCGCTACCTGTCCGACGGCCAGGCGGAAGGGTTTGAGCTCCCCGGCGATGCCGTCGAGCTGCAGCCGTTCCCACTTCAACAGGTCCTCCTCCGCCACAGTATCGACGGTGTGCAGGACGCTTACCCCGGCGCTGCCCGTGAAGCTGCCCGCCGCTCCCCCCTCCGGCAGGGCGATGTCGATGGCCAGGGCCGCGTCGAGCATGCCGCCCAGGACCTGGAGGTTCAGGTTCTCGGGGAAGTAGGGCTCGAAGTCCCGGATCGGGAGCCGGCCGATGCTCACCTCGCCCCGGTACCGGAAGGGGAGCGGGGTGATCTCGCCGCCGACCTTGAGCGGCGTCTCCCGGCCGAAGGTGGAGGAGAATTTCAGCCGGGCCGGGCTGGGCTTAGGACCGCTCAGGTTGCCGAGCGAGAGCGCCGTGTCCCGGAGGGTGAAGCGGGGGTTTGCGGGCTTCGTTCGGTCGGTGAAGGCGAGGTTCAGCCGGTCGACCTCCAGCCGCTTCAGGCGGTAGGCAAGGGGCCCCGCAGGCTCCTTTTCCGCCGGGGTTGCGGCGCGCTTCGCAGAGGCCCTCTTCGCTTCCGGGGCGGCGGCCCGCTTCGCCGGCAACGCAGCGGACCCCTGCGGCGGGTCGGCGGCCGGCCCGGTCCGCGCAACGAGGAGGTTCTCGGCGGAGATTCGGCCGTCCGGTGCCCGGGAGAGGGAGACCTCGCCGCGGGTGAGGCGAAGATCGCCGACCTCGACGCGGTTTTCCTGCCGGGAGTAGGCGACGCCGTTCACCGTCAGGCGCGCCAGGTCGAGCCCCTCCCCGGCAGCATCGCGGAGCGAAAGGTCCTTCAGGGCCAGGCTACCGTTCCGGAGGGTCAACCCTGCATCCTCTGCGAAGGCCACGTCCCCGGCCACGTCGAGGGTGCCCGTGAGCGGCGCCGTCAGGTAGGATGCAAGGTAGGGCCATCCCTTCCGCAGCTCGACCCCCGTGAGCTTGACGCCGGCCGTGACGGCAGGGGCAGCGATGGAGAACCCTCCCGACGAGTTCAGCCGCACATCCTTGTCCACCCGCAGGGATAGTCCGAATTCCCCGTTCTGTGCGGGCCGGTTGGTGACATTCTTCGCGGTCAGCTCGATCTCCGTGACAGCCGCCGCGAACCCCTCCCGGGGCAGGGCGTCGCGAACGTGTACGCGGCCCTCCCGCAGTGTCAGGCCGGCGACGGCGAACAGGGGAGGGGCCGCGGCCGGGGCGGGTTTATCGCCTTCCGCTGCCGGCGCGTTCTTCCCGGCGGGTGCCGCCAAAAGCGGTTCGTACATCCACCGCCCCTGCCGGTCGCGGCTGACGAACAGCTCCGGGCCGTCGAGGGTGATCGCCTCGAGATCGAACAGCCCGGCCAGCGGCTCCAGGCGGGCGGCCTTCACCTCGAGCGACGCAAGGCCGAGCAGGGGTCCTCCTCCCTGCTGGTTCAGGCGCAGGGCTTCGAGCCGGAAGAGCCCCTTGACGGTCAGCTCCGGTTTCCGGCCAACGGGACGCCGGTACAGCAGGTCCGTATCGACGGTGAGCCGGCCCGAGGCGAGCTCCACCGGTGGCGGCGCGGGGATGTAGACGCCAAGCTCCGGCAGGTCGAGCCGGCCCAGGGTGATGTGGAGGCCGGTCTCCAGGTCCGGGCTGAAGGGCTTGAGTCTCCCCTCCAGGAGGAAAGGGGCGCCGTTGACGTCCATGGAGATCCGGGGGGTGGCATACCGCTCGGCATCGGCGGGGAGGCTGCTGAGCCGGGGAAGCGTGATCTCCAGCTTGCGCAGGGTGTGCTTTCTCCCGCCCGGGACTGCCCGGTCGTCCGCGTCGAGCGAACCGTTGGTCAGCCGGACGTTCTCCAGGACGAAGGGGAAGATCCCCGCGGCGGGGGGCTTCTCTTCCTTCTTCGGCCGGCGCTCCGCGATGTCGCTGAAATTGAACCGGTCCGGTCCGGTCCTCACCACCCGGAGCGACGGAGATTCGATCGAGACCTCGGAGAGCACCAGGGCCAGCCGGTACAGCGACCGGGGGCTGACCGAAACGCGGAGCACGGCGACGCTCGCGAAGGGGCCGCCGTCGCGCTCGGCCAGGGCCAACCCGGAGACCGTGGCGGTCAGGGTGAGGGGGTTGAGCGAGATCTTCTCGATCCGGGCCTCGCGCCCGGTCGCCTCCCGGATGGCCTCGACTGCCTTTCCCCTGATCAGGGCCGGCAGGGCGAAGGCCACCAACAGCCCCAGGACGAGCAGGGCTCCTGCGGTGAAAATGGCGGCCTTCTTCCACCTGGACATGGCGCTCCTTCCCTTTTTCCGGGAGAGGCTTCCCACCGGTTCCCCGGCAGCGGCCAGGCGGTAAACCCCTCTTCCGTTCAAGGACCCGCTGCTGGTATGTTGTACCGGCAAAGGCCGGGCCTGTCAAGGGCGGCCGCCCGCCTGCGGGGGCCCCGTCCGTACGGACCGCCGGCCCCGCCTGCGCAGCGTGAGGGAGGCGGCAAGGACAAGGATGACCGCCAGCACGGCCGGAACGGCGGCCAGGCGGCTCAGCCACGGCTCGGGCGCGGCGGCGCGGGCCCGGGCAAACGCGGAGAACTCCCGCATCGTCCGGTTCTTGAACGCCGCGTCGTTCCAGAGGCCCTGCGTGGCGATGGCGAGGGCCTGCGCCTCGGTGAGGGGCAGGGCGGTCACCTTCTCCATCGCCGCGGCCGCCGGCATGGTCTTGAGGGCCGCCCGCCAGGCGGCCGCAAGCTCGGGCCGGCGATCGACGATGAGCGTGCCGATCAGGTCGTCGACGATGGTGCGGCGGAGCGCCGCCTTTTCCGCATCGAACCGGAATCCGCCCGTGCCCTCGAAGGGGTTGAGGGTGACGCTGGTGCGCCCCGTCAGCTCCCCGTACAGGCGGGGGATGACGCCGAACCGGGCCAGGTCGTGGCGCACCGGCCCGCCCGGCTCCCCCCGGTTGAGCATCTGGAGCCGCTGGCCGGCCTCGCCCGCGACAAAGGCGACGAACTCCTCGGCGAGCCTGCGGTTGGGGGCCCCCTTCAGGACGGCGATGGCATCGCCGTTGACCACGGTGAGGTCCCGGGGGAGGACGAACCCGACCACCTCCGGGCCGTAGATCCGCACCTGCGCCCAGGCGTAGAAGTCGATCGAGAGGCCACAGGCCACCTCGCCGGCGGTCACGTCCTTGGGGATCTGGCCGGCGGCCGAGCTGAACCCCCTGGCGTTGGCGCCGATCGCGGTGAGCACCTGCCACCCCTTCTCCCAGCCGTAGGCCTGGAGGATGATCTCGTAGGCCATGTGCGCGGAGCCGCTCTTGCGCGGGTCCGCCGCGCCGACCCAGGAGAAGTACTCCGGCCGGGCGAGGTCGGCCCATCTCTGCGGTTCGGGCAGGCCGAGCCTCTTCAGGACGGCCCGGTTGGTGATGATCCCGAACCCGGTCAGGCTGGCCGAGTACCAGCGGTGACCCGGATCGTACAGGGGCATGCCGGCGATGTCGGGGGCGAGGGCGGCCAGGACCGCCGCCGGGAGGCGGCAGGGGGCGAGCAGCCCCCTGTCCTTGAGGTACAGGTAGGGGTCGGTGCCGCCTCCGAACAGGACGTCCACGCCGATGCCCGCCGGCTTCACCAGGAACTGGGATTCGATGTACCGGACGATGTCCGAGCTGCCGCCGCCCACGTCCAGCCACTGCAGCTCCACGTCGCGGCCGGCGGTTGCGCGGTAGTGGCGCCGGAAGGCGTCGGTGAACTCGAGGCGGATCCCCTGCCAGTGCGGGGAGAGCAGGACCAGCCGGTCGGCGGCACAGGCGCTGCCGGAGGCCAGGCAGAATGCCGCAAACGCGACGAACATGATCAACCCCGAAAGGGCCGTCATCCCGGCGCAGGCCGGGGCGCAGCGCCTGATGCGGAACGGAGACCTCTTGGTATCGGTGCCTGTCCCGGACCCCGATCCGGACTGCGCCGGCATGACCTTGCCAGCGGATCGGCGACTGTCTGCGCAGCGGTCGGACAGGACTCCCCCGCAGCGCGGAGCGGACGCGACCAGGGACATCTTGTCGTTCCTTGCAGCGCCCATCGCCTCACCCGATCCGGAACAGCTCGCCCATCCGCTTGCCCAGAAAGCGGCCGGCGACGACGAGGCTCGCGGCCAAAAGGAGCATGCCCAGGACCCCCATGGCGCTCGCGACGAACGCCCCGTCCGGACGGCCGAACAGGGCGTAGATCGCCTTGGTGACAGGATAGTACTGCTCCCGGACGGCCAGGACAAGGCTGTCGGAGACCTCGAGCATGGCGAAGGAAAAGCAGAGGATCGCGCCGGCGATGAGGTTGGCCATGACCAGCGGGATCGTGATCCTGCGGAGCGTGGTCAGCGGGCCGGCGCCGCAGTTGCGGGCGGCCTCTTCGAGGGCGACCCCGGTCTGCTGGAATCCGGCATAGGCGGCCCGGACCATGTAGGGGAGGCGGCGAACCGCATAGCCGATCACCAGCAGCGGGAGGGGATTGGCCGCCGCGTCCAGCGGGGTGTTGGCAAAGGCGGTCAGATACCCGAAGGCCATGATGATGCCGGGGATGGCCAGCGGCAGCATCGTCAGGGTATCGATGACGCTCCTCCCGGGGATGCGGGTCCTGAGCAACAGCCAGGCGATGGCGATCCCGAGGCAGATGTCGACGACGGTGCTCAGCGCCGATAAAAAGAGGCTGTTGTTGATGGCGAGCCACGTGAGCTCCTGCCGGAAGACCGCTTCGTAGTGCGCACCCGTGTACAGGGTGGGCAGCACGGTCATGAACCAGCGCCGAGAGAGGCTGGTCAGGATGACGCTGATGTGGGGGACCAGCGCGATCAGGGTGACCAGCCCCAGCCCCCCCAGGATCAGCGCGGAGCCGACCCATCCCGCGGGCCGGACCGGCGGGGTCACGTGGCCGCGGGTCGCCGAGGTGTACCCGCGATCGCCGAGCACGATCTTGGAGAGAAAGAAGATCCCGGCCGTCAGCAGGATCATGAACACCACCAGGCAGTACCCCATCGGGTTCTGGTTGATGTCGGTGAGCATGTTGAAGATCCGGACGGGGATGAGGTTCCGGTAGTCCAGGATGAGCGGCGTGCCCAGGTCGGTGAGGGACCAGATGAACACGATCACGGCGCCGGCGTAGTAGCCGGGGAGCATCAGCGGCCAGGTGATCCGGCGAAACAGGCAAAACCCCGAGGCGCCGAGGTTGCGGGCGGCCTCTTCCATGTTGGGGTCGATGTTGGCCAGCGCCGCCGCGACGGACATGTACAGGATCGGGTAGAGGTGGAGCACCTCCAGGATGGCCGTGGCCCAGAACCCGCCGCCCAGCCAGTCCACGGGCTGGCTGACGACGCCCGCGTCGACGAGCAGGAGGTTGAACGAGCCGAACCGGGCGAACATCTGCTTCATCCCCACGGCGCCGACAAAGGGGGGCAGGACCAGGGGGACGAGCAGGAGACCGGTCATCAGCCCCTTGAGGGGAAAGGCGTACCGGTTCGTCACCCAGGCCATCGGGACGGCCAGGAGCGTCGTGAGCAGTGTTACCGCAAGGGCGAGGTTGATGCTGTTGAGGATCAGCTCCCAGTTCGCGGGATCGGTGAACATCAAGAGGAAGACCGCGACGGTGAACCGGGCGCCGCCCGCCGGGTCGGGGACCCAGAAGGCCTTGGTGAGGGTAAAGCCCAGGGGGTAGAACAGAAAGGCCAGGGCGAACGCGGCCAAGAGCCCCAGAAACAGGAGCCGCTGGGGGGTCAGGTCGTATCTGCGCAGGGTCTTCGCTACCATGGTTTCACCAATTGTCCCTCCCCGTGACGGGCCGTTCCTTCCATCACCCTCCCTCGCTACGGGGGAGGGAGGGGCGGGGGGGTGCGCTCAGGACTCTCCGTCGTCCCTCAGGACGACTACGTCGTCGGGCGCGCAGACCAGCGTCACCTGGTCGCCGCGGCCGGGTCCGCCTCCCCTGCCCAGGCGGACGGCCTTGAGCCGCACGCCGCCGCCGATGCTGACGAAGTACTGCTCCACGCTCCCGAGGTATTCCGTGGCAACGAGGGCGCCGCAAAAGGCGTTCTCCCCTGCGGCGGGGGAGGGGCCGACGCGGAGGTTTTCCGGGCGGATGCAGCAGCGCACCGCCTCCCCCTCTCCGGTCCGCGGGTCGAAGGCGGTGGAGGCGAGATCGCCCGCCGCGGTCTCCACGAGCATCCGGCCGTCCCGCAGCCGGGCGCGGCCGGGGATGAGGTTGGCCTCGCCGATGAAATCGGCGATGAAGGCGTTGGCCGGTCGGTCGTACAGCTCCCGCGGCGTGCCCACCTGGCTCAGCCTGCCCGCGCGCATCACGGCGATCCGGTCGGCCATGGAGAGCGCCTCGGCCTGGTCGTGGGTCACGTACAGCATGGTGAGCCCCAGCTGATCGTGGAGAAGCTTGATCTGCTGGCGCATCTCGACGCGGAGGCGGGCGTCGAGATTGGAGAGCGGCTCGTCGAGCAGCACGAGGCCGGGCTCGAAGACCAGGGCGCGGGCCAGGGCGATGCGCTGCTGCTGGCCGCCGGAGAGCTGGTTGGGGAGGTGATCGCCCGAGTCCGCCATCTGGACCGCGGCCAGGGCCTTCTCGACGCGCTCCCGGCGCTCCCGCCGCGGGATGCGGTGCATCTCCAGGCCGAACGAGACGTTTTCCGCCACGGTCATGTGGGGCCAGAGGGCGTAGTTCTGGAAGACCATCCCCGCGTTGCGCCCTTCCGGAGGAGTTGCGGTGATATCCCGCCCGCCGAAGAGGATGCGCCCGGAATCGGGCTCGGCAAACCCGGCCACGAGGCGCAGGAGGGTCGTCTTGCCGCATCCTGACGGGCCGAGGATGAAGAACAGTTCGCCGGGGGCGACCGCAAGGGAGACACCGTCCACGGCAGCGAACCCGCCGAAGCGCTTGGTCAGGTTTTCAAGTGTCAGGGCCGGCATGCCGATAATACTAGCAGAGGCGCAGAGAGGGCGCAATAAAAACGGCGAGGCGCGGGCGGCGCACGCCGCCCCGTTCGCAAGAAACTCATCGCACGAAAAATCATCTTGACATGCCGGCGGGTTTTGCATAGCCTCCGGGCGTACGCGGTGAGCGTTCAGTGCCTCTTATCCACGACAGATCAGATCGGGTGCCGCGCCATGCCGGAAAAAGCTGTCTCGCTGCTCCACTGTGATTGCGCAACATCAGGATTGCTCAAGGTCGACCGGATCGGGTCGGGAATCGGCATCATCATCTATGACAATTCCCGCCGCGTCGGCGCCGGCCTGCACATCCTCGCGGCCCATTCGGGCGCCCTCAAACCGGCGAACAGCTTCATGTACGCCAACACCGCCATCCCCCAGGCCCTGAGCGAAATCGGCAAGCAGGGGGGCGCTGCCCCCTTCTCCGTCGCCATCGCCGGCGGCGCCACGATCCTGGGGGGCCAGCCGGAGCAGAACCCCAAGAAGAACGTCGTGATGGCCGCCAAGGAGGCATTGCAGCTTGCGGGCCTGTCGGTCGCGATCGAGCAGACAGGAGGCAACAAGACGCGGTGCATGGTCCTGGACATCGATGCGGGAAAGATCAAGATCACCTGAGTTTCCGGAGGAGGGAGTCAGCCGTGAAAATCATCTGCAAAGCCTGCCGCCGGTCGCTCGTCATTCCCGACGAACGGCTTCCCAAGACGGAGAGCATCGCCTTTCCCTGCCCTACCTGCAAGGCGACGATCGAGGTCGATCTCCGCTCGCGTCTCGCCGGCGAACCGCCCGCGCCGCGTCCGGCAGCGGCGCGGGAGAACGGCGGGGCCGCCGGGCGGACCGCGCCGGCTCCGGCAGCGGGTGAGTTGCCCAGCGGCGAGAAGCTGATGAAGACGATCCTCCAGACCGCGAAGGATCTCCCGCCCATGCCCCAGACGACGCTCAAGGCCCACGAGATCATCAAGGACCCGAACGCGAGCTTCGAAGACCTGGCGGGCGTGCTGGAAATGGACCAGGCGATCGCCACCCGCGTCCTCAGGATGGCCAATTCGCCCTACTACGGCATGAGCGGCTCGGTCTCCTCGATCAAGCACGCCTCGACGATCCTCGGGCTGAAGGTCCTGGAGGAGCTGATCGTCATGGCCTGGAGCACCAAGGCCCTGGCGGACCGGATGGAGGGGTACGGGCTGGATTCGGGGGACCTCTGGCAGCATTCCCTGGGCGTCGCCTTCGGCTCCAAGATCATCGCCACCGCGAAAGATCCCGGCATGGCCAACGACGCCTTTTCCGCCGGGCTGATCCATGACGTGGGCAAACTCGTCCTGGACCCCTACATCGAGGAGCGGCGGGACGCCTTTACCGCGTTTCTGGCCAGCGGCACGGAATCCTTTCTGAACGCCGAAAAGGCGATCCTGGGGTTCGACCACGCCGAGATGGCCGCCGAGCTGTGCACCAACTGGAACGTCCCCCAAACCCTGGCCACGACCATCCGCTACCACCACGATCCCGCGGCCTCGGGCGGCAACCAGCTGGCCTACATCGTCCACATAGCCGACGTGATCGCGATGATGAGCGGCATGGGCTCGGGCATCGACGGCCTGCAGTACCGCATGGACGAAGGAGTGATGGCGAAGCTGGGGATGTCCTCCGACGACATGAGCACCGTGATGATGCAGATCGTGGAGGCCGTCCAGGCGATCTCCCAGGAGATGAAACAGGCCTGACTCATTCCTCTCCGGCCGGGGTGACGATACCAAACCACGGGTCTGGTTCATCCAGGCAGGACATCAGCTCGAAAAATTTCAGCATCCTCCCTTCGATCCGGATATCCCCCGCCAGATACCGCCCCAGGAACGTGGCCTGCTTGGCCGCGACGGCGTTGAACACCTCGCGCGGCAGAACGACCGTGGCGTCGGGGTCGGCGTGCAGCCTTCCCCGTTTGTGGTGGAGGACCCCGTTTTCGAGGGTGACGCCGAATTCCTCGCGCGGGTCGGAAAAGATCCAGTTCACGGCGATCCGTTTGCCCGCCGCCCGCGGGCCGTTCAGCCGCACGGCCTGCACGTCGAAGAACGTGTCGAGCGGCATGGTGCGGATCACGTCCCCCCCCGGCCGCTGGCGCGGGGCGTCCTTCCCGATCCCCTCGCGGAGCTCCCGGGCGCCGGAGAGGTAGAAATTCCGCCAGACGGGCGATTCGGCCCGGTAGCCGAGCTGCTCCAGGGCGTCGGCCTGGAGTTCGCGAGCCGCGGCATTTTCCGGCTCGGCGAACACCACGTGGTTGACCGCCTCGGCTACCCAGCGGTACTCACCCCTGCGGAGGTCCTCCCGGGCCCGGCCGAGGACTGCCGCTGCGCCCCCCATGTACTCCACGTACCGCCGCGCCGCCTCCCGGGGAGGGAGCGGATGGAGGTGGGCCGGGTTCCCGTCGAACCAGCCCAGGTAGCGCTGGTAGACCGCCTTCACGTTGAAGTTGACGGTCCCGTACAGATCACGGTTGAACCACTCCCCGGCCAGGCTCGGGGGGAGCTGGATCCGCTCCGCGCACTCGGCCGGCGGGTACCCCTGGTTCATCAGCCGGACCGTCTGGTCGTGGATGTACTTGTACAGGTCCCGCTGCTTGGTCAGATAATCGGTAATCCGTGCCGTGCCCCAGCGCGGCCAGTGGTGGGTCGTGAACAGCACCTCGCTGTCGCCGGCGAAGCGGTCGATCGCCTCGTCGATGAACCGGGCCCAGGCCCGGCCGTCGCGCACCAGGGCGCCGCGGGGGGTGAGCAGGTTGTGCAGCCCCGCCGAGACGTTCTCGGCGATGCAGAGGGCCTTCAGGTCGGGGAGGTGGAAATTCATCTCCACCGGGGCTTCGGTGTCGGGGACCTGCTGGAAGACGAAGCGCACGCCGTCGATGATCAGCTCCTGGACCGGCTCGCGGATCTCCTCCGTGGGATGGATGAAACTGACCGTTCCGGTGGAGATGGCCTGCCCGATCCCCGCATCCACCTGTCCCCGGGGCCCTTTCGCCAGGAGGCCGCCGAACATGTACCCGGCCCTGCGCGCCATGGCGTTTCCCGCCAGCAGGTTTTCGCTCACCGCCTCCCGGCTAAACCCCGCCGGGGCGATGATCCGGACCTTCCCCGCGGCAACCTCCTCGTCGGTGACGACGCCCCGCACCCCTCCCCAGTGGTCCACATGGCTGTGGGTGTAGATCACCGCCACCACCGGTTTCACTCCGCAGTGCCGGTACAGCAGTTCCCGGGCCGCCCGGGCCGTCTCCACCGAGGTCAGCGGGTCGACGACGATGTAGCCGGTCTTGCCTACGATGAAGGTGATGTTGGCGGCGTCGTACCCCCGCACCTGATAGACGCCGTCGATCACCCGAAACAGGCCGTGGAGGTTGTTGCGCCGGGCATGACGCCAGAGTACCGCGGGAACGGTCGCCGGGCCGGGTGCGTCGGAGGCCAGAAAACCGTACTGCGTCGTATCCCGGACCGGCTTCCCCTCGGGGTCCCGGATTTCGACCGGGGGGGCGGCGATCAGGCCGCGGTGCGCGAATTCGGACTCTTCCCGATCGTCCGCGGAGAGGGCCGCGGGAAGCCAGCTGTTCATCTCCGCGCTCTTCGGGTCGGCATCTTTCGGACCGGCGGCGATCGGCGGCGCGGACAGACCGAGCCACAGGACAACGGCAAGAAGGGTGGGAAGGACCGTCTTTCGCATGGTAATCCTCCTTCGGGCTGGTGAACCGGGCTTTTCATGATCCCGGGTGAAGGGACTATAGGCAAGAAGACAGGGGATGTCAAACGATGCCGATATTTCCGCCCAAACTGGGATATGATTGCACGGGGCCGCAGCAGGCTAGGCCAACGATGCCTTCATCTTCATCAGGCAGAGGATCCACCGGTGCAGGTACACCGTTTTTTCCCTTTTTGCGATCATGGCTTCCATCCTCCCGGCTACCCGGACGGGGTCGAGGGTAAGCAGTCTGGGCGCCCTGAGGACCTTTCCCCCCTGATGCTCCTGGAATGATGTATTCATAGAACCCGGCAGAAACAGCCCGACCTTGATGCGATGCCTCTTCATCTCCTGGCGGAGTCCCTGGGTAAATCCGGACAAGGCGAATTTGGTCGCCGAGTAGATGCTGCTCTCGGCAAAGGCGGTCCTGCCGAATAGAGACCCGACATTCAAGATGTATCCCGCGTCACTTTTCTTGAGCAGGGGCAGCAGCGCCTTGCTGCAATAGAAGGGACCGTGCATATTGACCGCGAACTGCCTGCCCATTTCCGCGCCGGTCATCGCTGCGACGGTTTTGTAAATGCCGATACCCGCGTTGTTGATGAGGACATCGATATGGTCATACCGGCTGCCGATGGTCGCGGCCATCCTTTCGACGTCCTCTTGACGGGAAACGTCGCAGACGATCGCCATCGGGATGCTTCCCCCTGCCTGCGCCATTTCCTGACGGGCCTCCGCCAACAATGCCCGGGAGCGGGCGACGAGGATGACGTTCGCCTTTCTGCGAGTCAGCCGGGACGCAATTTCCCTGCCCAGGCCCCGGGAGGCGCCCGTGACGACGATCGTTCTATTTGCCAAGTTCATAGCCGGCGCCTCCTTTCACGTCAGTGAGCGGCTGCCGGTGATGATGAGCGACGATCATGACCGCGATGAAGGCGGAGATGAGGCCGCAGAAGAAGCCGCCGATGCCGTGGCCGATCGCGTTGTCCAGGATGCTTTGCGGGAAGGGAAGGACGTAATAGTTGAGCAAGACCGACACCGCACTGCTGAAGAGGCCCGCGATCAAACCGTTTTTCAGTGCCACCGGGATCTTTTCTTTCATACAATGTCCTCCTTTGTTTTTTGTTGGTTCTTCTCTACAGGAGGACCGCCGCGGGATCATTGATGTATGATAATCTTCTGAAACTATTTTGCGGGTGCCGTCATTGATCTGCGGTATTCCCTATTTCCTCTGGGCGCGGATCCGGCTGAGCGATTCCGGGGTGATCCTCAGATAGGAGGCGACATGGTATTGGTTGACCCGTTTTTCTATATCGGGATAATCTTCCAGGAAATGCGCGTACCGCTCCTGGGCGTTGAGCAGCAATAATTCGGACTCCCGCTTCTCCTTGATGATGAACAGCAGATCCGCAAATTTCCTGGCAACGACCTGCCAGCAGGCATGGCCGTGCAGCAGCTCCTGATAGGTTTGATGGTCAATCACGTACAGTTTGGTCTCTTCCAGGGCCTGGATGAAGAACCTGGATTCTTCTCTCTGCAAGAACGCGCTGTAGGAGATGGCCAGCGTACCCTCGGGGCTGAAATGCTTGGTGACGTCTCTCCCCTCGGCATCGATATAGTAGAGCCGCAGCAGACCTGATACCACATAACCGATATAGCGGGGAACTTCCCCGGCCCTCAGGAAGAATTCATCGGCCTTCAGCGTTTTTTCTCTTTTCCGTTCCAGAAGCCTCCTGGCCTCCTCCGCGGGGACGCCTGCCGCGAAGTTCATGGAATCTCCCAACTGTTTGTGATAGTTGGATTGCATAAGCGGTGCTCTCCTTTCCTGCGTTCTCAGCGGCCGGTCACCGGCCCCGTCGGCTCTAAACCCGATCAAGCGAGACTAAGGAAGAGCGGATGGAGGGGGGAAATTCCTCAGCGCACCCGGCTGCGAGTCGGGTGCGCTGAGGGTGATCTCAAAAACGGTCAGTCGTAGTCCCCCATGTCCTGCGGCATGGCGGGCGCCGCCGGGGTCTTCTTCTTGGGCTTTTCCGCGATCATCGCCTCGGTGGTCAGAAGCAGCGAGGAGACGGAGGCGGCGTTCTGCAGGGCGAACCGGGCCACCTTGGTGGGGTCGATGATCCCGGCCGCGAGCAGGTCGCAGTACCGGCCGCTGTCCGCGTCGAACCCGGCGGCCCCCTTCCCTTCCTTCACCTTCTCCACGATGACGGAGCCCTCGAACCCGGCGTTCGCGGCGATCTGCCTAAGCGGCTCCTCCAGGGCGCGCCGGACGATGTCCAGCCCCTGCTGCTCCTCGTCGGCCAGCTTCGCCTTGGCCAGGGCACCGATGGAGCGGATGAAGGCCACACCGCCGCCCGGCACGATCCCCTCCTCCACGGCGGCACGGGTGGCGTGCAGGGCGTCCTCGACCCGGGCCTTCTTCTCCTTCATCTCGATCTCCGTGGCCGCGCCGACCTTGATCACCGCAACGCCGCCGACGATCTTGGCCAGGCGCTCCTGGAGCTTCTCCCGGTCGTAGTCCGAGGTGGTCTCCTCGATCTCCGCCCGGATCTGCTTCACCCGCCCCTCGATGTCGGCGCGCTTGCCGGCGCCGTCCACGATCGTGGTGTTGTCCTTGTCGATCGTCACCCGCTTGCAGCTCCCCAGGTCCTTGAGGGTGATGCCCTCCAGCTTGATCCCCAGGTCCTCGGAGACCACCTTGCCGCCGGTGAGGATGGCGATGTCCTGGAGCATGGCCTTGCGGCGGTCGCCGAACCCGGGCGCCTTGACCGCGGCACACTTGAGGGTCCCGCGGACCTTGTTGACCACCAGCGTAGCCAGGGCCTCGCCTTCGATATCCTCGGCCACGATCAACAGCGGCTTGCCCATCTTGGCGATCTGCTCCAACAGCGGCACCATGTCCTTCATGGCGCTGATCTTCTTTTCGTTCAGCAGGATGTAGGGGTCTTCGAGGGCCACCTCCATCTTGTCGGGATCGGTGACGAAGTAGGGGGAGATGTAGCCCCGGTCGAACTGCATCCCCTCGACGATCTCCAGGGCCGTCTCCATCCCCTTGGCCTCCTCGACGGTGATCACCCCTTCCTTGCCGACCTTCTCCATCGCCTCGGCGATCATCTCACCGACGGTCCGGTCGTTGTTCGCCGAGATGGTCCCGATCTGGGCGATCTCCTTCTTGTCCCCCACCTTCTTGGACATCTTCTTCAGCTCATCGACGACCAGGCTGACCCCTTTGTCGATCCCGGTCTTCAGGGCCATGGGATTCATCCCGGAGACGACGAGCTTCGACCCCTCGCGGTAGATCGCCTGGGCGAGGACCGTGGCGGTGGTGGTGCCGTCGCCGGCCTTGTCGGAGGTCTTGGAGGCCACCTCCTTGACCATCTGCGCCCCCATGTTCTCGAACTTGTCCTCCAGCTCGATCTCCTTAGCCACGGTCACGCCATCCTTGGTGATCTGGGGCGAGCCCCAGGACTTGGCGATGACGACGTTGCGCCCCCGGGGGCCGAGGGTGACCTTGACTGCGTTGGCCAGGGTGTCCACCCCCTTCATGATCCTCTCCCGGGCCTCCATGTCGTACTTGATTTCCTTTGCGGGCATGTCCGTCACCTCCCTGCTATGATTCGATAACCCCGAGGATGTCGTCCTCTTTCATGATCATGTACTCCTTGCCGTCGAGCTTCAGCTCCGTACCGGCCCATTTGGTGAACAACACCCGGTCGCCCGCCTTCACGCCGAGGGGAATCCGCTTTCCCTCCTCGTCCAGTTTCCCGGGGCCGACGGCGATGATCTTCCCCTCCTGCGGCTTCTCCTTGGCCGTGTCCGGGATGATGATCCCGCCGGCGGTCTTCTCCTCCGATTCGACGCGGCTCACCACGATCCGATCGTGCAACGGTTTGACTTTCATTTCGCTGACCTCCTGCTCAGAAATAAATGATGAACGGGCGGAGAAACCCCGCCCCCGTGATTCGATTCGCTGGCCCCCGGGCCGGAGCCGGCCCGGAAAAGGGGTTTCCCCCCGGCGCGTCGGCCGGAGGGAAACCCATCGCTCTTCAGAGACAACCGCTATTCCGCCTTGATGGCAATCCGCTGTTCCTTGGCCTTGGCCCCTTCCAGCCGGGCCAGGGTGACGGTAAGCACGCCGTTCTTGAACCGGGCGTCCACCTTCTCCCTGTTCAGGCCTTCGGGAAGCGCGATGACCCGCCGGAAGGAGCCGAAGCTCGTCTCCCTCTGCCAGTAGCCCTTCCCCTTCTCTTCCTTCTCATCTCTCTTCTCCCCCGAGATCGTCAGGGCGTCGTCGGTGAGGCTCACTTCGATGTCCTTCTCCTCCATTCCCGGCAGTTCCGCCTTGACGGTGACCTCTTTCTCGCCCTCCCGGACGTCGACCGAGGGGGAGAAGCTGCCCCAGCTCCTCGTGCCGGCTGCCGGCGACACCTCAAGGCCCCGGAAGAAGTCGTCGAACATCTGGTTCATCTCCCGATGAAGGGTGAAGAAGGGATTGTCCTCTGCGCGTCGCAGGGGCGATTCGCTTCTCCGCCATACGGTGGGCAACAGGTTTCTTATCATGGTCCGTTCCTCCTTTCCCTTTGGGATTATTCTGATAAGAATTTGATATTGTTATCTATATTTGCATTTTCGCGCGTAATTTAATCACAAAATCAGTCTTGTCAAGGGGCGAAGTGTAGCCTGCTCGGGGGAGGAAGTATCGGAACGGGAACGGGGGGACAGATTCGACTTTCGCAACGAAGGTGCTTCTGATAGCATTCTCAGTATGGCTGCCATGCACAGGTTTTCGTTATCCCGCTTGCTTGTTGGAGCGTGCCTGTTTCTGCTTCAGGGCTGCTTCGCCGGCGCCTTTTACCTCCCCGATCAGGTCCAGGTCGAAACTCCGGCGCACTATCAGCTGCGGTTTGAAGAGGTGTTTTTCGCAAGCAGGGATGGGACCAGACTCCATGGGTGGTTCGTTCCGGCGATCGGGCCGCCGGTCGGCACGGTGATCCACTTCCATGGGAATTACGGAAACCAGAGCTATTCCTTCCGGCAGGTCCATTGGCTGCCGGCCCAGGGGTTCAACGTGTTTACCTTCGACTACCGCGGCTACGGCAGGTCGGAGGGGGCGCCCTCCAAACGCGGGGTTTACGAAGATTCGGTCGCTGCCGTCGAGTACATCGTGACCAGACCGGGGGGCGACCGCGACAACGTGTTCGTCTTCGGCCAGAGTCTCGGCGGGGCCAATGCGATTGCGGCTGTTGCAGGGAAGGATTTCCCGCAGGTTCGCGCCATCGTCGCGGAAGGGGCGTTCTCTTCGTACCGGATGCAGGCGCAGGAGGCGATGGCGGCATTCACCCGGGAAAAGATCGGCAATGTCCCCTGTCTGCTGCCGCAGATATGGCCGCTCTCTTTTTTCGTCGTCACCGATTCCTACTGCCCCGCTGAATGCATCCACCGGGCTTCGCCGATTCCGCTCCTGCTGATCCATTGCCGCCAGGATTCCGTCGTTTCCTATCGCCACAGCCTGCGGCTGTATGAGGCGGCACGGGAACCAAAACAGTTGTGGCTGATCGACGGCTGCAGCCATCTGAAGGTGTTCACCGCGGCGCAGCCCGATTCCGGGTACCGGCAGAAGCTGGTGCAGTTCTTCATGGCGCATCGCAAAAAGCCTCGTTAGCGCAATTAGATAGCGAGCGTCGTTGGCGTGCAGGTGCACCCGATAACCGACCCCTCGATTCGTCCAACGGTCACGCCTGCCTAGTACGGAATGAAACCTGCTGCGAAGTTCCCCTTGGTATTTTGGCGATAGTTGTGTAACCTTTCCCCGGCTCGACGCTGACCTCCCTGCCATCGACCTGACCGCGGAAAGGAGACCAAGGTGAACCGTACAACCGAGCGCGCATCCTCCGGCAACACCATCCCCCCCCGGCGTCTGCTTCATTTCTGCTGCCTGTGCCTTTTCACCCTTCTTTTCGGATGCGGCGGGGGCGGCGGGACGAATGCCGCAGGCGGGACTCTGTCGTCAGCCCCGAACGTCACCTATCTGGACGCCGGCGACGGGACGCAGGACCTGTTGGTCACCGCGGAGATCCATGCGGCGCCGGGCAGGACCTACCGCTACCGGAATGTGAACATCCATAGCGGCGGCAAACTGATCTTCGACGATGTGGCGGCGCAGGCGGAAGGCCGCTCCTGGGCGGGGGCCCTGCGTTCCGGAATCAGGGCTATCTTCGGCGCCGCGGCCGACACCGCAACGGCCGAAACCCATTTCTGGGCGAAATCGATCCTCGTGGAAAACGAGGGGACGCTCAGGGCGGGGAGCGAGGATGCCCCGTTTGCGTCCCTGCTCGTCATCCATCTCTACGGGAGTAACGCCGATCAGGAAGGGATAACCTGCCAGACCACGGATACGGCGAAATGGACCAGATACTGCGGCGTCGAGGCAAAGAGCTGGGCCGACCACACCATCAACTACGAAAGCCTGCCTGACGAGCGGCTTGCCAATGCGCAGCAGGCCTTCTTCGGGAGAAAGGCGCTGGCCGTCTCCTACGGCGGCACCCTGCAGCTCTTCGGCAGGAAGGGGATGACGAAGGGCAGCATCGCCGTTCCGCAGGGCGGAGACGTAAACGCCGTCTCGGGCACCAGCTGGGCGCGGCTGGGCGCGACTGCGGAGGCGAAGACGGACAAGATTACGCTGGACCGGGTCGTGGACTGGGAGAAGGGCGACCTGATCGTCATCACCACGACCGACTTTCTGCCCGGGCATTCGGAGCAGCGGCAGATCGCCGCCATCAGCGCCGGCGGCGGCCGGAGCGTCATCACGCTGAGCACGCCCCTCTCCTACCGGCACAACGGAGAGGCCTACGACCTCACCAAGCACGACCTCGCGAAGCAGAAGATCGCGCGGAAGACCGTGGAGACCCGCGCCGCCGTGGCGCTCCTGAGCAGGAACATCCGCATCGTATCGGCCGGCAAGAGGATCGGCGATCCGGAACTCCCGGCTGCGGATTCCCCGGACACGGACCGGTACTTCGGCGGCCACGCCGTCATCCGCCAGGGTTTTTCCCGGGTGCAGATCCAGGGGGTGGAATTCCATCAGATGGGGCAGGGGGGGATGCTGGCCCGGAGCCCGCTCCAGTTCCTGGCGGCCTACGACGCGCCGGCCGACACCTTTGTCCGCGACTGCTCCTTTCACGATTCCATGACCCGGTGGATCGAGCTCAGGGGGGCGCAGAACCTGCTGCTCGAGCGCAATGTGGGCTACAAGTCCATCGGCCACGGGTACATGTCCGCCGGGTACGAGGCGCAGAACACCTACCGGGCGAACATCGGCATCTACGCGCGGCCGGCGCTGAAATACCCCGACAATCCGCGCAACGTGCCGGGGGTGTACGCCCAGACCCTTTCGGAAGACCCCTGGACCGATCCGGGCCCCCCTGCCTGGTGCAACGGCACCGACACCAAGGACATGTCGACCCAGAGCGATTACGTGACGCCCGCCGTGTTCCTGATCGCCAACCCCTACAACACCTACGAGTACAACATGGCTGCCGGGGCGGGCGCCTGCGGCTCCTGCTTTTGGCTCGTCCCCGCGCCGGCGGTCGGGCCGCCGGAGACCGCGCCGGCCGGGTATGCCTCTGCCATGCGGCGGGACTCCCATGCGCCCTTGTACTCCTTCAAGGGCAATTACTGCTCCACCGCCCAGTACTCGCTCCTGACGATCGGCGGAATCACCTCCTGCAACGGGGTGACCACCAACAGCAGCTACACCTCCTGCCGGAACCCCGGCACCAAAGAGCAGGAGACCCTGCCGATCCTCGTGCCGCTGAAGAACGACGCCGATCACGCCCTGATGGTGAACACGGGTTCGAACTATCTGCCGAAGCTCGCCGCGGGCAACTGCAGGAAGGGCGACACCGCGGGCTGCGCCGTGAGCGTGATCGATTCCTACACCTCTTCCTTCCACTGGGGGCAGCAGAACTGGTCGGCCATCTGGCTTCGGAACAACTGGTTCCTGTTCACCGACGGCGCCCTGACGGACATCCTGGGGCCGGGGCTGACGATGGTCTCCGGCGGGAGCTACGAGCAGGTCATGAACGGATACTGGGCGCTGACGAGGAGGAGCGTCTTCGTGGGACAGACGCAGCAGGGAAACGACTTCGCCACCGCCGCGGGCCCCAAGGTGACCAGCGCCACGGGGCTGAGCTGCGAGGGAAAGAACGGGGCCTACTGCCTCTTCTCCAAAGAAGGCATCAGCATCCCCACGGACAACTTCCTCAACTACCAGCGCTTCTACAACATCTACGACGGTCCCGTGTACCAGGAAGCCAACGCCTACCTGAACATCCGCCCCACCCCGCTGGGGAAGGTGACGGACGGGGAATACATCTACGGGATGAAGACCAACGACGCCAACCGGGGCCTGGGGATCCCGAAGGCCAAAGAGCGTGCACAGGACGGCCGGTACGGAGTGAACGACTGCATCCTCACCAACGCAGCGGTGGCCTGGAAGCAGCCCAACGGCTTCTACTACCCCGCGGCGTTCCATTCCCGGAACCTCTTTTTCGACGGCGTGGACCTGCGCCATTTCGTGCTCGTGCCGCTGTTTGCAGAGGGCACCCGGAAGACCGATGCCGGCCAGGTGGCGGCGCAGTATTGCACCTCTGCGGGCAATATCTTCGACAGCTTCACCGACGTGGACCGGCAGACCGAGCTCAACGACGACGACGGCAGCCTGAGCGGCATCAAAGGGGTGAGTGATTACGGCTCCGTATCGCTTAACCGGGACACCTTCTATCACCTGCCGAAGATGACCTATCAGTGCGCCTCCGAACAGTCCTGCTTCCAGGTGGCCTACGACCACGTGACCGCCAACATCTTCCCCAAGTGCCTGGCAAAGGACGGGGACACCGGACCCGGCACAACGACCGGCTGCAGATGGCAGCCCTCCTGCGGCGACCCGAGCTGCCTGGGGGTGCCGCTCTACCGGCAGTACCTCAACACCGGCGAGCCGGCCCCGGGCGACAACCGGCAGATGATGCGGATGCTCGGCCAGGGGGTGGGCCAGCGGGTGAACCTCGTGGCCAATAACGGGAAGTACTTCATCGACACGGCCCAGCCCGCGGGAAACCAGAACGATTTCGAGCCGCGCCGCACCTACTACGTGTATCTGCTGTACGCCAAGGCCGACACGAAAGTCACTTTCCAGGTCTACGTGGGGAGGAATGCCGATAAGGCCGGCGTGCTGAACGCCGTGCAGATGGTGCGGCTGGGCACCAAGAGCCCCGACGGTTTCGTGCTCGTCCCCCCCTTCGAGTTCACCGTGCAGTCCCCCTGGCAGTGGGAGCAGCCCGACTACGCGCCGGAGAGCGGCATCCTGACCGTGAAGATGGACATGGCGCAGTTTGAAGCGGATTTCCGGGAGGCTGGGAAGGAGGCCTGCAAGCCCTCCTCGGTCTGCCAGTGGAACGGGACCTCCTGCGGGTGCGCGGCGCAGGTCAAGGGAATCAACTACGCCTGCGAGGATGCGGTCTGCGAATGGTCGACCCGCGCGATGGAGTGCCCCGCCAACGGGTGCATCGGGTTCCAGTTCACCCTGCCCACGGAATTCGCGGCGGACGGCGGGAATCACCGTCCCATAGCCGAACCGTTCCCGGCATCCTGGAGCATCTCCTGGAAAGACTATCTCGTCGATCGGGCGACCGCGGGCTCGTGCACCTACGGCAGCGATCCGCCCGACCCGCGGTAAGGGCGATCCGGAACAGACGAACGGGAGGTTCGGATGACACAGAGGAAGGAAGGAAATGGATCGGCTGCCGGCTGCCGCCGGTCGTGCCGCATGCTTCTTCTCGCCGCGGCGGCAGCGCTGCTTCTTGCGGCATGCAGCGGCAGCGGGCCGATCCTGGGCGACGTCTCGGGCGTGGTCAAAGACGGCGACGAACCGGTAGCCGGGGCGACGGTCACGTTCCAGGGCACGGACCACTCCGCCCTCACCGACAGCGACGGCGCCTTCACCCTGCGGCAGGTCCCGGCAGGCCCGGGCGCGCGGATCAGCGCCTGGAAGGAGGGATATTACTGCGGCCTGCTCGCCGACGTGGAGGTCCCCAGCCGGGGGGTGGTCGTGTCCATCCGCAGGCACCAGCTCATCGATTACGCGAATTACGAGCCCCTCCCGCCCGAAGGCCCCACGGGCTGCGTGCAGTGCCACCCGGCCCTGACCGCTCTGTCGCTCAAGGACGCCCATCTGGGTTCGGCCAAGAACCCGCGCTTCCTTTCCGTGTATTACGGGCAGGATGTCTCCGGCAATCAGAGCCCGAACACGCAGTACCAGACGGTCACCACCCAGTGGGGAACCTTCGATCTCCCCCAACCCTACGACCGGACAAAGCCCTACTTCGGCCCGGGCTGGCGGATCGATTTTCCCCGTAGCGTGGGCAACTGCACCTCCTGCCACATACCCGGCGCCGCAATCGACGGGGACGTGGACCCGAAGAGCGCCAGCGGCGTGGAGCGGTACGGCGTGCATTGCGATCTCTGCCACAAGGTCGGGTACGTCCACCTGGACGGCAACACGGGGCTGCCGCCGCTTAGCCGCCCGGGAATCCAGAACATCGACCTCTTGCGGCCGGACCCCACCTCGCTGCTCTGGTCCCAGCTCTTCCTGGGCTCCCTGCCCGACGGCAACAGCCTCGCGCCGGGGGTCCCCTCGCCCTACGGCGGGCTGAACGTGACCACCTACGAAGCGAAGCGGGGGCTGTACGGCGAGAGCCGCTACTGCGCCGCCTGCCACTACGGCGGGTTCTGGGGCCAGGCCGTCTACACCTCCTACCAGGAGTGGGCCGAATCGCCCTATGCGGACCCGCAGTCGCCGCGGTACCGGACCTGCCAGAACTGCCACATGCCGTCGCCGGCCCTGTACCAGGGCAAGGCGCTGACCAACATCGCGCCCGGCAAGGGGGGCCTGGAGCGCAACCCGGCGCAGTTCCATTCCCACGACATGACGGTCACCCCCGAACTGCTCCGGAACAGCCTGACGATGAACGTCTCCACCGCGCGGACGGGCGGCGAGCTGGAGGTCGCGGTGACCGTGACGAACGACAGGACCGGTCATCACATCCCCACCGACTGCCCGCTTCGGCAGCTGATCCTTCTCGTGGAGGTGCGGGATCGCGACGGGAAGCTGCTCGGCCTGAAGGAGGGGGCCACCCTCCCGGCCTGGTGCGGTGTCGGCGATCCCGGGCAGGGGCACTACGCCGGCATGCCCGGGAAGGCCTACGCAAAGGTGCTCAGGGAGCTGTGGACAAACGTGGAGCCCGCATTCAGCTACTGGCGCCACACCACCGTGGCGAGCGACACCCGGATCGCCGCGCTGGCCAGCGACCGGAGCGCCTACCGGTTCGCAATCGCCGGGGGCCCCGTCACCGTGAGCGTGACGCTGCTCTACCGCAGGGCCTTCATCGAACTGATGAAGCAGAAGGGATGGGACAGCCCCGACATCGTCGTTGCCCGGGAAACGGCTTCCTTCTGAAGGGGATGGCCTGCCTGCCGCAGGGCCGATCCTGTTTCCCGGGGGGCGAAGGACTTCCGGGGCCTTGATACGCCTCTCCCGTGAGCGTCTGCCGGGAGGCGCGGGAATACTTTCACCCGCTAGCGGGGAAGCAGCGAAACCGTACCGTCGTCCAGGTCGTAATAGGCCCCCTTGACGGTCACGAGCCCCCTCTTCACCGCCTCGTTCAGCAGGGGCGCGGAGGTCCTCAGCCGCTCGACAACCCTGGCGACGTTGGCCCGCACCGCCTGGTCGAGCAGGTCGCCGGGTCGGTTCCTGACCTCGTCCACGGCCGGCTGGATCGCCGTGAGGAGGGCGCCGATCTGCCCGGGCGCGCTGCCGCCCTTGACTGTTGCCTCCACTGCGCCGCAGCGCTCGTGGCCCAGGACCATGAGGTACCGGACGCCCAGATGCTCCACGGCATACTCGATGCTCCCCAGCGCCGCAGCGTCGACGATGTTGCCCGCGAGCCGGATGACGAAGAGGTTTCCCAGCCCCTGGTCGAAGATCACCTCCGGGGGAACCCGGGAATCGGAACAGCTCACGATCACCGCAAAGGGGCGCTGCCCCCCGGCGATTTCCGCCCGGCGCCAGGCTGTCTGATCCGGGTGGGCCATCCGGGCCTCCACATACCGCCTGTTGCCTTCCAGGAGCCGCTGTTGTGCCGCCTCTGCGCCGAGCGCGGGAACCGCGCCGGAGGCGAACGCAATCGCCCCTGCGGCCGCCCATACTGCCAGACATAGTATCGCCCAACCGATCCTCTTCATCCCGTGCCTCCCTGAATGGTTG
>CAIYSL010000092.1 GCA_903928915.1 uncultured Syntrophobacterales bacterium | reverse complement strand
TTCCGGCATCAGCCTCTTTGAGAATGCCAATGATCTGGGTTTCGGTAAAACGTGCCTTCTTCATCAGAGCCTCCTGGACGTATTATGCCAGAAAACTCTACTTTTGTATGGTCCGCTTTTAGGGGGAGCTTACGCCGGCACCAGGTAGATCAAGGGCTGCGGCTGTGAGGGGCGCGCCCTTTTTTTATCGGGGCCGGGCCGACTGCGCCTAGTTCGTACCGGTCCCGCCTGGACTGCGCTGTATGAATTCAACGCTTGCTTCGGGCAGGTAGACCAACCATTATTTCGTGGATAAGGTTCCGATCCGCGTTCCCATCCGCACGAAGCGCCCCACATACGAAGCCGCCTCCCGGTCGATGGTCGCTTCCCTCCCGTCGCGCAGGACGTGAATGCTCACCGGAGCGTCCGGGGCGACGGCGCTCACTGCTTTACGAAACGATGCCGCTCCATTCACGGTTCGGCCGTTGATCCTGCGCACCACATCCCCCTTCTGCAGACCGAACCCGGCTGCGCGGCCCGAGGGATCCACGCTCTCCAGCCTGGCGCCGGCCGGGTCGTCCACAGCGGCGGCGCCGAGCGTTGACCCGGTTGGGCTCCTCCCCCTTTTTGAATCAGGGGGCAGGGACGGTTTCAGTATGCCGGGTTCGAAAAGCATCACGATCCCGGAGCCGCCGTATGCGAAATAGCCGATCTCGTCGCCTTTCCGTATCTCCTTGCGCGCATCGACGGGAAGGGGCATGTTCACCGAGTTGATGTCGCTCATGCCGATGGCCACGAACCCCACCTGCCCAGAATTTTTCGTGTTTATCAGGTAGTATGCCCGATGATACTCGGAGAAGTATTTCACCAGACCCTTGAACCCGTGATAGTAGTGCCTGTCGTCCAGCGATCCTTTCGCTGCGATCGTACCCGTTACCGGCGCATGGAAGCGGTGGTAGTCCTTGGGATACAGGAGGCAGACGATCGCAGCTCCGCCGGCGAATCTCTCCGCCAGTTCGACACTGCCCAGCAAGGCAGCGATGTTGTAGGTATCGCCTTTTACCTCAAAGTCCCGGTCGGAGGTCAAGGCATACGGGATGGGGGAGACCCTGCAATCTGCCGGGGATATGAGGGCCGCAGCGCTGTTCGGATCAGAGATGGGGCGTGCGCCGGGTTTCAGTCTGCGGGTGAAGAATTCATTGAAAGATGCGAACCCGCCCGCGGGTATCTGATAGGAACTCATATCGATCGTGCCGTCATCGACCCATCGGTTCGCCGCTGCCGCAGACTCCTTGCTGTCCATGAACACCCCGCGCTCACGGACGAATTTCTGCATCCAGTCCGTGAAGTCCTTGTCCCGCATGAAACTGATCCCGTCGTCGCTATAATAGGTCTTGTTGTCGTGTCCTTTGCTTCTGTACAGGGACTTGAATCGTTCCGAATAGTCCTGCGCGCCTGCGATCGTACGGGGGGTGTACGTCCGCCAGGCAGCGAGGAACCGGTAGAACTCTTCCAGACTGTTGCGCTTATGCCAGTAGGAGTTCTTGTCCTTTGCGCTGGCATCGATCAATTTGAGCAGGGCATGCTTAAGGTCGGGCCTCTTGTTGTCCAGAAGGGCCTTGAGTTCATCGACTGCGGGGGATGCCGCAGTGTTGCTTTGGGCAAAGACGTCAACGTCTATGCACATGATCGATGCACAGCACAGAATCGCGATCACGAAGTTTGCTGCATTCTTCACATCCGTACCTCTCGGTCTTATTCAGCGCCTGATCGCTGCGCTCTTTTTATCTTCTGGATAACACCGTCGCAACGCCCCTGCGGTTGAGTGTAGGTAAGTGGCCGCTGACTGTCAATCAGAAAAGAGGGCTCAATTCTCTTGACATACACCCGGCCTGTCCGCATACTCTGCCCGCATTGACAACGACGTATCGAGCAGCGGGTAAGCGGGGAACAGGGGGGGGAATGTCGAACGGCGGCATCCTGCGGAGCCGGCGGCACCGGAAGGGCTATTCCGTTTTGCCTGTTTTCGGTGCGGACACGCCGGCGGTGCACCGCGGAGAGGAGACGGGGATGAAGATTGCGCTTGCCATCGCAATCGCCCTTTCCTCGCTTCTTGTCGCGGGGTGCGCCGTGAACAGGACCGCGGCCGTTCCACTGGAATGCCGCCATACGGCCGTCGTCTGCGCCCTGGCAATGCAGGAAAGATACCCCGATCACGAAGTAAAGGTTGCCTTCGGGACCGCCAGGAACAAGGCCGATCTGCATCATGCCCAGGCCAAGCTCCGGCTCGACGACGACCCCTGGCAGTACGTATCTTTCGTCGGCGACCGCTGTGTCATCGGGGCGAAGGAGGAGTTCATCGAGCTGCAGGATGCGGACGTCCTGTGGTACATCCGGTATCGCGTCCTGCTGCAGAAACCGATCAACCGGTTCTGAGCGCTGCGTTTCCGCGCTGCCTGCCTTGCCGGCAGCGCGATGCGCTCTCGGTCCCCTGTCGGGGATGGCGCGTTCCCGCTTCCGGTGGCGGTCGATTCCGCACCGCCGGGGCGGTCGATCACGGCGTATCTGAGGGAGATGTGATGGAACCGACCGGCTCACCGCGGGATTCGGCAACCATTATCCTGCTGCGCGACCGGGCCGGGGGGGGCTTCGAACTCTTCCTGATGCGCCGTCATCGGGCGCAGACCTTCATGGCAGGGGCGCATGTGTTTCCCGGCGGCAGCCTTGCTGCCGGCGACTGCAACCCCCTGCTCGTCGGGGGATTCTCCGGGGCGGGTGCGCAGCGCCTCCTCCAGGAGCCGGGGCTCTCCGCTGAGACGGCCGTCGGCCTCTTCCTGGCGGCGATCCGCGAGACCTTCGAGGAGGCGGGGGTGCTGATCGCCCGCGATGCCTCCGGGGATATGGTAGACCTGACCGATCCGGCCCGAGCCGCCCGCTTTGCCGTCTACCGCCGGGAGCTGCAGGAGGAGCGGCTCAGCCTGGAGGCGCTTGCCGAAGGAGAGGGGATTCGCTACGCCCCGGACCTGCTCGTCCCCTACGCGCACTGGATCACGCCGACGATCGAGCCCCGCCGGTTCGACACCCGGTTCTTCCTCGCCCGGCTGCCGGAGGGGCAGGTCGCCCTCCACGACAGCCGGGAGCTGACCCAGTCCTGCTGGCTGACGCCCGCCGACGCCCTCCGCGAGCACGCCGCGGGCCGCATCGTCCTGATGCCGCCCACGCTGGTGACCGTCGCGGAGCTCGCGGGCTTCTCCGCCGGCGGTCCCCTCGTTGCCGCCGCCCGCTCCCGGCGGATACTCCCGATCCTTCCGGAGGCCTTCCGGAGGGCCGACTGTTTCGGCGTCCTGCTGCCCAACGACGCCGAGTACCCGCAGAACGCCTACCGGCGGCCGCCCCGTCCCGGCCAGCCTTCCCGGGTCGTCATGCGGGACGGCATCTGGCGGGCCGAGTCGGTCTGAGGGTGTGGCTCAGCCGGGCTTCCCCTCCGACTGCGGGGCCTCGTCCGGGAATGCCAGCCGCCGCAGCCCTTCCAGGTATTCTTGGTACCGGTCCAGGTAGAAGGCCAGCCCCCGGGGGAAGTTCTTGCCGATGATCCCGTCCAGGAAGAGTTGGCTGATCTCCCGCTGGCGAAGGAGGACGGACTGCGAGCTGACGAAGATCCGCCGTTCCTCTTCGGACATGGCCCGGATGCGCGCCTTCAGGACGCTCCGGGCCCGGGGCTGGTACATCCAGAAGTACAGGAGGTCGAGGGCGTTGATGATGATGATCCGTTCGAGGTCCCGCGCTTCGGCGCTCAGCATCTGGATGAATTGTTTCGGCGATGCGAGCATCGCCAGGACGTCCATCTCGGGGAAGAGGAGTTCGAGACGGGCATAGGTGTCGAAGAGTTGACCGAGCTTTGCGGTGTAGTCGCGTTCCCGGAGTCGGATGTTCTCGTACCGGTCGGCGAGTCCTTCGATGACGCCGGCGACGCTGTCCGAGGCCGCCTTGGAGATGACCGCCGCCCATTTCTGCAGGATCTCGTCGATCCGCTGCACGTCCGCCTCGCACAGGATGCCGCCGATGGCCGCATTGAACGCGATGGCGAGCGGGATGGACAGGATGGTCCGGAAAAAGCTCCCGATGATCGCCCCCTTGGGGAGGCCGCGGAAGGTGTTGTGGCTGAACAGGTACAGCCCGTTGGCCAAGGCCATGACGGAATACAGGACGAGCGGGCCGGTTGCGGTCGTGACGCCGAAGGTGCGGTCGAGAAGCACCGTCTTGACGAGGTAGTCGAGCAGAGGCACCGAGAACCCGGTGAACAAGAGCGAGTCGGTCAGCCTGCCCCAACTCACGTAGTCGTTCCAGCGCAGCAGCGGCGAGCGGCGGATGCCGCCCCCGCCGAGGACCGACTGGAGGATGTTCCTGAGGCCCGTGATCCCGAACCAGATGAAGGCCCCGCCGTAGGCTAACAGCCACCAGTCCTTAGTCAGGGCGAAGGTCAGAAAGGCCGGGATGAATCCGATCGCCACCTTGATCGCATTCTTGACGCCGCTGTTGAGGTACCGCCAGGTCCCCCCCGATTCGAGCCGCAGTTTCTTCTCTTCCAGGTACAGCTCGTTTCCCCCTTCTTCGTGCAGACCGCCGAGGGGGACGATGTTCCCCGGCGCTGCCAGGCGGGTGGCGTTGTCCTGGATTTCCCAGTCGCGGCGGTGCCGTTCCCCCAGGTGGCCGAGGCCCGGCAGGAGTTGGAGGAGCCTCCGGAGCCGCGCCTTGATCGCCGTCGGCATGCCGGAGGGGAGGCAGGTCGTGCGGAGGAAGGCCGTCATCCGGACAGGCAACGTGAACACCGTCGGCCCCAGGGTATGCGGGATGGCCATCTGGGCCCGCCGGGGCACGGTCTCCCTGAGGAGCAGCCCCATCCCGTACCGGTGGAGCGAACGGCCGGTGGAGTCGCTGCCGATGTACGCCCCGAGGGGGACGGCGCGGTAGTGGGCCTGGAGGACCGGGATGTTGCAGAGGATTTCGGTCAGTTTGGCCACTCGCTCGGCGCAGTCCCCCTGCCGGCTTTCTTCGAGACGGTGGCGGATTGTGCGGATCAGCCGTTTGAGCCGGATGACGTTTCCCTCGTTGAGCGCCGTCTGGAGTTCGCTGATCTCGCCGTAGTGTGACGCCTTTCCGTCGACGTAGTCCTTGAGGTTGAAGATCTCCAGGTGCGTCACCATCCCGTTGCAGTCGTACAGGATCTCCAGGACGTCCTCCATGGCTAGGTCGCTGAGGTTGAGGCAGCTCCGGTACCCCGCGTGGAGCCGATCCAACCGCTCCATCAGTTCGCGGGGCGACCGCCCCATGAGGCCTGCCACTTCGGGATCCTCCGGAAGGATGTTCGGGTCGGGGAGGGAGGGGGTGCGGGCCGGCCTGAGGTACTCCTCGACGATCTTTTCCGAGTCGAGCTCCCGCATCTGTGCCACCAGGGCCTCCAGGTGTTCGCGCTCCTGGCCCTCCGCCGCGGCATACCGGACGCGGAGGTCGGCGAGGCGTGCCTCCATCAACGGCAGCAGGCGGCTGTGGATGAACTCCCCCAGGTGGAGGAGCGACGCCTGGCCGCTGCCGACGAACCCGAGGAAATCGGCCTGCTCGAGCGGTGGGAGCTGGACGTCGAAAGTTCCGTTGACGCCGATGCGGTGTGTCCGGTTGAACTCCTCCAGGACCATCAGGACGTGGTTCTGCTGGTACTCGGACACCCGGCGCTCATCGTCCATGAAGGCCCGGACGGCGGGCTCTGCGAGGAAGGAGAGGAAGTCCTTGGCGTCGCAGAACCCCCGCGGTACCCAGATCAGGCGGGTGCTCCGATCCCGGAAGCGGGCGCCGAGGGAGATCCCGATCCGGATCGTGATCCCCATGATCTCGCCCGCCTCAAGCAGCTCCGCGGCGGCCTCCGGCGGAACGAAGTTGTAGTAGATTACGGTCAGGCGGCGGATCCCCTTGATCCAGGCGTCCATGATCAAGTGGGTAGGGGTCTTGCGCCCCTTCGTGTTGGCGTCGTGGACGTGGTCGTCAAAGGCGATCTGGTTCCACTCCTCGGGCATCTCCAGGAGATGGTATCGCCTGAGCTCCTCGCGGATCAACCGGGGGCGCCCCGACACGGCCATACGGAAGTCGTGCGCCAGTTCGAGCCGCCGGCCGTGCTCCTTCGGGAGCCGGACCAACTCCTTCATGATCTGCAAGAGCACCCGCGCCGTGTTGCGGCGGAGCGAGCTGTAGGTGATGGTCATCACCTCGTCGTGAAGGGCGGCGAGGGCGCTCAGCCGGTCGGCGGCCTTACCCATTTCCAGGGAATGGAGGAGGTTGGCCATGGCGTAGGCGATGCGGTACCCCCGGTAGGCCGCCATCTCTTTGATGCCGTGCGGGTTCAGGTAGGGGTTGAGCAGGTTCCGGAAGTTCTGCCGGGTCTGCTCCCGGCTGAGGACCTCCTGGACCATCTTCAGCAGTTCATGGTCTTTCCGGTCGAACAGGATCTTTGCGGCGAGCGCCTTCATCGGATCGTTCCGCAGCAAGGGTTGCCGTTCTCCCGGCAGTATTCGGCGCTCCATTGGGAAACCGTGTCGATCAGCCCCTGGAGGGGGCGGGAGATGTACTTGTCCTTGTGGTGGATCAGGTAGAATTTCCGTTTCATGGCCGCGTCCGCCAGCGGGATCGCCCGGAGCGTCCCCATCCCGATCTCCTTGCTGACGACGCGCCGCGTGATCACGGCCACCCCCAGCCCCTCCTCCACGGCGGTCTTGATCGCCTCATTGTTCGACAGTTCCAGCGGGATCGGGATAGCGATGTTGTGCCGCCGGAGGAATTCGTCCGTGCTCTTGCGGGGGGCGGACCCCTTCTCGTGGACGATCAGCGACTGGCCGGAGAGGTCCCCGGGTTCGATGACCGGTTTCGCCGCCAGGGGGTGGCCCGCCGGCACGATCACCTGGTAGCTGTCCTCCAGGACCTCGCGCGTGCTGAGTTTCTTGTGCGGCACCGGATAGGAGATGAATCCGATGTCGTTGTACAGGGCCGCCGTGTTCTCCACGATCTGCTCCGTCGGCAGGATCTCCACGGAGATCCTGATCTTCGGGTTTTGTCTGCTGAAGCGGTTGAGGATGAACGGGAGGTAGTAGGCGCCGAAGCTCTCGCTGGAGAGGATCCGGATGAACCCCCGCTTCCGCTGCTGGAAGTCGCGGAGACTCTCCTCCGCCTGGTTTTCCAGCTCGAAGATGGATTCGGCGATGCCGTACAGGACCTCCCCGGCATCGGTCAGGGCCATCTTCTTCCCGAAGCGGTTGAACAGCTTGATCTCGTAATGCTCCTGGAGCCGTTGGATCCCCTTCGTGACCGCAGGCTGGGTGATGTACAGCGCCTCCGCGGCGGCGCTCAGGCTCCCCTGCTTTGCGGCCAGGTAGAAGATCTTCAGCTGGTTGAGGTTCATAACTTTTTCTTATCGAAAAGGGGGTGTTATTAACGTAGCTTTCCCTTATCGCCGTTTGGGACGATTTGTCAAGTGCCGCGCACTTTGATCTTGACTTGCCCGCCCGGTAGGGATAAAGAAACCGCTGAACAACCGGGTCAGCATGCCGGCATCGCCCGGGAGATTCTTCCCGCGGGCGGGCGCAAGAACGGGATATCGGGTGCAGCCCGACAGGGCTGCGGGACATCGGGAAGGTGGAATCATCACATCACGGAGGTAATTAAATGAGCGTAGAGGTTAAAGCCCCCATGCCGGGGAAGATTCTGGAGGTCCTCGTGAAGGTGGGGGACCAGGTGAAGGAGGACGACGAGGTCGTCATGCTGGAAGCCATGAAGATGGAAAATCCGATCTATGCGCCGGCCGACGGCACCGTGAAGGAGATCAAGGTCAAGGCCCTGGACTCCGTCGAGACGGAACAGGTGTTGATGATCATCGGGTAATCGCCGGAAACGGGATTTCCCCGGATACCGTATGAATGGGGGCGCGGTGCCGATCGGCACCGCGCCTGTTTTTTTTGTCCCCCGCCGTCGGCCGCCCGCCGGCGGTCCCAGGGTTAGGGTCTGCAGATCTGGTAGCGCCTGCCGCTGTTGAGCAGCGCCACGGCTCCCCGGTCGTCGCAGGAGGCGATCGCCTTTACCGGACAGACCTCCACGCAGAACGGGGACTGGCTCGGGATCGAGACGCAGAGGTCGCAGTGTTGGGTCATCTCCGGGTAGTGCTCGGCGATGAGCTGATCTCCTTTCTTCTCGGGGCCGATCGTCCGGACGCTGACCCGCTTCTTTTCCCGGGGCGCCTGGTGCCATTGCTGGCAGCCCACCTCGCAGGCGCAGCAGCCGAGGCATTTATCCAAATCAACCAGTAGCATGTCTCTCTCCTTCGGTCAGATTCTTTCGATACGGCACAAAAAGGCGTGGCTGCCCGTAGAGGCCGAGATCGGGTCCCGCGGTTGCCCGGGGCTCAGATAGTTCGTGACCGGCCCCCCCACGTAGGCCTGGCCCCAGCCGTAGGTGGAAAAGACCACGTCCGGGGAAGAAACGCCGGCGGAGACCTTCGCCTTGATGCGGACCTGTCCCCGCGGCGAGGTCATCAGTACGAGGTCCCCCTCGCCGATGCCCAACTCGGCCGCCTTGTCGGGGTGCAGCTCCACCCAGGGATCGGGAAGGATGTCGCGCAGCAGCGGGAGCGTGCGGAACTGGGTGTGAGAGTACAGGACGCTCTTGATGCCGTTGACGCAGACCAGGGGATACTCGCGGCTCAGCGACCGTTGCGACACCGGGCTCTCGGCCGGCTCCTGGTACCGGGGCAGGGGGTCGTAGCCGTTCTTCTCGAAGGTCGTGTTGTAGATCTCCACCTTCTTGGTGGGCGTGGCAAACCCCGCCGTTTCGTAGGACTTCAGGACCTCAGCCTCGGGGTAGCGCCACTCCTTGCCGCCGGGGTTGTCGGTGAGGTCCTGGATTGTCAGGCCCAGGGACTCGACGGCGGCGCCGGCCGCCTCGAGGGCGTTCTGCCAGGGGAACAGCTCCGCCATTCCCAGGCGGCGGCCCAGTTCGAAAAAGAGTTCTTCGTCGGGGCGGCTCTCGCCGACGGGGGCCACCACCCTGTTCTGCAGGGCGATATGCTGGGTGTAGGGGTCCGCCTTGTACCGCGTCGAGCGGAGGCGCGAGCACTCCAGGAAGCTCGTGGCCGGCAGGACGATGTCGGCGATCTCCGCTTCCGAGGTCATGTACAGGTCGTGGACGACAAAGAGGTCCAGCCGCTTCTTGAGGATCTCCCGGTACCGGTCCCCCTGGGGCAGGACGGTCAGCGGGGCCCCGAGGCAGAGGATCGCCTTGACGGGATAGGGCTCGTCCGTCTCGATGGCGTCCAGCAGGTCCGGATAGACCACCGAAAACCCGGAGAACATCTTGTGCCGGGAGACGGAACGGTCGATCAGTTCGCCGAAGTATTTCCCCTTCAGCGGCATATCCGACCAGGCCACGTTGGGGGTGAAGACATACCCCCCCTTGACGCCCAGGTTTCCGGTCAGGGCCGGCAGGAGCTGGATTGCCCGCACCGTCTGCATCGTGTTGGTCAGCTGCTCCACGCCGTTGCCCGACATCAGGGCCGCGGGCCGGGTGGCGGCGTAGAGGCGGGCGAGCCTCTCGATAGTCTCGACGGGGACGGCGGTGATCTGCGCCACCCGCTCCGGCGGGTACTCCCGGACCACCTCGGCGAACTCGGCGAAGCCGTGGGTGTGGCGCGCGACGAAATCCTTGTCGTAGAGGTTTTCCCGGATCATCACGTGGGCGAGACCCAGGGCCAGGGCCCCGTCGGTGCCGGGGCGGGGGGCGATGTACCAGTCCGCTTTGGCGGCGGTCTTGGTGAAGCGGGGGTCGATCACCACGAGCTTCGCGCCCCGGGCCTTGGCCTGCATGACCCGCCGCCCGTAGTTGGGCAGGGAGGTCTCCACGGGGTTCGATGCCCAGAGGATGATCAGGCCGGCGTTTTCGAAATCCGCCTCGGGGACGCCGCCGTAGGTGGTGGCCATGGTCACGGCCCGGGGGCCGAAGCAGAGGTGGACCTGGGTGGCATAGTTGGGAGAGCCGAAGGCGTGCATGAACCGCTGGGCATAGACCCAGCTCCCGCCCCAGCCCGGGCCGGCGCCGCGGAAGAGGCCGAAGGTCTCGGGGCCGAATTGTTCCTTCAGGGCCAGGAGTCTGCCCGCGATCGTCTCTAACGCCTCATCCCAGGAGATGCGCGCCCATTTGCCCTCGCCCCGTGCACCGATTCTCTTGAGCGGGTACTTCAGGCGCAGGGGGTCCGTGACAGTCTGGGAGGCGGCCAGCCCCTTGGGGCAGAGGGTTCCCCGGTTGTAGGGGTGTTCTTTCATCCCCGCGATCCGGGCGATCCTGCCGTTCTCCACATAGACGTCCATGCCGCAGTCGTTCTGGGCGCAGGCCCCGCAGACGGTCTTGACGATGTTCATGGTGCTTTCCCCTTTCCGTGGTCCGGGGAACGGGCGGCCCGGTGCCGTGCCGGCCTCTGTTCCGCGCGTGATGGCGAATACTCTGAATTTTTTGGTCCGGTCAAGATAGGGAAAGCACTGCGGGATGTCAAGGGGATTTGTCTTGACAAAGGGGCGGTGCCCGGCTATCAAAGCGGTCGATTGGTGTTTACCGATGCGGCGAGGTGGCCTGCCGGCGATGAGCGGCGGACGGGGTTGTCGGACCTTCGATCAAGGCGAGGGAGGCAGAGATGAAAAGGTGTTCAGGAAAGATTCTCGCGTGTCTTATCGGTGCGTTGCTGGTGCTGGGCCTGGGAACGGCCGCGTCGGCGCAGGAATTTCCCGCCAAAACGATCACCATGGTCTGCGGGATGGATCCGGGCGGGATCGTGGACGTGGCGACGCGGATGCTGATCGAGGGCAGCAAGAAAGTCGCCGGCCAGGACATCGTCGTGGAAAACCGGCCGGGGGCGAGCCACATGATCGCGGCCAGCTACGTGGTCAATTCCAAGCCGGACGGGTATACCCTGTTCCCCTCCACCGACACGCCCTTCGTGCGGGCCCCCCACACCATGAAGCTGAAGTTCGATCCCATCTCGGAGATGACCCCGGTCATCTTCTACGGGATCTTCACCCACTTCATCGTCGTCCCGGCGAACAGCCCCTTCAAGACCCTCAAGGACCTGCTGGCCTATGCCAAGGAGAACCCCGATAAGCTGACCTTCGGGAATCCGGGGTTCGGCACGGTGCCCTACCTGACCATGGCGCAGATGGGCCTCGAGACGGGTCTGAAGCTCTCCCATGTCCCCTTTGCGGGGGAGAACAAGATCATCGCCGCCCTGCTGGGAGGCCATCTGATGGCCGGCGGGATCGCGACCGAGTCCTGCATCTCCCAGGTGCAGGCGGGCAAACTGCGGGCCCTGGCGGTCATGCAGGGCGAGAAGCGGCTGGCGGCCTTCCCCGATCTGCCGACTCTCAAGGAAGTGGCCAAGGACTACGGGATGAAGTCGGAGGTCTTCTATTCGGGTCTGTTCGTCTCCGGACCGAAGGGGCTTCCCGAGCCGATCGTCCAGAAGCTGATCACCATCTTCGAGGCAGGGCGGAAGGCCCCCTCGTTCCAGGCCTACGCCAAGGAGCGGTACATCTTCCAGGACGGCATGCCCATCACGGGCCAGGCCCTGAAGGAGCATCTTGTGAAGGGGTACAAGGACGTGGAGCAACTGGCCAAGAAGATCGGGCTCCAGAAGAAGTAGCCCGACCCCGGCGGGCAGGCGTAAGGGAGAGATTTCACGATGAAGCATTGGTCGGTGTACACGGGAAGCGATCTCTGGATCTCCCTGATCCTGATGATCTTCTCCGGGTACGTGATTCACGGGGCCTTGGACCTGGGCGTCGGCACGCCGAGGGAGCCGGGCTCCGGGTTCATGTTCCTGGGAACGGCGACCCTGCTGGGGCTTTTGGCGATTGCCCTGTTCTTCCGGGCAACCCTGGGCCGGCGGCAGGCCGCCGGCAGCGCAGAGAGGACCCACGGCTGGCGGATCCTGGTGGTCGTCGCGGCGAATTTTGCCTACATCTTCCTGATGACCCCGGTGGGGTACGTCCTGTGCACCTTTGCGTTCTTGTTCCTGCTGTTCCAGATCTACGAAAAGGGAAGCTGGATCGGCGCCGTGGCCTGGTCGGCCGCGACCTCCGTGCTCAGCTACCTGCTCTTTTCTACCCTGTTGCAGGTCAACCTGCCCCAGGGACTGCTCCGGCTCGGCTGAGCCGTTGAATACCCAAGGAGGGATGGCCCGCCCCCGGCCGGGGGCGGGCCTCCCTGTTCATCTGTTCGGCGAGAGACGGTGGCGCTATGTGGACGGACATCCTCTACGGCTTTCAGGTCGCGCTGACCCCTGACAACCTCCTGTTCTGTTTCCTGGGGGTCCTGCTGGGGACGCTGATGGGCGTACTGCCCGGGATCGGCCCGGCAGGCGCGATGGCCATCCTGCTGCCCATCAGCCTGCAGATCACCCCCGTGGGGTCGATCATCATGCTGGCGGGGATCTACTACGGCTCCATGTACGGGGGGTCGACCACCTCGATCCTCGTGAGCATCCCGGGCGAGGCGGCCTCGGTCATGACCTGTGTGGACGGCTACCAGATGGCCCTGAAGGGGAAGGCGGGGCCCGCGCTGGGCATCTGCGCCATCGGCTCCTTCATCGCCGGCACCTTCAGCGTCGTGGGGCTGATGCTCCTGGCAGTCCCCCTGGCGGCGGCGGCCCTTAAGTTCGGCCCGCCGGAATTCTTTTCCCTTGTCCTGATGGGGCTGGTGCTGGCCACCTACCTCTCCACCAAGTCGGCGCTCAAGGCCCTGATGTCGGCGCTGCTGGGCATGCTCCTCTCCTGGGTGGGGATCGACCTGGTAAACGGCACGAACCGCTTCACCTTCGACCTGCTCGAGCTGGCCGATGGGGTTGGCATCGTCCCGCTGATCATGGGGCTCTTCGGGATCGCCGAGGTGTTCTCGGAACTGGAGAAGAGCGCCGTCAAGACCGTCTCGAAGGTGGAGATCACGAACCTGCTGCCGAACCGCGAGGAGTGGCGGCAGAGCGCCGGCGCCATCACCCGCGGCTCCCTCCTGGGGTTCTTCCTGGGGATGATCCCGGGCGGCGGGGGGATCATCGCCAGCTTCATGTCCTACATCGTCGAGAAGAAGGTCTCCAAGCACCCTGAGCGGTTCGGAACGGGCGAGATCGCCGGTGTGGCGGGGCCGGAGTCGGCCAACAACGCTGCCGCGGGTTCCGCCCTCATCCCCCTACTGTCGCTGGGGATCCCCATGAACGGGACGGTGTCTCTCCTGTTCGCGGCGCTGATGATCCACGGGGTCCGCCCCGGTCCGATGCTTTTCTCGGAGCACCCCGACGTCTTCTGGGGCATCGTCGCCTCGATGTACGTGGGCAACGTGATGCTCCTGATCCTGAACCTGCCCCTGATCGGGATGTGGGTAAAGGTGCTGAAGGTCCCCTACCGGATCATCTTCCCGCTGATCATGCTCTTCTGCATCATCGGCGTCTACGCGATCAACCTCAAGACGATCGACCTGGGGCTGATGCTGGCCTTCGGGATCCTGGGTTACCTGATGCGCAAGTTCGGGTTCGACCCGGCGCCCCTGTGCCTGGCCTTCATCCTGGGGCCCCTCTTGGAGGTGGCCATGCGACAGGCGCTGCTCCTCTCCCAGGGGAGCTTCGCGATCTTCTTCACCCGCCCGCTCTCGGCAGTCTGTCTGGGGATCGCCCTGGTGCTGATGCTGAGTAATTTCATCCCCTTTTTCAGCAGGAAGCGGGAAAAGATGCTGTAGGGGGCCGGCCGGGCGGCGCAGCGCTGCACGATCGGCCCTCGCGTCCCGGCAGCGGTCAGGAAATGCGAGGGGAAAAGCGCCGGCAGGATGAAGGAACGCCAACGCCGGGGGGGACGGGGTCCGGCGCGGGCCGTTGCCGCGTGCCGCCCCTCACGCGTCCTGTTCGACCTCCCCGATGCAGGCCTCGACGATGTCCAGTGCCCGGTCCAGCTCGGCGCGGGTGATCGTCAGCGCCGGGGTCAGGGTGAGGATGTTTCCCATCGTGAGCTTGAAGCTCAGCCCGCGGCTGAGGGCCGCGTACATCACCGCCTCCGCCTCCTCGCTCGCCCGCTCGCCCGTTGCCCGGTCCTTCACCAGCTCGATGCCCAGAAACAGCCCCAGGCCGCGTACGTCGCCGATCAGGGGATGGCGCTCCATCATCGCCGCCATCCTGGCGAGTGCGTATTGACCGAGCTCGCGGGCGTGTGCGGCGAGGTTGTTCTCCTCCACGTACCGGATCGTGGCCAGGGCCGCGGCGCAGGCGACCGGGCTCTTCTCGTGGGTGTAGTGGCCCAGGGCGCGGTCTGCCGCCACGTCGAGCCCCTCGCGGGCGATCAGGGCGGCCAGCGGGAGGATGCCGCCGCCCAGCCCCTTGCCGATCACCAGCATGTCGGGGACGACGGCGAAGTTCTCACAGGTGAACATTCGGCCGGTCCTGCCGAGGGCATGGGGGATCTCGTCGAAGATCAAGAGCGCCCCGTGACGGTCGCAGGCCTTGCGGATGATCTGCCAGTATTCGGGCTTCGGGATGTAGGGTGTGCTCCGGATCGGCTCGGCGATCACCGCCGCCACGTCGCCTTCCTTCTCCAGGACGTACTCCACGTACCGGGCGCACATCATGTCGCAGCCGCCGCGGCCGCGGCACTGGTAGAGGCAGTGGTATTCGTCCGGGGGCGGCACGTGCTCCGTGCCGGGCAGGAGCGGCCCGATGTCCTGGCGGAAGACCGCCTCGCCGCCGACCGAGATCGCGTCGAGCGACGCCCCGTGGAAGGAGTCCCACATGGAGATCGTCTTGTGGCGGCCCGTGGCGATCCGGGCGAGCTTGAGCGCCATGCCGATCGCCTCCGCCCCGCCGGGGCACAACAGGACCTTGCTGAGGTCCCCCGGCGCGATCTGGGCGAGCTTCTTCGCCAGGTCCACTGCCACGCGGTTGGTGTACCGCCGCGTACAGAAGGAGAGCCCGCCGTCGAGCTGTTCCTTGATCGCGGCGATCACCGCCGGGTTGGCGAACCCCACCTGGTGGACGTTGTTCCCGTGGAAGTCCATGTACCGCCGGCCCTGGAGGTCCTCGACCCAGATCCCGTCGCAGGCGCCAAGCCCGTTCAGGCAGGGGGTGGAGAGGGACTGGCGGAGGAAGTATTTCTCGTCCTCGGCGAGGAGGGCCCGGGTCTCGGCGTCGAGATTCTCGTCCTGCCAGCGTTTGCGGCGCGGAGAGATGTTGATGTCGCCTTCCGACCGGTGCAGCTTTTCCATGGGGCAGCTCCTTGCTCAGCGATGGGATGATGATTCGACCGTGTTTTCCGTAACATCCCCGTTTGCGCAAGTCAATTCCTCTTTTCTTATGGAATGGATCACTTTTTTTCCCTTGCCCCGGGGCCGCGGATGAACGAATAATGGCAACCCAGATGAGGAGGCGTCACCCCGGCGAACCCCGGATCGGTGTCCGGGGCAGGTGCCGGGATCCGGAACAAACGAGGGGGCTGGCGATGGCGATTGACCGGCAGGCGGGCAGAGGAGTCCGGCCCGCAGCGGAACAGGGGGATGTGAACACCACCGAGGCCCGGCAGCGGTACTGGGAGCGGAATCTCGCGGGAGAGGCCCGGATGTGGTTCGACGAGGACAGCCGGTATTTCCTCCACCAGAGCCTCTCCACGCCGGTGCTCAACGTGCTCGCCCGCGCCGAGGGGGCCTGGCTGGAGGACCTCGACGGGAAACGGTACCTGGACATGCACGGCAACGGGGTCCACAACGCCGGGTTCAACCACCCGGCAGTGGTCGGGGCGGTCAAGGAGCAGCTCGACCAAGGGCTCAGCTTCTGCCCGCGGCGGTACACCAACCTTCCCATGGTCCGGCTGGCGAAGAAGCTGGCCGAGATCACGCCCGGCGGCCTCAGCCGGTCGCTGTTCTGTCCCTCGGGGAGCGACGCCATCGAGATGGCGCTGAAGCTCGCCCGGTATGTCACCGGCCGGTTCAAGACGATCTCCTACTGGGACTCCTTCCACGGGGCAGGGTTCGGGGCCGCCGGCGTGGGGGGGGAGGAGCATTTCCACGGCGGCCTCGGCCCGCTCGTCCCCGGCGCCTTCCACGTGGAGTTCCCCAACTACTACCGGAACCCCTGGCGGTTCACCCGCGAGGAGGATGTGGATGCCGAATGCCTCAGGCAGATCGAGCTGGTCCTCAGGCGGGAGCCGGAGATGGCGGCCGTGATCGGCGAGCCGATCTCGGCCAACCCCGTGGTGCCCAGCCGGCGGTACTGGGAAGGGGTCAGGGAGCTCTGCGTAAGATACGGGGCGCTTCTGATCTTCGACGAGGTGATCGAGGGGTTCGGCAGGACCGGGCGGATGTTCGCCAGCGAGCACTTTCTCACGCCCGACATCCTGGTCCTGGGCAAGTCGCTCGGCGGCGGGATCGTCCCCTTGGCCGGGATCGTCACGCAGGAAAAGTACAACTGCTGCCCGGACCGCTCGGTCGGCCACTACACCCACGAGAAGAACGCCCTGTCTGCCGCCGCGGCCCTGGCGGAGATCGCGGTGATCGAACAGGAGGACCTCTGCGGCCGCGCCGCGAACCTGGGGGCCCACGCGCTCGAACGGCTGCGGGCTATGGCCGGGCGTCATCCGCTGATCGGGTCGGTCACGGGGATCGGGCTCCACATCGGGATCGACTTGGTCCGCGACCGTCAGACGAAGGAGCGCGCTCCTCGGGAGGCCGAGGCGATCATGTTCAAGTGCCTGGAGCGGGGGCTCGCCTTCAAGACGATCGACGGCAATATCATCACCCTCCGGCCGGCCCTGGTCATCACCCGCGAGGAGCTGGACTGGGCGCTCGACATCCTCGACGAGGCGATCGGCGAGGTGGAGGCCGGGGCGGGGTACTGAAAAGACGCGCAACGCGCATTTCCCTTCAGGCGATCGTCACCGCCACCGCGTGCTCCCGGACGCCGTTGTTGCCGTAGCCGAGGGCGTTGAGCGCGGCTTCCATCGGCTGCGCGCGGCCCTCGGTGTCGAAGGCGCGGGCCATGATCCTGTATTGTCCCGGCCCCCGCGCTTCCCAGAGGAACTGCCACTGCCGCCAGGCATAGGGCTCGTGGGGGCCGATGAACTCGGCGGGTCGCCAGGTCGCGCCGCCGTCCGTCGAGACATCGACCCGCGCCACGTCGGCCTCGCCCGCGTAGGCCGCCCCCAGGATGGCGACGCTCCCTGTCGCGATCTTCGCGGCCGGCTGCGGCCGGGTGATGATCGCCTTGAGTTTGATTGCCGTGACCACCTCTCCCGACCGGGGATCCTGCCCCTTCGGGAATAACCGGTAGACGCTGTCCATGTAGAACCCCTCCCAGGGCTGCTCCCGGACCATGATGCGGGAGAGCCATTTCACGCAGTTGGCGCCGGTCCACCCCAGGGCGAGCGCCCTCAGCGGGTAGCCGTGCTTGAGCGGCAGGGGCTCGCCGTTCATCTCGGTGGCGAGGAGCGTCGAGGCGAGCGCCTTTGCCAGGGGGATGCTGCGGATGAACTTGACCCCGGCGGTGCCCAAGGGGGTGTCGAACCCCTCGCAGGCCACGTGCCGGGCAGTCGGTTTCAGGCCCGCCTCAGCGAGCACATCCCGGAGCCACACGCCGGCCCAGACGGCGTTTCCCACCCCGCCGATCGTCCAGGGGTTGCCCGAGGTCCGTTCGCCGAGGAGCGACCGGCCATTGCCCGAGCACTCCAGGGTGTCGGCTGCGATCGCCCGGGGGAGGCGGCAGAGTTCGTCGAAGGTCAGGGTGAGCTGGCGATCCACTTCCCCCTCCACGGTGAGCCGCCAGCGCTTCAGCGAGATGCGGCGCGCCGGGATGGCGCCCTGGTTGCGGCTGAAGAAAACCGCAGTGGGGGTGATCCAGGAGGTGAGGTGCTCGGCCGGGGTTTCGGCGTTGAAAGGCTGCTCGGTCATGACGCGCAGGGTCGGTTTCACGGCGCACCTCCGTAATCGCGTACCGTCTTCCCCTCTTCCGGGACAGTCGAGTGGCAGCCCCGCATCCGGGGAGTTGAACAGGAGAGCAACGGGCAACACTGCGGGGCACACCCCGGTCCGTTGCCCGCTTGCCCGGGGCAAGACGCCCCTCACGGGTGACGATAGGGATGACCCCGCGGCATGTCAAGCCGTTTTTCCGCGGTGCGGGGCGGTCAGGGCCCGGCGGACAGGAGGGAGAACTGGACCTCCACCCGCCGGTTTTTCACCCGGTTGAGGTCGCTGTCGTTGGCGGCGAGCGGACGGTATTCGCCGAAGCCCCGAACGGACAGCCGCACCGGGTCCGTTCCCAGACGGACGAGGGCCTTGGCGACCTGGGTGGCACGGTCGGCGGACAACTCCCAGTTGGAGGGGAACCGCGGGCTGCTGATCGGCCGGTCGTCGGTATGGCCGTGGACCTCGACCGCCACCTCCGGATGGTTGCGGATGAAGCGGGCCACCTGTTCCAGCAGCGGCTGCACCGAGCCTTTGAGTTCCGACCTGCCGGAGTCGAATACGATCCGTTCGGGAAGGGTCACGACGATGGTGTTGGAGCGCCGCTCCAGCGTCACCTCCCGTTCGGTCCGCTCTCCGAGCAGCTCGGCGAGGTCCGCCTCCAGCGCCGCCGTTTGCGATGGCGGGGGGGGGACGACGTCCCGGGCCGGCGGCAGTGCGGGCGCGGGAGGGGCTTCGACGGACGCAGCCGGAGGCGGCGGGGCTGCCGGGGTGGCCACTGCCTGGTTCTGCCGGTGCAGGATCACGGCAAACAGCAGGACGAAGAAGATCAACAGCAGCATCAGCAGGTCGCTCAGCGTCACGAGCCAGATCTCGTTTCCCGCGTCGGCGGGGAGCGCCTTCTTGGGAAAACGCGCCGGGGGACTCTTCCGGTTCAACGGCATCCGGTCCGGATTCCGTTCGGATAACTGACGGTTTCTTGACGGTGCAATCACCCGTTCGCTCCCCTGGCCTTTTCATAGGAGGCAAGCAGAACCACCTTGGGCGGGGGGGCGGTCCGGTCGAGCGTTCCGGAACCCTGCATCAGCGTCTCCAGCTTGTAGCGGATCGCCCGCGGGTGCTCGCTGTCGTACAGGTCGAGGATCCCTTCCTGGACCATCTGCAGCCGGAGCTCTTCCTGGTCCATGAACTCCTTGAGCTTGTTGGACAGCGGGGCGAAGAAGAGGTTGGCCAGGATCACGCCGTAAAAGGTGCACAAGAGCGCCACGGCCATGTACCCGATGAGGTTCTGCGGATCTGTAATATGGCTGAAGATGCGGATCAGGCTGACGATGGTCCCGGCAAGCCCCAGGGCGGGGGCGAGGCGGGCCATGCTGTGCAGGATCTTGTGGGAGGTGGCATACCGGTTGTAGGCCGCCGCAGCTTCCCGCTGCATGATCTGTTCGATGTTGTCGCGGCTGTACTGATAGCAGATCGATTCGACGCCGATCCGCAGGAGCCCCGGGGGCAGCCTGTTCACCTCCTTCTCGAGCAGGCGGAGGTCCCGGTTGCGGAAGACCCGGGCCAGATTCACGATGGTTTCGATGGTCGAATCGACCTCGCCGCCGGCAGCGAAGGATCTCCGCAGGAGCCGGAAGGTGGCTGTCAGCTGCGCGCGGGGATGGGCGATGAGGGTCGCCAGCACCGTCCCGCCCAGGACGATCAGCAGGGCGTTGAAGTTCGAGGCCAGCCCCATCTCGGTCACCTCGAGGTTGAATTCCAGTAAGAAAATCACCGCCAGGGCTACGAAAGAACAGATCGCTTGCAGCAGCATCGGGCACCTCGTTTTCGGTTTCTTGCCGTCGTCTGTAAACAAAGATGCAGAAAATGTGCCAGCGATAGAGCGGGGAAGCGGAAGCGGCGGTGACGACCGCGCCGGTTGCGCGGGGGACTCACCCGGACGTCCAAAATCCGCCGCAGCCGTGAGTTCAGGGGGAAGAAGGGGACTCGGGAAGGGGCCGCTACCGGCAGGGCAAGGCCTCGGCCCCGGTGCCCGCGGGCACGGAGCGTAGAGGCGACAGCCGCGGGGTGGGAAAAAACCGACGGTCCGTCAGGAAAATGTTTCCGCTCCCGGTGATTCGGGCACTCATTACCCGCCGGGGACGGCAGCCGGTTCGCCGATGGACGGGCCCCGCCGGGAGGGCCGGTTGGGGCAGGGGGGAAGGAGTGCTCCGAAAGACCGGCGGGGGGCCTTGAGCACCCCCCGCCGACCGGGTTGACTGCATCGCCCCGCTCCCGGGAAGGGAGGCGGGATGGCAGGTGATTGTCAGGGCGAGACGACGTAGGGCCGCATCATCTCGTTGTCCTCGTGCTCGACGATATGGCAGTGCCACACGTACAGCCCCGGGATGGTGAACTTCGCCCTGATCCGCGCCACCTCGCCCGGGTAGGAGATGAAGGTGTCTTTATACCCCGTCTCCCAGGGCTGGAGGCTGCCGTGGGGGCTCGCGGTCCCGTCGAACTGCCTCCGGTTGAGCACCTGGAACCGCACCAGGTGCAGGTGGATCGGGTGGGCGTCCGCGGTGAAGTTATAGATGTCCCACTCCTCCACGTCGCCCACCCGGGGGTTCTCCGTGACGTTGATCTGCCGGGTCGCCCCGCTGGTCAGGGTCACGGTGACGGGGGTGCTCGCGCCGCTCATGTCGGTCCATTTCAGCGGGATGCCGACGGGCGAGTCGGGATCGGTGAGGTTGACCGTCCCCAGCATGGCCGCCTTCGGGCCGAAGGGCTCGCCGCCCGCTGCCTCGCAGGCGGCCAGGAAGCGGGGGATGTCGGCCTCGTTCGCCGCCGGGGCGACGGAGGTGAGCTGCGTGATCGTCGATCCGTCATTGTCCGTGATTACGCAGACCTGGATCGACATCTCCTCGTTGAGCGAGACCTGCCGCAGGCGGGAGGCCGCGCCGAGCGTTGCCTCGGGGTTGAGGACCAGCCGCGCCACCGCCGTGGCCGGGGTAGCCCCGCCGGGATCGGTGGGGCTGGCGCCGGTCAGGTTGTTGTTGACGATGAACTGCATCACCTGCCCGGTGGTGAGCGGGTCAGCCATATCGTCTTCCCCGGCCTCGCCGTTGAACCCGCCGAAGGGCGAGTCGGGCGCCGTGTTGACCATCCGCACGATCGTCCCGTCGGCGAGCTCCGAAAAATCGACGATCACGTCGGCCCGCTCCGCCAGGGCCAGGAGCAGGGCCTGGTCGGGGTCGGGCGCCGCCACGTCCGCCGGCGACGTGCCGTTGCCCGGGAGCTGGGTGGCGAACCCGGTACGGATCTTCACCACCTTGGGCAGGGCGCCCTGCTCGGTCCCGATCATGTAGAAGGGGACCTCCCGGGTCTTGTCGATCCGGCCGGTGGCGGGGTTGACGACGAACAGGGCCAGGTTCAGGAACCGGGAGTTGCAGCCGTTGAGCAGCCGGAACCGGTACTTGGCCCGCGCCACGTCGAGCTTCGGCCAGCTCACCCCGTTGACCACCATGACGTTAAAGAAGGCCTCGGGGTTCCAGTACGGGGCGATGTCGGAATCGGGGCTGAACTTGATCTTCAGGCCGCCCGGTTCAAGACCCTCGAAGAAGGCCCGCTTATCCGGGTAGAAGAGCGACCCGTCGGCGTTGAAGGAGCGGTCCTGGACGACGATCGGGATCTCCCGGACGGCGTTGCGCACCGGATCGCCGGGGATGTTGAGCGCCAGGACCGAATTGCCCGCCACCGGCGGCGGTCCGGGAAGCTTCCCGTCGTTTGGCGCTGCCGTGCCGGAGTCGTCGACCGCATCCCGGACCACGGGACCGCCGCCGGCCGGCGGGGTATGATCGCCGCGGATCAGCCAGAACCCGGCGGGACCGGCGTAGACGTTGCTGCGGGTCATTCCCAGGGCGTGGTCGTGGTACCAGATGGTCGTCGCCGGCTGGTCGTTGCGGTACAGGAAATCGGCATACCCCAGGTTGCCCGGGTTGGTGCCGGTCGAATCGTCAAACAGGTTCCCCGACCGGGCGTACCCGGCCGGGATGTTCCGCGCTGCCGGCAGCCACCACGCCTCGGGGTAGCCGTCGCTGTGGCCCGCCACATGGGCGCCGTGGACGTGGGTGACGATCGGCACCGGCCCGGTGTAGGGGGCGGGGTTCATCCCCATGCAGTCGGACCGCGCCGGCCCTTCGGCGCACTCCCGGGGCGGGTTCGCCCAGTGCAGCGTCTGGTCGATCGTGAGCAGATGGGGCAGGTAGTTGCCGCTGGCGTCGACGAGGTCGTTGATCCAGCGGACCTTCACCTGGGTGTCGGCCCGCGTCTCGATCGTATAGGCGGGGTAGTTGAACTGGGAGTTGGGCGCCGGGGCGATGCCTGCCCCTCCCCCCAGGGCCGTCGAGTCGGGCGCCGGGTCGGTATTCGGCCCGTAACTCCAGACGGTAGTGGGCAGGAAACCGTCCAGGCGGCCGGTGACGGTGTTCCAGATCCCCCCGGGGAGGATCTGCTGCTTGAACTGACGCACGGCAATGGCGTAGTTGTCCGCCGCGCCGGTGTTCTTCATGACCGGCGGGATGACCAGCGGGGTCACGTATTTGGGGATGGCCAGCGGGTCGAGCGTTCCCCCCTTCAGCGCAGCGGTGTTGTCTACCGCGGTGTTGGGCGTCACCTTGATCTGGACGGTCTGGCTCGCCGACTGGTATCCGGTGCTCACGGCGAATTTCAGCGTGTGGGTCCCGATCTCGTCATAGGCCGGTGTCCAGGTGCAGGCCCCTGTCGCGGCGTTGAGGACGAGGCTCCGCGGTGTGCCGTTCACCGTGTAGGTGAGGGGAACGGCCGGGTCCTGGGCGTACCTCCCGGTGACGGTGATCGCTGCGGCCTGTCCCTGTACGACGGTCGGGGAGGCCGTCACCGTTATCGTGGGGGGCTCGCTGCTGCTGCTGCCCCCTCCGCCGCCGCAGCCGGTGACGCCGAGCGCGGTCAGGAGCAGCAGGCTGATCATCCACAGGGCTGCTGCGGTGCTTCTTCTGGTAGCGTTCATTTCCCATTCTCCTTTGTCTCGGCAGCGGCGGAAGGGAATCCCCGGAGTGCGTCAGGGACGCCTTCCGAAATCCGCGCTGCGGGTTTGCGGTTCGGGATGCCTGCGACGTGAGCGGGGACCGGCCGCCAGGGATGGCAACGCCGGGGCCGCTCAGCAGAGCGGGGAGAAACCCGGGGGCGATCGTGAACCGAGCGGGGGGAGAGCGGTAGTGACGGAAGAGGACGAACCGCGGATTGGCGGCATCGGGCGCAGGAGCGCCGGAACAGGCAGGAGCGAGTGCGGGGTAGAACCCTCTGCGGAGGAAAGATTCTGGGTGAATTTACACAGCAGACAGTCAGCGGTGCGCTGCAGATTGGGGTGGACGTCGAGCGCCGCGCCGACGATGGAATAACACAGTACGACGACAAGGGCGAGGAGGAGATACCGCACCGCCGGCGACAGTACCATGGCCGTATGCTTGGGTAGTTTTCTTAACAACCTGGGCCTGTCCTTTCCGATCCGATCTACCCCTTGCCGGGGCAGGGCTGCTGGAGGGGAATCCCTTCGGATGCTGAAGGAGATATCCTCCGGAATTCCTGGCCCACCCTGCGCCTTTTTCGCGAGAACCCTTTTCAATCAGAACAATTAGGCACTACATTGTCTCGGCCGTTGTCTTGGCATTTTCTTTGCTGTAATAAAACCTTTGGTCTGGCATAGATTATTGACCTGCGGTGGCGTCGTCAATAAGGGTAGAGTACCAGCAGAATGATAGGGGATACCTACGAAAGCAGGATGATTGTCCAGCACCGGTCCGCGCGCCTGCCGACGTGAGGACTGCGGCTGTTTCTTAGCATGGCAGGAGGGGCGGCAGCAGAGGGCTACTCCGATCCCTGCCGTGGGGGGTTATTTCGCTTCCTTCAGGAACCCCTCGAGCGGTTCCCGGTTTCTCTCCCCCGGCGGTTCCGCTCCCGGGGGTATCTCTGCACGTCGATGCCTTGCCGGTGGCGCGGCAGCGGGGGAGGTTGGCTACCAGCCCGTGGAGGCGGCCCCCTCCGTGGCGATCAGGATGAAGGCCATCACGCAGGGTTCGCTCCCCCGGTTGACCCAGTTGTGGATGGTACCCCGCTGGATGACCACGTCGCCGGCCTTGAGGTGCACCTCTCCTTCGTCGAGCTGCATCCACATCTCCCCGGAGATGACGATGCCGTAATCGATCGAATCGGTCCGATGCCAGCGCTCGGCCACCCCCGGCTCGTACCGGCAGAACCGGAACACCGATCCGTTCGCCAAGCTGGTCCCCATCTCCCAGGTGGTCGGATCGTCCTCGGTGAGACGAGCCGGCAGGGTGTCGGTTGCCCAGAGCTCCACCTTTTCAAAGCGCGGCCGGCCCGGCGTGCCCTCCAGTGCGGAATCCCATTTGACCACGCTGCGGCCGTCCTTATTGTGCCCGGTCACGACCCTTCTCGTCTTCATTCCCTTCCCCTTTCTCGCTCTCTCCACCCTGTGCTGATCGTAGTATCCGCATCCGGCAGGGATGATTGTTGCGCCGATCGCCGGCCCTCACTTCACGGGCGGCGTCCAGGGGCCGGGGGCCCGGCAGGCGGGATCGGTGACCACGTCGACCACCACCGGCCTGTTCAGCGACAGGGCCTCTTTGAACGCCGCGGCGATCTCGCCGGGCTTCTCCACCCGGATCCCGACGCAGCCCATCTCCTCGGCGAGCCGGGCGAAATCGGTCTTCGTGAATTTGCACTGCTCGTCGGGGTTTCCCGGCCGGCTGCCGTATGCCGCATGAATTCCGTCGACGCACTGCCGGAGGTGCTGGTTGTTGTTGACCACGGTCACCACGTTGATCCCGCAACGGCTGGCCGTCTCCAGCTCGGTCAGGTGGTAGTAGAACCCGCCGTCGCCGGTGAAGCAGACCACCGGTCGCTCGGGGGCGCCGCATTTGGCGCCCAGCGCCGCCGGAAATGCCCAGCCGAGGGACCCCGCCGCGCGGATGTAGCCCTGTCCCTGCGTGCGGTAATTGACCAGCGCGCCCGTCCAGATCCCGGCCCACCCCGTGTCGGCCACCAGGAGCCCGTCGGCGGGAAAGGCGTCGCCGATCTCGCGACAGAGCCGCTCCGTGCGGATCGGTACGGCCTCGGAACGGCAGAGCGGCTCCATCTCCTTCTCCCAGTCGGTCACGAGCTGCCGGCAGCGCCCGACCCAGGCAGGATTCTCCCGTTTCTCGCCGATCAGCCCGAGCATCCGCCGGAGGGTGGCTTGGGCGTCTCCCATTAGCGAGACCCGGTTGGGGTAGCTCCTCCCCAGTTCGGACGGGTCGATGTCGATCTGGATGACCGCCGTCCCCATCCGCGGGATCGTCCAGTCGTTGGTCACCTGGTCTCCGGTGCCGCTGCCGATGTACAGCACCAGGTCCGCCTCGGCGACGAGCCGGTTGGCGCACCAGCGGGAATAGGAACCGACGATTCCCACCTTCAGGGGGTGGGTATCGGCGAGGGTGTCCTTGCCGTCGAGCGACGTGGCCACCGGGATCGAGAGCTTCTCGGCCAGGGCGGCGATCTCCGGCCCCGCCCCCGAGGAGCGCGCCCCCCCCCCGGCGACGATCACGGGGCGCTCCGCCGTCCGGAGGAGCTCCACCGCCTGCGCCAGGGCGTCTGCCTCCGGTTCAGGCCTGAACGCCGGCATCCCGGTGAACCGCTCCTCGACGAGCAGGGGAAAATTCCCCGCGGCGGATTCGATGCCCGCCCCCATGTACCCGCCGGCGATATCCAGGTGAACCGGCCGGGGCCGGCCCGATGTGGCCTCCCGAAACGCCTGCCGGACGTAGAGGGGGAGCTGGTCGGCTGTGTCCACGGTGACGTTGTACTTGGTCACTGCCGCGAACAGCGGATTGTGGTCGACCTCCTGGTAGGAGTTGCGGTTCTGCCAGAGCGGCGGCTTCTTGCCGGTGAAGGCGATGACGGGCGATGAGCCCAGGTAAGGGTCCTGGAGCCCCGAGGCCAGGTTTGCCGCACCGACCGACTGGGCCATGCAGATCCCCGGCTTTCGCGTGGCCCGGGCGTAGCCGTCCGCCATGTACGCGGCGGCCTTCTCGGAATGGGTCAGGATCCGGCGTATCCCCAGCGCCTCCAACTCTACCATGGTTTTTCTCAGGATCGCCTCAACGAAAAAGACGTGGGTCACCCCGTACCCCTTGAAGGTTTCGGCCAAGAAACGCGCCCCCGTTTGCCTTTCACTCACGATCACAACCTCCGATTCTGGCTATTCGACGCTTATGTTGGCGTCCCTGATGACTTTTCCCCAGCGTACGATCTCGGTTTTGACGAATTCTGCAAACTTTTCCGGGGTGCTCGACATCGGCTCGAACCCGGCGGCCTGCATCTTCTCCCGGGTATCGGCCGTTGCAACGATCTTGGTCAATTCGGCGTTCAGGCGGGTGACGACGTCGCGGGGCGTCCCGGCAGGCGCGAGAACGCCGTACCAGGTGGTCACTTCGAAGTTCTCGACACCGGCCTCCTTCGCCGTCGGAATGGCCGGAAAGGCCGGCAGACGCTGCTCGCTGAGGACCGCGAGGGCCCGGACCTTGCCGGCCTTGATCTGCGCCTGCGACGGCGGGATGCCGACCACTACCATGCCCACCTCGCCGCCCATCATGCCGATCATCGCCTGGTTGGACCCCTTGTACGGCACGTGGACGATGTTGATCTGGGCGAGGTTTTTCAACAGCTCGCTGGCGAGATGGTTCGAGGTTCCGATGCCGCCCGAGCCGAAGTTGAGTTTGCCGGGGTTGGCCTTGGCGTATTCGATCAACTCCCGGAGGCTCTTGAGCGGAGACGAGGAGGGGACGAGCAGGACGTTGGGGATCTCGGCGACCAGGGCGATCGGCGCAAAATCCTTGACCGAATCATAGTTCAGCTTCTTGTACAGGGTCGGGCTGATCGAAAGTGAGGGCGAGGCAAGGGTGATGGTGTAGCCGTCGGGCTTGGCCTTGGCCCCGATCTCGAGCCCGATGTTGGCCCCGGCGCCGGGCTTGTTCTCCGGGACCACCGGCTGGCCCAGCCGGTCGGCAAGCTTCTGGCCGATCAGACGGCCGAGGATGTCGGTCGGTCCTCCCGGCGGAAAGGGGAAGACAAAGCGGATCGGTTTGTTCGGGTAGGCCTGCGCGTGAAGCGGTGCGGCCGCAATGCCGACCAGGAGCAGCGCAAGGGCGAAGATCGAGGTGATCGCCGTAGCCCGCTGCGCTGCGGCTCCGTGACGCCCCCGACCGCCCCCGAACCCCCATCGTACCACACCCCGTCCGCTCCTGGCCTCTCCCTTCATGGCACATCTCCTTTCAAAGATGGGCATCACCGCCCGGGATAAGAATGGTCTTCGGCTTCTGCGGGATCGTGCCCGCCGTGGTTCAACGGGCCGTTCGTTCCCGCACCTCCCTGTTCACCAGGTTGTTCGGCATCTCCCCGCGGATGATCCTGAGCACCTCGGAAACGACGGTCATGCAGGCGCGCAGACGGGCCTCGCGGGTTCCCCCGCCGAGGTGGGGTGCGGCGACCACGTTCTTGAACTGAAACAGCTCGTCGTGCGGATCGGGAGGCTCCTGGCTGTACACGTCCGTGGCATACCCGCCGATCTTGCCCTCTCTGAGGGCCCAGACGAGGGCCTCCCCGTCCACCACCTCGCCCCTGGCCTGGTTGATCAGGAACGCCGAGGGCTTCATCGCCTCCAGACGGGGCCGGTCTATCAGGCTGCGCGTTTCTTCGCTCAGGGGGAGGTGGAGGCTGATGCTGTCGGATTCCTTGAGCAGGGTGTCGAGGGGGGCATACTCCACCCCCAGCGTTCGCTCGGCCTCCGGGTCCCGGTTGCGCTTGGTGTAGAGGACCCGCATGCCGAAGGCACGGCAGCGGACCGCCACCCGGCGTCCGATGTTCCCCAGGCCGACGATGCCGTGCGTCTTTCCGTTCAGTTCGATGTTCTCGCGGATCAGCTGGAGCCGCTCGGGCCAGCGGCCCTCCTTGACCGCGCGGTCGCCGCGGCAGATGTTCTTGGCGAGCGCCAACAGCAGCGTCATGGTGAATTCGGCGACGGAGTCGGAGGTGACCTCGGGAACGTTCGTGACGAAGATCCCGCGCTCCGTCGCCGCCGCGAGGTCGACGGTGTCCACCCCGACACCCAGCCGGGCGATGTGCCGCAGCTGTCCTGCCGACTCGATGAAGCTTCTGGTTATGACGGGCCGGATGCTTACCAGGAGGGTGTTCGCATCCCGCAGCGCCGTCCGCAGTGCCGCTTCCGAGTCGTCGGTCAGTACGGTGACCTGGGCGACCTCCTCCAGCGCGGCCCGGGCTTGCTCGACAAGCCCGAAGCCGCACGCCACAACGATTTTCGTCATACCCCTCCCGGAAGGAGCGGCGCCCGGTCGGTGCCCCTGCGGAGCGCCGCCGTTAACCGACGACGGCGATTTCGTCTTTGTCGAAGAGGCTCTGGTACAGCGGAACCGCCCCCGATTCGGTCACGACGTAGGTGTCCGACAGACACACGGCGGCGTTCTTCGTCTTGGCCGTGGGATGGAGGCAGACGATCATTCCCGTCTCGAGCTTGCAGAGTTCGTCCTTCAAGAAGACCGGCCGCTCCACCAGGTCCAGACCCTGGCCGTGTCCAGAAACCCGGTTTTCCGGCGGGCACCCCTTGCTCTTCAGGAACTTGTCGCAGGCCTTCACGGCGACCCCCGGCAGCAGGCCGGGCAGGCAGTTTTTCGCCATGATGGCCCGCGCCTCCCTGGCGATCTCCCAGGCTTCCCGGTAGGCCGCGGGGACAGGGCCGATCGAGAAGAACCGCCGCATGTCATACCAGTAGCCGCCCGCCATGCTCGACTCCACCAGCAGGTTGACGATGTCGCCTTCCCGCAGTTTCCGCCGGATGACGGTGTTGCCCCAGCTCATCTGCCCGGGGTGGTGGGGTTCCTTCGGCTGGCCGAAGGCGATGGCCACCTGCTGCTCCTCGCTTCCCGCCTCCATCTGGGCGATGCGGATGTCCAGTATGACCTCTTCGATGGTCCTGCCGGGGCAAATCGACTCGAGGGCCACCTCGTAGCTCTGCTCGTGCATGTAGGCGGCTTCGCGGTGGAGCGCGAGCTCTTCCTCGCTCTTGACCATCCTCAGCTCATCGACCAGGTCGGTGGCGTTGACGAACTCGACCCCGGGCAGCCCCTTCATGATGTTCGCATACAGCGCCGCGGACATGTTTCCCATCCCGACGAAACCCACCTTCCGGGGTTTCTTCTTCAGCATGTACGCCACCGCCTTCTCCGCATCCCACCCCTCTTCCCACCACACGTTGGGAAAGGCAGGGGTGTTGAACTTCACCTTGCCTTCGCGGAGCGCCCAGTCGGGCGGGTTGGCCGGCGGGGCGGGCGAGGCCGGGCCGTGCGAGATGACCGCCATGTCGCCGTCGAGCGGGAAGACCGCGGCGTTGGGATAATTGCCGCCGGGCAGGTCGGTGAAATAGCGGAAGTATCCGCCCACGCCCCTGTTCTGGCTCTGGACCACCAGGTAATCGATCTTCTTTGCCGCCATCCGTTCGCGCAGCCCCTTCCACCTTCGTTCGAGTTCGTGCTGCGATAGGGAACATCTCCGTGCGTCTGCCCTCTTCAAGAACTGTTCGATCATGTCAAACCTCCTCTGGTAATACCGCATTCATGCGGAGTAGCTGTGGGACTGTATGGTTAACCGTTGCCGAACGACCGCAAACCGCTTGCGCCGCAATCGCCGGGATTTCCGCCGCGGGCCGCAGGGGCCGGATGCGGAACCCTATTTCCGGGTGATCGTTCCATCCCAGGTGCTGACGCACTTCTCCTGCTTGTCCTCCTCGCTGAACCAGCGGGAGGTGACACACTTCGCCTCGGTGTAGAAGGCCACCCCGTCCCTGCCCATCACGTGGAGGTCACCGAAGAAAGAGTCCTTGTGCCCGGCGAAGGGGAAGTAGGCGACGGGCACGGGGATCCCCACGTTCACCCCCACCATCCCGCCGTGGGTCCTGCGGACGAACTCCCGGGCGTAGTTGCCGTTCTGGGTGAAGATGCACGAACCATTGGCGAACCGGTTGTCGTTCATGACGGCCAGCCCCGCCTCGAAATCCTTGACTCGCTTGATGCTGGTGACGGGCCCGAAGATCTCGCAGTCGCCGATGCACATCCCGGGCTGCACGTGGTCGAAGATCGTGGGACCCACGAAATGGCCGTTCTCGAACCCGGGAACCACGACGGTGCGGCCGTCGAGGATCAGTTCGGCCCCCTCCTCGACCCCCTTGGTGATCCAGTCGATGACCGACTGCTTGTGTTCCGCCGAGACCACCGGCCCCAGCTCGGTCTTCGGATCGTAGGCGCAGCCCACCCGCCGCGCCTTCGCGTATTTTACCAGATAAGAGATGAACTCGTCGGCGCAGGCCTCCTCGACGCAGAGCGCCGGCAGGGCCATGCAGCGCATCCCGGCGCAGCCGAAGGTGGAGTTGATGATTCCGATGGCGGACCGTTCGAGTGCGGCGTCGCGGAGCACCAGCGCGTGGTTCTTCGCCTCGCAGAGCGCCTGAACGCGCTTGCCGTGGGCCGCCGCCGTCGAATAGATGTGGAGGCCGACCGAGGTGGAGCCCACGTAGGAGATCCCCCGAACATCGGGGTGCTTCAGCAGCAACTCCGCCTCGACGCGGCTGCAGGTGACCAGGTTGACGACCCCTTTCGGGAGGCCCGCCTCGATCAGCAGCTCCAGGACTCGCATTGACGTCATCGGGGTGAGGCTTGACGACTTCAGGACGAAGGTGTTGCCCATGGCGATGCAGAGCGGGATCATCCAGCCGAAGGGGATCATGGCCGGGAAGTTGAAGGGAACGATCCCGGCGAACACGCCGACCGGTTCCCGGTACATGACCGTGTCATGGCCGGTGGAGACGTTCATCAGGGCATCGCCCTGCATCAGGATGGGCGCCCCGCAGGCTACCTCCACCACCTCCATCGCCTTGAGGATGTCCCCGCGGGCCTCGTCGAGGTTCTTGCCGAGCTCGGTGGCGACGGACAGCGTCAGTTCGTCCAGGTGCTTCTCCAGCAGGGCGCGGAAGTGGAACATCACCTCGATCCGCTGCTGGACAGGCCGGGAGGACCAGCCGGGAAAGGCGGCCTTTGCCGCCGCCACGGCGCTGTTCACCTCTTCCACGGTGCAGCAGGGCGCCTCGGCGATGACCGCACCGGTGCTCGAATCCGTCACGGGCATGTAGGGTTTGGTCGTCTTCGACTCCCGCCACTCGTTGTCCACACAATACCGCAATCGCTTTGGTCGACTCATCGCTGCTTTCTCCTCAAGTGTAATGAAACGTGCGCCCCTGCGTTTCTCCGTGCCCGCCCTCCGGTCCTGCCGCGACGTCTCCACCGGTCCGCGCGACCCGGCCAGCGATACGCGCGACCGGAGAGGTACATCCATAATAGGGCGGATACTCTACCGGTTCTGGTGAGCGCAGGGCGCTTCTGAGAGACCCCTGGTGAGAGGGAATGAACTCTCGACCTCCTATACCAAAACAGGGCTGCGATCAAGGAATATTTCTCCCCGCGGGTTTCGAAAACCCCTGCCTCAGCATCAATTTCCTGACGCGTATGGAGGAAAAACCATTCACCGCCGAGAGGCATGAAGTTCCTGCATGAAATCAAATTGTTCTGAGAGGAGGGCCGGCTGCAGGCGGAAGGGCCCGCTTCCGCTTGCCGGCAGAAAATTCCTTCGCGTCAGCCCACTCCGGTATTCATAACCAAGGTATATCAGCGAGATACGTTTTGGTATGGATACTGCTTATAGGGACCGCATGGCCCCCACCGGGCAGAACAGGCCGCGGGTTTGCCCCGGGAATCGTCGTGAAGACCGGCGGTCGGCCTGGCGCCGCATCACTAGTGGGGATGCATGCTTCCCTGTACACAAAGGAGGGTTTTTATGAAGAAACGGTTTATCGGAGCGGTTCTGCACGTTGCCCTGGGTGGCGCGGTGCTTCTGGCGATTGCCGGGGAGCTATCCGCGGCCGACCCGCACGCCGGGCTGTCGTGGCAGGGTCCCCAGACCTGTCTGGCCTGCCATCAGACGGAGGCGCGCGAGGTTCACGGTTCCAGCCACTACCAGTGGCAGGGGCCTACACCCTACACGGTCAACGGGCCTGAGGTCCAGGGGAAGCTGAGCACGGCGCTCAACAGCTACTGCATCTCCATCCAGGGCAACTGGAACGCCTGCGGCTCCTGCCACGTGGGGCTGGGGGCGAAGCCCGAGGCAACCGCCACGGTTGCCCAGCTTGAGAATGTCGATTGTCTCGTCTGCCATCAAAAACAGTACAAACGGAAAAAGGTCAACGGCGTGTTCGTGCCCGACACGGCGAGCATGACCGTGACGATGGATCAGGCCGTCCGCACCGTGCATGAACCGGAGCGGTCGAACTGCCTGCAGTGCCATGCCAAAGGCGGGGGTGGCGACAACAACAAGCGGGGCGACATGGCGCTCGCGCAGGGCGCGACGGCGGACAGGTCCTTCGACGTGCACATGGCCACGACGGGTGCCAACCTCAGCTGCCAGCAGTGCCACACGACGCAAAACCACCGGATCGCCGGCCGCGGCTCCGATCTGCGGCAGACCGATCTCGACGTAAAGATGAACTGCAGCACCCAGACCTGCCATCCCGGCAAGGCGACGGCGAAGGGCCATGGGAACGAGAATATCGACCGCCACGTCGGCCGCGTGGCCTGCCAGACCTGCCACATCCCGACCTACGCCAGGAACGCGGCGGACACAGCCGCTGCCGAAACGACGGAGGTGTACCGCGACTGGCTCACCCCCGAATGGAATACGGCACTGGGCCGCTGGGAGCCGGCCATCACGCGGGGCGGCAACCTGAAACCGGCGTATGCCTTCTGGAACGGCCTCAGCTGGAACTACAGCCTGAAGGAAACGGTATGGCTGGACCCGGCGTCCGGGGCGTACGGGACATCGCGCCCCGAGGGCGGCATCAACGACCGGGCCAGCAAGCTCTATCCTTTCAAGTACAAGAAGGCACTCCAGCCGCTGGCCGGCGGTCCCGGCGTGCTCGTCGCGCTCGACACGGCGGTCTATTTTGCGACCGGCGATTACGGGGCCGCGGTAAAGGCCGGTCTGCGAAACATGGGGTATTCCGATACGACTCCGTACAGCGACGTGGAGACGGACACCTACCAGCTGATAACGCACGAGGTTATGCCGAAGGGCAACGCCCTCACCTGCAACCAGTGCCACACCGCGACAGCGGCGCAGATGAACCTGAAGGGCATGGGGTACCGGATGAAAGGGACCCCGGAGACGACCTGCAGGCAGTGCCACGGACGGGAAGAGAGGCCGGGCTATGCGAAGCTACACGACAAACACGTGAAAGACAAGAAGTACGACTGCTCCTGGTGCCACGGCTTCTCGCGGCCCGAACGGGGTCTGAAGATGCCGTCCGGGAGAAGATAGGCGCCTGCCCGTTTATTCACCACCCCGGGGGGCGGATCGCCCCCCGATTCTTTCTTTACTTTCCTTCCTTCCTTCGTTCCTTCGACCATCGATCGGCACAGGCTGCCCCGGGCGATGCGGCTCGATTGCGTCGCCACCCGTGCCCGTCTCTCTCCGGCGGGTAGGGGGACCCTTCGCGCCCCCCTTCGGTGCCGAGCATGGCAGCTGTGGGAGCCGCCGGCAAGGATAATCCTTCGAGATCGGAGTGATACCGCTTCCCCGGCCGGGATGATGATAATTTATCATGGGTGATATAATTTTTATTAATTTGACTTGTGAGCCCAACGATATAGGTAAGAACGTATTCGAACGGCGGGTCGCGGACGCCCCATCCAGGGGAGCCTTTTCCCTCATTTCTTTGACAGGTCACCGGTTTTCTTGGTATCTACCCTTCGGGACGAAGGGATGAAACAGGTTGTCTCGCAGGAGGCGCAAGCGGGGGTGAGACCGCCCAAGGGTGCGGTTTCCGACGATTAACATGGCATACCCATCATGATTGGAGGAACGGTATGAAAGGAAAATGCGTAGCAGTCGTTGTCGCCGCGATCTTCTGCGTGGCCCTTGCCGGCAGCGCCGCGGCCCAAGAGATCAACGCCTACATGGGCACCTCTCCGGACAATAACGCCAAGATCGCCAAATTCATCAAGGACAAGACCGGCATCACCGTCAACCAGACCTTCCAGTCCTTCGGGGAGATCGAGGCCCGGGTCAAGGCGGAGGCCCCCAACTTCAACGCCGATATGATCATCGGCTGCGGATCGTCCACGGGCTACCTGGCCAAGAAGAACGGCTGGGCCGTTCCCTACGCATCCCCGGCCTGGAAGGGGGTTGCGGATGTATTCATGGATCCGCAGGGCAACTGGTACAACATCGGCAACTTCTCCTTCCTCCTGGTGGGCAACAAGGACCGGCTGGCCAAGGCGGGCCGGACGATGCCCAAGAGCTGGAAGGAGTTGCTCGACCCGAAGTGGAAGGGTGAGATCGTCATGCCCTCGCCGCTGAGCTCCGGCACGGCCAACATGATGCGGTACTCCTTCCTGGCGCTGTACGGCGACGCCGAGGGGTGGAAATTCATCGAGGCCCTCGACAAGAACATCCATCACTACACCCGCAGCGGCAACGCCCCGACGGACCTCGTCGGCCGCGGCGAATTCATCCTGGGGCTCACCTCCGACGAGAACGTCAAGAAGCGTCTCGACGACGGGTATCCGCTCATCTGGTCGGTTCCCGCCGAGGGAACGGGGTACGACGGCACCTTCGCCCTGATCCTCAAGGGGACCAAGAAGCTCGACGCGGCCAAGAAGATCGTCGATCTCCTGGGCACCCCCGAGTTCAGCGCCCTGATGGCCGAGATCGGGTACATGACCCCCCGGCCCGCGGCCAACGCCCTGTACGGAAAGACGCTGCCCAAGTACATCAATCTAGACCTGGGCAAGGCGGCCGACGACAAGGCGAAGAACAACGACATCTGGAAGGCGAAGCTGCGCACCGATTTCAAGTGATCCGGCCCCGATCGTGGGTGAACGTAGAGGAGAAAGATGGCAACGGCGGAACTATCCCTGAAGGTGCAGGCGGGCAGCGGCAGCAGGATCAAGGACTTCCTGAACGCCAACCTGATCAACATCCTGGCCGCCGTCCTGTTCTTGCTCTTGGCCTTCTTTCTCCTCTACCCGATCATCGCGGTCCTGATCAAGAGCGTGCGGGGGCCCGCGGGGTTCACCCTGGAATACTACCGGGCCTTTTTCGCCAAGAGCTACTACTACCGGTCACTGGTCAACACGCTGCTGCTGGGGGCGATCAACACGGCGGTCTGCCTGGTGATCGGGTTCTGTCTGGCCTACATGACGACCCGCGGGCCCTGGCTTTTGCGCAAGCCGCTGAAGATCATCTCGCTGGTCCCGCTGATCGCCCCCCCGTACCTGTTCGCCCTGTCGCTCATCATCCTCTTCGGTCGGAACGGCCTCGTCACCCGCATGCTGGACCTCCACTGGGAGCTGTACGGGTTCAGCGGTGTGGTCATCTCGCAGACCCTGGCGTTCATCCCGCTTGCCTACATGATGCTCGAAAGCACGCTGATGTCGCTCAACCCCAACCTCGAGGAGAGCGCCTACGACATGGGGGCATCCGAGGCGACGATCCTGCGAACGATCACGATCCCGCTGATGGCCCCGGGGCTCCTCAAGGCGGGGCTCCTGATCTTTGTCATGACCATCGCCGAATTCGGAAACGCCGCCATCCTCGGCGGCAGGACCCCTTTCCTGGCGCCGGACACCTACACGATGATCACCGGGGAGTCTGATTTCAACATGGGGAGCGTGCTGTCGGTCGTCCTGATCGCCCCCTGCATCGTCATCTTCTTCATCCACAACTATCTGCTCGAGGGGAAGAAATTCACCACCATCGGCGGGAAGCCCGTCGCCGCGGAGCCGCGGAAGATTACGCCCTTGATCAAGGTCCCCTTCGTCCTGATCACCACCCTGGCCGCCGGGGCGATCTTCATCTGCTTCGCCGTCGTCCTGGCCGCCTCCTTCTACAAGATCCTCGGGGTAACCGACCGGTTCGTCCTGAGCAACTATCTCGACTTCACCTCGAACCAGGCGATCTACAACAGCATCCGGGTGAGCCTGGTGGCGGCCGTGATCGGCGCCGTGATCGGCGTGCTTCTGGCCTACGTCATCGTGCGGGGGAAATTCTTTGGCCGCAGCTTCATCGAGATGGCGTCGCTGTCGGGGTTCGCCTTGCCCGGGACGGTTCTCGGCATCGGGTACCTGCTGGCCTTCAGCGCGCCGCCCTTGCAGCTCACCGGCGGCATCATGATCCTGGCGCTCAACTGCGTGTTCCGGTTCCTCGCCGTCGGCGTCGAGGCGGGGATCAGCAAGCTCCACCAGATCCATATCGAGATCGAAGAGGCCTCCGCCGACCTGGGGGCGAGCTTCCTGACCACCTTCTTCCGGATCGTCCTGCCGATCATGTTTCCCGCCTTCATCGCGGGGTTCATCTACACCTTCATGACGGCCATCGTCTCGTTGAGCGCCGTCGTGTTTCTGGTCAGCCCCGGGTTTCAGCTCGCCGCCGTGAAGATCTTCGACGCCGCGGTGTACGGGGAGATCGGCATCGCCTCGGCCACGACCATCAAGCTGGTCCTGATCGTCATGGGCTGCGTGGCAATACTGAATTACATCACGAAAAAGACCCGTCTGGGCAGCGCCATGGGCAAGCCCGCGGCGTGACAGGGAAGGGGGACTCCTGATCGATGAGTGGGGAACGGGACGCACGGCCGATGCTGGTCCTCAGGGACATCCATAAGTTCTACGGGACGAACGAGGTCCTGAAGGGGATCTCGCTGGAGGTGAACGAGGGGGAACTGGTGACCTTCGTGGGCCCCAGCGGCTGCGGCAAGACGACGCTGCTCCGGCTGATCGGCGGGTTCACCGACGTCAGCGCGGGCGACATCATCCTCGACGGCAAACGGGTCAACGACCTCCCTCCCAACCTCAGGGACACGCGGATCTGCTTCCAGAACTATGCCCTGTTCCCCCACATGACCGTGGCGGAAAACGTCGGGTACGGACTGAAGATCAACGGCTGGCCGAAGGAGCGGATCAGGGCGCGGGTAAGCGAACTGCTCGAGATGGTGGAGCTCAAGGCCTTCGGCGAGCGGATGATCGACAAGCTCTCCGGCGGCCAGCAGCAGCGCGTGGCCTTTGCCCGGGCGCTCAGCCTCGAACCCAAGGTCCTGCTCCTCGACGAGCCCCTGTCCAACCTCGACGCGAACCTCAGGCTCGTGATGCGCGAGGAGATCCGCAAGCTCCAGGAGCGGCTGCACATCACCACCGTGTTCGTGACCCACGACCAGTTCGAGGCGATGGCGATCTCCGACCGCCTGGTCGTGATGAAGGACGGGCTGATCGAGCAGGTGGGGACCCCGATCGAGATCTACGAGCGGCCGGCCAACGAGTTCATCGCCGGGTTCGTCGGGTACGTCAATTTCATGGACGGGACCGTCTCCGCGCTCGACGCGGCGGCTCACACCGCCTCCGTCGATACCCCCTACGGCGCCTTCGAGGTCAGCCTGGAGCAGAAGGATATCGCCCCGGGCGACGAGGTCCTGATGGTCATCCGGCCGGAGAGCGTGACCATCTCCCTCGACTGCGGGATCAAGCGCAAGAACGTGGTCTGCGGGACCCTCAGGTCCTACATGTACGCCGGGTCGCTGGCGAAGTGCACCGTGGCCATCGGCGACAAGAAGATGATCATCGACCAGTACAACCCCCGCGACGCCCAGCGGTTCACCCACGCCGACAAGGTGGAGGTGGAGATCCCGCGGAGCGTCCACCTGCTGAAGAAGAAAAAAGAACGCCCGTCGTAGAAAACCTGTGCCGCAGTATTGGGATCGCCGAAGCGGCCAATGCGCGATCCTGTCAGTCGAGCCGCGCCCCCTGGGTCCAGCCATGTCTTGTCTCGGCGTCGTATCGGTCTGCGCTCTGTTTGAATTCCTTCAGCGCTTGCCGTCCGAGGTCGTTGGCAGCCGACAGGAGTGCCTGGCCATTTAACATGTCAGACAAGGAAAGAATTCTTCTGCCGATCTCTGCCGCAGCGTCCCTGGCAATGTCATGGTGACCCAGCTCGTGGATACGTAGCGCTGAAAGAAACGCATCGAACCTGCCTCGTTGTGACAAGGTCTCCCCCCTCAGCTGGGGTAACGTGATCGTGCCGATCAATGTGACAGTGACCTTGGTAATCCTGTATGTTCTGTCTGCCCTGTGAGACCGCCCCGCAGGACCAGGATACGTGAGAGTCATACCACCCATGATAGACTCTGCCCTGATGCCGGATCGGTGACGAAGCATTCAATATACTCAGGAGCGACTTCCGCGAGTCCGCCTCTGCGGTGTAGTAGGTATAGGCGAGGTTCTCGGTCACCTCCGCCTTCGGCACGATACCATCCTCAGACGGGTAGGGGATCGTCTCGATGCCGGCTCTTTGCGCCTCTTGCGGTAACGATTCCGCGCCCCTGCCGCGCGATTCGCATTGCGCATCGGGCGTCGGGCTGTCCGTGATCGATACGTTTCCCGCCCGGTCCGTACAGGTATACAGCATCGCTGCGTCGGGCGCCGTCGGGGAACCGGAGAAGAGCAGCAGCAGGAACAGTACCCCCGTCACTGTGGGTCCCGGTATCCTGTGGAAACGGAGCCGTGTTGCCGCGCCGTTGCCGTGTGCGGACATTGCCGTTCTCACGGCCTACTTTGCGAGAGGGCTGTTCTTCAAGGGAGCCCCCGACTGTCCGGCGGCAAGCGCCTGCGCCTCGGCTGCGCAGTCGACGGCCGGTTTCGCGCCCGCGGCCCGGGCCGCTTCGACCTCCTTGCGTGCCAGCTCGATCTGGGCCGCAAACACCGGGTCGCCGTGCAGGCGGCTCACCGTTGCGGCCCCGACGATGCGGCCCGCCTGGATGTCGCTCATCCAGTGCACCCCGCAGACGACGCGGCTCTCGCCGTACGCAAGCCCCCGGCTGAAGATGGCGTCCATGCGATCCGGCGCGATCTCCGCGAGCACCAGCGCCCAGGCCCACCCGATCGAGGTGTGTCCCGAAGGATAGGAGTCGTCCTTGTGCTTCTCTTTCGGCGTGCAGCTCGCGTCGCCATGGGCCAGGTACGGGCGCTTCCGCTTGTAGAGGGCCTTGGCCTTGTCGTTCGCCCGGCTCGCATCGGCCCGCACGCGGCGGATCAGCATGTTCAGGTGCGGCGTCGCCTCCTCCGAGATGGGGATGCCGAGGGCGCAGGAGAAGGTCCGGGCCGCATTCGGGAAGGTCAGGTCCGCGTCCTTCGCGGCCAGTGCCCAGCGCGGCGTATCGCGGAGTACGCGGGTGGACCGGTAGGCCTCTTCATCGGCTGCCAATGCCGCGCTCCCGGCTGCGGGCGGCGGCGGGAGAAAGGCTTGGCTGCTCGGGAGCTCCGCCGGCTTGAGATAGCCGATCACATACCCCGGTCGTTCCCCGGACAGTGCGTCGGGCGACGTCGGAGGCGTGATGGTGCCGGATACCTTAGGCGACGCCGAGGTCGCCGCACAACCGGCCAGCGTCAACAACAGAAAGAACGCCCATCCTGCTCTTGCGGAATACCTGTTCATCGGGGACCTCCTCATGTTCCGTGATGGATAGCAACTAAGCCTGCCAGGATTTGGCATTGTCGGATTCATTCATCCCGGTCTGTCCACAGACCCGGTTTTTCCCCGGCCGCTATGCCGGCCCTCCCCGTTCGTAGGTCACGCACCGGATCCCGCCGCCCTCTAATCCGGGGGTGAAGCAGAGATTATCGGATTTGCATGCCGCCGGGCGGCGGTCGCCTCCCTGCCAGCGGGCGATCAGGTCCGGCTCGCAGATGAAGGGGCGGCTCAGGGAGACATAGTCCGTCGATCCTCCGGCCACGAGCCGTTCGGCGACAGTAAAGGATCGGATTCCGCCGACCAGGATCAGAGGAACGTGAATCCGGGTTCTGAATTGAGCCAGCTCCTCCCGGAAATAGGCTTCTTTCTCCTCCGAGTCGATATGCGGCCGGACGGGGGAGAGTTTGCGGCTGGTGAGGAGCCCCCCGCTGACCTCGATCGCGTCGATGCCCGCCTCGGCCAAGAGACCGGCGGCGCCCAGGGAGTCCTCCAGGGTGAGGCCCCCTTCCGTGAAGTCGCGGCAGTTCAGCTTGATCAGCACCGGGTAGTCGGCACCCGTGACTTTCCTGACTGCCTGGAGTATTTCGAGATGAATCCGGCAGCGGTTCCGGATGTCCCCGCCGTAGTCGTCGGTGCGGCGGTTGAACGCCGGGGAGAGGAACTGGCTGAGCAGGTAGCCGTGGGCGGAATGGATCTGGACCCCGTCGAACCCGGCCGCCTTGGCCCGGCCGGCAGCCGCGGCAAAGGCGGCCACCAGCTCCACGATATCGTCCGCCGTCAGTTCCCTGCGCGGCGTCTTGGCCAGACCGTCATAATCGGAAACGACCAGCGGGGGTGTTTTGGTGAGCTCCTCCGCTGCAAAGGTGCCGGCATGGGCCACTTGCAGGACGATCCTGCCGCCCGCCTGATGGACCGCCGCGGTCATCTGCCGCAGCCCGTCGATCAGCCCGTCCTCGTACACGCCGATCTGCCAGGGGGATGCCTGGCCGTCGGGCCGGACGTAGGCATGGCTGCTGATGACGAGCCCCACGCCGCCCTTGGCCAGGAGGGCCATGGTTTCGATCAGCTTCGGGGTCACCGCGCCGTCCGCGGAGGCCATCCCCTCCCAGGTGGCCGACCGGACGAACCGGTTTCGCAGCCGCATGCCGTTGATTTCGCCGCTTGCAAACAGTATACTCATAACTCCTCCACGGGCTGAAGAGAGGGGCTTACCGTAAACCGTTGCCCTCCGACAGGTGGAGGATACCACAGGCCGGCGCAGGGGGCAAGTCAAGGCCGGTGCGGAAGCGATCCCTGGACGGGAGTGCGGTGCAGTCGGCGCCCTCGCCTGGGGCGGGACCCTGCACGGGTGCGATGCCTGCGGAAGAAAGGAAGGCGCTATCCCGTAACGAAAGACGGGGAGGAAACGATGGGATTCAGACGGCTCGCGGCGATTCTGCTGACCATCTTCACCCTGTGTAGCTCCGGGCAGCGCGAGGGGCTGGCGTTCGGCGCCGCGCCGCAGCCGGGGAGCATCTCCCTGCCGCCGGGGTTCAGGATCAGCCTCTACGCCGCCGACGTCCCCGGCGCCCGTTCGCTGACCCTCGGCGCCCGGGGCACCCTGTTCGTGGGCAGCCGGGCGGAGGGGAATATCTACGCGGTCCGCGACCGGAACGCCGACGGTGTCGCCGACGAGGTCCTCGTCGTGGCGAAAGGGCTGAACTCGCCCAACGGCGTGGCCTTCTTCGGGGAGGCGCTGTACGTCGCCGAGATCGACCGCGTCCTGCGCTACGACGGGATCGAGTCCCGCCTTGCCGACCCTCCGGCGCCGGTCGTGGTCAACGATCGGTTCCCGAAGGACCGGCACCACGGCTGGAAGTTCATCCGGTTCAGCCCCGACGGCATGCTGTATGTGCCCGTGGGGGCCCCCTGCAACATCTGCGAGCGCGACGATCCCCGCTACGCCTCGATCATGCGGATGAACCGCGACGGGACCGGGCTGGAGGTCTTCAGCCGCGGGGTGCGCAACACCGTGGGGTTCGACTGGCACCCCCTGACCGGGGAGCTCTGGTTCACCGACAACGGCCGGGACTGGCTGGGCGACGACCGGCCGCCGGACGAGTTGAACCGCGCCCCGGTCAAAGGGATGCACTTCGGCTATCCCACCTGCCACGGCACGGACATCCTCGACCCGGAGTTCGGAAAGGGTAAGTCCTGCACGGCCTACACCCCGCCGGCCCTGGAGCTGGGGGCCCACGTCGCCTCGCTCGGGATGCGCTTCTACCGGGGGAGCATGTTCCCGGCGGCCTACCGGAACCAGATCTTCATCGCCGAGCACGGGTCGTGGAACCGCTCGGAGGCGGTCGGCTACCGGATCACGCTGGCGCGGCTGGAGGGAAGCCGTGCGGTCAGGTACGAGGTGTTCGCCGAGGGGTGGCTGCGGGGCGGGGCCGTATCGGGGCGACCCGTCGACATCCAGGAGATGCCCGACGGCAGCCTCCTGGTCTCGGACGACCGGGCAGGCGTGATCTACCGGATCAGCTACCGGAAGTGAGGGACGGCGGGCTGCGGGATCAGAAGAAGAACGATACCCCCAGCAGCCCGATGTCGCTGTCGATCCCGCTGTTGGGCTGCCTGAGCTCGGCGTTGGAGACGTGGCGGCGCCGGTAGCCGCAGTTGAGCGCCACCCCCTTGGTCAGCGTCAGGTAGAACCCGACGCCGATCGCATTGGAGAAGCTGAACCCGTCGGCCTGGGTCGTCGTGTCGACGGTGATGTAGTGCGGGCCCGTCACCAGCAGGATATAGGGCGAGATCCGTTCCGTGAGCGGGTAGGCATACTGGAGCCCGATGCCCAGGCCGAACTCGACGGCGGACGGCTTCAGGACCGGGTTGAACTGCGGCTCCAGAAAAAGCGACAGGGTTCCCCGGTGGCCCCGCAGCCCCGGAAGGAATCGGTTGACGTCCATGCCGATGTGCGCGATCAGCAGCGCCGTCTTGTAGCGCCCTTCGTCGATCGGCGCCGTTCCGTACCCGCCGATGAATCCAGCCTCGCTGATCCATCGCCCGTTCGCCCGGGCAGCGCCGTCTTCCCCCTGGGCGGCAGGCGCGGCCCCGGAAAAGGCCGCCAGCAGCAGGACCGCGCCGACGACCGCCGCGCCCAGCCGCTGCGCCGCCGATTGCCGCGCGGTCTTCCCGGCAGCCGCCCTGCCGGACAGTTCAGACCCGCCTGCCTCCCGTTCCCGTTGCCGCGGGTGCGCTTCAGCGATCATGGCATGCCTCCTCATGAATAGACCTCGATCAGGGACCCGGATTTCTTCCTGCCCGCAGCGACGGGGGAGGCTCAGTAGCGGAACAGAGCGACGAGCGAGGCCTGCTCCGGCAGGGTCTCGTCCGCCTCGGCGGTGTACACCTTTCCCCCGTTCAGCAGGGTCTGGATGGCGGCCAGGTCCAGGAGGTCTTCGTTGCCGGCCGCGGGTTTGCCGTCGAGCGCGACGCCCCCCCGGTCGCGATCGTAACTTCCCCAGACCTGGACACCCGGGGCGACCACCAGTTTATCGACCCGTCCCTGGGCAGCGGCCGGGACGATCTCCGTGATCTCCCGGGATGTCCTGCCCGTACCGGCCGCCTGCCGGTACTGGGAGATCGCCTCCTGCCGGGCCTTCAGGAACCGGGGCTGGACGAGCTTCCAGGCCCGGGCGTGCAGCTCTTCCGGGCTGAGGAGATCGGGGTTCCCGATGATCCCCTCGGCCAGGAGATTGGCCGAGGAGTTCACCTCCCGGTACAGCGACGCGAGATAGTCGACCCCCGCCACCAGCAGCGGGGTCCCGTTCTGCCGGAGCGCCTCCGGCAGCCCCCGGTCGATCAGCTGCAGATAGCGGCGGACGTCCTGTTTGGAGTCGTCGACCCCGCCCTGGGCATAAACCGCGGCGTGCCGCTTCCCTCCTCCGAGGGAGGTATTGCTGCGGAACTGGAGCTGCTTCTCCGGCTCGTCATAGTTGAGGGCCTCGGCGAGGCTGGCGGGGATGTTTCCCAATTCCAGCTCCCGGGCGCCGTACCGGTTCCCCTGGATGAGCCGGGTCTTGTTCTGGCTGAGCGCCAGGACGAAGAACACCGAGTCTTCGGTGAACAGCGGGAGCAGCGGTTTCAGGTGAAAGCGGTTTGCAACCACCGCCAGTTCCGCGAACCGTACGGGGAGGCGATAGGGACGGAGGAGGGCCGGCGAATAGAAGACCGCCAGCCCGTCACCCCGGTGCTGCCAGAACGCCAGGTCATCCTGCAGTTTCATCAGCGGCGCCAGGAACTCCTTCGCTTCTGCGGAGCGGACCCCCTCCCGGATCAGCCGCTCTTCCGTCTCCCGCACCATGTTCTTGAACCGGATTGGGTCCTGACGGCCTTCGACCGGCGCCCGCGTGGTGGGCATGTACAGGGATACGCAGTGCTGTCCGCAGGGGGACAAGAGGTCCTTCAGGTCTTCTTTCGCGAGTTGGTCCATGCGTCTTTTCCCTCCGGTGGGCATGAGCCCTGTTGATGTGAACAGCGGTTTCGTCTTTTGCCGGATACCGACGGGGCTACCTTACCGCCCGGTGTCGGCACGGGCAATAAGGTATAAAAGGAAGGATACTGGTAAGGGAAACCTACCGGTTCAGTGCGTGCCCTGCCGGCGGGGCAGTTATCCTTGACAGCCTCCCCCGCCCTCCTTATCTTTTCAGAAGAAGGACGCGGCGCTTTCCTGCGCCCGCCGCGCGGCCCCTCCGGGCGGGATGGCCCCGCGGGGCATACCCGGCGCCGGTCGAGGGGCAGCCATGAGCGACGAGTACCGCAGCGAACAGGACAGCATGGGAGAGGTGAAGGTGCCGGCGGGCGCGCTGTACGGAGCCCAGACCCAGCGCGCCGTGGAAAATTTCCCCGTGAGCGGCATCCCCATGCCCCCCGCCCTGATCCGTGCCGTGGCGTTGATCAAGCAGTGCGCCGCCAAGGTGAACGGAGAACTGGGGCTCCTCGACGGGGAGATCGGCCGGGCCATCGGTTCGGCGGCCGGGGAGATCGTGGCCGGACGCTACCGGGAACAGTTCCCGCTCGACGTGTTCCAGACCGGTTCGGGCACCAGCACCAACATGAACGTCAACGAGGTCATCGCGACTCTGGCATCGCGCCGCACGCGCAGGCCGGTCAGCGCCAACGACCACGTCAACATGGGCCAGAGCAGCAACGACACGATCCCCACGGCGATCCATCTCAGCGCCGCCCTCGCCGTCAGTCACCGGCTGATCCCGGCATTGCAGCACCTGCGGGCAACAATCCGTGCAAAGGCCCGCACGGTCGGGGCGGCGGTCAAGATCGGCCGCACCCACCTGATGGACGCGATGCCGCTGCGCCTCGGCCAGGAGCTCGACGGCTGGGCACTGCAGGTGGGCAACGGGATCGACCGGCTCCGGGGCAGCCTGCCGCGGGTGTACCGCCTCGCCCAGGGCGGGACCGCCGTTGGCACCGGGATCAACGCCCATCCCGAATTCGCGGCGCGCATGGCGGCCTGCCTGGCCGCCGCCACGGGCCTCCCCTTCGTGGCGAACCCGTCGCTGTTCGAAGGGCTGAGCAGCCAGGATGCGGCGGTGGAGCTCTCCGGCCAACTGAAGACCGTGGCCGTCTCGCTGCTGAAGATCGGCAACGACCTGCGCTGGATGAACTCCGGTCCGCTCGCCGGACTGGGGGAAATCGAGCTGCCTGCCCTGCAGCCGGGCTCCAGCATCATGCCGGGCAAGGTCAATCCGGTCATCCCGGAGGCGGTCTGCATGGCCGCCGTCCAGGTGATCGGCAACGACGCCGCGATCACGATCGCCGGCCAGTCCGGGTCGTTCCAGCTCAACGTCATGCTGCCGGTGATCGCCCATAACCTCCTGCAGTCGATCGAACTGCTCGCCTCCGTCTCGCCCCTGTTGGCGGACAGGGCAATCGCCGGTTTTACGGTGCGGGAAGAGAACCTGAAGCGCGTCCTGGCGGTAAACCCGATCCTCGTCACCGCCCTGAACCCGATCATCGGCTACCGAAAGGCGGCTGAGATCGCCGCATTGGCCATCCGCACCGGCCGGTCGGTGATCGATGTGGCCCAGGAACTGACTGGCATCTCCCGGCCGGAGCTTGAACGCCTGCTCGATCCGGCAACATTGATCGGCGGCGGAATCGCCACTCCCCACTCCGGTTCACCGCCCCGGGGCTGAGCCTGCCCGGGTGCGATGCGCCAGATGGTAGGTATGGCATACCGAAAGCCATACGATCGATTCCTATTGTCCGGGCCGTCCCAACCGCTTACCCTCTATCCACGGAGCTCCGGCAGTACGGGAGACGGCCGACCGACGGCCGTCGCAGCGATGCCGGAGACGGATGCGGGAGGGAGCGTACCGGATGTTTCGCTTTCACGATCGAGTTCATGCCGGTCAATATCTCGCCGAGCGGCTGCTGCCCTATGCGCAGGCGCCCGATGCGGTGGTTCTCGGGCTCCCCCGCGGCGGCGTCGTCGTCGCCGCCGAGGTGGCCCGGAGGCTCGGGCTCCCCCTCGAGGTGTTCGTGGTGCGGAAGCTCGGCGTCCCCGGCTACGAGGAACTGGCCATGGGGGCGATCGCCACGGGCGGCGTACGGGTCATGAACGAGGAGGTGCTGCGGCAGATCAGCGTCTCCGCGGCCGCCATCGAGGCCGTCACGCGCAGGGAGGAGCAGGAACTCGCCCGGCGCGAGGAGGCGTACCGCGGGAAGGGGCCGCGCCGCGACGTGAAGGGGCTCACGGTGATCCTGGTCGACGACGGGCTCGCCACGGGTGCGACGATGCGCGCTGCGGTGCGGGCGCTCCGGGGGCAGGCCCCCCGGCGGATCGTCGTGGCGGTCCCCACGGCGGCGCCGGGTACCTGCGATGAATTCCGGGCGGAGGTTGACGAGGTCCTCTGCGGGATCACCCCGACACCGTTTCATGCCGTGGGGGCCTGGTATGAAGATTTCTCCCAGACCACGGACGAGGAGGTGCGGTACCTGCTGGAATCGCCTGGGTGGGCGAAGGGGAGCACGGGAGCGGAACGATGAAGGAGGGGTGGGGAAGGGCACCGGGGCGTTCGGAACGGCCTGTCAGGATCAACCTGGACCGGGTCACCCTGGAGGGGGATCTGGCGATCCCTCAGCTGGCCAGGGGGATCGTCGTGTTCGTCCACGGCAGCGGCAGCAGCCGGTTCAGTTCGCGCAACCGGTTCGTGGCCGAGTACCTCAGGCAGGACGGGCTGGCGACGCTGCTGTTCGATCTGCTGACGCGTCAGGAGGAACAGATCGATACGTATACGCTGAAGCTGCGCTTCGACATCGGCCTCCTCGCCCGCCGGCTTTCCGGTGTCACCCGGTGGCTCGCCGCCCAGGCGGAAACAGGGAATCTGGCCGCGGGTTACTTCGGCGCCAGTACCGGCGCCGCGGCCGCGCTGATCGCCGCGACGGAGAACCCCGCCGCGGTGCGCGCCATCGTTTCGCGCGGCGGCCGGCCGGACCTCGCCGGCGAGGCGCTCGGACGGGTTCAGGCGCCGACGCTGCTGATCGTCGGGGGGAACGATCATCAGGTCATCCTGCTCAACGAGCAGGCGATGGACCGGCTGCCGGGACCGAAACGGATGGTCATCGTCCCCGGGGCGACCCACCTGTTCGAGGAGCCCGGCGCCCTGGAGCGGGCGGCCAACCTGGCATCCCAGTGGCTCCGGCGCTACCTCGTCGGCGGTGCTGCGGGGCGGGGGGACGATGCCCGGCAGGCGGAGGCCGTGGCGGGTGATTCCCCGGCCCGGTGACAAACCATAGCCCACGTCATGGGGGCACGGGAAGGAGGCTGAGGGAAGATGCGGTACCTGAAGGCGTTTCTGGCGGGGTTTGCCGCCACGTTGATCTTTCACCAGGGGCTCGTTGCGCTCCTCCATGGCGCCGGGTATATCCCGCGGGTCCCCTATTCCTTTGCCCCGACGGCGCCGTTCGGGGTCCCGCAGGTCCTGTCGCTCGCCTTCTGGGGCGGCCTGTGGGGCATCCCGCTGTGGATGGCCGTCCGGCGGAAGAACGGGGTGAACCACTGGCTGATGGCGCTGGCCTTCGGAGCGGTCCTGCCGAGCCTCGTCGCCTGGTTCGTGGTCGCCCCGCTGAAGGGGCTGCCCCTCGCCGCCGGGTGGAAACCGTCGGCGCTCCTGCTGGGGCTGCTTCTCAACGGCGCCTGGGGGCTCGGCGTGGCGATCCTGATGAAGCTGGCGGGTGGCAGGCGGTGAGGAAGGCCGGGCCGCGGGCGTGCCGACCACGAACAGGCAGACAGACGCTCCCGGGGGCATAGGAAGATCTTCTTCGCGGACCTGTTCGCATGGGGATTCCACCCTGCCGGCAGTCTTACCTCGACGATGGCTCCCGGGTGAGGAGGGCCGGCGGCGATTGCCCCGAGGTGGGAACCCGATCAGAGCAGCCGGTCGATGGGGGTGAACTTCAGGCCGAAGGCCTCGGCGACCCCCCGGTGGGTGACCTTTCCCGCGACGACGTTGGCCCCCTCTCCGATCTCGGGGTTTTCGCGCATCGCCTGCTTCCACCCCTTATCGGCGATCTCGACGGCGTAGGGGAGGGTAGCGTTGGTCAGGGCCATGGTCGAGGTTTTGGCCACGGCCCCGGGCATGTTGGCGACGCAGTAGTGGATGATGCCGTCGACGGTGTAGATGGGGTCCTTGTGGGTGGTGGGCCGTGAGGTTTCGAAGCAGCCGCCCTGGTCGATCGCCACGTCCACCAGGACCGCTCCCTTCTTCATCTGGGCGAGCATGTCGCGGGTGACGAGCTTGGGGGCCTTGGCCCCCGGGATGAGCACCGACCCGACGACGAGGTCCGCCTCGCGGATCAGCCGGCGGATCGTCGCCGGTGAGGAGACGAGGGTGACGCAGTTCGGCGGCATCACCTCGCTCAGGTCGCGGAGACGCTGCAGGCAGGAATCGATCAGATACACCCGCGCACCGAGACCGCAGGCCATCCGGGCCGCCTGGGTGCCCACCGTCCCGGCGCCGATGACGAGCACCGTGGCCGGCTCCACGCCGGGGACGCCGCCGAGCAGCAGCCCCTCCCCGCCGTACTCCATCTCGAGATACTTCGCCCCCTCCTGGATCGCCATCCGGCCGGCCACCTCGCTCATCGGCGTCAGCAGCGGCAGGGTCCCGTCGATCTTCCGGATCGTTTCGTAGGCAAGGGCGACGCAGCGGGTCTTGATGATGGCCCGCGTCAGCGCTTCGCTGGCGGCGAGATGGAAATAGGTGAACACGACCTGGCCGGAACGGATCAGCGGGTACTCGGCGGGCTGCGGCTCCTTGACGTGCATCACCAGCCGGGAGCGGGCGTACACCTCCGCCGCGCTCCCGACGATCTCGGCACCTGCGCTGCGGTAGGCGTCGTCGGAAAACCCGCTGCCGAGACCGGCGTTCTGCTCCACGATGACCCCGTGGCCGTGGCGCTCCAGGACCTCCGCCCCGGCCGGGGTCATGGCGACCCGGTACTCCTCGGTCTTGATCTCCCTGAGCACGCCGATGATCATGTCACCCTCCGGTGAACGGGATCACCCCTTCCAGAACAGCGAGGCCTCGACCGCCCCCAGGAGCCGCTCCATGTCCGCGGGGTGCACGTCGCCGATCGTGCCGATGCGGAAGGCGCTGGCCCGGGAGACCTTGCCCGGGTAGATCACGAACCCCCGGGCCTTCAGTTTATCATAGAAGGTCTTGAATGCGTACCGTTTATCCTCCGGGCTGTAGAAGGAGGTGATGAACGGCCCCTGAAAGGCGTCGGCGAGGAGCGTCCGGAAGCCGAGCTTCCGCATGCCGTCGACGAGGGTCCGGTGGTTGGCCCGGTAGCGCTCCGCCCGTCGGGCGATCCCCCCCTCGGCGTCGAGTTCCGCGAGGGCCTGGCAGAAGGCGCGGACCACGTGCGTCGGGGAGGTGTAGCGCCATTTCCCCTTGTCCTCCTCCATGGTCTTCCACTGGTCGTACAGGTCGAGCGAAAGCGAGCGGGCCTGTCCCCTGCACTTCAGAAGCGCGTCCTTCTTGGCGATGACGAACCCGAAGCCCGGCACCCCCTGGATGCACTTGTTGGCGCTGCTGACGATGAAGTCGATGTCGATCCCCGCTACGTCGATAGGGATGCCGCCGAAGCTGCTCATCGCGTCGACGATGTAAACCTTGCCGTACTTCTTGACGATCCGGCCGATCGCCTCGATTGGGTTGAGCATGCCGGTGGTGGTTTCGGAGTGGACCACGGCGACGTGGGTGATCGCGTCGTCCATCTTGAGGGTCGCCTCCAGTTTCTCCAGGTCGGGCGGATCGACCTCGCCGCTGTCGTTGGCGGCGCAGTCGATCTTCAGCGTGCGGGCGATCTGCACCATCCGGTCGCCGTAGGCGCCGTTGGGCAGCACCAGCAGTTTCCCGCCCGCCGGAAGTGCCGTGCCGATGGTGGACTCCACGCAGAAGGTCCCGCTTCCCTGCATCAGTACGGTGGTGTAGAGGTCCGTCCGATCCGTGGCCAGCCGGGTCAGCGTCGTCCTGACCTCCTGCACGAGCTGCTTGTAATCATCGTCCCAGGTGCACCAGTCTCTGAGCATTGCCGCCTTGACGCTCTTGGTGGTGGACAGTGGCCCCGGGGTGAGCAGCAGGTAGGGGTTGTCCGGCAAACTGTCTATATCCATACACCTCTTCCTTTCCATTCCGGATGTTCGTTGAAAATGAATCTATTCCTCTGGTCATATAAGTCAAACGAATAATAATCATATAATGGATAACAACCGGTCATCGGCGCAGTTGGGCGCCAGGGCCGTTCCCCCCTCGGGCAAGCGGACGACGCCGGGCAGAGAGCCGGGGATCAGAGCAGCGTGGCGTAGAGGTCGTACTCGTCCGCGGCGACGATCCGGCAGCGGACGATGGCCCCGGGCGGAGGGGTCTGGACGATATGGGTCACTCCATCGATATCGGGGGCCTGGTGCCGGCACCTGCCGAGGCCGCCGTAGCCCGCAGCGTCGCTCGTCCCTTCGACGAGGACCTCCTGCTCGCTCCCGACCAGCGCCGCGTTGATCTCGGCTGAGATCAGCGCCTGCTCCTCCATCACGAGCTCGCGCCGCCGTTCCTTCTCGGGTGCGGAGATCCGCGACGGGCGCTCGGCGGCGGCCGTTCCCTCTTCGCGGGAGTAGGTGAACACCCCGAGGTGGTCGAACCGGACCTCCCGGACGAAGGCGAGGAGATTTTCGAACCGCCTGCGGGTCTCGCCGGGGAACCCGACGATCAGCGAGGTGCGGAGGGCAACCCCGGGGATGATCTCCCGGGCCCGGGAGATCACCGTTCGGAGCTCTGCGGCGTCGCCGCGCCGGTTCATGGCTCGCAGGACCGCGTCGTCGCAGTGCTGGATCGGGATGTCGATGTACCGGCAAAGCTTCTCCTGACGGGCGATCGCCCCGAGCAGCTCTTCGGTCAGGCGGGCGGGATAGGTGTACAGCAGGCGGATCCAGGCGATGCCGTCCACGCCGGCCAACTCGGTGAGCAGCAGGCCGAGCGTCGGCTTTCCCTTCAGGTCGGCCCCGTAGGCGGTCGTGTCCTGGGCGGTGACGATCAGCTCGCGGACGCCCCGGGAGGCGAGCCCCGCCGCCTCCCGCACCAGGTCGTCGACGGTCCGGCTCCGGGCCTTGCCGCGGATCGCGGGGATGACGCAGTAGGAGCAGCGGTTGGAACAGCCGTCGGCGATCTTGATGTAGGCGCTCGGGGGCATGGCGGGACCGGGACGCCGCTGGTCGGCGTTCATCAGGAAGGTCGGTTTCCCGATGACGGACCGCCGCCGGGGCCCCGGGCGCTTCGGGCCGCCCAGCAGTGCGTCGAGGCGGCGGGCGATGTGGGGGACCTCGCCGACGCCGAGGAAGAGATCCACCTCCGGCAGGGCCTCCTCCAGAGACGCTCCGTACCGCTGGGGGAGGCACCCCGTGACCACCAGGTGCGTGCAGGGACCGCTTCCCCCACCCTTCCAGGCCGCCATACGGAGGATCTCCTCGACCGATTCCTCTTTGGCTGGCAGGATGAAGGCACAGGTGTTGATCAGGATCACCGCGGCCTCCTCGGGGCGGTCGGTGAGCAGATAGCCCCCCTCGGCGAGGGCGGCGGCCATGACCTCGGAATCGACCAGATTCTTGGGACAACCGAGGCTGACGATGTGGACCGTGCGGGAGGGCATAGCGGCTCTTCTTCCTCAGCGGGACAGTTTGCGGGCGAGGACCTTCCGGGGTTTGGCGCCGTCCGACGGGCCGACGACCCCCTCGGCCTCCATCCGCTCGATCAGCCGGGCCGCCCGGTTGTACCCGATTTTCATGTACCGCTGGACGAGCGAGATCGAGGCCTGCCCCAGGTCGGTCACCAGTTCGACGGCCTGGTCGTACTTCTCGTCGAAATCATCGTCCGGCTTCTCTTCGCCCGAATCGGGTTCGAACTCGGTGATCGATTCGTCGTAGGCGGGCTGGCCCTGCTTCTTCACGAACTCGACGATCCGGTCGATCTCGGTATCCGAGACGTAGGCCCCGTGGATCCGCACCAGGCGGGAGATGCCCGGCGGGACGAAGAGCATGTCGCCCGCGCCGAGGAGCTTCTCCGCGCCCAGCTGGTCGAGGATCGTCCGCGAGTCCACCTTCGAGGAAACCTGGAAGGAGATCCGGGTCGGGAAATTGGCCTTGATGATCCCGGTGATGACGTCTACCGACGGGCGCTGGGTCGCCAGGATCAGGTGGATCCCGGCGGCGCGGGCCATCTGGGCAAGGCGGGTCAGCGATTCTTCCACGTTCCGCTGGGCAACCATCATCAGGTCGGCCAGCTCGTCGATGACGATGACCAGGTAGGGGAGACGATCGGGGAGCGGCCCGATCTCCTCCGGGGAGGGGGCCGCCGCCGCGTCCTCCTCCGGTTCCCCGTCGGCGGGCCCTTCGGCCCCGGTCTCAGGCGGCGCGGCCCGTTCCGGCCCCGCCGGCTTGCCGTCGCGCGACCTGTTGTACGCCTCGATACTCTTCACCCCCACGCTGCCGATGATCCGGTAGCGCCGCTCCATCTCTTCCACGGCCCACCTGAGGACGAGCGAGGCCTTCTTCGGATCGACGACCACGGGGTGGAGGAGATGGGGGATCCCTTCGTAGCCGGACAATTCGAGCCGCTTGGGATCGATCATCAGGAATTTGACCTCGTCGGGCGGCGCCTTGAACAGGATGCTGCAGATCATGGCGTTGAGCGACACGCTCTTTCCCGACCCGGTCGTGCCGGCGATCAGGAGGTGCGGCATGCGGATCAGGTCCGCGATGACCGGCGCGCCGACGATATCCTCGCCGAGGGCGATCGGGAGCCTGCAGGAGGTTTCGCGAAACGCGGTGTGGTCGAGGACGTCGCGCAGCCGGACCGGTTCGCGCTCCTGGTTGGGGATCTCGATGCCGATGGC
>CAIYSL010000091.1 GCA_903928915.1 uncultured Syntrophobacterales bacterium | reverse complement strand
GGATGGCCCACCGGGCCTCGTCCTCCATCAGGATCAGCAGGTCCTGGTCGAGCCGGACCCGGAAGTCGCAGCGCGCCCACAGGGATTCGAGAAGGGCGCGGTCGTATCCCAGCCGCATTGCGATGAACTCCTGCGCTTGCGAGGGCTGGCCGGCGGCGTACTCTTCCGCATCGATCAGGGCCCTGAGGAGCCGCTCTGCCGCCCGGGGGCGGTCCCGGAGGAATTCGTCCCGGGCCAGGAGCACCATGTAGTATCCCCGCCCGCCCTGGCCGGGCCAGTGGACGGCGTTCTGCCCGAGCCGCTCCTTGATCCATCCCACCGCGGGCTCCCAGGTCATGGCGGCGTCAGCGGTCCCCGCGGCGAGGGCCTCCAGAATCCCCGGCGGCGGGAGGTCCACGAAGGTCACGCTCTCCGCCGGGATCCCGTGATCGGCCAGGAAGGTCCCCAGGAAGAAGTCTCCTCCCGAATCGCGGGTCACGGCGATCCGCTTTCCCCGCAAATGGGACGGCTTCTCGATGCCGCGGTCCCGCCGGCCGATCACTTCCAGGGTATCCGCCCGGACGATGGAGGCCAGGATCCGAACCCCGGAGTTGACGGAAAGCTTGGCGACGGCCGCGAATTCCGACGTCGTGGCTACGTCGAGCTTTTCCGCCAGCAAATCGTCCGCCGCGAGCACCCCCGCCGAGTACTCGACGAGCTTCACATCCAGCCCGCGCGCCCTGAAGAAGCCCCGCTCCTGGGCAAGGTAGAGCAGCGATGCCGCTTCGATCCGCGCCACGCCGACGGTGATCTTTTCGACGGCCCCTTCGTATTCCTTCCCCGCACCCCGTGGCCACACAAAGAAGGAGGCTGCCAGCAGCGCGCAAATGGCGGCGGCAATCAGGGCGCTGGTGATGGGTCTCGACATCAGCATACGTTTCCGTTCGTGATCGAACAGGTTTACGCCGAACAACGAGGCAAACACCCCGGTTGCGGATCGGGGCAATCGCTTCCGACTGTTCGTGGGGAACCTAGGCCGCCCGTTCCGTTCTGCGGCGACTTTACCTGATTATACGGGAGCGCGGTGGCCCATGCAAGCGCGAAACCGGGCGCGACGAACAGGCCATCCGGGCAGCTATCGGGGGAGGGGGGGAAGGCTCGGCGGTTGCAGGGGATTCCCCGGGGGGAGGGCCGGCGGGACTCACCGACGTGCCGCCTCCAGGGCTCCGGGGTTGACCACGTTGATCGGCCGGCCGGCGAGGTAGGCGAGGATTTGGTCGAAGGCCCCGCTGAACTGCTTTTCGTAGGCGCCGCGCTCGACAAACCCGAGGTGGGGGGTGCACACCGCGTTGTCGAGCGCCAGAAGCGGGTGGTTTGCGCCGAGGACCGGCTCCTGTTCGTACACGTCCACGGCGGCCATGCCGGGCCGCCCGGCCTTGAGCGCCGCGGCCAGCGCCCCCGGCTCGATCAGCCCCGCGCGGCTGGTATTGACGATGAGCGCCGTGGGCTTCATCAGGGCGAGGTCCGTGCCGGTCACGATGCCGGCCGTGGCGGCGACGAGCCGCATATGCAGCGTCAGGACGTCGCTCTGGCTGAAAAAGGCCTCGCGGTCCGCCGCCGCCCGGTGGCCGTCGGCGGCGGCCCGGGCGAGCGAGGACTGCCGGCCCCAGACCTGCACGTCCATGCCGAAGGCCCTGCCGTACCCGGCGACCACCGCTCCGATCCGTCCGTAGCCGTAGATCCCCAGCGTGCGCCCGGCTAGACCGGACCCGATGGTGGATTGCCAGCGCCCCGCTTTGAGCGCCGCGACCTCCCGGGGGATGTGGCGGAGTGCCGCCAGCACCAGCCCCCAGGTCAGCTCGGCGGTGGCGTAGGAGGGCTGGCCCGGCCCCAGGTCGGAGGAGAGGATGACTCCGTTGCGGGTCAGGGCGTCGACGTCGATATGGGGATAGACGCTCCGCTGGCTGACGATCCTGAGCTTCGGCAGCCGTTCGATCAGGGGGGCGCGGATCGGGGTGCGCTCGCGGATCAGGATCAGCGCCTCGGTCTCCTTCAGCCGCTCGGCCAGGACCTCCCCATCGTCGGTATGGTCGTTCCAGACCGTGACCCGGTGCCCCGCCAGCTTGGAAAAGCAGGCGAGCGTGCGCACGACGTCCTGATAATCGTCGAGGATGGTGATGTTCATTTCCGGCCCGCGAATCATGAAGGTTGTGCCACCGTGTTCGCTCCTCCTACGTCGGGTCGGGGAGATTGTCAATGCCCTTTTTCGGGTGGACGCCGCCGGGCGCCGTGCCCGCACCCGCCCCGGCACGGCACACCCTCCTCTTCGGCGGATCATTTTCCGGTTGACAGACAAGCCCGCTCCTGTGGTAATCTGCCGCCGGACTAAGGGCAGTTCATGTCTTACGTTCATGCGAAACGGGAGGCGATATGAAACGTTCATCTGGTAGTATCGGCCGGCAAGCGGCGTTGCTCGCGGCGTTGGTGTTGACCTTGGCCGTCCCCTCCCTCACTCAGGCCCAGGGCTACCCGACCCGTCCGATCCGGATGGTGGTCCCCTTTTCGCCGGGGGGGGCGGCCGACACGCCCGGCCGCATGCTGATGCAGAAGCTGTCGGAGGTGCTCGGCCAGCAGGTGATCGTCGACAACCGTCCCGGCGCGGGCGGCACGATCGGCGCCGAGGCCGTCGCGAAGGCGGCGCCCGACGGCTACACCCTGCTGCTGATCTCCAACACCCACTTGATCAGCGCGAGCCTGTACAAAAACCTCATGTACGATGCGATCGCCGATTTCACCCCGGTACTGCAGTTCGGCGATGCGCCGAACGTCCTGTTGGTCAATCCGTCGCTGCCGGCGAAATCGGTGCAGGAGTTGATCGCGCTGGCGAAAGCGAACCCCGGGAACATCAACTACGCCTCGTCCGGCAACGGCAGTTCGCAGCACCTGTTCGCCGCGCTGTTCGCCTCGATGGCAGGGATAAACATGTTTCACATTCCCTACAAAGGCAGCGCGCGGGCGACCACGGAACTGCTGAGCGGCGAGGTCAAGGTGGGCTGTCCCGGGATCGCGGGCATGGTGCAGTACATCAAGGACGGCCGTCTCCGTCCGCTCGCCGTGACCGGCGCCAAGCGCTCGCCGGAACTTCCCGACGTGCCGACCATCGCGGAGGCCGGGGTCAAGGGGTACGAGGCAAGCCTGTGGCTCGGCATCCTCGGCCCGAAGGGGCTGCCCAAGGAGATCAGCGCGAAGCTGAACGCCGCGGTCAGCGGGCTGCTCAAGAAGCCCGATGTACAGGCTTCGTTGCGCAAAGTGGGGACCGAGATCGTGTACCGCACGCCGGAGGAGTTCGGAAAATACCTGAGCGCCGAACACCAGAAGTGGGCGAAGGTGGTCCAGGAGATCGGTCTGAAGGTCAACTAACCCCGCGGCGGTTCATCCCGCACGCGGGTCTGTCGGGGAGGTGTCATGAGCAAGCACAAGAAGACCGAACGGAAAAAGGAGCTGGACCGCAGGCGGAAACGGCGGGAGAAGAGCCTGAAGCTCCGGGCGAAAGAGGCGAAGGCGGCCGCGAAGCAGCGGTAGCGGACCCGACCCCGGGCGGTTCGCCGGAACGGCAGCGGCCGCCCGCAGGAACAACCGGGGATGATCGCCGCGGCCCGAAGGGCGCCGGCGCGGGGTTTACCGCTTTTCGAATAACAGACAGGGGAGGCCGAACGGCCTCCCCTGTCGTTTGCAGCACCCATCCCCTTCACCTGACGCTCGCAGCCCCCCTTACCCCAGGATCGCCTTCAGGTCCGCGTCGGGCGTCGTGATCGGCTTGATCCCGAACTTCTCCACCAGGACGCCCAGGACGTTCGGCGTGGTGAAGGCCGGAAGCGACGGCCCCAGGCGGATGTTCTTGATCCCCAGGGACAAGAGCGTCAGTAGGATCACCACGGCCTTCTGCTCGTACCAGGACAGGACCATCGACAGCGGCAGGTCGTTCACCCCGACCCCGAAGGCCTTCGACAGGGCCACGGCGACCTGGATCGCCGAGTAGGCGTCGTTGCACTGCCCCATGTCCAGGAGCCGCGGGATCCCGCCGATGGCGCCCAGCTCCTTGTCGAAGAACCGGAACTTCCCGCAGGCGAGCGTCAGGATGACGCAGTCCTGGGGCACCTTCTCGACGAACTCGGTGTAGTAGTTCCGCCCGGGCTTCGCGCCGTCGCAGCCGGCCACAAGGAAGAAGTGGCGGATCTTCTTGTCCTTCACCGCCGCGATCACCTGGTCCGCCACGCCGAGGACGGCGTTGCGGGCAAACCCCGTCAGCACGCTCTTTGCCGCTGTGTCGGCGGCGAACCCCGGCGCCGCCATCGCCTTGGCGATCACCGGCGCGAAGTTCCGGTCGGTGATGTGGGTCAGGCCGGGCCAGCCGACCAGCCCGGCGGTGAAGATCCGGTCCTTGTAGGAATCCTGCGGACGCTGGAGGCAGTTGGTCGTCATCAGGATCGCACCGGGGAATTCCCCGAATTCCTTATGCTGGTTCTGCCAGGCGGTCCCGTAGTGGCCGACGAGGTGGCCGTACTTCTTCAGCCCCGGATAGCCGTGGGCCGGGAGCATCTCGCCGTGGGTGTAGATCGAGATCCCCTTCCCCTCGGTCTGCTTGAGCAGTTCTTCGAGGTCCCGCAGGTCGTGCCCGGAGACGAGGATCGCCTTCCCCTTCTTCGCCCCGAGCGAAACCGCCGTGGGAACCGGCTGGCCGTAGGCGCCGGTGTTGGCCGCGTCGAGCAGTTCCATGGTCTTCAGGTTGGTCTCGCCGCACTTCATCACCAGGCCCAGCGCGTCGCCGAGCGCCAGCTTTTCGTCGAGGATCGCCGCGAGCCCCTGGTGGAGGAAGGCGAAAACGGCATCGTCCTCCTTCCCGAGGATCAGCGCGTGGTCCGCATAGGCCGCCATCCCCTTGAGCCCGTACAGGAGCGTGTGTTTGAGCGACAGCACGTCCGGATCGACGGCGGGATAGGAGCGGACACCGACCGCCTCTCCCTGGGCGATCAGACCTGCGAGGTCGGCCGCCGGTTTGAGTGCGGCAGCCCCGCCGGGGAAATCGCTGGAGGCCCCCGTGGCGCGGAGCTTTTGCAGCAGCCCGTCACGCAGGGCCGCCGCCCGGCTGATCATCACCTGAAACCGGGCCGGGTCGAAATCGACGTTCGTGAGCGTCGCGAACATGGCCTCGCAGGCAAAGACGTCGGCGTCGTGGTCGGTAATTCCCGCCTTCCGCGCCGCAGTGGCCGCCTGTCCCAGGCCGATCAGAACGTACACCAGAAGATCCTGCAGCGCCGCCACGTCCGGCAGCTTCCCGCATACGCCGGATTTTGCGCATCCTTCCCCCTTGGCCGTCTGTTCACACTGATAACAAAACATCATCTACCTCCTCGTGTCACTGCTGAAATGGTTCGACAGTTACCCGGCCTCGGACTGTACCCCGCAAGGCCCTCCCGCGATGTGGGTAATATATACATCGACCGCCGGAAATGTCGTTTGACTTAGATCAAGAAGGGGAAAAATATTTTCACGCCGCGGCCAGGCCGCGGTCCGCCGCCCCGATCAGGGCCGCCCGCGGATCGACGATGGCGTACACGGGCATCCGGGAAAGCAGGTCCGCCATCCGCCCCTTCCTCCGAAACGCGGCCAGGAAGCCCCCCTCTTCGAGCACGGGGATGATCCGCGGTACGATCCCGCCGCCGAGGTAGACGCCACCCGCGGCGAGGGTCTTGAGGGCGAGGTTCCCCGCCTCCGCGCCGAGGATGGCGGCGAACAGCCGCACCGTGCTGACGCAGAGGGGGGACTCCCCGGCCAGCGCCGCCGCGACGATGACCGGCGCAGGGTCGGCGGCCTCGGCCAGGCGGGCGGCGAGCCCGGGGGGCTCCCCCCCGGCCCCCTGCCGCCGGAGAAACCGGTACAGCCTCCCCAGCCCCGGTCCCGAACAGACCGCCTCATAGCTGACATGATCGCCCGCAGCGCCCAGCTCCGCGAGGAGTTCGGCCTCCAGCGGGGTTCCCGGGGCGAAATCGGCATGCCCCCCCTCGGAGGGGTGCTCGCGGTAGCGGCCCCCGTCCCAGGTCAGGAAGGCCTCTCCGAGGCCGGTCCCCGGGGCGATGAGCGCGATCGTCCCGGTCGCGGCCGGCTCGCCCGCGGCAAGCGGGCAAAGCTCCGCCCGTTTCAGCAGCGGCACGGCCCGGGCCGTGGCCGCCAGGTCGTTCAAGAGGGTAACCTCCCAAAACCCGAAGGCCTCCCGGAGCAGTCCCGCGTCGGCGATCCAGGGGAGGTTGGGGAGCGCCGCGCGCCCGGCGATCACGGGCCCGGCAACGGCCAGGCAGACCCGCTCCGGCATGAGGTCCGTTCCCGCGAGGAACTCGCGAATCAGGGGCTCGACGCCGGCGAACCGGGCGCTCGGGAGCACCCCCTCCGCGAGGGGCTCCCGGGGGCTCGACCCGTCCGCAAAGATCGCCAGGCGGCTCTTCGTCCCGCCGATGTCGCCTGCCAGCAGCATCGTCACCCTCCGCAGGGGGCGGCGACCTCACCCCGGAGCCAGTCGAGGTAGTCGCGGCTACCCGCCGTGACCGGAAGCGCGAGGATCTCCGGCGTCTCGTACGAATGGAGCGCCCGGATCGCCCGTTCGATCGCCCCGTAGCACTCGCTTCGGCTCTTGACGAGACAGAGCCACTCCTCGGCCGTCTCGACCGCCCCCTTCCACCGGTAGATGCTCGTCACCGGCCCCACGATCTGGACACAGGCGGCAAGCCGCGTCTCCACGAGCGACCGGGCGATCCGTTCGGCCTCTTCCCGTTTGTCCGTCGCAGTCATCACCTGGATGAACTCTTCCACCACCTGCCCCTCCACCGAGCTCCGGCGAACTTCTCCGCCGGCCTTCCCTGCCGCCATCCGCGCCTACCCTCCCCATCGAGAAATAATGAAACGGGGAAACACGAATGCCTTACAGGCTGTTCAAGAATGCCCGGATGCAGGCGCCCACGCAGCAGATGGGCGTTCATCAACAGCCTACTCCCTTCCCCGGGTGCACTCGTACATCATGATCGCCGCCGCCTGCGGGAGGCTCAGCGATTCGGCCCCTCCGCCGCCGGGGATCCGCCATTGCTCGTCGGTCATCGCCAGCAGTGCCGCCGGCAGGCCGTGGCTCTCGCTCCCCAAGAGCAGCGCCGTCCCGGCCGCGCAGGCACGGGGGGGGCGCCCCTGCCGCGGGTCGCTCCCGACGAGATGAAACCGGCCGCGGAGCCGGGGTAGAAGCCTCCCCAGGTCGGCCCCCTCGACCAGGGCCAGGCGGAAGATGCTCCCCATCGACGTGCGGATCACCTTGGGGTTGGTCGCCTCGCAGGAGCCGGAGCTGATCACGACCGTCCGGAACCCGAACCAGTCCGCGGTCCTGAGCATGGCGCCGAGGTTGTTGGGGTTGTTCACTTCGTGCAGGAGCAGGAGCGGTCCGGCCTCCGACCGCAGGCGCTCCGGATCAACCGCCGGCGGCATGACCGCCACGGCCATCACCCCTTCGGGCCCCTCGTCCTGGCTGAGCAGGTCCCATTGACGCGCCGTGAGCCGGTAGATCCCCACACCCGCCGGCGCCCCGGCCAGCAGCGCCTCCCACCGTTCGCTCCGCTCCTCCTGGACGAGCAGCGCCTCGACCGGCCGGCCGCTCCGGAGGAGTTCCGCGACCACCTTCCCCCCCTCCGCCGGGAAACGGCCCTCCCGGCGGCGGTACTTCTCCTGCGTCAGTTTCGCCCAGCCTTTGATCTGCGCCTGCGACGGCGTTTCGATACGGTCGGCCATTTCCCCTCCGCGCCGGCGGAATAACCGGAGCCCCGCAGCAGAGACCCGCCCTGCTCCGTGAACGGGTATTTTAACAGAGGAATCCCGCTTTTCGAAACGGTTTTTTGCAGCGCGCCGCACCGGGCGCCGCGGGGAATGCACTCGCCTGCGGGCGGCTGAGGGGCAGGCACGGGCCGGCCGGAGAGGGGGAAACGGCGGCGGTCCGGCCGGACGCAGCGATCTGCGCGCTACGCGCCGGTCCGCCGCTCCAGGAGCGCCGCGGTCAGCCGTTCGCCCACCGCTTCGAGGTGCTCCTTGATCATCCGCTGAGCCAGGGCGGAATCGCGGGCCAGGATCGCCTTGAACACCGCTTCGTGCTGTTCGTACACCCGGTCGTACCCGCCGAACAGCGAGGCCTTCTGCTCCATCCACTGCCGTACCGGCTGGCGGAGTTCTTCGAGAAAGCGCGCCAGGACGCTGTTGTGGCTGGCATTGGCGACGGCCATGTGGAAGACCAGGTCGGCCTCGATGGCCCTGCGCCGGGTAAGTTTTGGTGATTTCAGGAGATTGAGTCCCCGGCGGATTTCCTCGATGTCCGTCTCGGTGGCGCGCTCCGCCGCCATTCCCACCAGGGTCTGTTCGAGGCTGATCCGCGCCTCGATGAATTCGTGCAGCTTCTCGCGCCAGGTCATGAACATCCCCCAGCGAAGGGGCTTGGTAAGCGGCTCGCCCGCCGGGGCGGCGACGTGCGTGCCGTGGCCGGGCCGCACGGTGAGCATGCCGATCAGCGATAGGGCGCCGATGGCCTCCCTGAGCGAGCTGCGGCCGACGCCGAACTGCTCCATCAGCACCGGTTCGGACGGCAGTTTATCGCCGGGCTTGAACCTGCCGTCGGCGATCATCGCCGTCAGCTGATCGATGATCTGATCGGTCACCCGCTTTCGCTCTATCCGCATCGCACCGGGTTTCATCGGCTCCCTCCCCGCCGCACACAGCTTGATCGGTTTTTCGGATCCGCAGGCGATGATAGCGCATGATTTCACCTCCTGTCAAGCGCCATCAGCAGCTCAGCTAATCATCAGATGATCATATCATCACGATCGGCTTGACAGCCCCGGTTGTTTTTGGTAATGCTGGCCATCCGCATACCACGTATCCAAGGAGGACGCCGCACCATGATCCGTTTCAGCGCAAACCTTTCCATGCTGTTCACCGAAGTGGACTTCCCCGCTCGGTTCGAACGGGCAGCCAGGGCCGGATTCCGGGCCGTTGAATTCATGTTCCCGTACCCCTGGAAGAAGGATGAGCTGCTCGCCCTGCTCAAGAAGAACGGCCTGGAGCAGGTGCTGTTCAACCTCCCCGCCGGAAACTGGGAGGCCGGCGAGCGCGGGATCGCCTGTCTGGCGGGCCGGGAAGGGGAATTCCGGGAGGGGGTGGGCCGGGCGGTCGAATACGCCGGCGCCCTGGGGTGCACGCTCGTGAACTGCCTGGTCGGCAAGGCCCCGGCCGAGGCCCCGGAGAAGGCCCGCCGGACCCTGGTCGACAACCTGCGGTACGCCGCCGCCAGCCTGGACAAGGAGGGCATCCGGCTGTTGATCGAACCGCTGAACCCGCAGGACGTCCCGGGGTTCTACCTGTACGGGACCCGCGGGGCGCTCCAACTGATCGAGGAGGTCGGCCACCCGAACCTCTTTCTCCAGTACGACGTCTACCACATGCAGATCGTAGAGGGAAACCTGATGCGGACGATCCAGACAAACCTGGCGCGGATCGCCCACATCCAGATCGCCGACAACCCGGGGCGGAACGAACCGGGCACGGGCGAGATCCACTTCCCCAACCTGTTCGCCTTCCTGGACAGGATCGGCTACGGAGGATGGATCGGCTGCGAGTACAAACCCGCCGGCAAGACCGAGGATGGGCTCGGCTGGATGAAACCGTACCGGTAGCCGGCCCCGCGGGGGACCGCGGATTCAGTGAAAGAAGAACAATTAACCTACGCATAAGGGGGACAGAATCATGGCAGAGTTAGGATTCATCGGATTGGGAATCATGGGGAAGCCCATGGCGGGGCACCTTCTGAAGGCGGGCCACAAGCTTTTCGTGTACGACATCATGCCGGCATCGGTCGCGGAGCTTGCCAAGCAGGGCGCCGTCGCCTGCGCCTCCTCGCAGGAGGTGGCCGCGAAGGTCGACACGGTGTTCCTGATCGTGCCGGACACGCCCGACGTGGATGCGGCGCTGTTCGGGAAGGGCGGCGTAGCCGAGGGGATCAAGGCCGGGTCGATCGTGGTGGACATGAGCTCGATCTCGCCGATCGCCACCAAGGAGTTCGCCAAGAAGCTCAAGGCGATCGGCGTCGAGATGCTCGACGCGCCGGTCTCGGGCGGCCAGGTGGGGGCCCAGAACGCGACCCTGTCGATCATGGTGGGGGGCCCCACCGCGGTGTTCGACAAGATCAAACCCTACTTCGACCTGATGGGGAAGAACATCGTCCTGGTCGGGGGCAACGGCGACGGCCAGACCTGCAAGGTGGCCAACCAGATCGTCGTGGCCCTGAACATCGAGGCCGTGGCCGAGGCGCTCCTGTTCGCGGCGAAGGCGGGGGCGGACCCGGCCAAGGTCCGGACGGCGCTGATGGGCGGGTTTGCCGACAGCAAGATTCTCCAGATCCACGGCGAACGGATGATCAAGCGGACCTTCGACCCGGGGTTTAGGATCCGCCTGCACCAGAAGGACCTCAACCTGGCGTTGGAGTCGGCGCGCAAGATGGGGCTCAGCCTGCCCAACACCGCCACGG
>CAIYSL010000090.1 GCA_903928915.1 uncultured Syntrophobacterales bacterium | reverse complement strand
CCCCGATTCTGCCTCTCCCCTGCGGGAGCCCCTCTCCCTGGCGGGAGAGGGTAAGGTGAGGGTGGTCATCGCCTACTCTTCCCCTCCCCTGGCGGGAGGGGATTGAGGGGAGGGGGAGAGGGAGAAGGGATTATTTTCAAGGCCATCCTGAATCAATTGACGTCGAGAAGCTCAATCTCGAGAACGATCGTTGTGTTCGGCCCCACCCGGGCCGAGCCCTTTTCGCCGTAGGCGAGCCCGGGAGGGATGAAGAGCTGCCACTTCGAGCCCGCGGGCATGAGCTTCACCCCCTCGGCCCAGCCGGGGATGAGCCCCTGCACCTTGAAGGTTGCGGGCTGCCCGGTGCGGTAGGTGCTGTGGAACTCGGTCCCGTTGACGAGCAGCGCCCGGTAGTGGCACTCGATCGTATCTGCGTCCGTGGGCTTCCTGCCGCTGCCCTGACGGACGATCCTGTACTGCAGGCCGCTGGGCAGGGTTACCACACCTTTCTCGGTGCGGTTCTCCTCAAGGAAGGCTTCGCCCATCTTCCTGTTTCCTTCGGCAACCGCCAGCCGGGCCTCTTCCCGTTTCCGCTCCATCTCGCCATGGTGCGTAGCCATGATCGACCGCAGCTCCTTTTCGGACATCAGGAGCTTTCCCCCGGTAAGCTCGTCCCTGACTCCCCGCAGCAGGATCTCCCCGTTGAATACGACCCCGGTCCGCTTGAGTGTGCGCGCCAGGTCGACCCCGAGCCCATAGCTCACCTTCTCTTCGTAGGTCTTGAACGCCTCGTTGTCCGTCTCCGCCGCGGTCGCCGCACCGGCTACGCACAAGATCCCCAGGACCATCAGTACGTTCAGCTTCATCGTCGCTCCCTCCCGGCCCGCAGCGGAGCCGTCTTCACTTGCGCCGATAGGTCAGGTAGGCATCGCGGAGGCGCGGGAGATGCCTCCGGATGTACTCCTCGGTGATTCGGTCGCGGTTGGTGAACAGGCGCTCCAGGTTGTACCCCATCTGCGGGTCCACGCCGATCGATGTGTTCACGCTGTTGGCGCTGCCCGGCGCCACGATCTTCGTCTCCTGCGCGTAGCTCCACTCGCTCGCCCCCTTGACCTGCACGAGCGAGGGCTTCATGTCCCGGCGCAGCGTCAGGGGGATGGAGATCTGCACCCCTCCCACCTGCACGTTCTCTCGGACGGCGTTCGCCTTGGCCTCGGTCCGGGAGTTCTTGTAGTACAGGGAAAAGGCGGTATCGCCGAAGAACCGCTTCAGCTCGACGCTGAACCCGCGGTCGTTGTCCAGAAACTGGCCCGCCGTTCCCTCCAGGTGGAGGTCGAGCGGTCCGAGGTAGTACCGGTACGACCCGAGCCAGGCCCGATTTCCCTGGTACAGGGCCTGCGGGTCGGAACTCGACGCATACGCCTGCTTCAGGCTGAACCGGTGGTTCCCGTCGCCGGGCGTCCACATCAGCTCGTTTACCGTGCCGTAGGTGTCGTGGAAGACCATCCCGGCCCCGAGGTTGGCCAGCAGCCGCGGCGTCACCCTGATGGTCTGGAACAGCATGATCCGGTCGGCCTGGCTGCTCTCCCGGCGATTCCGGAACACTCTTCCATCCTTAAAATTTTCACTCCAGCTCACGGGGACGTCTAAGCGCGCGTTCGCGACGGCGCCCTTCCAAAGGTTGAGATAATAGTCGGGCTTGACGGAGAGCAGGTAGTCGAGGACGCCCACTTCCGTGCCGATGTACGTCTTTAACCCCGGGTAAACGGCCAGTTCAGACCGCAGCCGGGACGGGCTGGCGGCGACACCGCCGCCGATAAACCGGACCGCCGCATCTTCGGTGACCTCGGGTGTCACTTCCAGGCTGCCGTAGAGCCGTGTCGATTTCCCCGCGCGGAGGAAATCGCGCAGGTCTGCAATCAGCGCGCCCACCTGGAGGATGGGGAGCCCCTTCTTCAGGATGACCACCCGGATGACCTCGAAATCCGTCGCGACCGTGTCGACGACCAGGCCGGCTGCCACGCCGAGGCCGTCGAGTTCGTTGTGGTTGTACCGGCCGTTCTCGTACTCCACAACGAGCAGTCCCTTGGCGCGGTCTGCGCCGACCCGCACGTTCAGAAAACCGTCGTCTGTGAGTTCTTGCCGCAGGCGCTCCAGGCCGCCGTCGGGGTCGTCCTGCCCGGAGGCGGTGACGGCCCGGATGACTCCTTCCTGCCCCCCCTCCGGCTGCGCCGCTTGGGCGTCCCCGTCTTCAGCCCCGGGAGTCCTCTTGTTGAGATAATCGGCGCCCAGGGGAAACTGCAGACCGATGGCGAATTCAGTATGCCTGGCGCGATAGTCGAGGGAGGTCTTGGCAGTTGCCTGCAGGCTGACCGGAAACCCGAACATCTCCGGGGTGACGAGCCTGACACCGACGTTCTTCTCCTTCGTGTCGTGCTCGCCGATCAGGTACAGCCAGTCGAAGGTCTTGAACTCCACCCCGCCGAAGATGCCGTGCATGCGGTCGGGCCCGGTGCCGTAACCGGCGCTCACGCGAAGGCGCCACAGCTCCTTCGTGGCCACGGCGTACTTTGTCTGCAGGTTCTTCGCCCCACCGCCCATGTCCTGCATGCCGAAGGCGATGTCGGGCAGGAAGGTGCGCAGCGAACTGAACGGGAGCTTTATCTTGGCGTTGGCGGAGAGATCACGCTTAACGCCGGGTGCTTCGGTGAGGCGCCCGCCGATCTCGGCGAAGGAGAACAGCCCGATCGAAAAGATGTAGCTCTCCTCGCGGGGGACCAAGTCGCGCCATTTGTCCTCCTTCTGGTTGGAAAAGAGAAGATGCGCCGTTCCCTCTTTGGTCACCGCGGCGTTGGGGGTGTTCAGCAGGCCGGTGAACCCCTGCAGCGAAAGGGCGTTGTGGAACTCGCCAGCGTGGCATGGCTGACGGCAGAGCAGGAGGAGCAAACAGAGGATGCCGCAGTGAATCACCACCCGGATGGAACGGTTATCCGCCTTTCGCGACATGCGCACTCCCCTTTAGGATACGGACCTGTTTCCTCAGCCCTGCCTGGCGGCGGGTTAACAGCGCGGATGAACAGAGAGTACAGGTGTCCTTCTGCAGCAGCCGGTCCGTCGCCGGCTTCCGGCTCGGAAGAATCATTCTGCCTTCTTCAGTGCTGGATTCAAGAGAAATGTTGCTCTCAAGGCATTACGGATGGATGGGGCGGGAATAAAGAACCGGCGCTCGAGAGCGCCGGTTCTTGTTTCTGGTCAGGTTATGATCCGCCGCCGCCCGCCCCGGTGGTACCGGTAGGCGTGGTGAACTGCGGATCGCAGACCTTCCAGCTTAGACTGGAGACGGGGAAGCTGACAAAGCCGGCAGTGGTGACGGCGAAGTTGCCCAAGAGCGTGTAGGTCGTCCCGGCAACGGTGTAGACGGCGATCACCGAACCAACCGCCTTGCCCGGGACCGGAATCGTTATCGTTATAGCCGGACTGAACGTTGCCGAGGCGGCGCCGGTGAGTTGTACATCCACTGCTCCGACTGTGGAGGCGACGGCCAGGAAACCGGAAGGTACCGGGACACCGGCCGTTCCGGACTTGGTAGCCGTGGAATCCGCCGGAACGGTGAAGGTGAAGGAAGGCGGCGCAGTCAGCGCCTTCGTGGTCCCGTCGGCATTCTTTGCGGTGATTATCGTGCTGGGGGGCAGAGTCGCGGAAACGGTTGCTAGGTACCCCGTCGTCCCCGGTGCGGTGGTTACGGTGGTTACGCTTGCGCCCGTTGTCGCCGTGCCGTTCGGATTGACGGTTGCCGCGATAGGGGGTGTCGTCTGGGAGGTCGTTTGAACAGGAGGTGCATCGTCTCCGCCTCCCCCGCATCCGCCTGCCATGATCAAAAACCCGAGCAGGGCCGCTCCGCAAATCGTTCTGAACAATTTACTCATATTTCATGCCTCCTTTATTATAAAATCCCCGCCCTGCGGCGTACCCTATCCTGCTGCCTGAATCGTGCCTGTTTCCGGAAGAATTCCATAAGCGACAGCAAACATCAAGACAATTCTTCTGGACTCGATTAATGATAACATAGCGAATGAAATAATAACCAGATCCCCAATAATTCATCAGAAATCAAACAGTAAAGGTTACTCATCGGGCTGATAGGGGCGACTGGGAAGCTGCTACGGCGATAAGCGCGGCTTCCGCTATCGCAGTGCCCACCGCGATCGTGCCGACACCATCTCGGCTGATAGCTGCTCCTTCCGTGGCCCGTCCGATTGCGCGTGGGGCTGTTGTATATTCGCCCATTGAAGCAGGAGCTTCGGGACCCGCGTTCCCTTCCGATGAATTCAACGCGGACGCCATGGATGCCGCCAGGAAAAGAAGCATCGCGATAACCACTGCATACTTCAAGAATTTAGTCCCCTGCATGATCTTCCCCTGCAAATGGAGAGGCTCGATTCCCTCCTCATACCGTTATCGAAGCATACCTCAATCTCTCACTACCGAAAATGATGAAT
>CAIYSL010000089.1 GCA_903928915.1 uncultured Syntrophobacterales bacterium | reverse complement strand
AGCTCCGCAAAATAGTCGTGCAAGGTGGTGCGTGTCGCCTCTTCGTCGTCGACTACAAGTATGCGTCCTGCTTTCATCATTGCCTCGCCGCTGCCTGCGCCTCTCTTGCCTGCACTTCCTTCCCCTCGCCGGAGACGGTGCCGGCCGTCCGGCGCTTCCGGCGGATCTTCTTCTTCCGCTCGCCGTCCTCGCCGTAATAGTAGTAGTAATACTGGTAGTAATAGTAGCTGTCGCGTCCCATGGACACGCCGTTGAGGATCGCCCCCAGGATGCGCGCGTTCGCCCCCTGGAGCAGGCCGATGCCGTTCTTGACGATCTCCCGGTGGGTCTCGCCCGCCCGGACGACGATCAGGACCCCGTCGACGAGCCGCGACAGGATCACGGCGTCGGTCACCGCCGTGATCGGCGGAGAATCGACGATGACCCGGTCGTACCGCTTGCGGACCTCCTCCAAAAACCGGGTCATGTTCGGCGAACCGAGCATCTCGGAGGGGTTCGGGGGTACCGGGCCGGCGACGATCACGTCGACCCCGGGGACGGCCGTCCGGATGATCGCCTCGTCGATCCCGCAGTTCCCCACCAGGACGTTCGACAGCCCCCGGTCGCGCGGGACGTTGAACAGCCGGTGCAGCTTCGGCCGCCGCATGTCGCAGTCGATGACGAGCATCCGGTTACCCGCCTGGGCCATGGTCACGGCGATGTTGGCGGCGGTGATCGTCTTTCCCTCGGAGGGGGCGGCGCTCGTCACCAGGATCGCCCGGGGAGAATTCTCCGCGGCGGAGAAGAACAGGGAGGTGCGGATGCCGCGGTACGCCTCGCTCGCCGTGGATTTCGGCGCAGTGATCGTGACCAGATCCTCTTCCGACTTGTGTCCGGGGTTCCCCGTCTTCGCAAAGGCGATCGCGGGCACCGGCCCGAGGTAGGGGATCTTCAGGCGCTCCTTGATGTCGTCGGGGATCCTGATCGTGCTGTCCAGGTACTCCAGGAAGAAGGCGAGCCCGATCCCCAGGGCGAGCCCGAGGACCAGACCGATCAGGAGGTTCTGACTCTTCTTCGGTTTGACCGGGGTCTTCGGGATCTCCGCCCCGTCGACGACGCGGATGTTCCCGGTCCGGATGTTCTCGGTCATCGACGTTTCCTTGAACCGCTTGATGACCAGGTCGTACATCTCCTTGGTGCTCTCGGCCTCGCGTTTCAGGACGGTGTAGTTGATGGCCTTCTGGTTGAGGTTGAAGCTTTCCCCCTTCTGTTCGTTCAGGGCCTTCTTCAGCGATTGCTCACGCGCCAGGGCGACGCGATAGGTGTTGTTGAGGGAGTTGATCACCCGGGACACCTCTTCGGCCTTGCGTCCCTGGAGGGTATGCAGTTCGTTCCGGATGGCGACGATCTGGGGGTGGTTGGCCCCGTATTTCTTCGACAGCTCCGATTGCTTCTTGAACAGCTCCACCTCCATCGACTTGATCTGGCGGACCATGTCGTTGTTCATCACCTCGGGGATCGAGTCGAGCATCGAGGGGGTTTTCTCCATGGCGAGCGCCTGTCGGTACCGGGTCTCCGCCTCCACCCGCTTCATCTCCGCGTCGATCACCTGGCTGTTGAGCGCGGCGAGCTTCTGGGCCGTGATGCTCTCCGTGTCCTTGGAGAAGTCGGTGATGATGTTGTGCTGCTGCTTGTACTTGAGCAGGGCCTGTTCGGCCTGCTCCACCTTCCTGCGCTCCTCCTCGATCCGGCTGTTGAGCCAGACCATGGCGTCCTGGGTCGCCTTGAGCTTGGTCTCCAGGTTGAGGTCGATGTAGGCCCGGGCAAGGGTGTTGGCGATCCGCGCCGAGAGCGCCGGGTCCTTGGCCTCGAACCCGATGTCCACGAGACGGCTGTTCCGGATGGGGGTGACCTTGATCCGGTCTATGAAGGCCGAGACGAGGGGAGACTCTTCCGGGGTTTCCCCGGGAGCGTCCCCTGTGGCCGGGGGTTTTTCCGTCTTCAGGAGCGACTTGTAGTAGGAGATGGTCTCTGCAATCGAGCGGCGGATGCTGGCGATGAAGCCGTCTTTCTGCTTGGGAACGAATTCTTCGCTTTCGTTCAGCTTCAGCCGTTTGATCACCTCGCGGGCTACACCGCGGCTCTCGATGATCTTGTACTGGGTCTGGTAGTAGTCCAGCCCCGACGAATCGACCGCCATGACCTCCTGGATGGAGACAACCTTGGGGTCGTCCTTTTCGATGATCAGCCGTGCCGTTGCCCGGTATATGGGCGTCGCGGTGAAGGTAAGGATGAGAGCGCTGACGAAGACGACTATGAACACCGTGGCGATCGTCCAGCGGTGCTTGCGGACGACGCGGAGGTAATCGGTGATGTTGACCTTCCTGTTCATGATCTCCATCAGAAGAAGCTCTCCGGCACGACGATGAGGTCGTTGGGTTTGATCGGGACCGCCTGGATCATCCGGCCCGCCTTGGTGATCGCGTCGACGTTGACGTCGTAGATCCGCTCGGCGCCGTTTTCTATCCGGACGATCCGGGTCTTGTTTCGCGCCGCGATCCGCGTGAAGCCGCCGGCCATGCTGATCGCCTCGACGATGGTGATCTCCTTCTTGGTGAAGGTATAGGAGCCGGGGTTCCGCACCTCGCCGATGATGTAGAAAAGGTCGGCCTTGGGGATGTACAGGACATCCTGGTCCGCGAGGTGGATGTTGGAAATTTGATCCTTCCCCTTGAGCAGGGCCAGGAGGTCGAAGTTGATGACGATCTTGCGCTCGATGGGCCGGCCCGGGTTCAGCGTGCGGATAACCATCGCCTCCTGGGTCTCTCCCGCTTCGGAGGCGACCCCGTTTGCCTTCGAAAGCCCGTCCAGGATTCGTTCCCGCGCCTGGAGGGGGTAGTTGCCCGGGGCCTTGACCGAGCCGAGGACGGAGAACTTCCGGCTTTCGTACTTGGTGACCATGACGGAGACATGGGCGTCGTTGAGGTATTGTCCTTCGGCCAGTTTTCGGGCGATGAGTCGCTCCGCCTGGGCGGTGCTCAGATCGGCCACCCGGATTCGGCCGATCAGCGGGAAGGTGATGGAACCGTCGGCGGAGACGCGGACCGATTCGAGCGTCAGGTCCTTCTCCTCGTAGACGGTGATGGAGAGGACATCGTACCCGCCGATCTTGTAGTCCTCGCCGATTGCCCTGCTTTCGGGGTATTCGGCCAGGTACTCCTTGACGGTGAACGATTGGGTCGTCCCGAGGAGATTCGCTACCGAGGGGTCGTCCGGCTCCTTCTGGGTGATGCTCCGCTTGAGTTCGGCGATCCTGGCGACGTCGTCCTTCTTCAGGCCCGCGTAGAGGTTCTGCTCTACTTCGGTCACCCTGACCACTTTGCCGTCGAGGCCTCCGCAGGCCAGGATGATCAGGGTGCAGGCCGCCATCAGCAGTATGCGTATCGCCGAACCGTCTGGACTACCCATTCGTCCGATCACCTTGCCTTCCGCGCGAACGGCACTTCCCCTTGATTGCCGCATTTTTTTAGTATGTCTCCGGCGAAAATGCAAGAAAAACCTCCCTGTATTGACATCATGCGGCGCCGCTTCTACAATGATCTCCTGATCCGCCCGGCGATGCGCCGGGCGCTGCGGGACGACCCCGCAGCAAGCTGAGACTTATTTACAGTCTCAGGATAGTCTTGTCATGCCGGACTCGATCCGGCATCCAGGAGATCACTGGATTCCGGCTTCGCCGGAATGCCGATGCAGAGACAACTCTGAAACCGTTCATAGCCCCCGAATGAAGGGGCCAGGCCCAGGAAAAAGCTGAATGAAGCTTCCGTCCGGAATACTGATCCGCGCAACCCTGGGGTGGGCAACAGCAGGGCTGCTGGGGACCTCGGCCATCCTGCTGGCGCGGATTCCCGGCTTTCCCTTCCTGGTCGCGGCCCAGATGACCGCCGGGATTATCGGCCTTGGCGGCGGGCTATCCTATGCGGCGGCCATCCGGGCGGCCGGCGGTGATGTCGACGGGAAGAACGGGATACTCCTTGCCCTCCTGTGGTCGCTGTGCTGCATCCTCGGCGTGACCCCGCTGTTCTTCACTTTGGGGACGGCCCTGAAGATGACGGTGAGCGCCTTTTACAGCTTTGCCTTCTGCGGGGCGCTCGGGGGGATCGTCACGCTGCGCCGGATGCGATCCCTGTTCCCCGATGCGGCCGCCCGCGATGTCGTCCCTTCGGTGGTTGTGTGGTCTTTGGGTTTCGGCCTGGCGGTGACCGCTTCCAATGGCATCGGTGAGGGTCTACAGCGGTTTCTGCCGGAGTGGGCTGCCTGGTTGGCAGCCTACGAGGTGATGGCGGTGATCGCCGGAGGCGCAGGATATTTTGCTATCGCCCGGTTTCTCGAAGCGCGCGACGGCCTTCCCGACGTCCCTGATGAGGCCCGCCGTGATGCATCGCCCGGGTGGGAGCCCCGGCACCCCGTCGCCGCCGCGATCCTGCTGTGTCTTCCCTTTTACCTGAATGATCTCAGCGATATCTATATCAACGACTGGCGGTGGTGGCTTTCGATCGACACGGTCGCCGGAAAGCTCTTCCCCCTGCTCGTTCTGGCGTGGCTGGTTCGCGGGGGAAAGCCGGGGCTTGCCGCACTGGGCGTGAGGGCCGGGTCCGGCCGCTCCTTTTTCTCCGCGCTCGCAGTCGGCACGGCGGCGGCCCTGTTCATCGACCAGAACGCCTATCTGCTCACAGACTGGTTCCGCAGCGCTCCCTGGGGGCGGATGCCGGAGATCGCCTCCCCCCTGTGGCGCTGGGTCGATCTGACGGCAGGGTTGGCAGCGGTCAGCATCGTCGAGGAGACGATCTTTCGGGGCTATCTGCGAATCTTTCTCTTCCGCTACACACGGCGCTCCTGGATGGTGATCGCCGTCTCGGCGCTGGCCTTCGGGCTTATCCACTGGAGCGGGGGGGTGCACAAGATCCTGACAACCGCGGCGATAGGCGCCGTGTTCATGGCGTTGTACCTGAGGACGCAATCGCTGCCGGCCATCATGGCTTCCCACTATCTGGTCAATGTGATCGCCTTTTCGAGCGCCGCGCCTCAATCCCTCTTTAGATTTTTCTAAGAAAGAAAAGGGGCGGGTTTTTCAACAACCCGCCCCCGCATCTTTTCCGAAGCCTGTTCGCCCCCGTCAGCTCGGGGGGACGGACGTTGTCGGTGTCGTACTCGTCGTCGGTACGGTCGTCGGTGCCGTTGTTGGCACGGTGGTTGTCACGGTGGTCGGCACCGTCGTCGGTACGGTAGTCGACACCGTGGTCGGTGCGGTGGTCGGAACTGTTGTCGGTACAGTCGTGGTGACGGTGGTCGGCACCGTCGTTGGCACGGTGGTCGGCACCGTGGTCGGTGCGGTAGTCGGCACGGTGGTCGACACCGTCGTCGGTACGGTGGTCGGAACCGTTGTCGGTACAGTCGTGGTGACGGTCGTCGGCACCGTTGTCTGCACGCTCGTCGTGGTGGATGTAGTCGATGTGGTCGAAATGGTCGTGATCACCGTGGTCGGCACGGTGGTCGGCACCGTCGTTGTAGGCGCAGTGGTTACGATCTGTTCCGACTTGCCCGGCACCGTGGTCGTGACGGTCGTGGGTACCGTGGTCTCCACCGTGGTGGTCAGGTTGGGGTTCTGGCGCCGGACGTTGGTGATCCCCTGCTCGCCCTGGGAGACGAAGCTCTGGCCGAGCTGCTGGATTGTCGGATCGGGGTTCTTGGCGAGTTCGGCGCCCACGAGCTTGGCGAGCTCATAGGTGTTGAGCGCCGCCAGCGCCTGATCGTTCCCGCTCCCGGACTGCTTGGCCTTTTCCACCTGCGCGACGGTGTTGGCCAGTTTCTGATAAACGGCGCTCCGGGCCGCTGCCGAGAAGCCGGGGTTGCTGAAGGCGCCCTGCTGCCAGGCCGTGCCGTACGTGTTGATGGCTCCGGTGATCAGGTTCAAAAGCGACGTGACGTTGTCGAACCCGAATTCAGCCGAAGAGCCCCGTATCCCGGCGACCGCGGTTGGCGTTTGCAGGTAGTTCTCCCGCTGCGAGGAGCCGCTTCTGAAGTACAGCTTGCCGACAAACGCGGTCATCCGGCGGACGAGCTTCTTGGTTTTGAACACCCAGAATCCGGATTCTTCTTCCCGCTCCTGGATCATCGCGGCGGAGAACGGGTTAATTTTCATGACGGCGCCGTCGGCAAAGGCAAGCTCGACCTCGCCGTCCTTGGTCTGGATCCGGTCGCCGTTGAGGGCGGTCTGGCCGAGCTGGCTGATCCTGACGGCGCTCGTGCCGCTCTGGATGTAGGCCTCCCCCTTGAAGCCGGTCACCTTCACTACCGGTTCGGCGGCAAAGGCGGGAATCGCCAGACTGATCAGCAGGCCGGTAACCATGAATGTGAGGAGGGAAACGAGTCTTTTCTGTTTCATGGCGAATCTTTCAACCTCCATAACAGGGCGGCTACTTCCGGACATCGCCTAGTAGACGATTTTCACCTGCGCCACGTACTGGTTGCTGATGTACTCATTGATTTCGATATTCGAGTTCTTGCGGTTGAGGTTATATCCGACCCCGAAACTCAGCCAATCCCGGATGTCGTAGTCGAGGCCGAGGTTGGCCAGGTAGTTGTTGTCCGCGCGCTCGCTGCCCACCGGGAGGTTGTACTCGTTCCTGCTGTAGGTGAAGCCGGCCTTCAGCGTCAGCTTCATCAGGAGTTTCTGCGACAGATTGAGGCCCACGGCCGTGTCGGTGAACTGCTCGCTCGTGTCGGATGCCGTGCTCCGGATCGCTCGGCTGAGGCTCAGGTTGAGGGTCGTGGCCTCGGTGGGCATGTAGGTGAGCGAGGTTGCCGCGACCCAGGTATCCTTGTCGTCCCGCCGCGCGGTCTGCAGCGCACTGGTGAACTGGTGGTCGTATCTCCGCCACTGATAGCCGACGTTCACCTCGCCGCTGAGCTTCGCGCCCGGGTCCCAGGTCAACCCTGCGCTTACCCGGTGCCACTTTGCGTTCGAGTTGAAGGCATCGGTCTGCCCGGGGGCGTTGGTGTCGTATTTCTGCGTCCCATACAGATAGCGGAGGAAGGTCCAGGTCTTGGGGAGCACCCGCGCTTCCGCGCCTGCCCCGTATTCCATGATCGTGTAGTCCTGTGAATAGTCCAGCAGCGAGTTGTCGTACTTCTGCTTGTAGTGATTGAAATACAGCAGGGTCCGGAAGTTTTCCGAGAACAGGAACCCGAGCTTGGTCGTAAGGTCGTTGTAGTACCGCTTCTTGATGGAACCGATCTGGTACTGGTCCGCCCCGCCGAAGGGGTCCTCGGCCTTTACGTAGCGTTCGTTGATCCCGAGGATCAGACCACCCGGGGCGGTGTAGTCCACAGAGAAGATTCCCTGGCTGTTCTTCCAGTTGTTGCTGGTATTGCTCTTGTAGAAGGCGAAATCCCCCTGGTAGCCCAGGTTGATCAGACCCCGCTCGGGCATGGTGTAGCTCAGCAGAAGGCTGGGCTTGGCGTGGGTAACCCAGTCGGACTCCTTCTTGTTGGCGAGCGTCTTCTGGGGATCTTCGGGATAGTCTTTGCCGTTCTTCAGGTAGATGTTGTCGTCGTAGATTCCCTGGACCGTGACGCCCGGTATGATCGCCAGATTGCCGAACCTGATCTTGCCTCCCTGCTGCGGGGGCTGCGCCTGCGACAATGAAGCACCCAGCAAAAACATGGCGATAGAACAGAAAAGAATCACTCTCTTCATCTTCCAGCCCTCTCGGTTAAGCGTCAAGATCTGTTAATGATTGAATTTT
>CAIYSL010000088.1 GCA_903928915.1 uncultured Syntrophobacterales bacterium | reverse complement strand
TGTATGATCCCCCCACTACCATGGTTCGGGAAAGGGGGAAGGGATGATCAACAAGGCGATCCTTGTGGGCAGGCTGGGGAAAGATCCAGAAGTGAGGTATACGCCGGACGGAATGATGGTTACTAACTTTACCCTGGCGACGGATGAACAGCGGAAGGACAAAGCCGGGGAACGGGTTAAAACGACCGAATGGCACCGGATCGTTACGTTCGGAAAATTGGCCGAAATATGTGCCAAATACCTGCTCAAGGGGAAAATGGTGTATGTGGAGGGGCGAATTCATACTCAATCTTGGGAAGATAAAGAAGGGAACAAACGCTCCACCACCGAAATTATTGCCTCAGACATGAAGATGCTCGACTCGCGGGGCGGCCAAAAAGGCGCCGATGGTTTGCAGGAAGAGCCCCCACCCCCGTCGCATGCCGGCAGCGGGCCGCTGCCCGATGACGACGTGCCGTTCTAGCCGACAGGCTGTTGACCGGGGGGCACTCCCGCCAGGTAGGAGCGAGCAAAGTGGTTTGTTTTCCCGCAGGGGAGGACGCTTCCCGCGGGGGGCTGCGGCAGTCGCACCGGCTCCCCGTCGGTTGTGCCTCCGTTGTCGCTTCCCCTCAGGGGAGCGGATAGCCGGGAGGGGAGGTCAGGGTTTGTTCTCTTCGGGCTTCTTCTCGGCTGGGGGCGGGGTGACGTCGATTTCGTTCGGCTCACGGGTCGCCTTCTTGAAGTTCTTGATACCCCGGCCGAGCGCACCGCCGATCTCGGGAAGTTTCCCGGCGCCGAAGATGATCAGGATGATCACCAGGATGATCAGCAATTCTGGCATGCCAATTCCGAACATGATCTTATAACCTCTTTTTTTTCGTTCTAACCCATCGGCGAAGCGTTGTCAAAGGGGAACTTTCGCCGCCTCAGGGTGATTCCCGCTCCGCCGGCCGTTCCGGAAGGCGCAGGTGGATGACCTGCCCCGATTTCCCCAGGCTCCTCAAAGGGTTCCCCTGGAACGTCACGTTGACTCCCCCGGCGTTACCGATGTCGAGCAGGAAGAAGTCCGCGGCTCTCCGTTCGATTCTTTCGCCCGGCTTGAGGAGGACCTGCTGGGAGGGGTTCCTCCCCTCGGTGATCCGGAGCCAGGTCAACTCCCGGGCCTCGACGACCAGGGTGAGCTGCTTATCCGGCGCCGCGGGCCGGGGCGTGACCGGGGTCGCCCCGGGCTGGGGGGGCGCCGTTGCCGGCCCCGCGGGCGGGGCGGCCGGCTTTACCGTAACCGGCGCCGCCGTGGTTGTCACCGGGGGCGGAGCAACGGGCAGCGCCGTGACCGAAACTGCTGCCGGCGCCGTTGTCGCTGCCGGGGGCGGGCCGCTCTCCCTTCCCTGCGGCGCTGATTCCGCCGGCGTCGGCGGGGCCGCCGCCTCCGGGTGCGGCTGCTCCACCGGGGGAGGCGCGACGGACGGGCCGGGGGGGACCGTTCTGCCGGTCTGATCGTACAGGATCAGGGCATAGACGAGGATGCCGGCGACGATCACCACGGCCAGACTCCCGAACAGAAACCGGAATCGCCGGCCTGCCTCCGGCCAGGGTTTCTGGACGGCCGGCTCTTCGCGCGGCGGATTCTGTCCCTCCAGGTACCGCTCGTAGCGTTTCAGGAGCGGCTGCTCATCCACTCCGACGGCCCGGGCATACTTCCGGATGAAGTTTCGCGTGTAGACCGGAGGGGGCAGCGCCTTGAAGTTCCCGTTCTCCAGCGCTTCGAGATTGACCAGGCTGACCCGCGTCGCGTGGAAGACATCGTTGAGGGAAAGCCCCTTCGCTTCGCGGACGCTCTTCAGGTCCCGATCCGTGTCGCCCGGCGCCGACGCCCCGGGCGGTATTGAAATCGCCGTTTTCTCGTTCATCCTAACCCCAATCTCCTCGTAAACCGCCGATACGATTAGCACCATTTCGCCGGTCGTGCAACAGAAAGATGAGAGCCGCTCCGGCGGTTATCGGGGGAGCGGAAACTTTCGGCTGGTTTTTCCCCGGCGTTTATGCTGGTATGGCCCGCAAAACGGCGCGCACCGGCTGTGCGGGCGGATCTTTTTGGGGAAAGGCGGCGAGGCAGCGATGGCGAATGATTACCGGCAGTTCATGGAGACGATCACCCTGGAAGCCGGAAAACTCCTGCGCGAGCGGCTGGATGACCTCCACACGGTGCAGTACAAAGGCGAGATCGACCTCGTCACCGAAGTCGATCGCCTCTCCGAGGCGCTGATCGTGGAACGGATCCGCCGGAGATTCCCCGAGCATGGCATCCTGGCGGAGGAGTCCCCCGCGGTGGCGGGAGGCTCCGATTGCCGGTGGATCATCGATCCCCTCGACGGGACGACCAACTACGCGCACGGCTTCCCTTTCTTCTGCGTTTCCGTCGCCCTGGAGGTGGAGGGCGAGATCCGGCTGGGCGCCGTGTACAATCCGATGCTCGCGGAGCTGTTCGTCGCGGAGAAGGGCGCCGGCGCGACGTTGAACGGCCGGCGCATCGCCGTTTCCGCAACGGCGCACCTCTCCCGGGCGCTGCTCGCCACCGGGTTTCCCTATGACCTTCGGGAGAACCGCGACAACAATCTGGCCTACTACCGGGCGATGGCCAAGCATGCCCAGGCCATCCGGCGGGCCGGGGCCGCTGCGCTCGACCTGGCCTACGTCGCCGCGGGCCGCTTCGACGGTTTCTGGGAGCTCAGGCTGATGCCCTGGGACATGGCCGCCGGAACGCTGCTGGTCGCCGAGGCGGGCGGGATGGTTACCGACCTGGCGGGAGAGCCCCATCAACTCCGTTCTCCCCATATCCTCGCCTCCAACGGCCTGATCCATCGGGAGATGATCGACCTCCTTGCCGCGACGGACCCCCTCGACCCCCTGTAGAACCGGGGCGATCCCCCGTGGGCCGCTTCCCCGCAGATCCCTCTCCAAAGCGGGGCGTCTCAACCCCCGTTTCCGGACCGCTCCGGCCCTCCTCTGAGTCGTTCCCTGCCGGACCGCCTCTTCCCGGTGCCGGGCCGTCTGTCAAGGCTCGCCGGGTTTTCCCGGCCGCCGGGCTGGCGGATCGCCCCGGTAACGCTGCACGTCTTGACAAGCGAAAATTGGTGCCTATATTACCACCGAAAACTGATTTATCGTAACGATATCGGATGATTGTGGTAACATACGGTTGCTGCCCGTGCAGGGAGCAATCCGCTGAGAAAATAAAAAAAGTGTGAGGTGAACGACATGTTTGGATCGAGTGTATGGAGAGTGGGCGGTATGACGGATCCGCTTAGGGAACTGCGGCGGATGCAGGGGGAATTGAACCGGGTTTTCTCCGGGCCAGGGCGGTCCCTGAACCAGGAGGCTCCCGCGGTGAACGCCTGGGTGGGCGAAGCCGACGTGATCGTCGCAGCCGAACTCCCGGGCGTGGACCCCGCAAAGGTCGAGATCTCGGTCGTCGGCGATACCCTGACGATCAGCGGGACCCGGGCGGCGGAGGCGCTGAAGGCGGGTGAGAGTTACCACCGCCAGGAGCGGGATTTCGGTCGCTTCTCCCGGACCATCCAGCTTCCCTTCCATGTGGAGGCGGACAAGGTCGAGGCGACGTACAGCCGGGGGGTGCTGAAGATAACCATGCCCCGCGCAGAAGCGGACAAGCCGCGGAAGATCGCGGTCACGTATGAGTAAGGGAGGGAGTTCAATGGATACCAGAGGCGACTACCAGAAAGTGCCGGCTTCGACCCCCGCGGAGACGGAGCGGACCCGGAACCGGAAAGTATACGTGCCGAAAGTCGATATCATCGAGACCGCCGACGGGATGGTGATGTATGCCGACATTCCCGGCGCGGATGAGAAAACGGTCGAGGTGACGCTCGAAAAGAGCGTGCTGACGATCCGCAGCACGATCGTGCCGCAAAATTTCGCGGGACGGAGCATCTGCTACGCCGAGTACGACGTGGGCGACTACGAGCGTTCGTTCACCGTCTCCGACGAAGTCGACCGCGACCGGATCGAGGCGGTCGTGAAGAACGGGGTCTTGAAGCTCATCCTGCACAAGGTTCCGCAGGTTGTGGCGAAGAAGATAGCCGTCCGGACTGAATAGACCGGACTCCGCATTTCCCCGGAGGGGCTCCCCTCCGGGGTTTTTTTATGCCCCGGTCAGCTTGACCAGGACCTTGCGCGTCCGCGGTCCGTCGAATTCGCACAGGAAGAGCGACTGCCAGGTCCCCAGGACGAGCGCGCCGTCCTCGACCAGCACGGTCTGGGAGGCCCCGAACAGCGAGGCCTTGATGTGGGCGGCCGAGTTTCCCTCGGCGTGCCGGTACCCCCCGGCAAGCGGGACGAGGCGGTCGAGACCCGCGAGGATGTCGCGGGGGACATCGGGGTCGGCGTTCTCGTTGATCGTCACCGCCGCGGTCGTGTGGGGGACGAACACGGTGCAGAAGCCCTGTTTGATCCCGCCGGTGCGGACCACCGCGGCCACGCGTCCCGTGATGTCGATCATCTCGAACCGGGCCGCTGTCTGTACGGTAACTACGGTCATCGCTTCCTCCTAAAAAGATCTGATGGCGGGACTTGGAAGCCGGTAATAAAAGGAAAATAAGTTATGAGTGCGCATCCCGAGCGGGAGTGCGCCCCCGGTCAACAGCCTCCCCCGAGGGGAAGCGGGCGCTCAGCACCGCATGGAGTTTCCTGCCGATGGCCACGCCGCGGTCGATGAAGTCGGGGCCGTAGTCCTTCCCCGTGGGCGTCCGGAACGTATCCCGGACCCGGCCTACCCCCTCGATGCCGGGCAGAAGCCGGGGCAGGAGCTCAGGGAGGGGGATGCCTCGGAGCGCGACCATCGCCCAGAGGGTCTCGGTGAAGTTATCCGGTCCCCAGCGGAACTTGTCCGCGTCGTACAGGACTGCGGAGAGAAGCTGCCCCGCGCGATCCGGCGGTCTCTGGCAGGGCCGGAAGGCCTCGTGATTGCCGATGGCGGCGGCGATGGCCGCGCACTCGTCGCTCCCGAGCGCAAGCCCCGCCAGCAGCGTTGTCGCCTCTTCGGCCCCCCGCTCCGCATGGTCTCGCTCGGTCCGGCAGATGTCGTGGAAGAGCCCGGCCAGGTGCGCCAGGAGGACCAGCCGCCGGGTGCGCGCGTCGGCCGCGGCGGCGCCCGCTTCGATCAGGACCAGGGCGCCGCTGTCGACGGCAACCTTCTCGACATGGCTGATTCCATGGCCGATGCATGCCTCCCGCCCGGCGATCAGGCTCAGACCCGCCGCGATCAGCGGTTCGCCGCCGAACAGCTCCCGGGAGAGCGCCACTTCCCGCTCCTTCTCAAGGTAGAACCGGGGCGTCCCGACCTCGGCGGCGATTGTCCGGGAAAGATCGATGGCCATCCGGTAGTGCTCATCCGGCACCGGAACATCCCCCCCTTCGCACGGACGTCAGCGGCGATGATCTGCGGTTTGCTCCTCCCGCTGCCGCCGGCGCTGTCTCTGACGCGGCGCGCCGCTCTCCTGCAGCGGCGTCTCCATGGTAGCGGCTTTTCCCCGCGGCGGCAACAGATATCTCGAGACCGCCTGATCGGACTCCGGTTCGGCGGTGTGCGGCCGCGCAGGGCGGGAAGCTTTTTCTTGACACCCGGCCGGCGTTGTCTGATAATCCGCCCACATCCCCTCCCGTGCGGACGGGGATAGGCTTCCCGCAGGCAGTTACGGAAGAAACTCCGACGAACCGACGGTGCGGTGGTGAGGTGCGCTCCCCCCCGGGCGTCGGCATGATGCCGGTGAAGATGTTTGCCGCCCCTGCTCGCGAGGGGCGAAATTTTTTTGAGCGGCTCTCCGCGGACCTGTGCACAAACGAATGAGAGGAACTGAAGGATCATGAACAATCTCGACGCGATTTTCTCCCCCGAATCGGTGGCCATCATCGGCGCCTCGAACAGCCCGGGTAAGGTCGGCCACGATATCTTTGCCAACATCCTGCAGGGCGGTTTCCAGGGGACCCTCTACCCGGTCAACCCGAATGCCAAATCGATCCTGAGCGTAAAGACCTTTCCCACGATCGGAGCGATCGCCGACAGCGTCGATCTGGCCATCATCATCCTGCCGCCGAAGGCCTGCATCAAGGCGGTGGAAGAGGCGATCGCCAAAGGGGTCAAGGGGATCGTGATCGTCTCCGCCGGGTTTCGCGAGGTGGGGGGGGAGGGGCTCGAGATCGAAAACCGGATCGTCTCCCTCTGCAAGGCGGCCAACGTCCGCCTGGTCGGCCCGAACTGCCTCGGCGTGATCAACCCCCTTCCCAACGTCAGCCTGAACGCGAGCTTCTCCCGGAGGATGCCCGCCTGCGGGAACATCTCCTTTATCTCCCAGAGCGGGGCGCTCTGCACCGCGGTCCTCGACTTCGCCGCGGACCGGAATTTCGGGTTTTCCAAGTTCATCTCCATCGGCAACAAGGCGGACGTGGACGAGCTCGATTTGCTCCTGTACCTCCACAACGACCTCAACACGGCGGTGATCATCCTGTACCTGGAGGAGCTCCGCAAGGGGCAGGAGTTCATCCAGGCGGTCAAGGAGATCACCTCGGGCCACCGGCCGACGCCGGTGATCATCATCAAGTCGGGACGGACTTCCGCCGGCGCCCAGGCGGCCGCCTCCCACACCGGCGCCCTGGCCGGGACCGAGGCGGTGTACGACGCCATCTTCAAGCAGGCGGGGATCATCCGCGCCGACTCGATCGCCGAGCTGTTCGATTTCGCCAACGCCTTCGCCTACAAGCACGAGAGCGCCCTCGGCAAGGCAAAGCGAAAGATACCCGGCGGCAAACGGGTGGCCATCGTGACTAACGCCGGCGGGCCGGGGATCCTGGCAACGGACATGACCGTCTCCTCCGACCTCGAGCTGGCCAAGTTCGCACCGGAGACGATCGAAGAGCTCCGGAGCCACCTGCCCACCACGGCCAACATCCACAACCCCGTGGACGTGATCGGGGACGCCCATTCGGACCGGTATGAACAGGCCTTGGCCGCCGTGATCAAGGACGAGGGGGTGGACGGCGCCCTGGTCATCCTGACGCCGCAGTCGATGACCAACGCCCTGGAGACTGCGGAAGCGATCGTCCGGGTGGCGCGGCGCTCGGCCAAGCCGATCCTCTGCTGCTTCATGGGGGTGGTCGACGTCTCTGCCGGGGTGAAGTACCTCCAGGAGCACGGCTATCCCGTGTACAAGTTCCCCGAGGACGCGGCCAAGGCCCTGGGGGCGCTGTACAAGTACGCCCACTGGCTGAACCGCGAGCACCTGCCCCCCTTCAAGCTCGCCAGCGACAGCGCAAAGGCGGGCGAGGTGATCCGGCGCTGCCTGGCCGCCGGCCGGACCCGCCTCGGCGAAGTGGACGGGCTGGAGCTCCTGCAGTGCTATGGGTTCAACACCCTGCCGACGAAACTGGCGAAAGACGAGGCCGAAGCGGCCAGGATCGCTTCCGCGATCGGGTTCCCCGTGGTGATGAAGATCGTCTCCCCCCAGATCCTCCACAAATCCGATGCGGGCGGGGTAGTGGTCGGCCTGCAGACGGAAGAGGAGGTGAAGGCGGCCTTCGGCCGGATCATGGCCAGCGCGCGCAGCTACGATCCCGCGGCCCAGATCGAGGGGGTGCTCGTCCAGAAGATGGCCGTGCCCGGCGATGAGGTTATCCTGGGGATGAACCGCTACGCCGTGGGGCCGCTGGTCATGTTCGGGCTGGGGGGGATCTTCGTCGAGGTGTTCAAGGACGTGGTGTTCCGCCTCGCCCCGGTCGACCGCGACGAGACCCACCGCATGGTCCGCGAGATCAAGGGGTACAAACTCTTCACCGGGTTCAGGGGGCGGCCCAAGTCGGATGTGGCGGAGATCGAAAGGAACATCGTGCGCCTCTCGAACATGGTCGCGAACCATCCCGAGATCATGGAGCTCGACATCAACCCGCTCTTGGTCCACGAAGAGGGGAAGGGGGCCACGGTCGCCGACTGCCGGATCATCCTGAAGAACGGCCGGGCATAGCGCCGATGCGTACGCGGGAGCAGGGGTTTCCCGAGCGAGCCCTCCCGAGGCAAACCGGCCCAGTATGAAGAATCCACGGTTCTCTCCGCAGGGATCGGCCATCGCGGCCCTGATCGTCCTGGTCCTGATCTGGGGCTACAACTGGGTCGTGATGAAGATCGCCGTCCGGTATGCCGCCCCCTTCGACTACGCGGCCCTGCGCGTCCTGCTGGGCGGGTTGAGCCTGCTTATCGTCCTTGCCTGGCGCCGGGAGCCGCTCAGGCCCAAGCGGATCGCGGGCACTGCCGCCGTCGGCCTCCTCCAGATGGCCTGCTTCTACGGCCTCTCCACCTGGGCCCTGGTGAGCGGCGGGGCGGGCAAGACCGCGGTCCTGAACTACGCCATGCCCTTCTGGGTGCTCCTGCTGGCCTGGTTTCTCCTGCGCGAACGGCCCGCATGCCTGCAGTGGATGAGTGTTTCCGTCGGGCTGGCAGGCCTCTTGGGCATCCTCATGCCTTTCAGCCTCGCGGGAGGGGTGTTCAGCAAGGGGCTCGCCCTGCTGTCGAGCCTGTGCTGGGCCGGGGGGATCATCATCGCCAAGAAGCTCCAGCAGCGCGAGCCCCTGGATCTGCTCTCCTTCACGGCCTGGCAGATGCTCTTCGGCGGCCTCCCTCTCCTGGCGGCCGCGCTCCTGATCCCGTCGCCGCCGATCGTCTGGTCCGGGGAGTTCATCGCCGCCCTGATCTTCAGCGTCATCCCGGGCAACGCCCTCGCCTGGCTCCTCTGGTCCTATGCCCTGAGCCGGCTCCCCGCAGGCGTGGCCGGTCTGGGCACGCTGGGCGCCCCGGTCATCGGCGTCCTGGCCGCCTGGCTCCAGCTTGGCGAGGAGCCGACCTGGAGCGAAGCGGTCGGCATGCTCCTGATCCTCGGCGCGCTGGCCCTCAACTCGGTGCATGCGCTCCGTTCTGCGAAGGCTGTCTGACGGAGCGAAGCCGTTATTTTTTACCATAGGAACGGAGAACGGCATGGAGCCGTATCGGCAGCCTGCAGAGCAAGTCCTCGCCAAGTGGCGGACCCCGCCCCAGGGCCTGGCGCCAGCGGCGGTCGCCGAACTCCGGCGCCAGTACGGCCGAAACGAGCTGGTCGCAAAGGAGAAGAAATCCCCTCTGCTGATGTTCCTCACCCAGTTCAAGGACGTCCTGATCCTGATCCTCATGGCGGCCGCCGTCCTGGCCGGGTTCGTCGGCGACCTCGTCGATACGATCGCCATCCTCGTGATCGTGGTGATCAATGCCATCGTCGGCTTCATCCAGGAGTACCGCGCGGAAAAGGCGATGGAGGCCCTCCAGAAGATGGCGGCCCCCACGGCGACGGTCCTGCGGGACGGGGTCCCGGCCACCATTCCCGCCTCCGAACTGGTTCCCGGTGATCTGGTCGTCCTGGAAGCGGGACGGGTGGTCCCGGCGGACCTGCGGCTCGTCGAGGCGATGCATCTGAAGATCGAAGAGGCCGCCCTGACCGGCGAATCGGTCCCGGTGGAAAAACAGGTGGATGCCCTGCCGGAGGAGGAACTGTCCCTGGGAGACCGGAAGAACATGGCCTACAAAGGCACCTTCGCGACCTATGGCCGGGGCATGGGCGTGGTAACGGCAATCGGAATGGGGACCGAATTCGGCAAGATCGCCGCGCTGCTCCAGGGCGAGGAGGAGGTCAAGACCCCCCTCCAGAAACGGTTGACGGTCTTCGGCCGCAGGCTCGCCCTGGCGGTCCTGGCGGTCTGCGTCGTCGTGCTGGGGATCGGGCTGCTCAGGGGCGAGCCGCCCCTGTTGATGCTCATGGTCGCCGTTTCCCTTGCGGTCGCGGCGATCCCGGAGGCGCTGCCCGCGGTGATCACGATTTCCCTGGCCCTGGGGGCCAAGAAGCTGGTCAAACTGCAGGCCCTGATCCGCAAGCTTCCCGCCGTGGAGACCCTCGGTTCGGTGACCTATATCTGTTCCGATAAGACCGGCACCCTGACGCTCAACCGGATGTCGGTGACCGAACTCTATTACGACGGCAGGCTGCTTCAGGCCTCCGACCTTTCCGGCCCAACCACCCTCGGGCCGACAGGGACTCTCCTGATGACGGCACTGGCCCTGAGCAACGACGCAGCCGAGACGGCGAATGGCGGTCGGACGATCGGCGATCCGACGGAAACGGCGTTGTTTGAGGTCGCGCAGCAGCAGGGTTTCACCAAGAGGACCCTGGAAACCGCGCACCGGCGCGTGGCGGAGATTCCCTTCGATTCCGACCGGAAGTGCATGACCACCTTCCATGTCTGGGAAGGCGGGGTGATCTCCTTCACCAAGGGGGCGCTGGACGTCCTGGTGGAAAAGACGATCCTGCAGCTCGGCCCGGAAGGCCCGCGGGCTCTGGATGTCGAGGGGATCCAGAAGATCCACGAACGGATGGCTGCCGATGGTTTGAGGGTCCTGGCCGTCGCCATGCGGCGCTGGGATGCGCTTCCGGAAGTCGTCGCCACGGAGCAAGCGGAAACGGGCCTGACCCTCCTGGGGCTTATCGGAATGATCGATCCGCCGCGGGAAGAGGCGGCACAGGCCGTCTCCCGGTGCAAGAAGGCGGGGATCAGGCCGGTCATGATCACGGGCGACCACCCGAGCACGGCGCGGGCGATCGCCGCAAAGCTGGGAATACTCGACGACGGCGCCCAGGCGATCATCACCGGGCGGGAGCTCGCCGACCTATCGCCGGAGGCGTTCGGGGAGCGGGTCGAGCACGTCCGGGTCTATGCCCGGGTCGCCCCGGAACAGAAGCTCAAGATCGTCCGGGCGCTCCAGGACCGGGGGCAGTTCGTCGCCATGACCGGCGACGGGGTGAACGACGCCCCGGCGCTCAAGCGCGCCGACATCGGCATCGCCATGGGGATCACGGGCACGGACGTCTCCAAAGAGGCGGCACACATGATCCTGTTGGACGACAATTTCGCCACCATCGTCAACGCCATCAAAGAGGGACGGAAGATCTACGACAACATCCGGAAATTCATCAAGTACCTGCTGACGACCAACTCGGGCGAGATCTGGACCCTTTTTCTGGCGCCGCTCATCGGCCTGCCGATACCGCTCCTGCCGGTTCACCTGCTCTGGATCAATCTCGTCACGGACGGTCTGCCGGCCCTGGCCCTTTCCGCGGAACCGGCGGAGGGAGATGTCATGCGCCGGCCGCCCCGCCATCCCCGGGAGAGCGTATTTGCCGGCGGTCTGGGAATCCACGCGATCTGGGTCGGCCTGCTGATGGCGGCCCTGGCGCTTGCGGTTCAGGACTGGTCCGGCAACGGCAAGAATTCCCACTGGCAGACGATGGTCTTTACGGTCCTCTGCCTTACCCAGCTCGGCCACGTCCTGGCGATCCGCTCGGAGAAACAGTCGCTGTTCACGATCGGGGTTTTTTCCAACAGATACTTGGTGGCAGCGGTTGCGCTGACCTTCCTGCTGCAGATGGCGACGATCTATGCGCCCGTTCTCAACCCCGTCTTCAAGACCGCCCCCCTGACACCGGGCGAGCTGCTGTTCTGTATCGCCTGGTCGTCGCTGGTCTTCGTGGCCGTGGAGATCGAAAAGGCGATCAAGCGCCACCGCTCCTAGACGACGCCGTAGGCCTGGTCAGTATAAACCAGGACCAGGCACCTTTGCACGCATTTCCTGGTGAGGCGGCCTGCGGACGGGGAGAATCTGATTGACATCCCCCGGCCGCTTTGTTAATGGGAACAGGCGAGGATTGTTCTAAAATATTCCAATGAATTCAGATAGCTCAATCGACAGGAGGCGGGACATGCCATTGCGGAGCTTCACCGTGTACGACATCTTCAAACGGAACGCCCGAGTCTTCGGGAAGCGGACGGCCCTCCAGACCGAGGAGCGGAGCATCACCTTCGGCGAGCTGTTCAGCCAGACCCGCAGCGTCATGGCTGCGCTGGCCAGCTGCGGGGTCGGCCGGGGGGACCGGGTCGCCCTGTTGACCAGGAACCGGGCCGAATTCTTCCCGCTCTTCGGCGCCGCCGCCGGACTCGGGGCGATCGTCGTCCCGGTCAACGCCCGGCTCGTCCCCGAGGAGATCAGGCACATCCTGGCGGACACAAATCCGTTGCTGTTTTTCTACGAGCGGGAGTTCGAGGGGATCCTCCCCGACCTGGCGCAGGGGCTCGCCTCCGCAACGGAGCTGATCGCCTTCGGCGAGGACGGCGGGGGGCGCAGGGGGTTCGACTCGTTCCTGGCGCACCCGGCCGGGGAGGCGGCCGCCGTCGCCGACGACGAGCCCTGCGTGATCATCCCCACAGCGGCCATCCAGGGGAAGCCGCGGGGCGCCGTGCTGACCCACCGGAACCTGGTGGCCTGTTCGATCCATGCGGCAAGCGCGATCGGTCTGACCTATGAGGACGCCTACCTGAACATCCTGCCGCTTTTCCACATCGCCGGGCTGATGGCCGCCCTCGCGGTGTTCCATGCCGGCGGGAGGAACCTCCTGATGGCGAAGTACGACCCCGTGGCAGCGGGCAGGCTGATCGACCGGGAGGGGGTCTCCTTCATCGGGAACTTCCCGCCCATCCTGACCCAGCTCCTCGACGCGCAGGCCGCGGGCGAATGCAGCCTTGCCGCGCTTCGGCACGTCCTGGGGGTGGAGCTGCCCGACACGGTCAAACGGTTCGAAAAGCTGGGCACCGGACAGTTCTGGCTGGCCTACGGCCAGACCGAGACGGTGGGCCTCACCTGCTTCTGTCTGAACGCGGAGCGGCCCGGGTCCGCCGGCCGGCCGGGCCCCCTGGTGGACCTGCGGATCGTCGACGAGGCCGACCGCGAGGTGGAGGCGAACACCCCCGGGGAGATCGTGATCCGCGGGCCGCTCGTCTTCGCGGGGTACTGGGGCGAGAAGGAATTGACGGAGCAGACCCTCAGGGGGGGGTGGCACCATACGGGCGATGTGGGCCGCCTCGACGAGGAGGGGTTCCTGTTTTTCGTCGGCAGGAAGGCAGAGAAAGAACTGATCAAGCCGGGCGGGGAGAACGTCTACCCCGCCGAGGTGGAGAAGGCCGTCCTCGAACACCCCGCCATCGGGGAGGTCGCGGTGATCGGCGTGCCCGACCCGAAGTTCGGGGAGGGGATCAAGGCCGTGTGCACCCTCAAAGAGGGGGCGCGGGTGACGGCGCAGGAGCTGATCGAATTCGTGGGCGGGAGAATCGCCCGGTACAAGAAGCCGGGCACTGTGGAATTCGTCGCTGCCCTGCCCAAAGGCCCCGGCGGCGCCGTCGACCGGGCAAAGGTCAAGCAGCTGTACGGCTCCGGCGCGAAGGGGTGAGCGGGCGAGCGATTTTCTCTGCGAATCCTGTTGACATTTCTTGCGAAGCGGGTACAATGGCCGCCCGTCGTAAGAGGCGGGGCGAACCGGACCGATACCAGCGCGGTCCCGGTGCGGCGACGAAAACGATATCAGCGCCCATGGCTCAGTCCGGATAGAGCGTCAGACTACGAATCTGAATGTC
>CAIYSL010000087.1 GCA_903928915.1 uncultured Syntrophobacterales bacterium | reverse complement strand
CGGCCTGTTCTTCGAGGCCAAGGTGGCGACCGAGCTGTCCCAATTCCTCGGCCGGTTTGACGGGGAGCGCGACGGATTCTGGACCATCTCGAACGGAGATCGCGTGGTGGGGTCGATCGCGATCGACGGGGCGGCGGCGGCAACCGCGGGCGCACACCTCCGGTGGTTCATCGTCGAGACGGAGCTCCAGGGGAGCGGCTGGGGCCGTCGCCTCCTGGCCGAGGCGGTAGCCTTCTGCGACCGGCGCGCCTATGGCCGGGCGTACCTGTGGACCTTTGCCGGCCTCGACGCGGCCCGTCGCCTGTACGAGGCCTCCGGGTTTCGTCTCCTCTCGGCGCAGCAGGGAGAACGCTGGGGCGCCCGGGTCGGGGAACAGTGCTTCGTCCGCGACCGCGACAGGCAGGACGGGATCATTCGGCCTGAAGCAGGCAATAGAGGAGACGGTCCATCCGGTCGATCAGCCCCTTGAACAGCCCGCCGTGACTCATCGCCCGGCCGAAGAGCTCCTGCCGCAGGCCGCCGACCTCCCTGTCCGCGCACTCCACCGGCGACAGCGGGCCCAGCGCGAGGGCGAACCGCTCCCGGACCAGCAGCCGTTCGGCCTGCGCGCAAAAGGGGATCAGCCGCTCCCGGATCTCCCGCAGCTCCTCTGTCAGGCGCGCCGGGTCGAGAGCGTCGGGAAGCACCGATCGCTCCCCGGGCGGAGCGCCCTGAAAGCCGAGGCAGCGGGCAATCTCCGCGGCCATCACGGCCAGGGTGGCGTACTCCAGTCCCCGGACGCCGCGGCGCCACTGGAGGATGAGCGGATTTCGCCAATACCACAGGAAGTTCCGCGCCCCCACATCGATCAGCTCCCGAACGGCCCGCTGGATCTCATCCAGGATGTCGACGCCGTGCCGCGGCAGGCCGGGAGACCCTCTCCGCCCGGCCCCGCCGTCGCTCCGGGGAGGGGACGGGGATGAGGAGGCCAGATGCTGCCAGAGATTCCGGAGCACGACGGCGCCGTTGCGGTCTTGGGGGGTGTCGAAATGGACCAGCGACAGGAATACCTTCCCCCGGCCGAAGGCGCCCTCCACCGCCGCCGGTTCCCCGGCGAGACGGCCCGGGTCGAGAAGGATCCCGTAGCGTCGTTCCAGGGCGGTCCAGCCGACGGCATCCCCATCCGCCACCGGGACGTCGGAGCTGAAGGCCCCGGTCTGCGCCTCTCCATACCGGGCCGGGATGCGAAGGCAGGGGTCGTCCACTGTCTGGAACTGCGAGGGCCACCAGGCGCAGAACAGGGGGCGATCGATCCCGCGCCAGATGGCATGATCGTCACAGGCAAGACAGATCGGACCGCTGAAGCTGGGGACCCGCTCGTTAGACGGCTTCCGGCCGATCGGCAGGAGGCCGAGACCGGTTTGGGTCGCCATCCCCGCTCCGCCGCAGATCCCCAGGTAACTGCCGCCGGCAGCGACAAAACGCCGGATCTCCTCCCCTCCCCGCTCTCCGAGGGCCGCCAGCTTGTTGGCCGCCCATCCGCCCGGGACAAAGAGCATCCGGTAACGGGAAAGCGCCCCGCCGCAAACCTCCTCCGACCGGATCAGGTCGAAGGAAAGGCCCGCCTCCCTCAGGGCGCGCCGGGCCATCACTCCCCAGAGGAACGACTCGTCCCAGAGCAGGGCGCAGGGTTTCGGCAAAGATGCCTCGTTTTCGTACGCACGGTGCTCGGTCCTCTTCGCTGCCATGGAAACGCCCTCCCGCCGCCGGCGTTCGGGTAACGCCGGCAGATACCCTATAGCGAGTTTTGCGCCTGCTGCCAAATAAAAACCATCGGGAGGGGACCGCCTGCGCGTTCCCTTTTTGTATTGCAATCCATCCCCGGTACTGCTATTCCTGTCTACACATATTCATACTACTACGACGAGAGGAGGGCAACTGATGGGACTGTCACGGAGAGAACTGATGAGAAGCGCCGGGGTGCTGGCGGCGGCAACGGGGTTCGGAGGACTGGCACTCTCCATCGGCGCCACCGCCGGCGCCCAGACGGCGGAGAAGCAGGCGGTGCCCGACCTTCCCTGGCCGTACAAGAAGATTGACCCGCTCGTCGTCGCCGAGGCTGCCTACGCCGGATACTACAAGGGTGCCTGCTGCTACGGGGTGTTCGAAGGGATCGTGGGGCAGCTGAAGAAGGAAATAGGCGCCCCGTACACCCTGTTCCCCTCGACCCTGCTCGTCGTGGGGCAGGGCGGGGTGGCGGACACGGCCTCCCTGTGCGGCTGCTTGAACGGGGCGGCCAGCGCCATATTCCTCGTCACGGGGGCTATGGAGTCGAAGAAGCGGGAACTCCCCTATACGATCATCCAAGAGGTGTTCAACTGGTACGAGCAGACCGAACTCCCGGATTACCGGCCGAAGACCCCCAAGTTCGACATCGTCAAATCGGTCTCCCGCTCGACGCTCTGCCACGTTTCCGTCACGAAGTGGTGCAAGGTCGCCGGGTTCAAGGCCTTCTCGAAGGAGCGGTCCGAACGGTGCGCCTGGCTGACCGCGAGCGTGGCCAAGTACACGGCAGAGCTGCTCAACAGCCATGCCGACGGGGCCTTCAAGATGGCCCACCCGCTCACCGCGGCCACGAAGACCTGTCGGACCTGCCATGACAAGGGGAGCAAGCGGGAAGACACCCGCGCCATGCAGGACTGCGGTGGCTGCCACTTCACGCCGAAGGCAAAGACGGCGCATCCGAAGCTCTAGAAGGGTGCGACCTACGAAAAGGGATTCCCGGTGCACCGCATGATCGCGAGGCGCGGGGAATCCCTTTTTTCCTCGCCCCGCGGGGCTGACGAACCGAGGGACCCGAAGCCCATGAAACGCCTTGACAGAACATCCTGCATCTCTATAGACTTATCGCCGCCGTGCGGCAGGGGGCCGGCGGACGGGGATGATCGCGCCACAGGGACGCAGGCCATGAAGCAGAAAGAAGCCGTCTACCTCACCAAGCACCGTCAGATCATCGAAGCCCTGACCGCTCAGATTCAGGAGGGGGACCTCAAGCCCTACGATCGCATCCCTTCGGAAAAGGAGCTGTGCGCGCAATGGCAGGCGAGCCGCAGTACCGTGCGCAAGGCCATGGATCAGCTCACCGACCGGGGCAAGATCTTTCGCGTGGCCGGGAAAGGAAGCTTCGTCTCCTTCCCGAAGATAGACCACGACACGTCGCAAATCCTGAGCTTTACGGAAAAGATGAAGGCGCAGGGGCTGGATGTGGTGACGAAGCTCATCCGGAAGGAGCTGATCGAGCCGACCGACGAGACCGCCGCAGCCCTGAAACTGTCCACCCAGGACCGCGTGCTGAAGATCCAGCGGCTCCGGATCGTCCGGGGCGAGCCGCTGGCCCTGCAGACCGCATTCATGCCCTCGCATCTCTGCGGAAACCTCATCCGGGAGGACCTCGAGACGAAGTCGCTCAACTACCTGATCCGGGAACAGTGCCAGATCAGACTCTCGCGGAGCGACGTCTGGATCGAGGCGCCGATCATCACCCCCAAGGAGCGGCAGCTGCTCGGTAACCCCCGTGTCCCGGCCTTCCTGGCGGTCGTGGGGGTGACCTTCGACCAGAACGATCGGCCGGTGCGCTTCAGCCGCGGGGTATTTCGCGGGGATCGGGTGCGGCTGAAGATCGGCAACTCCAGCGTCTTCGAGCTGGACTATTCGGGCCTGCTGGGCTGAAAGGCGCGCATCACCCCCACGACGAAGGCCCCGCTCACCTGGAGCCCTCCGCCCGGACCTCACCCTGCGGGTTCACACCCTGATCGAGGAAGCGTCCCCCCCTGCTGCATAGTCCCCGCCCGCGGCGAAGGTCCCAGCTCCACGGCGTCGCGCGCCGCGGGAGTTTGCTCCGCGAAAGGAAAAAAAGGGCGCCGGAGGCCCCTTCGCCAATGCGAAGGGACTTCCGGCGCGTTGTTACGGTTACTCCGGTCCGCCGACTAGAAGGTCGGCACCGGGAAGAGGATGCCGCCGAAGATCAGGTAGGACAACAGCAGCGTCCAGAGGATATTGAAGGCTTGGGCGGTGAGGAAGACACCGGCCGGTTTTCCGCCGCCCATCGCGATCAGCTCGCTGAACTTGGTCTCCAGGCCGATGCAGAGGAAGGCCAGCGTGAACCACCAGCCGCGGAGTCCGCTGGTGACGGCCGTCACCCCCTTGGCCTGCGCTTCCGGCATGAAGAAGGAGAAGACGATCGAGGCAACGATGAACCCCAGGACGAACTTGGGGAAGCGGGTCCAGATGTCCATCAGGGTCGGCTTGTCCCCGCCGGCCGCCTGCCCCTTGAAGGCAAACCAGAGGGCCAGGAAGAAGGCGGCAAACCCGATCAGCACGTTCTGGGCCATCTTGACGACGACGGCCACGCCCATCGCCTCGGGCCCGGCTATCGCACCGGCGGCCACCACGGCCCCGGTCGTGTCGATCGTCCCGCCGAGCCAGGCCCCGGCAACGGCCGGCGGCATCCCCGCCCACTTGGCGATCAGCGGCATCAGGATCAGCATCGGGATGGCGCACAAGAGCACCAGAGAGATGGTGTGGCTCACCTTCTTGGAGTCGCCCTGGACGGCGCCGCCGGCAGCGATGGCGGCGGAGACGCCGCAGATCGAAACGGAAGCACCGATGATCGACGCAAACTCGTCGTCAAGACCAACCTTGCGGGCAAACCAGAGGCAGAAGTAGAAGACCAGGCCGATCACCAGGACGGACTGGACCATGCCGTAGGCGCCGACCTTGGCGATGGTCCCGAACAGGACCTCCGCCCCCAGCAGGACCAGGCCGATCTTGATGAAGTACTCCGTCTTGATGGCCGATTTCAGCCAGCCGGGCACCCCCAGGATGTTGCTGATCAGCAGGCCGAAGATCAGGGCCCAGAATACCACCTCCAGGCCGTAGTATTTGACGATGTCGTTTTCGGAAACGAAATAGGCAAGGGCCGACAGGACGAACACGATCGGGAACCCGGCCATGAACTTGCCCACCGGCAGCCCCATGAAGAACATCCCGATGATGCCGAGAATGGCGAATCCGATGAACAGGTAGAGCGCCTTCATCAGGTTGTCGCTCCCGAACACCTTGGCCACGGTCGCCCCGGCGTCGCTCTTGATGTCTGCGGCCACCTTCGCGGACTTCTTCTGGAGATCCTTGTCCTTGACCGCCTTGGCCGCCGCTTCCATCTTGCCGGCTGCGTCGGCGATCCCCTTCCGCTCCTTGGCGTCGAGCGCCGTCTTAAGCGCCGCGGCCTGGTCCTTCAGGGCGGCTTCGCCTTTCGCCTCCGCCTCTTTGGCAACGCCGTCCACCTTTTTTGCGTACCCGGCGACCTTGTCCTGGAATGAGCCATCTCCCACCCATTTCCACCGGGGAAGCGACATCGTCGCCCCGGCGAGGAAAAAGATCAGGATAAAAAACCCGATCCAGACGGACATCCAGTCATCGCTTTTCCACAGAACCGACCAATTGATCCCCTTGCTGTCATTTCCCATTCATCTATACCTCCCTTCAAAAAGAATTTCCGCTCGTCGTGATCGCAACCAGAAGATGCCAGTGAACATTCAGGCGCAGGGAGATTCTCCCGGACGCCCGCACGCCTCTACCGAAGGGCCAAGGGAGCGGCCCCAGAAACGCTGTACCAAGGGATGATGAACGATGGTTGCTGGAGATGGACTCTTCTTTCCCGCTGCGCTCGGCATACCGACACCCATTGAACGATGAGAGGAGCAACAATCGGATAATCCGCGCCATCTATGCCGGAACACGCCCCTTCGGCCCCCGCGGGGGCCGCCCGGAGCGATCAGGACTCGGGGTGAAACAGGTTGTTCTCTGAGCCGCCGCCAGGTCGGGGCGTCGGTAGCGCGGTTCAGCCGGCGGCGTCGCCCGCACACCGCCGCCGCCACCCGCACCCTGCCGACCTAGCTTCCGTCCCTAACTGCAACTAGCTGATATAATTATCAAAAACTGCCAATTAAATGTGTAGACACGTATAGCAGAGAAATTGTATCATTGCAACAAATATAATTTGCCCGGCCCGAGGAGAAGCGGACTTTCCCCCGCAGGGCGCGATTCGGGCTTCGCAGGACAGGGAAAAGCAGAAAGCAGGTGCAGCGAAGCGTGATCACCCCCGAACAAGAGGCCGACCTGCTGGCACGGGCCTCGGTTCCTGAACACATCGTGAGCCTGATGACATTGATCTCGAAAGGCGAACCCTTTCTCGTCGACGAACACCTGGGACTCGTGAAGGACAACTGGATGATATTCATCGGCTATCCACTCGGAGGCGTATTTGACCGGGAGAAAAGCGAACGGCTTGTGCAGCAGGCGCTGGAGACATTCAAGCCCGAGTACCTCTGGTTCATCGGACCGGAAATCCCCCCCGCCCTTCTGGGGGCCGCAACGGAGCGCCAGACGGACCGCTACTACCTCTTCGACATGGCAACGGGAAGGCCGAAGCCCTCCCTCCGGCGGCTGACCGACAGGACCGCACAGGAGGTCACCGTGGAGCGGGGGCGAACCATCTCCCGGGAACACCAGGAACTGATCGCGGAACTCCTGGAGCGGGAACAACCGGCGGCCCGCGTGAGGGAACTGTACCGCTCCCTCCCCGATTACCTCGGACGCTCGCCGAGCGCCTGGACGCTCGACGCCCGCGACCGGAAGGGACGGCTCTGCGCCTTCACCGTCGTGGACCTCGCGGCGGCGCATTTTTCCGCCTACATCCTGGGGGCCCATTCGAAGAACCGCTATGTGCCCCATGCCTCCGACCTGCTGTTTCGCGAGATGATCAGCCTGACCCGTGAAGCGGGGAAGGAGAGCATCAACCTGGGATTGGGGGTCAACGAGGGCATCCGGAGGTTCAAGGAAAAATGGGGCGGTATACCCTTTCTTCCGTATGAATTCTGCGAATGCCGGTATAGAACAGCCAGGAAGGTATCGCTGCTCGACGCACTCCTGGGCAGATATCAGCTACACTGAACCCTCGCGAGACGTATATGAACATGACATTCTTCCCCTGGCGGGAAAAACCGCTCCGGACGGTCTGGAAGGTGGGAAGAAGCGACCGGGAATCGTTCGTCGTGGGGACGGCCCATTTTTCACCCCGCAGCTTCCGGAAACAGCTGACCGCCCTGGTTGCAGGGGCCGAAGCAGTCCTGTTCGAGGGCCCCCTCGACCGGGAGAGCATGGCCGAAGTCGCCCGGTACGGGAGCCGCGGCGAGGGGACCCCTTCCGTTTACGATGCCATCGACCCCGCGGTCGTCCGAGAGATCAACCGGCAGCTGGCGGACCGGTCGCAAGCAGCGACGACGGCGGGCGTCTACCGGGATCTCCTCTGCCGTACCGCCCCCGGCTTTCTGGAAGAGCACGCCCGGGGCGTCCGTCCCTGGATGGCCTTTTTTACGACCTGGTCCGCCTTCCTGAACTATAAGCACTCCATGGATGTGGAGGCCTTTCACATCGCCCGCGAGCTGGGCAAAGAGATCGGATACCTGGAAACGATCCCCGACCAGCTCGAGGCCCTGGACGGGATCCCCTTTGAGAGGATCGTGCAGTATCTGAACCGATTTCAGCACTGGGGTGCGCACCGGGACCGCTTCGAGAAGGTGTTCATCGAGGGGGAACTGCGGAATTACCTGTCCATCACCGGAGAATTCCCGACCCGGTGCGAATCGATCATCGGAAGACGGGATCCCATCTTCTTCGCGGGGATACGTGCATCCGCGGAAAAGCGGCGCACCGCCGCCTTCGTGGGGGTAGGCCACCTTCCCGGAATCCTGCGGCGGTTTGTCGACGCGGGGTATCACGTCAGCCAGGAGATGCCATGATCACGGCCGCACAGGCAGCGCACATCGAACGCCACGCCTACCTGCCGGAACACGTCCCCGAATACGTCACCGCCGTCTCTCAGGCGGAACCCTTTCTCTTCGGAGACTACCTCGTGTATGGGAAAAAGGGGCACGTAATTTTCATCGGTTATCCCCTCGAGGAAGCCCCCGATGAAAAGCGCCTGGGAAAAGCGCTCGCTGAAGCGACCCGGCGTTTCAGACCGGAAAGCGTTTCCCTGATCGCACCGGCCATTCCCCCGTATCTCCCGCAGGGGGCCCCTTCCCCCCCGGACCATTACTATCGCCTGGACCTGTCATCCCTCCGGCGTTCGCAAAAATTGAGAAACATGGTAAACCGGTCTGCGCGGGATCTTGCGGTGGTGAAACGCACCCGTTTCGACCAGGAGCACCGGGGGATGGTCGACGCGTTCCTGGCGCGCCGCTTGGTCGCTCAAGGGACAGAGTTCATCTTCCGGAGAATCGATGCCTATCTTTCATCGGCAACGACGGCGTCGATCTTCGAGGCAAGGACCGGCGACGGCGAGCTGGCCGCCTTCGACATTGCCGATTTTGGACCCCGGGACTATGCCCTGTACATGTTCAACTTCCGCTCCGAATCCCGTTACATTCCCGGGGCCTCGGACCTCCTGCTGTCGGCAGTGATTGAGCAGGCCGTCGCGGAAGGGAAACGGTACATCAACCTGGGGTTGGGCGTCAATCCGGGCGTCATCTTCTTCAAACGGAAATGGGGAAGTGAACCCTTTCTGCACTACGCCTTCCATCTTTATCGTCCGCCAAGAACGGGCCTTCTGGAGCTGCTCCTCCAGAGGCTATGAGGTGATGAAGCCATGATCGAAAAGATCTTCGGCAAGCTTTTTCAAGGAAGGAAACGAAAGCCTTTTTCAGCCTGGCAGATAGAATTGACCACGCGCTGCCCGCTCCTGTGCAAGATGTGCATCCGTTCGGAAACGACGGAATGGCAATCCAAGGATATGCCGCTCGAGGATTTCAAGAAGATTCTCCCCTACCTGAAGGATGTGGAAACCGTGGTCCTCGAAGGATGGGGCGAATCCCTCCTCCACAAGGATTTGGCCGAGTGCGTCCGGCTGGTCAAAAAGGAGGGACCGCAGGCGGGATTTGTAACCAGCGCAAAGGGGCTGACAAAGGAGCGCGTCTCCGAACTGATCGACGCGGGGGTGGATTTTGTGGGGTTCTCGATCGCCGGGACGACACCGGAAACGCACGACGCCATCCGGGTCAACTCCCACCTGCCGGAACTGCTCGAGGCCATCCGCCTCTTTCGGGACGGGAAACAACGCCGGGGCCTTTCCCGGCCCCAGATGCACATGATCTTTCTGATGGTCAAAGACAATGCCCACGAAGCACCGCTGGTCCCCGCCCTGGCAAAAGAGGCGGGGATCGAGGAGGTGGTGATCACGAACCTCTGCCATACGCTCAACCCCTGGCAGGAAACGCAGCGGGTATTCGTCTGGGAAAATGTCCCGAGTCAATACGAACGGTTCCTCAGGCAGGCAGAGGCCAATGCGCAAACCTTGAATATCCGGCTCAAGCAATCACGCCTCTCTGCGTCTCCGGTGCCCGTATGTGCGGAGAATCCGCTCCGCAACCTCTACATCTCCTGCGATGGGGAGGTCTCGCCGTGCGTCTACCTTTATCCGCCGCTCCCCTCCCCTTTCAAGCGCGTCTTCTGCGAGAAGGAATACCGGGCAGAGAAGATCAGCTTCGGGAATATTTTCGCGACACCTTTCCCGTCCCTATGGAACAGCGGGGAATATCGCGAATTCAGAAACCGCTTTCTCCAGAGGGAACGGGAGTACCGGGAATCCTGTCTTTCCCTGTTGCAGAATCCCTGCTTGAGGAATCCGCAGGAGACCGTTTTTTCAGCCCCCCCGGAGCCGTGCACGACCTGCCATAAAATTCTGGGAATTTGATAACTATGCTTAATTGCTAACAAATACTTTTTGGGCAGAAATTTTTCGGCTGGGATGATCGCTTTTTTGATTTATCTGTTGCATTGCGGCAAGTCCTCTGCTACACATGTCTACACATTCGACCGGAAGCACGGTCTGCAGCCTACTGTTTCTCTCCAGGCTTACGGGCACAACGGAAGAAAAAAGCGCCTCCGTACCGGGAAGCCCCCCGGGATAGGGAGCTGCACCTCGCCTCGCGAGAAGGCCCGGCGCGGAGAAACCGAAAGATATCCCGGCAGGCCGGCACGGCCGGAAGATTCGTCGGTTCTGGTACAGAAGATGTGATTGAAGGTGAAACGACGGCGGCATTGTTTATGAACATTTTGCAGACAGGAGGTGGGTGCATGGCGGACTATTATCTCAATATCTTTCTTGACGAGGAGAAGATCAAAAAACTTGAAGGCGTCGGGCTCGCCGGTGAGATTCAGGAAATCGACGGCAAGAAGGCCATCAGGGTGGGAGTGACCGCCAAGGAGCAGAAGAAGCTTGCGAAGGGTTTCCCGGATTTGACCTACGACGCTCCCAATGGCTTCGTGCTCCCGGAACAGGCGGAGAATCTGGTGATGAATATGATCCTCTCGATAAAGAGCCTGGATGTGATGAAAGGCGCCATCTTGAAACTGTACAACCCCTTTGCCGGCAAAGAGCTTCTGCAAAAGACCTTTTGATGACGGGAGGCGAACATCTCGTGGCTGGGCTTACCGCCGACGAACAGAAAAAAAAGGCCATTTTCGATGCCATGTCCGCCAGGAGTCGGAAAAGAATTCTTGCCAAGGGATACGAACAGTGGGACCCGTTTCTTCCCCCGAAGGACCCGATCGACCTCCGGATCGCCCAGCGCAGGGAAACGGCATTGTCCCTGATGAGAAAATTTTTGCGGGAGTGCCCTCAGGAAGGGTACGGCAACGCCTACGGCCAGGGGGCCTGGGAGACCTGTATGGGGATCACCGGCGGCGAAGACCACTGGCGGGGTAGCTACGATTTCTCCTGCTGGTACCGTGATTATTTGGGAAAAGGCCAGGGATGACGGAACGGAAGTCCACGGAACAGATAGTGACGGAGCTCCGGGAACACGTGGCCCAGAACCCCGGCTGCGCCATGTCCCATTACCATTTGGGGATCGCGCTTATCAAACTGCACCGATGGGACGATGCCGCTCGGGAGTTTGTGGCGGCGATCGCGGAGAGCCCCGAACTGGCGGAGGCGTACATCAACCTGAGCGGGATCTGTTTCCAGAAGGGGGAAATGGAAAAGGGGATTGAACTCTGCCGAAGGGTAATCGCCTTCCGGGCGGATTACGCGGTTCCTTACGGGAATATCGGCTTTGCCTACCTGCAGCTTGGCGAGATCGACCGGGCCATTGAGATGCTTGAAACGGCCGTTCAAAAGGATCCGAAGTTTGTTCAGGCCTGGAGCGATTTGGGCAGCGCCTACCTGAGACAGGGCAGGGTCGAGGAGAGTATCGCCCGCAGCAGAAAAGCCATTGAAATCGCTCCCCGCTTCGCCGTTGCCCACAACAACCTGGCCGTCGCCTATCTTCAGCGGGGAGATACGGCCACGGCGACGGCACATTGCGAACAGGCATTGGCGTACGGGTACGAGGTACATCCGGAGTTTCTGAAGGAATTAGGGGTAGTGCGAAAATAAGATCTAACGGGAGAGGAGGTTTTTTGATGGCAAAGCGTAAGACTCCGATGCTTGATGAATTGGAAAAGGGAAAATGGCCGAGTTTTGTCTCCGACATAAGACAAGAGGCCGAGTGGAGAAACCAGACCGACGTTGATTTACAGACACCGAAGGAGGTTTGTGACGATCTGCTCGATCTTCTCGAGCTTTCCCTAAAAGACCAGGAAGGACACTGGAAACACGGCGGCGTCGCGGGTGTTTTCGGGTATGGCGGAGGCGTGATCGGCAGATACTGCGATCAGCCCGAACAATTCCCGGCGATAAAGGATTTTCATACCCTTCGCGTGAATCAGCCCTCCAGTTACTTCTACAAGACCGAATTTCTGAGGCAGATGTGCGAGTTGTGGGAGAGGCGGGGCAGCGGCATCACCAACATGCATGGTTCGACCGGCGATATCATCCTGCTGGGAACGACCACCCCGCAGTTGGAGGAGGTCTTCTGGGAACTCACCCACAACCTTAATCAGGACCTTGGCGGTTCAGGATCCAACCTCAGATCGCCGAACTGCTGTATCGGAAAGTCCCGTTGCGAGTTCGCCTGCTACGACACCCAGGAGGCCTGCCGCAACTTCACGATGGAATACCAGGACGAATTGCACCGACCCTCGTTCGGCTATAAATTCAAAATGAAGTTCGACGGCTGCCCCAACGGATGCGTTGCCTCGATCGCCAGGTCGGACATGTCGGTGATCGGGACGTGGAAGGATGACATCCGTATCGATCAGGAGGCGGTGCGTGCCTATGTAGGCGGCGAATTCAAGCCCGATGGGGGCGCACATGCCGGTCGAGATTGGGGTCCCTTTGATATCGTCAAAGAGGTGATCGACCTGTGTCCCACCCATTGCATGGGCTGGAATGGGAATAAACTCGGAATCAACAACAAGGAGTGCAACCGGTGCATGCATTGCATCAACACGATGCCCCGGGCCCTGCGGATCGGAACAGAGACGGGCGCTTCGATTCTCTTCGGCGCCAAAGCCCCGATTCTGGAGGGGGCGCAGCTTTCGACCCTCACCATCCCCTTCATGCCGATGGAAGAGCCGTTCAATGAGCTGAAGGAACTGATTGAAAAGATATGGGATTGGTGGTCCGAAGAGGGACGGAGCCGTGAACGGCTCGGTGAACTGATGCAGCGCAAGGGATTTGCAAAATTCCTCGAGGTCTGCGAAGTGAAACCGGATCCCCGCATGATCAAGGAACCCAGGTCGAACCCCTACATCTTCTGGAAGGAAGCGGACATCCCCGGAGGATGGGAACGGGACATCAAAGACTTCAGAAAACGACACCAGAAATAGGAGGTTCAAAATGGGTTACGATCCCAAAAATCCAATGAAGGACAGGATCACCGATATCGGCCCCCGGGATTACAAGGAGTTTCTGCCTCCCGTCATCAAGAAAAATTTCGGCAAATGGCTGTACCACGAAATCCTCGAGCCGGGCCTGCTGGTGCATGTCTCCGAGACAGGGGAGAAGGTGTTCACCGTACGGGTGGGCGGCGCACGGGTGATGAGCGCCACCCATATTCGCGAGATATGCGATATAGCCGACAAGCACTGCGACGGCTACGTCCGCTGGACCACGCGCAACAACATCGAGTTTATGGTCGATGACGAAGCGAAAGTGAAGCCGCTGATCGAGGATCTGGAACAAAGGAAATTCGCCGGCGGATCGCTCAAGTTTCCCCGCGGCGGCACGGGGGCGGGTCTGACGAATATCGTCCATACCCAGGGGTATCTCCATTGCCATACCGCGGCGATCGATGCGTCGGGTGTGGTCAAGGCGGTCATGGATGAATTATACGAAGATTTCGGGAAGATGAGACTGCCGGCGCATGTCAGGATATCCCTGGCTTGTTGCCTGAACATGTGCGGCGCCGTTCATTGCTCCGACATCGCCATTCTGGGCGTGCACCGCAAACCGCCCATGGTGGATCATGAAAACTTGTCGAATATGTGCGAGATTCCTCTCGCCGTCGCGTCTTGCCCCACGGGAGCCATCAAAGCGACCACCGTAAATGACAAGAAGAGCGTGGTGGTGAACAACGACAAGTGCATGTACTGCGGCAATTGTTTCACCATGTGTCCTGCCATGCCGCTGGCGGATGCGGAGGGGAGCGGCGTGGCAATCCTGGTGGGAGGGAAGCTTTCGAACCGGATTACCGCCCCGATGTTTTCCAAGGTTGTGGTTCCTTTCCTTCCCAATGAGGCACCTCGCTGGCCGCAGACCGTGGAGGCGGTCAAGAAGATACTCAACACCTATGCGAAAGACGCGAAGAAATACGAACGCCTCGGTGATTGGGCCGCCAGGATCGGCTGGGAGAGGTTTTTCGAGAAGACGGATCTGCCATTCACGGAACACCTGATCGACGACTACCGTTTTGCCTACACGACGTGGCGTACCAGCACGCAGTTTAAATTTTAGAAACGAGGTGTCAGATGGGTGCCGAAGAGGACAAGAAGCTGATTATTGATACATTGAAGTGCAAGACACTGAAGACGAAGTTCTATCTGAAAGACTTCAATAACATGTTCCCTGATAGAAGCCCGAGGGAAGTCAGCAAGCTTGTAAACAAAATGGTCGCCGAAGGTCTCCTCGAGTACTGGTCAAGCGGCAGTACCACCATGATCGGGCTCAAGGGCGCTGGGATCCAGCACGAAACGGAAGACTGCAAAGAATAGAGCAGAGAAGAGACGCGATGACGGTTGATCGCCCGAGGGTGGTTTTTTCTGCCCTCCGAGGGAATTCAGGGAAGACCTTTTTGACTGTGGGAGTTGGGGCATGCCTCAATCTCAGGGGTAAGGCGCTGTCTCCCTTCAAGAAGGGGCCTGATTATATCGATGCTGCCTGGCTTGAGATGGCCACAGGGCATCCCTGCTATAATCTGGATCTCTTCCTGATGGGAAAAGAGGGGGTCCTTTCCTCCTTTTCAACCCATACACGGCATACCGCCGGCGCCTTGGTGGAGGGAAACAGGGGGCTGTATGACGGCATGGACCATGAGGGAAGCTACAGCACGGCCGAGCTTGCCAAACTGCTACAGGCGCCGGTCATATTGGTAGTGGACTGCAGTATGGCCACACGCACCGTAGCCGCCATGATCCTCGGCTGTCAACACTTCGATTCCAGGGTTGACATCAGGGGCGTCATCCTGAATCGGATCGGAGGGCGGCGTCATGGAGCCGTCATCCGTTCCGCCGTCGAGGACCGTTGCGGAGTTCCGGTGTTGGGGGAGCTCCCCCGGATAGAGGAGGGGATCTTTCCCGAGCGGCATATGGGACTCGTTCCTCCGCGCGAACACCCGGGGGCTGAACGGGCAGTGAACGAGGCGGCCCGTATCGTGGGTGGGCACGTCGATGTGGAAAGAGTGTGGGAGATTGCCCGGGGCGCCTCTTCCGTCGATTTCGATGAGCCGGACAGACGGCAAGAAGAACGGCATTCTTGCGCCTCGGGACAACCGAGAATCGGCATCATCCGAGACTCCGCCTTCTGGTTCTACTATCCGGACAATCTGGAGGCTCTCGAGAGAGCGGGGGCTGCGCTTGTCGAATGCAGCGCTCTGAACGACAGGGAACTTCCGCCGGTAGATGCCCTTTACATTGGAGGCGGTTTCCCCGAATCCCACGCCGCTGAGTTGGCCGCCAACACTGGTTTTCATCAATCACTCCGCAAAGCCGTGGAGGCGGGGCTTCCCGTTTATGCGGAGTGCGGAGGCTTGATGTATCTGGGGAAAGAGCTCCTTGTGGAAGACAAAGCATTTCCGATGACCGGGGTGTTTCCTTTCCGCTTTGTTTTGGACAAGCGCCCGCAAGGTCACGGGTACACGGTCCTTGAAGTTGATTCGCCCAATCCTTATTTCGCCCCCGGGGAGACCCTTCACGGTCACGAGTTTCATTACTCCCATATCCCGGAATGGGGAGAGGGGTCCTTTACCTTGGTCTTTAAAGTGAAGCGGGGGCAGGGTATCCATGGGGGCAGGGACGGTCTGCTCTATAAGAATGTTCTGGCCACCTATTCCCATGTCCACGCCTCGGGAACGAAAGGCTGGGCAAGAACATTATTGGAAAAGGCCGTTTGTTACGGAAGAAGCAGATCGTGGGAGCAGGCGTGGTCGGCAAGTGGAGCACCGGTTGTCACAGAGATGTCCGGAACATCGAGACATTCGGTTTCGCCGGGGCTTGTGGGTTTGTATCAGTAGAATCAACAAAAATAATATAGAGGGGGAGTAAAGATATGCCGCAGTTAGAGGTTGGAGGAAAGAGTTACGAAGTGGATGAGGACGGTTTCCTGCAGGAACTTGAAAAATGGACTAGAGATTTCGCGCAGGGTTACGCGACCATCGAAGGCATCGAGGGAGAACTTACCGAGGAACATTGGAAATTGATCGATTACATCAGGGAGTACTATGCCCAGTTCGGCATCGCCCCCATGATCAGGAAGATGTGTAAAGACACGGGATTTGACCTGAAAAAGATTTATGTGCTTTTTCCCTCCGGTCCGGCAAAGGGGGCGTGTAAGCTCGCCGGCCTTTCGAAGCCGACCGGATGCGTCTAAGAAGAATCTCGCCCGAGGAAAGAGGAATTCATGGGAACGTTGATCGTCGTTCTGACGTACATCGCCTACGTGTTCATTGTGGTTGTGTACTCGGTTAAAATCGTCGCGTGGCTGAGGATGCCGCCTCACATCAGGTGGGACCTCTATCCCGTCATCCATGAGGAGCACTACCGGTACGGCGGCTCTTACTATGAACAGCCGGAATGGTGGACAAAACCGCGTCCGAGAAATACCTGGCGAAGCCTGCTGTACTCCCTGAAAGATAATTTCTACATGGGAGAGTATTACGAACGCAACCGGCTTTACTGGCTCTTCCTCCTTCCCTGGCATCTCGGCTTCATTTTCATCATCACGTTCCATGTCCTCTGTTTCTTTGCCGCCGCTGCAATGGTCGCCGGCCTGGATATCGCCGCAGGTTCCGCGCAACTGGCGGGAAAAGGCTTTTACTACCTCCTGCTCATCACGGGGGGCATCGCGTTCGTAACCGGGACGTTCGGCAGCATGGGCATGCCGATCGTCCGGCTCGCGGATCGGGGGCTTCGCAACTTCTCGATGCCGATGAATTACTTCAATTATCTATTCTTCCTCGTCGTCTACGGCAGCGGTCTTCTCGCCTGGCTCTTCCTCGATCCGACACTGGATGAATACCGGACCTATTGGGTGGGGTTGATCACCCTGACACCACCGGAGCTTCACCCTGTGACGATACTCCACATCGTCCTGTTCGACCTCTTCCTGATCTATCTGCCCTTCACGCGTTCAACGCACTACATCACGCGGATCCTGGCCTACTTTTTCATCCGCTGGGACGATGAACCGAACCTTCGCGGCAGTGCCCTGGAGAAACGCATCCTGGGGCTGCTGCAGCAGAAGATTTCCTGGGAGGGGAAGCATATCCCGAAGGGAAAGAGCTGGGTAGAGGCGGCAATAGAATCAGGATTGCCCGAAAAAAAATAAGGATAGTCCATGAAAAAAACCGTTCACGTCGCAGAATTTACCCGCCTGGGTGGGCAGGTGACCGAACTAGACCCGGCCGAGTTCATTGCCCTGCCGCCGCCCTACGACAAGATGGAGAAACCGCCCATCCGGACACTGACCGATGACCAGCGCAAGCGCATGGATACGACGCTGGACGGAATCGTTGCGGTCGGTCTGCAACCTCCGGCGACACCGGAGGAGGAGAAGGCCTTCATCGAAAAATTTCTGGCCGGTCTGGAAAAGCTCTTTTCCGTGGAGGACAACTGGACCTTTCTCCAACCGCTTATGCACACCCTCGAGTACTGCGTGAAGTGTCAGATCTGCTCCGATGCGTGTCCGGTCTACGTGTCCAGCGGACGCCAGGACATCTACCGGCCCACGATGCGGCCGGAACTCTTCCGGCGGATCGTCAGCACTTATGTCAAGAAGGAGCATCCCCTCCTGCGGAAGATCAAGGGAAGCGACATCGAGCTCAACTGGCAGACCCTCGCGCGGTTGGCCGAATTGGCCTACCGGTGCACCCTGTGCCGGCGTTGCGCTCAGGTGTGTCTGCTCGGTTGTGACAATGCCCTCGTAAGCCGGGAGATACGCAAGGTCTTCAGCCAGCAGATGGGGATCGCCCCCAAGGAGATCCATGAAAAAGGGTCTGTCCAGCAGCTTCGGGTCGGCTCTTCAACGGGGATGACGCCTGCAGCCCTGAAGGACATCCTCGAGTTTACCGAGGAGGAGATCGAAGCGAAGCTCGGCAGGAAGATCAAGATCCCAGTCGATAAGAAGGGCGCGGAGATCCTGCTCATCCATAATGCCGGAGAGTTCATCGCCTGGCCGGAAAACCTGGAGGCCTTTGTCATCATCCTGGACGCCGCAGGAGTGGACTGGACCCTCTCTAGCGAGATCGCCGGTTACGATTCCATTAATTACGGGGTCTGGTACGACGACGTCCAGTTTGCCCGGGTTGCCATTCGCCAGTCCCAGGCTGCAAAATCGCTCGGCGTGCGGAAGATTTCCTTTGGGGAATGCGGCCATGCCCACAAGGCCGGGATCGTCATCGCCGACCGTGTCGTCGCCGGCGACCTCAATATCCCCCGGGAGAGCAGCCTTCCCCTGCTGGAGGAGATCGTCATGAGCGGCCGGATCAAACTTGACCCCAGCCGGAATGACTTTCCCGTCACCCTCCACGACCCCTGCAACATGGTGCGGCTGATGGGGATTGTGGAGCCCCAACGGAGGATTCTGAAAAAGATCTGCCCCCAGTTTCGGGAGATGACCCCCCACGGGGTGGAGAATTATTGCTGCGGCGGGGGGAGCGGGTTCGCCATCACGCAATCGACAAATTTCCCCGACTGGCGTAATTCGGTCTCCGGACGAATGAAGATGAAACAGGTCCTCGACGCCTTCCAGGATGCTCCGGGCCCGGAAGTCAAAAAGTACGTTTGCGCACCCTGCTCCAACTGCAAAGGTCAGTTTCGGGATATGCTCGATTATTACGGGGCGTGGGAGAAGTCGAGCATCTACTACGGCGGGCTTGTGGAGTTGATCGTCAATGCCATGGTCGACCTCAAGCAGCCATTCATCCAGTGGGAGTGGCATTGACGGCCATGAAGAACCTCGGCATATCGCTCTTCGCTATCGCGGTACTGGTGACGGTTTCCGTGGGGGCAACCTCAGCGGGATGGTCAGGCCTGCTTACAATTGTCATCCCCTACGCAGCCCTGGCGGTGTTCCTGATCGGTTTTGTCACCCGTGTTTTCCGCTGGACAAAGTCGCCGGTCCCCTTTCGCATTCCCGCGACCTGCGGCCAGCAGGCGTCGCTTCCCTGGATACGGCGGAATCCGTTGGATTGTCCCTCGAGCCTTGCGGGTGTGATCGGGCGGATGTTCATGGAGGTCTTCCTCTTCCGGTCCCTCTTCCGGAATACCGAAATGGAAATCGCCGGACAACGGCCGGTGTACGGAAGCGCCAAATGGCTCTGGTTCTTCGGTCTTTTGTTCCACTGGTCACTCCTGATCATCGTGGTACGGCACCTGCGGTTCTTCTTAGAGCCGATCGCCGCCTGGGTCAATACCCTTGCGGCGATCGACGGGTTTTTCGAGATCGGCTCTCCGACCCTCTATCTTACCGATGCGGCGCTCCTGGCGGGTCTCACGTTCCTGTTTTTCCGGCGGGCGGTCGCGCCGCGGCTCCGCTACATCTCCCTCGTCACCGATTACTTTGCCCTGCTGTTGATCATGGGTGTCGCGACGACGGGTCTTCTGATGCGGCATTTCTTCCCCGCCGACTTGCTCGCGGTGAAAAATCTGGCCCTCGGGTGGGTCACCTTTGCTCCAACGATCCCGAAGGGTGTCGGGCCGGTTTTTTCCATTCATCTACTTTTCGTTTGTGCGCTCCTGGCCTGGTTTCCCTTCAGCAAGCTGATGCACATGGGCGGGGTCTTCCTCAGCCCGACGCGGAACCTCGCCAACGACAACCGGATGAACCGGCACGTCAACCCCTGGAACGCACCTGTCAAGGTCCACACCTATGAAGAATACGAGGACGAGTTCCGGGATAAGATGAAACTGGCGGGACTGCCTCTGGAGAAGGAGTAGCGATGGCCGCTGCCAAGATCCCCAAGCCCGAAGAGCTGATCGCGCTCCGGTACGAACCGCCGGAGACCCCCTGGATGGAGACCCCCACCGTCTTCCGCCCCGGTACCTGGAGCTACACCGGAACCCCGAAGAGCCTGGCTACCCTCGGCCTCCCGAACTCCCGGGCCTGGCAGCCTACCGACGAGGACTGGAAACTGCCCGAAAACTGGAAACAGATCATCCTTGAAGGGATGGCCGAGCGCCTGGAAAAGTATCGTTCGTTTCGGCTCTTCATGGACATCTGCGTTCGGTGCGGGGCCTGCGCGGACAAGTGCCACTTCTACATCGGCTCCGGGGACCCCAAGAACATGCCGGTCCTCAGGGCCGAGCTCCTGCGCTCCGTCTACCGCCGCTATTTCACCCAATCAGGGAAGCGTCTCGGCAGGCTCGTCGGCGCCCGCGACCTGACGATCGACGTCCTCAAGGAGTGGTTCTACTACTTCTACCAGTGCACCGAGTGCCGCCGCTGTTCTGTCTTTTGCCCCTACGGGATCGATCAGGCAGAGATCACCATGATGGGCCGGGAGCTCCTCAACCTCGTCGGCTGCAACATCAACTGGGTCACCGAACCGATGGCGAACTGCTTCAGGACGGGGAACCATCTGGGGATCCAGCCCGGCGGCGTCAAGGATATGCTCGAATTCCTCGCCGACGACGTGGCGGACCGCACCGGAGTGAAGGTGGATGTTCCCCTCAACAGGAAGGGCGCGGAGATCCTCGTCGTCGTCCCTTCCGGTGACTACTTCGCCGACCCCGGGACATACACCTGTATGGGCTATCTGATGCTTCTCCACGAGATCGGGCTGGACTTCACCTTCAGCACCTATGCCTCCGAGGGGGGAAACTTCGGCCTGTTCACCTCCCACGAGATGATCAAACGGCTCAACGCCAAGATCTACGCGGAAGCGAAGCGCCTTGGGGTGAAGTGGATCCTCGGGGGCGAATGCGGCCACATGTGGCGGGTCATCAACCAGTACATGGACACGATGAACGGCCCTGCCGACTTTCTGGAGGAGCCGGTGTCGCCGATCACCGGGACACGGTTCGATAACTCACGCTCGACGAAGATGGTGCACATCGCCGAATTCACCGCCGATCTCATCCGAAACGGGAAACTGAAGCTCGATCCTTCCCGGAACGACGCCTACCGGGTCACCTTTCACGACTCCTGCAACCCCGCCCGGGCGATGGGGCTGTTCGAAGAACCGCGGTACATCATCAACAACGTCTGCAACCATTTCCACGAAATGGCCGAAGATACCATCCGGGAAAAGACCCTCTGCTGCGGTAGCGGAGCGGGACTGGGAAACGAAGAAAATGAGGAGATGCGAATGCGCGGGGGGATGCCCCGGGCCATGGCCGTCAAGCAGGTCAAGGAAAAATACGGGGTCAACCGGCTCGCCTGCATGTGCGCCATCGACCGGGCGGCGCTCACGGCGCTCATGGACTACTGGGTTCCGGGGGTGGCCGTGGTGGGGGTCCATGAACTCCTGGCCAACGCCCTCGTCATGAAGGGGGAAAAGGAGCGGACGACGGACCTGCGCGGCGAACCGTTGGGAGGAATGGCAGTCGATGAAGCTCTATAACGGGGGGAAAATTATCGCCGGGATGGTGGCCTTTTTGATCGCGGTCACGTTTCCGTTCTGGTACGGCAGGGGAAAGACGGTTTCCCCGCCGGACCTGAAGCTGGATACGCCGACCATCGAGCAACTGAAGGAAAAACGCTGCGTGGAGCCAGCGGCGTACATGCGAGCCAGCCATATGAAGCTCCTGGTCGCCTGGCGCGAGGGCGCCGTCCGGGAGGGAATCCGATCCTATACGGCGACGGACGGGCGGGCCTTCCAGGTCAGTCTCACGGGAACCTGTTTGGGATGCCACAGCAACAAGGACAAATTCTGCAACCGGTGTCACGATTATACGGGGTCCAAGCCAGCCTGCTGGAGTTGTCATATCATACCCGAGGAGGTCCGGTGATGGCACCCACTCGAAGAGAATTCCTGAAGATTGCCGGGGTTTCTGCCGCCGGTCTGCTCCTCCCGCCGCTTGCCGTCCATGCCGCGGCACAAACGGGAAAGCCGGCTACGGAAGTGGGGCCGGCGCAGCGCAGGGCGTTCACGGCAAAGCGCTGGGCCATGGCCGCCGTCGGCGGACAATGCCCCGCAGGCTGCCGCGATTGCATCGATGCGTGCCATAGCACGCACAATGTGCCCGCCATCGGCAACCCCAAGGATGACGTCCACTGGATCGGCCTCGAGCGGATCGAACGCGTCTTTCCCGCAGAAGCCCATCCCCGGTTGCCGGAATCCCTCAAGCGGCTTCCCGTGCCGGTCTTGTGTAACCATTGCGAGAACCCTCCCTGCGTCCGGGTTTGCCCCACCAAGGCAACTTTCAAGCGGGCGGACGGGATCGTGATGATGGACTACCACCGCTGCATCGGTTGCCGGTTCTGCATGGCAGCCTGCCCTTATGGCGCGAGAAGCATGAACTACCGGGACCCCCGGCCCTTCATCCGCAAACCCAACCCGGAGTTTCCGACGCGGACCAAGGGCGTGGTGGAAAAATGCAATTTCTGCGAGGAGCGGCTTGCCCGGGGGGTCTTGCCCGCCTGTGTGCTAGCATGCAAGGAAAAGGCCCTGGTTTTCGGCGATCTGGAGGATCCCCGTTCGGACATCCGGACGCTGCTCGGCAAAGGCCTCTCCATCCGGCGCAGGCCGGAGTTGGGGACGGGACCGCAGATCTACTATCTATTGTGAGGACGTCGTGCTCGAAAAAGCCCTGAAGGGAAGCGTGGGATACGGGATCTGGGTGGCGGTGCTGTTGCTGTTGACCGCAAACGGCCTCTTCTTCTATCTGAAGCAGCTCGACTACGGCTTGGGCATCACGGGCCTCAGCCGGGATGTCTCCTGGGGGCTCTACATCGCCCAGTTCACCTTCCTCGTCGGGGTAGCCGCATCGGCGGTGATGCTCGTCCTTCCCTACTACCTCCACGACTACAAGGCCTTCGGGAAGATCACGATCCTCGGCGAGTTCCTGGCTGTCGCCGCAGTTATCATGTGCGTCACCTTCGTGTTCATCGATCTGGGCCGCCCCGATCGAGTCGCAAACATCCTTCTGTATCCGTCACCGGGGTCGGTGTTGTTCTGGGACGTGATCGTCCTGAACGGCTACCTCCTCATAAACATCGTCACCGGCTGGACGGTCTTGGAAAGCGACAAGAAAGGCGTCCCGCCGCCGGCCTGGGTGAAGCCCCTGATCATCCTCTCCATCCCGTGGGCGATCAGCATCCATACCGTGACGGCCTTCATCTATGCAGGACTGCCGGGAAGGGGCTTCTGGTTGACGGCAATCATGGCGCCCCGTTTTCTCGCTTCCGCCTTTGCCTCCGGTCCGGCGCTCCTTATCCTCATCTGCCTGCTGCTGAAGCGGTTAACGCGGTTCGACGCCGGTGAGAAGGCAGTGCAGACGCTGGCCACGATTGTGGCCTATGCCTTGGCGACGAGCATCTTCTTCGTCCTGGTGGAGCTGTTCACCGTCTACTACAGCCAGGTACCGGGCCACATGCACCACATGACCTACCTGTTCGCGGGGCTGGAGGGGCATACCGGAATCGCCCGCTGGATGGCCCTGGCGGCTCTCCTGGCCTTTGCTGCCCTGGCGCTGCTGATCATCCCCCGCACACGGAAGAACGAACCCCTGCTGGCCCTGGCCTGTGCGGGTGTGTTCCTTGCGCTCTGGATCGAGAAGGGGCTGGGGCTGGTGGTCACAGGGTTCGTCCCCTCCCCCCTGGAGCGCATCGCCGATTACACGCCGACCCTCCCGGAAGCGGCCATCACTATCGGGATCTGGGCCCTGGGACTGCTGATCGTCACGCTGCTGTACAAGGTCTTCGTCTCTCTCCGGCAGGAACTCTGAGAGGCTGCCGGGGAGAACGGATTACCTGTCCGGCTCCTGCCAGACGGCGATACAATCGCGCCCCGCCGCCTTCGCCCGATAGATACATGGCCTGGTCCGACAGCTCGATCAGAAGCTCCAGTTTTCCGACCGCCGGCGTCACGGCAGCAACGCCGATGCTTACGGTGATGCGTACGCCCGCCGCTGCGGAACCGCCGCTGGCCGGAGAAACCGACACGGAAAGGGAGGCAATCGACTCGCGGAGCCGTTCGGCGATCTGGATGGCCTCCGGAAGCGGCGTTTCCGGCAGCAGCAGGACGAACTCCTCGCCGCCGTAGCGCCCCACCACGTCGATCCCCCGCGTGTTCTGGCGGAAGCAGGCGGTCAGCGCCCTGAGGACCTGATCGCCGGCAGGATGGCCGTAGGTGTCGTTGACCCGCTTGAAATGGTCCAGGTCGAACATCAGCGCCGCGAGGGGCCGGTTGAACCGGACCGCCCGTTCGAACTCGCGTTCGCCGAGCTGGAGGAACCCGCGGCGGTTGAACAGGCCGGTCAGCTCGTCGGTGACGGCCATCTGCTCGACCTGGTTGTACAGCCGAGCGTTGCGGATGGCGATGGCCGCCTGCGTGGCAAACAGGCCGAGCATGTCCATGTCCGGCTGCGTGTACCGGTGCGGGGCCCAGGACATGATGTCGATGATCCCGAGCAGTTCCTCCCCCCAATGGATGGGCGTCCCCACCAGCGACCGGGAGGGGAAGGAGTCGTACTCCCTTTTCCGCGCCGGCCAGGAATGGTAGTCCTCGACCACCAGCGGTGCCCGCGTTGCCCAGACGTACCCGGCAAAGCCTTCGCCCCGTCTGTGGCTCCCCGCGGAGGGAAACAATTCCTGACCGGCCGTGGCCGCCCGCTCCATCCGGTCTTCGTTCGGCCGGTAGAGGTAACAGTTGCAATAGATGCCGCCGATCAGCTCCAGCGCGCGACGGGCGATCGAGTGGAGCAGCTCCTTCAGGTTCAACTCGGCGGTGAGTTCGATGCCTATTTCGTGCAGGATGGCCAGCTGACGGGCGCGACGCTCGTTTTCCTCCTGCATCCGGATGCGGTCCGTGATGTCCTGGACCACGGCAATATTCCGCCCGGCAGCTTCCCCCGGTCTCCAGAGCGGCGACACGGTGATGTCGACCCAGACGATCTCTCCGTCCTTCCGGAGGTACCGTTTCTCCAGCCGGTAGTGCGCGATTTTCCCGGCGATGAGGAGCGCCGTATTCTCCTTATGCAGGGTCAGGTCCTGCGGGTGCGTGATTGCCGTAAAGGTGGTGGCCAGCATCTCCGCTTCCGTCCTGCCGACGAGTTCGCAGAGGCGCCGGTTGACCGTCAGAAAGCGGCCCGTCCCCATCTCGATCTCGGCCACGCCCACCGCCGCCTGGTCGACGAGTGCGCGGAACCGCTTCTCGCTTTCCCGGAGCGAATGTTCCGTCTCTTTGAGTTCGGCGTACAGCCGCGCGTTGGCGATCGCCCCGGAGATCTGCTCGCCGATCCGCTCCGCCAGACGGAGGTCCTCGGGATGGTATTCGTCCGGCTTCTGCGAACGAAAGTGCAGCGCGCCGATCACCTCGTCGCGGACGATCAGCGGGACGCTCATCACCGATCGCAGCTCGTGATTCACGACGGAGCTGAGGCCGGGGAGGCTCTTCACCAGAGCGGGGATGTCCCCGAGGGGATGAGCAGGCCGCTGCGCGACCGCATCAGGAGCTCGTTTACCGTCCCCCGCAGCGGGAAGGAGACCCCCTGTCTCCGGCCCGGGACCTCTTTGCCGGCCGCGTGGACCACCGTCTGGGTGTCGTCCCGGGGGTTGTTGAGACTCACGCTGAGCCGATCGAAGGGGATCAGCTTGCGGGTTTCGAAGGCTACCCGCTCGTACACCTCGCCGATGGCAAGGGTGGAGCCGATCAGCCGTCCGATCTCGGCGATGACGGCCAATTCACCGGCCAGCCGCTCGGCGATCTCCCTGCTTTTCCGTTGCTGTTCCTCCGCGCGCGTGCGCCCGGTGACGTCGCGGACAAACACGAGGGCGCCCTGGTGGCCTTCATAGGTAATCGGGACGGCGGAGACCTCGACGTCGATCGTCGAACCGTCCCTGCGCAGGTACTGCTGTGCGAGGATGTCGACCGCCGTACGCTCCTCGTTGAGCAGTCGCATCCGCTCCCGGGCGATCGGGCAGGTAGCGGGGTGGATATGGTCGATCAGCGCAGTGCCGAGTAGTGACTGGGCCGATGGGGCGCCGAACAGACGGACGGCCGCCGGGTTCACGTAGACGAGGCGTTCCGCCGCCTGAACGAACACGGCGTCGGGCGCATTCTCCACGAGCAGGCGGAATTTCCCTTCGCTCTCTTTGAGCGCCGCTTCGACATGGCGATGCTCCCGCCGCAGCGCCGCTTCCCGCAGCTCCCGTTTCACGGCGGGTATCAGCCGCTGCCGCCGGTCCTTCATGATGTAGTCGTGGGCTCCCGCCTTCATCGCCTCGACGGCCGCCTCCTCGCCGATCGCGCCGGAGATGAGGATGAAGGGGATATCGTTCCCCGTCTCCTGCACGATCACCAGGGCCTGGAGGCCGGTGAGATGGGGAAGGTAGTAGTCGCACAGGATGATGTCCCAGGGGGTGCGCCGGAGGGCCGCACGAACGGCATCGGCGGTCTCCACCCGCTCATGGAGCGGTTCGAAGCCTGCCTGCTTCAGCTCGAGGGTCAGCAGCAGGGAGTCGATCTCCGAATCTTCGATGATCAATGCGCGCAGCGGTACGCCCATGCTCCTACTCCGAACAGCACCCTGGGACGGGGCAGCGGACGAGCCTCACATGATCGGCAAATCGTACCCGGCCGCGAAGACCTCCAGGCAGGCGTTCACGACCCGTTCGTCGTACATGCTCCCCTTGTTTGCCGATATCTCCTTGAGGGCCGACTCCAGGCCGAGCCCCGGCCGGTACGGACGATGGGAGGCCATGGCCTCCACCACGTCGGCCACCGCCAGGATCCTGGCCTCGAAACAGACCTGATCCCCCCGCAGCCCCTGGGGGTACCCGGAACCGTCCATCCGCTCGTGGTGCTGCCGGATGATCTGAGCGATCGCCCAGGGAAATTCGATGTCCTTCAGGATCTCGTACCCGGCCTGCGGATGCACCCTGATGAGGCTGATCTCGATCTCCGACAGCCTGACCGGCTTGCTGAGGATCTCCGCGGGGACGGAGATCTTCCCGATGTCGTGAATCATGCCGGCCATCCGGATGCTTTCGAGCCCGTCCGCGTCGATGCCCGTCTGCTCGGCAATCGCCCCGGCGAGGTCGGAAACGCGCCGCTGATGGCCGGCGGTGTAGGGATCCCGCGTCTCCACCATCAGGGCGATGGCCTCGACGGTCGCCCCCAGGGCCTTGCGCAGGCTCTCGCGGCTCTCCGTCAATTTTTCTTCCACCAGCATCCGCTCGGTGATGTCGCGGAGGTAGGCGAGGGAACCGCTTTCATTGTTGTACGAAAAGGGAACGGCGGACGCCTCCACGTGGATGACGGACCCGTCGAGCTTCAGGTATTTCTGTACCATCGGGGGAACCTTTTGCCGCTCTTCGGTGAGCAGGCGCCTTCGCTCGCGGAAGATCTCCCGATGATCGGGCGAGATTCTCTCCATAAGCGGTCTCCCCAGGAGCTGCTCGGCCGATTCCCCGCCGAACAGCCGCACGGCCGACGGGTTCACGTAGGCAAAACAGCCTCCGATCTGAACGAAGATGGCATCAGGGGCGCTCTCGACCAGGAGACGGAATTTTTCCTCACTCTGGCGGTACCGCTCTTCGGTGCGTCTGCGTTCCTGCCGCAGCGCCGCTTCGCGCAGTTCCCGCTCGATGGCGGGAATCAGCCGGTGCCGGGAGTCCTTCCCGATGTAGTCGTGGGCGCCGCTCTTCATCGCCGCGACGGCCATCTCCTCGCCCATCACCCGCGAAACGACGATCACGGGGACGTCGATCCCCGCTTCCTTCAGGATGCCGACCGCTTCAAGACCATCACCTCCCCGGAGACGGTAGTCGCACAGGACGATATCCCAGGGTTGCGCCCGCAGGCTGGCGGCGAGCGCCTCCGCGCTCCCGACCCGCTCGTGGACGGGGTCGTATCCTCCCTGTTTCAGCTCCCGCACGAGCAGCAGGGCATCGTCTTCCGAATCAGCAACAATCAGCACGCGCAGGGGACTTCCCATCCGCTTGACTCCTCCGGGGTTTCACTCGCGGCGTTGTTCTTTTCCGCACTGCACCTCCCCGCCGCGGGGGATCCGGGCTCCTGGTGAGGACCGGCGACCTCGTATCTGTCCGCGGATTCACTCGGTTCGGGAAAGAAAACGGGCGACCCGGCGACATGATACCGGCGAGACGGCCATATTGCAACCGAATTGAAGCCCGGATTGCTTCTCCGTCCATCTCTGTATATCGGCATCCTGGCTGCCGGACTGTACCCGCGGATGCGCGGCAAAGCGGTCCGGGCAACGCGCCGCACGGCCCGCGGGCAGCAGCGGTCCCTCCCCGGCGACTTGCCGTCACTCGTAGTGCAGCGCATCGATGGGATTGAGCAACGAGGCCTTGTAGGCGGGATAGAACCCGAAGAAGAGGCCGACCATGCCGGAAAACCCGAAGGCCAGCAGAATCGACAGCGGGGAGACGACGGTAGACCAGCCTGCCAACGCCGAAAGGACCTTCGATCCCGACACCCCCAGGACGATCCCGGCCACCCCGCCGATCAGCGAGAGGGTCAGCGCCTCGATCAGGAACTGCAGCCGGATGTCCCAGGTCTTGGCCCCCACGGACATGCGGATACCGATCTCACGGGTCCGCTCCGTCACCGAGACGAGCATGATGTTCATGATGCCGATCCCTCCCACGAGGAGGGAAACCGAAGCGATCGCCGCCAGGAGCAGCGCCATCACCTGGGTGTTCTGCTCGGCCGCCTGCATCAGCTGGGTGAGGTTCCGGATCGTGAAGTCCGCCTCCTGGCGGGGGCCGATCCGATGCCGCTGGCGGAGGAGCTCCCCGATCTGCCGCTCCGCCGCCGCCAGATCGGCTGCGCTCTTCGCCTTCACCGAGATGGAGCGGACCATCCCGGCGAACGGCGTTCCGAAGATCTTCTTCTGGGCCGTCGCGAGGGGGATGAAGATGATGTCGTCCTGGTCCTGTCCCATGACCGACTGCCCCTTCGGTGCCAGGATGCCGATCACGGTGAAGGGGACCTTCTTGATGCGGATGATGTGGCCCAGGGGGTCCGCGTTCCCGAAGAGGCTGTCCACCACGGTCTGCCCCAGGAGGCAGACTTTGGTGGCATTGCGCACGTCCTGATCGGTAAAGGCCCTCCCGGAGGCGATCGTCCAGTCCCGGACGGGCAGGATCCCGGGGGTGGTCCCCCAGACCACCGTCGACCAGTTCTGGTTGCCGTACACCACCTGGGCGGCGCCGTAGTGCGCGGGCGCCACGTCGGCTACGGCCGGGCACTCCCGGGCGATCGCCTCGGCGTCGTCCATGGTGAGCGTGGACTGCGTCCCGCTCCCCATCCGGAGCCCGCCGGAGGTGCTGCTCCCCGGCACGACGATCAGGAGGTTGCTCCCCATGCTGGACATCTGCTGCGCAATCCGCTCGCTCGCGCCGGTCCCGACGGCGAGCATGGTGATCACGGCGCCCACGCCGATGATAATCCCCAGCATCGTCAGGGCGGAACGCATCTTGTTCACCCGGAGGGCCCGCAGCGAAATGCGGAAGGTTGACGGGATCCCGATCATCCGAGCCTCCCGCCGCGGTCCGTCTCCGGTGCGGACTCTGGTACGCTCCGGCCGGGGTTCCCACCGGCGTCTCCCCCGGCGGGCTGCTGCGGCTCATCGCTGACGATCCGACCGTCCCGGAAGCGGACGACGCGCCGGCTGAACGCGGCGATGTCCTGCTCATGAGTCACCAGGATGATCGTGATCCCCGCCTCCCTGTTGAGCCGCACGAACAGCTCCATGATCTCGACGCTGGAGCGGGTATCCAGGTTGCCGGTGGGCTCGTCGGCCAGGATCAGCGGCGCACGGTTCACCAGGGCGCGGGCGATGGCTACCCGCTGCTGCTGGCCGCCGGAGAGCTGGTTGGGGTGGTGATGCTCCCACCCTTCCAGCCCCATCGCCTTGAGCGCGGCCGCCGCCCGCAGCCGGCGATCCCGGGGGGAGGCCCCGTCGTACAGCATCGGGAGTTCCACGTTTTCCAGGGCCGAGGTCCGGGGGAGCAGGTTGAACCCCTGGAACACGAACCCGATCTTCTTGTTGCGGATCTCCGCCAGCTCGTCACGGCCGCGATGGCCGATGTCCGTCCCGTCCAGGAGGTAGCGCCCCGCCGTCGGTTCGTCCAGACAGCCGATGACGTTCATGAAGGTGGATTTTCCGGAGCCCGAAGGACCCATGATGGCGACGAATTCTCCCTGCGCAATGGCCAGTGAGACATCGTCCAGGGCGTGGACGGTGCTCTCGCCCACCTCGTAGACCTTGGTCAGGTGCTCCGTCTCGATCAACGCCACGGTGCCGTTCCCCCCGCAAACCCGCCGGACCGGACCGGAGGCCTCCCCCGCCACGACGGTTTAGAAGAATCCCCTTCCGAATCGCGGCTCCGCTTTTTTGGCCGCTCCCACCGAATCGACGATCACCGCATCGCCCTCCCTCAGCTCCCCGGAGAGAACGGCTGTATAGTTTCCGTCGCTGATCCCGGTCGCGAGGGGGATGCGACGGGGCTTCTGGCCCTCCAGGACCCAGACCCCCTGCCGCTTCTGTCCGTCGTGCTGCCGGGCGGCCGCTCCCGCCCCAGCCGGTGCTTCCGGGGCGGGAGTTTTCCCCCCGGCAGAAGCGGAATCGGCCGGCGCTGAGCCCTTCCCCCGGGCGGCGGTCTTATCGGGCGTCCACTTGAACCTCAGCGAGGCGTTCGGGATCTTCAGGACGTCCCGGGTCTCGGCGGTGATGATCGACACGTTCGCCGTCATGCCCGGTTTCAGTTTGAGCTCCGGATTGGCCACCTTGACGACCACGATGTAGGTGACGACGTTCTGGACCGTGATCGGCGCATTCCGAACTTCCGACACCTTGCCGGGGAACTGGCTGTCCGGATACGCATCGACGGTGAATTGGACCTGCTGGCCGACCTTGATCCGGCCGATATCGGCCTCGTCCACGTTCGTGTCGATCTGCATCCGCGTCAGGTCCTGGGCGATGCTGAACAGGGTGGGGGTCTGGAAGCTCGCGGCCACGGTCTGCCCGATATCCACGTTCCGGGAGATGACGACGCCGTCCACCGGGGAAAGGATACGGGTGTAGCGAAGGTTGGTCTCTTCCTGCTGGAGCGCCGCCCGGGTCTGCTCGACCTGGGCCTGGGCGGCGCTCAGCTGGGCCTGGCCCGACTGCTGGCTCGTCTCCGCCGCATCCAGGTCGCTCCGGGCGATGTAGTTCTTGGCAAAGAGAGACCGATTCCGGTCCAGCGTTCGCGCGGCGTCCTGCAGGGCGACCTCCGCTTTATTGACGTTCGCCGCCGCGGCCTGCAGGTTCGCCTTTGCCTGAGCCACCCGCGCCTCGGGAAGCGCCGGATCGATCTGGGCCAACAGCTGCCCCTTCTTCACCGGAGAATTGAAATCCACGAAGATCTCTTTGATCGTCCCGGAGACCTGGGTCCCCACCAAGACGGTGGTCACTGCGCTCACCGTCCCGGTCGCGGTGACCGCGGCGCGCAGGTCGCCCCGGGTCACCGGTTCCGTCCGGAACTGGAAGCTGTTCCCCTTGTTCTTCGTGAGGAGGAAACCACCGGCCGCCAGCAGGCCGATCACCACAATCGCACCGATGATCTTCTTTATCATCGTTCCCCCACCGCCTTCTCCAGCGCCGCATGGGCCACGTTGTAATCGGAGAGGGCCGCAATATGCGCCGTTTTTGCGTTGCTCGCCGCAGCCAGGGCATCAGTCACCTCGATCGGGCTCCCCACCCCCGAGGCATACCTGCCGTTGGCCAGATCCAGGTTCTCCGCGGCCTGCCGGACCGACAGCTCCGCAACCCCCACCCGGTCCGCAGCCTCCTGCATGTTCAGCCAGGCCTGCCTGACCTCCTGATCGATGGCCTGGCGCAGAAGCGCCTCATTCGCCGCCAGGACCTCCAGGTTGGCCATGGCCTCATCGATCTGGTATTTCGTCGAATACCCGGTAAACAGGGGGATCGCCAGCTGGGCGCCGAAACTCCACCCCTGATCCAGCGGGAAATGGCCTCCGCTCCCCCCCCACCCGTAACTGGCGCTGCCCGACAGGGACGGATAATACCCCTTCCGGGCAAGCTCGATGCTCTGCTGCTGAGCCGACTTCCGAATGAGAATGGACTGGAGATCGGGCCGCCGTTCAGCGGCCTTTCGCAATGCCTCGTCCAGGTCCACGTCCAGGCGCCGAAAGGCGAGCTGCTCGGCGATATCGTACTGCTCGGCTTCGGGAAGGCCGATGGCGTTGCTCAGCGCAACCCGGGCGAGCCGCAGGGCGTTTTCAGCCCTCAGGAGGTTCAGCCGGGCGCCCGAGAGGTCGACCTCGGCCTTGGTCACATCAAACTTCGGTTTCGTCCCGATCACGAAGAAGGCCTGGGCCCGTTCGAGATGCTGCTGAAACTGTCCCACCACCTCCCGGCTGACCTCCCGGTTGCTCTTCGCCCGCAGCAGGCCGTAGTAGGCCTGCTTGACGCCGAAGATCACCCGGGTGCGAACGTCATCCAGGTCCGAACGGAAGGAATCCCTGCTCAACTCCTGGATCCGCACCTGGGTAGCAGTTCGGCCGAAGTCGTAGAGGTTCTGGCTTAAGAGAACGGTGGAAGAGTAGCTGTCGGCGACGCCCGACCCGAATGCCGTGGTTGAGGAGATCGGGTCCGAACGATTGTAGCCCGCTGACCCGCTGATCTGCGGGTAATGCCCCGCCCTGGCCTGGCCGATTCTGCTGTCGCCGGCGCGCAGGGCGCCCGCAGCGGCCAGGATGCTCGGATGCTGCTCCAGGGCGATCGCCAGGCACCGGCCAAGGTCGAGCGTCTCGCCCCTCCCGATCGGCCCCTGAGCCGCAGCCGCCAGCGGCGCGATAAGCACTATGCAGGCGATGAAAAAGACGTATCTCCGCATATCACTCCTGGTCCTTCCTGCCTTGGGCACGGCTTCCCACCGCCCCTTCTGCCGTCCCCCCCGGGGACCCTGCCGATGGCTTCACCGCCCCGGCGAATACCGCTCCCCCGCCTGGAGAAAGAGCAACCTGCATGCCAGCCCCATCCTTTGCGCTAACGTTTAATACTGACTAAAATAATTAAATATTCTTAGTACGTGCTGCCGTATCCGGAGGGATTGTGGATAGTTATTATCCATTTCCCCGTATCCATCTGGGTAAATAGTATCCGGGATCTCAACCGCAAGAATAGGGTTTTCATTATCACGAAAGGAGCGGGAAAAGGAAGGCGAAATTATCGTTCCCGTGATCCGTCGCGGGGTAGGAGGCCCAGGGGTGAAAAACTATCTTTAAAATACCCCTTGACTTTTCCGCGCCATTCCCTGTATAAGCGACCCCACACCTTTTCCGGCAGTTTCGGTTAAGGTACAGATTAGGTTGGATAAAGACATTTTGAAGTGCAAAGGCGGCCGCCATGCTCGGAAAGAGTCCGGCGGTTTTTTTCTTTCTGTCATCGTGTTCATCCGACTGAGTCAAAATTTATGAAAGGAGGATGCAACCGATGTCAGAAGGTACCGTGAAGTGGTTCAATGAGCAGAAGGGCTTCGGGTTTATCGCCAAGGACGGCGGCGGGGACCTGTTTGTCCATTACAGCGCCATTCAGGCGGGCGGGTTCAAGACCTTAGCCGAGGGCCAGCGGGTAAGTTTCGACGTAGCGCAGGGCCAGAAAGGGCCGGCGGCCGAAAACGTAAAGCCCGTTTAATGAGAGCGGCATGACCCAAGGGGCGTTCCGGCGCGAAAGAGACGCACCGGGACGCCCTTTTTTCGTCCGCACATGACCCCCGCAGGGGGAGAAAGGCACGCGGAGACCATGGCAAGAACAAAATTCACCTTTGAGAAGCGACAGCGGGAACTCGCCCGGCAGCAGAAGCAGAAGGACAAGGCGGCCCGCCGGGCGGAAGCAAAACAGTCGAAGGACAGACCCCTCCCGGCCGTTCCGGAGGACGGTTCCGATGCCGACGACAGGTTTGCCGATCCCCCGGCGCCTGCGGAAAACCAATAGCCCTTTTCCGTATCCCTCCTTCCGGCAGCGGCCATCGTCCCCGTCCGCCGGTCAACAGCCGCCTCGCCCGGCCGGTGGGGTCTCCGTTGTTTCCCTGATATTTCCCCGCCTCTTGTCCTTGACAACGGGGGAAAATCCGTTTATCTCGTATCTCTATCCACGCTCCAATTCGAACACCAGTTCTATCCGCCGCGGAAAGGGAAGAGCGCCGTTCCGTACCCCGCAGAGGAGGAGACCGATGATGCTGGAGCACCTTTTCTCACCGATTGCGATCAACGGCATGACCCTGAACAACAGGGCGGTCATGCCACCGATGGGGACCGGGTACGGCAATGCCGATGCTACGGTTGGTGAACGGCTGATCCGTTATCTCGCCCGGCGGGCCAGGGGCGGCACGGGGCTGATCATCACGGAGGTCTGCGCCGTCGATCCCCGCGGAAAGGGATTTCCCACCGAGATCGGGGTCTGGAGTGACGAGTTCATCCCCGGTCTGGCCTCGCTGACCCGGGCAATCCACGGGGAGGGCGGGAAGATCGCCCTTCAGCTGCACCATGCGGGCCGGGAAACCTTCCCCGCAGCCGCAGGGGGGATGCCGGAGGCACCTTCCCCGATCCCGAGCGTCGTTCTGGGGCAGCCCTGTCAGGAGATGAGCCGGGAGCGGATTGCTGAGATGGTCGAGGCCTTTGCCCGGGCAGCGGGGCGGGCGAAACAGGCGGGGTTCGACGCCGTCGAGATCCATGGTGCCCACGGTTACCTGCTGAACCAGTTTCTCTCGCCCTTTTCCAACCAGCGGAGCGACGAGTTCGGCGGCTCCGAGGAGAACCGGTCGCGCTTCGTCCTGGAGATCGTGGCGGCCGTCCGAAAGGCGGTCGGTCCCGCGTTTCCCGTCATCATCCGCGTCTCCACCGATGAGATGATCCGCGGTGGCTACGGCCTGGGGTTCATGCAGGGTCTCGCACCGCAGCTGGTCGCCGCCGGTGTCGACGCCATCCACGCCTCAGTGGGGGTCTATTCGACGCCGGGGAACCTGTCCATTGCCTCGCTGGACACGGAGGCCGGGTTCAATCTTTTCCGCGCCCGGGCGATCAAGGAAGCGGTCAGCGTCCCGGTGATCGGCGTCGGCCGGATCAACGATCCGCGGCTGGCCGACCGGGCGATCGCTGCGGGAGACGCGGACCTGATCAGCTTCGGCCGCCAGCACCTGACGGACCCCGATTTCGTCCGCAAGGCCCGGGCGGGCCGGTTCGAAGAGATCCGCTGGTGCGTCGCCTGCAACCAGGGCTGCATCGAACGGCTGTCCTTCGAGATGAAATCGGCCACCTGCACATTCAACCCCGCCTGCGGCAGGGAATACAGGGGGGCGCCCGACCCGGTGGAGGGGGTGAAACGGCTCTGGGTGATCGGCGCGGGACCGGCCGGGCTTTCCGCCGCCCTGGCCGCGGCGGGCCGGGGGTACGAAGTCGAGCTGTTCGAGCGGGAGCCCCTTCCGGGCGGCCAGCTCCGGTCCGCCAGCCAGCCGCCCCACAAGCAACCCTATCTCGACTGGGTCGGATGGGCGCTCCGCCAGATGGAACAATATCCGGTCAAGGCCCACTTCGACCAGGCGGTGACCGTAGGGATGCTGCAGGGGAAAAGACCAGACGCCGTCGTCCTCCGGGACCGGAGGCCGCCCCAGAAAAAGGGGTACCTGGAATGGGAGGACTGGTCGGTCCGCACGATGGAGAAACGGTGGGTGCAGGTCCATTTCGACCGTGAAGTGACCGCGGCGATGCTGAGCGAGCTGAAACCGGACGCGGTGATCCTTGCTGCCGGGTCCTCGCCCGTGACGCCGACTATCTCCGGTATCGACGGCCCCGGGGTGGTCGACGCCCGCGACCTCCTCGTCGGCAAGGTCGAGCCAGCCGCCCCCGCCGTCGTCCTGGGCGCCGGCTACGTGGGGATCGAAACGGCGGATTTCCTGATCGCCCGCGGCATCGGGGTCGTTCTCGTCGAGATGCTTCCCGCCCCGCCCGTGGGAAAGCACACGGCGCACGGCTACTGGCTCCACCGACGGCTCAAGGCTGCGGGCGCGGAGATCATCCTCGGGGCAACGGTCACCCGCGTCGAAGAAGACGCCGTCGTGTACCGGCAGCAGGGTGAGGAAAAACGGATACCCGTCGGCCTGGTGGTGACGGCCATGGGGGCAAGGGCTGAGAACGCCCTGGAGGGGGCGCTCAAGGAACTCGCCATCCCCTACCGGATCGTCGGCGATGCCCAGAGTCCCCGACGCCTGCTCGAGGCGATCCACGAGGGGGACAGGGCAGGACGGGAGATTTAGAATGGCGAACTATGAGTATGACCTCGGGGTGATCGGGGGAGGGGCGGCGGGATTGACGGCAGCGGCAGGGGCGGCGCAGTTCGGCGCCCGGACGATCCTGATCGAAAAATCGGCCCGGCTGGGCGGGGATTGCCTCCACGTGGGGTGCGTCCCCTCGAAGACCCTGATCAGGACGGCAGGGGTCTGGGCGCAGACGGGCCGGCTGAAGGAATTCGGCCTGCCGGAGGTGGTCCGGCCAGCCGTGGACCTCGGGGCGGTGATGGACCGCGTCCGGTCCGTTATCGACCGTATCCAGAAGCACGACTCGCCGGAGCGGTTCTGCGGTCTGGGGGCGGAGGTCCGCTTCGGGTCGCCGGCCTTTGTGGACAACCACACAGTCCTCATCGACGGCCGCCGCGTCTCGGCGAAGGCCTGGATCATCGCCACAGGGTCGAGCCCCGCCATTCCCCCCGTCGCGGGGCTGGCGGACCTCCCGGTGTGGACGAACGAAACCGTCTTCCGGCAACGACAGCTTCCCGAGCGGCTCCTGGTCCTCGGGGGCGGCCCGATCGGCCTGGAGCTAGCCCAGGCCTTCGCACGCCTGGGCTCCCGGGTCACGGTCGTGGAATTCCTGGGACAGATCCTCGGCCCCGAGGATGGCGATATCGCCCTGATCCTGCGGGAACGCCTCGAAGCGGAGGGGATCCTGTTTCTCACCGGCACAAGAGCCCTCCGCGCCGGGCGGGACGGCAGGGACCTCACGCTCGCCGTTGCCCCGGCAACGGGCCCCGGGGAGGAGACAATCCTGCGGGGCGACGCGATCCTCGTGGCGGCGGGACGCACACCGAATGTCGAGGGCCTCGGCCTGGCCGAGGCCGGCGTGGCGTTCACCAGCCAGGGGATTCCCACGGACAGCCGGCTGAGGACCAACATCTCCCACATTTACGCCTGCGGCGACGTGAACGGCCAGCTCCCCTTCACCCATGTGGCCGGCTACGAGGGGGGGATTGCAGTCACCAACGCGATCCTGCGCCTCCCGCGGAAGGCGGACTACCAAAAGATCGGCTGGTGCACCTACACGGACCCGGAGGTGGCGAGCATCGGCCTGAACGAAAAACGGGCCACAAAGGAGGGAATCGCGTATCGCATCTTCGCGGAGCCCTTCGGGGGGAACGATCGGGCGCTGGCCGAAGGCGAGACCGCCGGGAAGATCAAGCTGCTGGCGAGCCCGCAGGGAAAACTTCTCGGCTGTCAGATCATCGGGCCGCACGCCGGGGAATTGATCCATGAATGGGTGCTCGCCCTGAACGCCGGGGTCCGTCTTTCCACCCTGGCCGGTGCGGTGCACATCTACCCCACGCTGGCGGAGATCTCGAAGCGGGCCGCGCAGCAGCCCTTCGCGGCGAAGCTCTTCAGCGAGACCACCCGCGGCGTGCTCCGCTTCCTCTTCGACCTGAAAGGGCGGGCCTGCACGCCGCCGGGCGCCTGAGATACCGCGATTCCCGCCGCTGTTGAAGCCCGCGGCCCCGGGGGGCGCGGTTGCCCGCCACACCCGTTCGCGCCGGGCGGTCGAGCTCTTTGAAAAGGCGGCTTCTGTGTGCCGGAATCGCAGGCACGCCCCTTAGCGTGCCACCATGTAGGTTATCCCTACCAATGTGCCTCCATTGAAACCCCATAGCTTTTCACCGCTGAATCTTCTACCGTGGACTCGCCTATGGGACGCAAGGAAGAATGAAAACCGTTGGGTGTGCGGTCATGGAGAAGACGGTGCGAATCTTGATTCTGGAAGACAGGGCAAGCGATGATGATCTGATGGAGTTCGAACTGCAGGAGGGGGGGGTTTCCTTCGTCTCCCGCTGGGCCAGAAATGAGCGGGAATACGTCCAGGCGCTGCGGGAGTTTCCCCCTGACGTGATCCTCTCCGACTACGACCTCCCCCAGTACAACGGCACGTTGGCCTTGCTCGAGGCAAAGAAGCTGTATCCCGAGGTGCCGTTCGTCGTGGTGACCGGCGCCTTCGACAGCGACGGAAACAAAATGGACGAACTGCTCGCCCTGGGGGCCAGCGATTGCATCTTCAAAAACCGCCTCGACCGGCTGGCGCCGACGGTAAAGCGCCTGCTGTCCGGCAGCATGAAGAACTGAGACCGCGCCTGCCGGGTCCCGGCTGCGTGAGGCCTGCCTATCCTGCCGCGACCGGGGCGGGAGGCGCCGGCAGCCCGTTTACTCCCCCACCCATTCTACCCGACCGCCGTACCGGCGGATGATTCCCGCCGGCCCCCAGAACCGAAAGGAGATCAACGATGGATTCTACCCGTATCGGCATACCCTTCACCCTCCTCGGCGCGGGGATCGCCCTCCCCGGCCGGGCCAACACCGGCGCAGGCCGCATCCGTCCCGCCGTGGTCGCCGGAAAGTTCTACCCGGAATCTGCGTCCGTCCTCAAGCTTTCCGTCGAGCAATTCATGCAAGACGCCCTGCCGCCGCAGGCAGACCAGCCCCTGGCGATCGTCGTCCCCCACGCCGGCTACATCTTCTCGGGGCAGATCTGTGCGGACGGCTACAGCCAGGTCCGGGGCCGGGAGTATGACACCGTCGTCATCCTGGGGACAAACCACACGGCGCCGGGGCTGAAAACAATCGCCCTGTACTCCGGCGCGGGCTTCAAGACCCCCCTCGGGGTCGCGCCGGTGGACGAAGCTGCCGTTGCCGCGCTGATCGCCGCCGGCCCCGACTACACCGCGGACGACGCCCCCCACGTGCGCGAGCATTCGGTCGAGGTGCAGGTCCCGTTCATCCAGGTCCTCTTCCCGCAGGCGATGATCCTCCCGGCGGTCGTCGGGAACGCGGACGCGGCCGGCTGCGAACGGTTCGGCACCGCCCTGGCGAAGGCGATGCAGGGGCGCCGGGTTCTCGTCGTGGCGAGTTCCGATCTCTCCCATTACCCCTCCGCAGAGGATGCCGAGCGCATCGACCGGGCAACGCTCGCGGCGATCCCCTCCCTCGACACCGAGCGCCTCCAGGCCGTCATCCGGACCCAGACGGCCCGCCGGATCCGGGGGCTGGACACCAGCGCCTGCGGTGAGACCCCGATCATGGTGGCGATGGCTGCCGCAAAGGCCATGGGCGCCACGGGCGGGCGGGTAGTGAGCTACGCCAATTCCGGCGACCTCCCGATCGGCGAGCGGGACCGCGTCGTCGGCTACGGTGCGGTCGTTCTGGGTTCCGGGCTGAAACCCGCCCAGGCCGCCGATCCCGCTGCCGGAACCGCTTCCGCATCGCTCACCGAGAAGGACAAGCAGGGGCTCCTCAACCTCGCCCGGGAGACGATCTCCCGCTTCCTGACCACGCAGATGGTCCCCCTCCCCCGGGGTTTTTCCCCGGCCGCGCTGGAGGAGCGCGGGGTCTTCGTCACCCTGAAGAAACGGGGCTGCCTGCGCGGTTGCATCGGCCACATGCTGCCGGACAGGCCCCTCGCCCCGCTCGTCGGGATGATGGCGCTCCAGGCCGCCTTCGAGGACCCGCGGTTTTCCCGGCTCACCCTTCGGGAGGTGGCGGAACTGAAGATCGAGATATCGGTCCTCACCCCGATGCGGCAGGTCTCCGGTCCCGAGGCGATCGTCGTCGGCAGGGACGGCGTCCTTCTCCAGAAGGGCGGCTGTTCGGCGGTCTTCCTCCCCCAGGTGGCGCCGGAACAGGGATGGGGGCTAGAGGAGATGCTCGACAACCTCAGCTGCAAGGCCGGCCTTTCCCCCGCGGCCTGGCGCGAGGGGGCGCGCTTCTCCACCTTCCAGGCGGAGGTGTTCGGCGAAGAAGGTGCATAGGGGGGTCTTTCCCCTGCCGCCCCGCGCGAACATCTCCTTGACAGGCGGGGTCGCTTCTCCTATCCTCACGCAGCGAAACCATGGGTTGAGGGGCGACCGTTGCGTGTCCGCCGGCCACGTAGCCGCACGGATCGGTCGTCCCGGAGAAGGAGGAGATGGACCAGATCCTGTTGCTCCCGCTGTTGTTCGGCGTGGGAATCGTCGCCGGGGTCCTGAACGTCATGGCCGGCGGCGGCTCGGCGATCACCCTGCCGATGCTCATCTTCCTCGGTCTCGACGCCCCGCTGGCCAACGGCACCAACCGGTTGGCCGTGTTCATTCAGTGCATCGCCACCGTCATCTCCTACCGCAGGGAGAACTATTCGGACCTGAAGACGAGCATGCGGCTGGCCGCCTGCGCCCTTCCGGGGGCGGTCCTCGGGGCCATCGCCGCCGTCAAGATGGACAGCCTCCTGTTCCAGAAGGTACTCGGCATCTTCATCCTCGTCATGGTCGCCACGGTCCTCGTCCCTGCCTTCGGCAAGAACGGGCGGCAGGCCGGGGAGTCATCGGGCGGTTGGCTGATCTACCCCGTCATGCTGGGGATCGGGTTCATCGGCGGGCTGCACCAGGTGGGCATCGGGTTTTTCATGATCGCGGCGCTGAGGCACCTGATGAACATGGACCTCGTGCGGATCAACATGCACAAGGCGGCCGTGTTCTTCATCTACACCATCCCCGCGATGGCCGTATTCGCATGGACAGGGAATATCGACTGGCCGCTGGGGATCGTCCTGGCCACGGGCAATGCCACCGGCGGATGGTGGGCGGCCAAGATATCGGTCCGGCGGGGGGAAAAGGCGATCAAGATCGTGCTGGTCATCGCCATGCTCATCATGGCGATCAAGCTGCTGTGGAGCTTTTGATCTTCCCGCGGAGCTCGTCCACCGCAGAAGCGATATCGGTGGCAAGGGTGACGGCCGTCACCACGGCCACCCGATGCGCCCCCTGGCTGACCACCCGTCCGATGTTGGCCGCGCCGATCCCCCCCATCACGGTGAAGGGGATCGCAAGCCCCGCGGCGATCCCGGGGATCGCCTCCGGCCCCAGGAACCGGCTCACCCCTTCCTTGGTGGCGGTGGGAAAGATCGGACCGATGTTGACGTAATCCGCCCCCTCGCTCTCGGCTTGCAGGGCCTCCGCGCGGGAGTGGGTGGAAATCCCGATCAGCAGCTCGGGCGCGATCCGCCTGGCCGCTGCCAGCGGGAGGTCATCCTGCCCCAGGTGGACCCCGTCGGCATCCGCGGCGAGCGCGATATCGACGCGGTCGTTGATGATCAGCAGCACCCCGGCCTCGGCAGTGATCTTCCGGAAGGCGCAGGCCAGCCGGTAGAGATCCCGCCCGGGAAGCTCCTTCTCCCTGAGCTGGATGACCTTCGCCCCGCCGCGGATCGCCGCCTCCAGGACATCGAGGTTCGACCTCCCCGCGGAGAGCCGCTCGCAGGTCACCGGATAGAGGTCGACCCGCAGGAACTTCTCCCGCCGCTGTTCCCTGTTCATCTACCCGCCTCCCACCAGCCGGATGATCTCGAGGGAGTCCCCTTCCGCGATCATCTCTTCATCCACCCGCTCGCGGGCCACGATCCGGAGGTTCAGCTCCACCACGACCGTTTCCGGACGGATACCCAGCCCCTCCAGCAGTTCGCGGACCGTGACGGACCGCTCCCAGTGTCTGATTTCTCCATTCACCCGAATCTCCATCGCTCCCCCGTGCGCCGAAGCGCGCCCGTGCTCCCGGGGCCCGGGCGCAGGCGCGACCGTTGCTCACCTCCCGCACCGCCCGGCCCGCTCCTCCTCACGAGGCGAGCGCGGCGTCCCACTCTTTCCAGACCGGTTCGTACCCCCGGCGGCGCAGCACCTCCGCCACCGCACCGGGCGACCTCCCGTCGGCCACGGTGAACTGCGCCCCGCCCCCGCTCGCATGGGCGTACCCCCCCGGCTCGGTGCGGGAGCCGGCGCTCATCACGGTGATCCCCAGCGGGATGAGGTGATCGCGCAGGAGCGGCGATTCCCGCGTGGAAAGCGTAAACCCCACGTCGGGCAGGACAAGCCTCAGGCCGCAGATCAGCTGGACCAGGTCCCGGTCGCCGACCGGCGCCGGGGGGGCGAATCCCCCCGCCGCGGAACAGAGGCGGGGGAATGAAACCGTGATCTGCGATTGCCAGTAGTTCTTCAGCAGGTAGGATGCATGCAGGGCAACGAAGAATCCCTCGACCCGCCAGTCGCTCAACCCCAGCAGGGGACCGATCCCCACGCGTCTGAATCCCGCCGCGCCGCCCCGCTCCGGAGTCTCCAGCCGCCACCGGTAATCGCCCTTCCGGCCTGCGGGGTGGAATCGGCCGTAGCGGGCCTCGTCGTAGGTCTCCTGGAACACGGTCAGGCTGTCCACCCCCTGGCCGATCAGCTCCCGGTACCGCTGGACCGTCATCGGAAACATCTCGATCCCGATCGAGGTGAACCGGGGGCGGAGCAGTTCCAGGACCTGCTTCAGGTACCGATCGGTGACGATGTGGGGCGCCTCGCCGGTCAACAGCAGGACGCTCCTGAACCCCAGCGCGCGGAGTGCGGCCCCTTCCCGTGCGGCCTTTTCCGGGGTCAGCGTGACGCGCGCCAGGGAGGTGTACGCGGCGTTGAACCCGCAGTAGACGCAGCGGTTGGTGCAGACGTTCGACAGGTACAGCGGGGCGAACATCCCCATCACCCGGCCGAACCGCTGCACCGTCAGGCGGTGGGCCCGCTGGGCCATCTCCTCGAGGAACGCCCCGGCGGCAGGCGAAAGCAGGCTCAGCAGATCGTCGAGCCCGGGGGCGGGGGCCGCGAGGGCCCGTTCCACGTCCGCGCGGGAGCGGTGCCCGATCTCCGCCGCAACGTCCTTTCCGCGATAGGTGCGGATCACATCGGCGAAGCTCATGGCGCTACCTCAAGAACCCCGTGAGCGGGCTGGAGGCTTCCGCCCGCTTCTGCTGGCGGCCGAGCCCGGCCAGGAAGGCCTCGCGCCCCGCCTACACCCCTTTCTTGAAGGCCCGGGCCATTGCTCTAGGGTCCCCGGCAACGGCGATCGCCGTGTTGACCAGGACCGCGTCGGCCCCCATCTCCATCGCCTCCGCCGCATGGGACGGTGCGCCGAGGCCCGCATCCACCACGACGGGGACATTCGCCTTTTCGATGATGATCTCGATCAGCTCCCGCGTCTTCACCCCCCGGTTCGACCCGATCGGCGCCCCCAGCGGCATGACCGTGGCCGTACCGATATCCTCCAGCCGCCGCGCCAGGACCGGATCGGCGTTGATGTAAGGAAGGACGACAAACCCTTCCCTGACCAGGATCTCGGCAGCCTTGAGGGTCTCGACCGGGTCGGGCAGGAGGTAGTGGGGGTCGGGGGTGATCTCCAGCTTGACCCAGGGTTCACACCCGGCGGCCCTGGCCAGCCGCGCCAGCCGCACCGCCTCCTCGGCGGTCCTGGCCCCGGAGGTATTGGGCAGCAGGAGGTACCGGCCCGTGTCCACTGCCCCCAGGATGCTGTCCTGGCTGTCTTCCAGGTCGACCCTGCGGAGGGCCACCGTGACGATCTCCGTCCCCGAGGCCTGAAGCGCGCCTTGCATCGCCCGGCTGGACGGAAACTTCCCCGTCCCCACCAGGAGACGTGAACCGAAGGCCCGCCCCGCGATCGTGAGCGGGACATCCGCTTTTCCTGTGGTTGTCATGTTCCCTTCCTTTCTCCCTCGTCCATTCCCGTCCGCCCCGGCTGTCCGGGCCCGGTACACACCCCGCACCGCGCCTCCGGCGGCAGGGGGATCTCGCGGAATCTCATCGACAGGGCATCCCAGGTGAGCAGGCTCCCCACCAGAAGGCGGCCGCGGTTCAACAGGTACTTGATCGCCTCGGTGGCCTGGATGGCGCCCAGCACCCCGGGGACGGTCCCGAGGACGCCCGCCTCGGCCGTGGTGGGAACCGCACCGGGCAGGGGCGGTTCGCCGAACACGCAGCGGTAGCAGGGCCCCTTGCCGGGGACCACCGTCATGGTCTGACCGTACATCCCGAGGATCCCGGCGTGGGAAAAGGCCTTGCCGAGCCGGACGCAGGCATCGTTGATCAGGAATTTCGCGGTGAAGTTGTCCGTCGCCTCGATCACGAAATCGTACGGCGCGATGACTTCGGCGGCATTGGCCGCGGTGATCCGGCAGGGATAGGCGGTCAGGAGGAGGTCCGGCCTGAGGCGGAGTGCGCTGCGGGCGGCGGAGGCCGTTTTCGGTATCCCCACATCTTCCCGGCCGTGCAGGATCTGGCGCTGGAGGTTGGAGAGTTCGACCCGGTCGCCGTCGGCGATCCCGATCTCGCCGATGCCGCAGGCGGCCAAGTAGAACAGGGCGGGGCTCCCGAGGCCGCCCAGTCCCACGATCAGGACGCGGCTTGCCAGCAGCTTCCGCTGGCCCTCTTCCCCCACCTCGGGGATGCGGACGTTGCGCTGGTACAGCTCCTGTTCGAGGCGGTCAAGACCTCCGCGGATCGCCGTCATAAAAAAACCGTCTCCCGAAAGGGAAAACGGTCAGCGAACAGAGGCGAACACAGAAGCAGCAGTGGTTGTTCTTACCGTTTCCCTACGCTGGCATTAACCAGATCAGGTAATTAGGGTGTCTTCTCAGCCCGACTGTTCGAGCACCCCTAACGATTGCCGCAATCGCGGCGATGGCTCAGTATACCGTTCCGACCCGCGTTGTCAAGCGCGAATCGTGACAGTTCGAACCGTGCATCCTTAGGTCCGCTCCTCACGGGGCTCACCTCGTGCCGCCCAATCGGCCGATGGCCACCACGCCACCGTGGTTACACCATCGTGGTTATCCTTGACAGGCGGAACAAGTCCGCCTATACTCCGGTTCGCGAAAGGGGTCTCCGGAGCGGCAATCATCAGGTCCCCGGCGGCTCCTCTTGACGCTTCCCTCCGGGGTACCTCGGCTGAACCCGATACGGACGGAAGCCGGTGGAGACTCTCTTGGATACCCGGACGATCGTTGTCATCATGGCGATCAGTTGCCTGATCGTGTCGACGGCGCTGTTCGTCACACACGTCGGACGTTTTCGTCGCGACGGCATGCGCCTCTGGACAGCGGGGGGCGCCATCCAGTTTTTCGGTGCATCCCTCTTCGCCACCCGGGGAGTCTTCCCCGATTTCTTCTCGATCGTCCTGGCCAACACGCTTCTGTCGACCGGCTTCTGGCTGCTGTACGCGGCGGTGCAGGAGTTTCAGGGGAAATTGCGCCGGTGGACCCCGCTCATCGCGACGGCCGTTGTCTGTTTCTTCCTCATCCTGACCGCTCTCGCAACCCCGGTCCAACGGGTTGTGTTCAGCGGGAGTGTGTTCTGCCTCCAGCTCGGCGCCATCGCCCTGATCCTCTTCCGGCAGGCCCCCACCCATGAATGGCGATCCCGCTGGCTGACGGGGTCCGCCTTTGCCGTCGCCGCCCTGCTGGTGTTCGGTCGTGTCCTGGAGGTCCTCGTCGACCCTGCGAAACAGGTTTCTCTCCTGAACGTGTCACCGCTTCAGACCGTCAGCCTTCTCGCCGGTTTCGTTGTCATCATCATGAGCAGCTTCGGTTTTCTGCTCATGACGCGGGAACGGGCCGACCGCGAGAACGAGCGGCTGGCCACGCTCGATTCGCTGACCGAGATCTTCAACCGTCGCACCTTCCTGGAACTGGCCAAGAAGGAGATTGCCCGTCATCGCCGGACCCGGAGCCCCCTGGCCCTGCTGATGGTGGACTTCGACCATTTCAAACGGGTCAACGATACCTATGGCCACCTGACCGGCGACGCAGTCCTGAAATCCTTCACCGCGACGACCCTGACCTGCCTGCGGGAGAACGACCTCTTCGGCCGGTACGGCGGCGAGGAGTTCACGATCCTGCTGCCCGAGACGGACACAGAGGGGGCAGCCATCTTCGCCGACCGTCTCCGCGCCAGGGTCGCCGAGGTCTGCGTCACGGTCGGGGCTGCTTCGATCAGCTGCACGGTCAGCATCGGCATCACCGGCCTGAACCTCGCCGACGAAGCCGACCTGGACGCAATACTCCGGGTTGCCGACGAGGCGCTTATTGCCGCCAAAGCAGCCGGACGCAACCGCGTCGTCCGGCGCCCGCTGAACAGAGCGGCGGTTGCAGAACCGACGAAGGTCTCGGCGCCGGCCTAGGTGAAAACCCGGGACTGCGGCAGCGCCCGGCGTTGGTCCGGATCGCGCCGCCCTGGCCCGCGGGCGGAGGAACGACGCACCCGTACCCCCGGGAATGCGGCCGCCCCAGCGTACCGGCGCCGGCTGAACAGCACAGCGAGAGGAGGAGAAGCATGCCGCGGGAAATCATCCAACCCAAGGGGGTGTGGGACCCCCGCCCCCGCTTTGCGCAGGTCGTCCGGACCGGGAATGTGGTGTACATTGCCGGCCAGACAGCGGCGGACGAGGACGGGAACCTGGTGGGAGGCGGGGATATCGAGGTCCAGGCCCGACAAGTCTTCCGCAACCTGAAGAAGTGCCTGGAGGCCGCGGGCGCCGATTTCGACCACGTCGTGAAGCTGAACATCTACTCCACCGACCTCGACGCCCATCGGGAGGTCATCAGCCGGCTGCGCAGGGAGTATTTTCGGGAGCCCGTGGCCAGCACCACCGTCCAGGTCCCCCGGCTGGTCCACCCCGACTGGCTGGTGGAGGTGGAGGCCGTCGCCGTTCTGGACTGAGACACCAGCGGAAACAGTTTGACAGGCGCCGCCGTTTATCCCATACTTCCCCGTCGAAAACCGCACAGAACGGGACGGTATGGAACAGGGCGACGAAAAACTCGCACGGCTGCGCCTCCTCCTCAGGGAGATGGGGAGCATAGTCATCGGCTATTCCGGGGGCGTAGACAGCACCTTTCTCGCTGCCGTCGCCGCGGAAGTCCTGGCGGGACGCGCGCTCTGCGTCCTGGCCTCTTCGGAGACCTACCCGCACGCAGAGGTCGCCGAGGCGCTCGCAACGGCGGGCCGGCTGAAGATCGCCGTGACCCGCATCGATACCGACGAACTCAGGGACGAAGCCTTCGCGGTCAACACCCCGGAGCGCTGCTTCTTCTGCAAGAAGGAGCTGTTCGGCAAGCTGAGCGCGATCGGCGCTGAACGGGGCTTCCGCTGGGTCGCCGACGGCGCCAACGTCGACGACTTGGAGGACTACCGGCCGGGTAGTCGGGCGGCAGCGGCGCTCGGGGTGCGAAGCCCGCTTCGGGAAGTCGGATACACCAAGGCCGAGATCCGGGAGGCCTCGCGCCGGCTGGGGCTCCCCACCTGGGACAAACCCTCCTACGCCTGCCTCGCCTCGCGGATCCCCTACGGCACGCGGATCGTCCCCGCCATCCTCCGCCGCCTCGACGAGGCGGAGGGCTTCCTGAAGGAACGGGGGTTCCGGCAGGTGCGGGTCCGCCACCACGGCGACATCGCACGGATCGAGGTGGAGCCGGCGGATATCCCGCGTCTCACCGCCCCTGAGATCCGGCGGCAGGTGACGGAAAAATTCAAGCAGCTCGGCTACCTGTACGTCACGGCAGACCTCAGCGGATACCGGACGGGGAGCATGAACGCCGTGCTCGACCTGAAGAAGGGGGGATGATGGATTCCCGCGCGATACAGAAGCTCCTCGCCCGGGTGAAGGGGGGCGAGATGTCGGTGGACGAAGCGCTCCTGGCGCTGCGGAGCCTCCCCTACGACGATTGCGGCTTTGCAAAACTGGACCTGCACCGCGGCATCCGCACCGGGTTCCCCGAGGTGGTCTTCTGCCAGGGGAAGACCTGCGAGCAGTCCGTCGAGATCGTCAAGAGGCTTGCCGGGCACCACGCCACGGTCCTGGCAACCCGGGTCGCACCCGAGGTGGCGGAGCGCATCGCCGCCGCAGTCGCCGGCTGTACCTACCATGCCGCCGCCCGGATCCTGATCGTCGAGCGGACGGCGAAGCGCGCACGCAGGGCGGCCGGCCGGAAGGGCAAGTATGTGCTGGTCCTCTGCGCGGGGACGGCAGACCTCCCGGTGGCCGAGGAGGCCGCGGTCACGGCGGAGTCGATGGGAAGCCGTGTCGAGCGCGCCTACGACGTCGGGGTCGCCGGCTTGCACCGCCTCCTCGACCAGAAGGCGCGGATCATGGGGGCGAACGTCCTGGTCGTCGTGGCGGGGATGGAGGGGGCGCTGCCGAGCGTCGTCGGGGGGATGGTCTCCTGTCCGGTGATCGCCGTGCCGACCAGCGTCGGCTACGGCGCCAGCTTCGGCGGGCTGGCGGCGCTGCTGGCGATGCTCAACTCCTGCGCCGCGGGCGTCGCCGTGATGAACATCGACAACGGCTTCGGGGCGGGGTACTTCGCCCACCTGGTGAATCGATGACCATCGCGTACTTCGACTGCTTCGCCGGGATCAGCGGCGACATGACGCTCGGGGCGCTGATCGGCGCCGGGGCGGACCCGGACCGGCTTCGGGACGGGCTCGCCAGCCTCGGGGTTGCCGGGTACCGGATCGAGGTGGGCAGCAGGAAGGCCGGGTACATCGAGGCCACGGATGTCCGCGTGATCGTCGACGCGGCGCACCACCCGCACCACCGCGGTCTGGCGGACATCCTGGAGATCATCTGCAGCACTGACCTCTCCGCAGCGGTGAAGCGGACGGCCGGGGGAATCTTCCGGAGACTCGCCGAGGCAGAGGGCAGGGTGCACGGCCATACTCCGGAAGAGGTCCATTTCCACGAGGTGGGCGCCGTCGATGCCATCGTGGACATCGTCGGTACGGCCCTCTGCCTGGAAATGCTCGGCTGGCCGAAAGTCGTCGCCAGCCCGCTGCCGACCTTCCACGGGTACACCCGAGGCAGTCACGGCCTCTTTCCGCTCCCCGCCCCGGCCACCGCCGAGCTCCTCCGCGGCGTCCCCTGGCGGAAGCTCGACGTGGAGGGAGAACTGGTAACACCGACCGGCGCGGCGATCATCCGTGAGATCGCCGCGGAGTTCGGCCCCCTGCCCGCCATGCGCGTCGAGAGGATCGGCTACGGCGCCGGGAAGAGCGCCTTTACGATCCCGAACGCGCTGCGGGTCATGATCGGCCAGGAGACCGACGCCCCGCAGAGCGCCGCTGCCGTTACCGTCGTCGAGACCAACATCGACGACCTCAACCCCCAGTTCTACGAGACCGCGATGGAGAAACTGTTCGCCGCCGGCGCCCTCGACGTATTCCTGACCCCGATCCAGATGAAGAAGAGCAGACCCGGTACCCTCCTGTCGGTGCTCTGCGACCCGGCGGCCACGGAGCAGATCGCCGGCGTGATCCTGGCCGAGACGTCCACCCTGGGAGTCCGGGTCTCGCGCCGGGAGCGCATCTGCCTGGAGCGGCGCTGGGAGGAGGTCGTCACGGAATTCGGGAAGGTCCGGATCAAGATCGGCGAGCGGGCGGGCAGGGCGATCACGGCCTCCCCCGAGTACGAGGACTGCAAACGCGCCGCCGCCGCGCACGGCGTGCCTCTCCGGCAGGTCTACGAGAGCGCCGCCGCGACCTACCGGACCGGCCTATCGCGGCGGGGATAAACCGTCCCGCCCCCCAGGTTGTCTGCCCCCCCGAGGCAGCGAACCCACCCCGTCATTTTTTTCTTGACATACAGAGTTACTGTGAATATAATCACAGCGCATCGACGGCATCCGTTACCCCTTGCAGGAACGCGGGAAAGAGATGGCACGGGAAAAATCGGGGAAAAAGATATCGCTGCAGACCGTTGAACGGATGAGCCTCTACCGAAAGGTCCTCGAAGACCTGCATCGGGACGGGGTGGCAAACGTCTACTCCCACCAGCTCGCCGAGCTGGTCCGCGTCAGCCCGGCCCAGCTGAGAAGGGACCTTGCCTCCTTCGGCTCCTTCGGCAACATCTCCAAGGGATACCCCGTTTACCAGCTGATCCTCACGATAAGCCGCCTCTTCGGCACCGATACCCTCCAGAACGTGGCCCTGATCGGGGCCGGGAATCTCGGCCGTGCGCTGCTGTTCTATCGGGGATTCGAGGAGCGGGGATTTCATATCGCGGTGGTTTTCGACATCGATGCCGAAAAGATCGGGAGGGTCTTTGCCGGCCGGCGCTGCCATCACATCCAGGACCTGGAGGCGGTCCTGCCGGACTTCGGTGTCGCCATGGCGATCCTTGCCTGCGGAGCGCAGAATCTCCAGAGCCTGGTCGACCGGCTCGGGAGGGCCGGCATCCGGTCGATTCTTAACTTCGTCCCCCGGCAAATCCACGCCGTCGCAGGGATGAACGTGGAAAACGTGGATTTCTCCGCAAAGATGGAAAAGCTCTCCTTTTTAAACAGGTATGGGACGGCGCTGGAGTTCGAGATCTGAGCAAATTTTTTTGCCGGCAATTGTGAATTATTTCACTGTATATAAATGAACAAAACGAGGAGTGAGGCTCGACATCACAATCCAGAGAGGAGACAATGGCTATGGAACACAGGAACATTCTGCTCATCGACGACGACAGGGACTTCGTTCACTCCACCAAGACATTCCTGGAGGGACGCGGATATAGGGTGGACACGGCCTTCAATGGATCGGAGGGGCTGGGGAAGATCCGCGCGGGCAAACCGGACCTCATCGTCCTCGACGTCATGATGGATACCGACGCCGAGGGGTTCAACCTCGCCTATGAGCTGCGTCAGGATACTGCCGGGCTGAGGGTCCCGATCGTCATCGTATCGGGTTTCACCCAACACCTCAGCGAGAAGATGGAAAATTTCCAATTCATCATGGGGCAGGAGTGGCCTGCCGACGTGTACCTCGAGAAGCCGATCGACCTCAAGGAGCTGGCCAAGACCATCGACCGGATCCTCGGCGGGGCCGCAGCGGCAGCAGCGAACTGACACCGGAGAGGGGGGAATCGCTATGCGCAGCGTTGCAGAAGTCGTCACCGGCCACGGACCGCTCACCATGGACAGCCTCATCCCGGTCCTCCAGGAGGTACAGGCCGAAAGCGGCTACCTCTCCGACGGATCGATGGAAGAGATATCGGCCGCGATCGGCGTCCCGGTGAGCCGGGTGTACGGTGTGGCGACCTTTTACCGGCAGTTTCGGTTCGCCCCGCTCGGCGAGCACGTCATTCAGGTCTGCCGCGGTACGGCGTGCCATGTGAAGGGCAGCCTCTCCATCGCCGATCACCTCAAGCGCCGCCTCAAGCTGACAAGCGACGGGAACTCGCCCGACGGGAAGTTCACCGTCGTTACGGTTGCCTGCCTGGGGGCCTGCTCCATCGCCCCGGTCGTCAAGCTGGACGGGGAGTTCCACGGACACCTGACCATCCAGAAACTGGACGCGCTGATCGATGAAATCGGGGGTGACGAATGAAACCGGTACAATTAGCAGCGCCCTGCTGCGGCCACTGCTGGCATACGGCGGCCAATCCCTGCCGCAAGCTCATCGAATGCCTGACGCGAGGCCCCCTCTGCCACGACGACGATAGGTGCCGGACAGTGCGGGCCGGTCGGCTTGCCGTCGCCCGCCGGGGGGGAGAGGGGACGGTTCTGTTCATCGGCGCCGGGACTTGCGGGATGGCCAACGGGGCGTCTCGGATCAAGGACCATATCCGCTCGTTTTTCGGGACCAACCGTATCGACGCCGGCCTGATCGAAGTCGGCTGTGCGGGATACTGTCAGCGGGAGGTGTTCATCGACCTCCTGACCGGCACTTCTCCCCGCCTGTCCTACTGCGATGTGACGCCCGACAATGTGGACGAACTTCTCGCGGAGGTCTTTCTCCGGGAAAACCTGAAAAACCGTTTCCTCCTGGGACGGTGGGACGATGGCGACGGTACCTTCGCCGAGGTCCCGCTGCTGGCGGATATCCCGTTTTTCAAGCGCCAGAACAAGGTGGTCCTCGAAAACTGCGGCCGCATCGATCCGTCTTCGCTCGACGCAGCGCTCGCAACCGGGGCCTTTCGGGCCGCCAGCCGGGCGCTGCACACCATGACGCCGGCCGAAGTCTGCGACGTGGTCCAGGCATCGGGCCTGCGCGGCAGGGGCGGCGCCGGTTTTATGACCGGCCAGAAGTGGCGGGTCGCCCTCGACACGGCCAGCGCCGAGAAGTACGTGATCTGCAACGCCGATGAGGGCGACCCCGGGGCCTTCATGGACCGGGCGGTCCTGGAGGGGGACCCCTTCCGCGTACTCGAAGGGCTCCTGATCGCCGCTTACGCCGTCGGGGCCTCCAAAGGGTACATCTACTGCCGGGCCGAGTATCCACTGGCCCTCGACCGGTTGCGGGACGCGATAGACCAGTGCCGGCACGCGGGCCTTCTGGGACACAACATCCTCGACAGCCTCTTTTCCTTCGACGTGACCATCAAGCAGGGTGCCGGGGCCTTCGTCTGCGGGGAAGAGACGGCGATCCTCGCCAGCATCGAGGGCGGCAGGGGGATGCCCCGGCCCCGGCCGCCCTACCCCGCAGTCAGCGGGCTGCACGGGAAGCCCACGGTCCTCAACAACGTGGAGACCCTGGCCAACGTTCCCTTGATCCTGGCCGGCGGGGCGGACTGGTTCAAGGGGCTCTCGGCCGGGTCGAGCGCGGGGACTAAGGTGTTCGCCCTGAGCGGAGCGATCCGGAACACCGGCCTGGTGGAGGTGCCGATCGGCATCCCGCTTCGGGAGATCATCGACGATATCGGCGGCGGGGCGCTTCCGGGACACCGGATCAAAGCCGTCCAGATCGGCGGACCGAGCGGCGGCTGCATCCCCGAGGAAAGACTGGACGTAGCCGTGGACTACCTGTCACTTCAGCAGCTCGGAGCGATCATGGGGTCCGGTGGCATGGTGGTCATGGACGAGCGATCCTGCATGGTCGACGTGGCCAAATTCTTCATGGAGTTCATCCGGAACGAATCCTGCGGCAAATGTACCCCCTGCCGGGAAGGGACCATCCGGATGCATGAGATCCTCGCCAGTTTCACCGAGAAGCCTGTCGGAGACGAACTGCGTCGGCTGGAGCGGTTCCGGGGGATACTCCACCTCGAGGAGCTTGCCCAGACGGTCAGGGAAACCTCCCTGTGCGGCCTCGGCCAGACCGCGGCCAACCCGGTGCTGAGCACCCTCAGGTTTTTCCGGGATGAGTACGAAGCCCACATCCTGGAAAACCGCTGCCCGGCGGGCGCCTGCCGGGGCCTCAAGACCTTTTCCGTCGACACGACGCTCTGCATCGGCTGTACGGTCTGCAAGAAGAAGTGCCCGGGCAACGCTATCATCGGCGAGCGAAAACAGGCCCACTACATCCTTGAGGATCGCTGCATCGGCTGCGGCGCCTGCGCCGAAGCATGCCCGAGCAAGGCGATCTTCGAGGCCGTTCCGGAGGCGCCTGCGCAGGGCCTCGGTTGCGCCGAGTCGGCATAGTCCGGATGCGTCCGGTTGGACCACACCATCAGAGAAAAGGAAGAACCCGATGATTACCATCAATGAAAGAGAGATCGAATGGGTACCGGACGAGACGGTCCTGCAGGCCGCTCTGCGGGCCGGCATCGCGATACCGCACCTCTGTGCCTTTGCAGGCTCCCCCTCCCCCCAGGCCGCCTGCCGTATCTGCATGGTTGAAGTGGAGGGCACACCACGGCTCCAGACCAGCTGCACCCTCCCGGCGCGGGACGGCATGGTGGTGCGGACGCACACCCCCCGCATCCAGCGGGCGCGGCGCACGATCGTGGAGCTCCTCCTGGCCAGCCACCCCGATGACTGTCTCTTCTGTCCGCGCAGCGGCGACTGCGAACTCGCGCGGCTTGCCGCGGACCTGGGTATCCGGGGCAGGAGATACGCGGGCCTGAAAAAATCGCACCCCCTCGACGTCTCTTCGCCGTCCGTCATCCGGGAACCGAACAAGTGCATCCTATGCGGACGCTGCGTTGCGGTATGCCACAGCGTCCAGGGGGTCGGGGCCATTGATTTTACCGGCCGGGGTTTCGAAACCCGGATCAGTCCGGCCTTCTACACGGGCCTCAACGTTTCCGGCTGTATCTTCTGCGGCCAGTGCATCCGGGCATGCCCCACGGGCGCTCTCACGGAGAAGAGCCAGGGAGAGGATGTCATCCGGGCCCTGGCAGACCCCGACGTCATGGTTGTCGCGCAGGTGGCACCCGCCGTGCCGGCGACACTGATGGATGCGGCCGAGATCTCCTCCATAACCGAAATGCTCGAAACCCTTTCCGGGGCGCTCAGACAGATCGGATTCGAGGCCGTCTTCGACACCTCGTTCACGGCGGACCTTACCATCATGGAAGAGGTCTCGGAACTCCTTCATCGCGTGAAGAACGGAGGAGCGCTCCCCATGTTCACCAGTTGCTCGCCGGGCTGGGTCAGATACGTCGAGGTGCACAGGCCGGAGATGATCCCCTATCTGTCCACCTGCAAGTCGCCCCAGCAGATGATGGGCGCCCTGATCAAGGAGTGCTATCCGAAGCAGTTTGACACCAAGGGGCGGCGTATCTACTCCGTCTCGATCATGCCCTGCACAGCCAAGAAATACGAGGCCCAGGACTTGGGGGACATCGATGCCGTCCTGACCACCCGCGAGGTGGATCAGCTCCTGCGCCGTTTCGGCATGCAGTTCACCCCCAAGGGCCCACGGGCCCCTCTGGATGTACCCTTTGCCGAGGCGACCGGCGCCGGCCGGATTTTCGGCGGCACCGGCGGCGTCATGGAGGCGGCCATCCGGACCGCACACAGGCTGATCACCGGTGAAGAACTCAAGGGCGGCCCCAAGGTAAGCGATGCGCGAGGGCTGGACCAGGTCAAGGTGTTTTCCCTGGACGTCGCCGGAACGCAGCTGAACTTCGCCGTCGTCAACGGCCTCGGGGAGGTTAAGAGCATCCTCCATTCGGTTGCCCAGAAGACCTCCCCCCTCCATTTCGTCGAGGTGATGACCTGCCCGGGAGGATGCGTGGGCGGCGGCGGTCAGCCCTACGATACGGACAGAGAGGCCATAAAGAAGCGACTCCACAGGCTCTATGAGGTGGACCGGAAATCCGCGAGCCGCCTCTCCCACGACAATGAGCAGGTCAAGAGCCTGTACAAGAACCTTCTGGATCAACCCTTGGGAGCAATGAGCCACCATCTCCTCCACCGAAGCTACCTGGATCGGAGAAAGGGATAGGAGTGTTCCGCGGCGTGTGGTAAGACCCCCGTGGAAAAAACGCGGAAGAGGAACGTATGTTCGAAGCGATTCAGACCATCAGGCAAAACTGCCGGCGCTGCTTCACCTGCGTCCGAGACTGTCCGGTCAAGGCGGTGAAAATCGTCGACGGGCAGGCCTCGGTCGTTTCGGACCGCTGCATCGCCTGCGGCAACTGCACGATGGTCTGTTCGCAGAACGCCAAGACCTACGCGAGCGGCCTGGAGCGCACCGAGGAGATCCTGGGAGCGAATAAACCGGCGGCAGCGCTCCTGGCCCCTTCGTTTCCGGCGGAGTTTCCCGACCTGGAGCCAGAGCGGATCGCCGGGGCGCTGAAATACGCCGGGTTTCGGTACGTGGTGGAGGTCGCCGCCGGCGCCGATCTGGTCAGCGAGGCCTATCGGGAGTTCCTGGCGTCACACCGGGCAGGGCCCTGGATCGCCTCATCCTGCCCTGCCGTCATCGAATACGTCCGCAAGTACCAGCCGGGCCTTACCGAGCGACTGATCCCGGTCGTATCGCCGATGATCGCGACGGCACTGGCCGTCCGGGCGGCGTACCCCGGCGAGATGAACTGCGTGTTCATCGGCCCCTGCATCGCCAAGAAGCTGGAGGCCCGGGATCACTCCTGCCCGACCGTAATCGACGAGGTCATCACCTTCAAGGAGATGAAGGCGCTCCTCAGCCAGAAGAACATCGCCGTTTTACAGGCCGAACCGCGTCCCTTCGACCCGCCCATGGCGGGCATGGGCCGGGCCTTCCCGTTGAGCGGCGGGCTTCTCAAGAGCGCCCGGCTGGAGGGGGACCTGCTGGACCCGACCGTCGTGACCATCAGCGGGCAGCAGGAGGTGACCGATGTCCTCGGCGCCGCCGCGCGCGGGGAGATCGAACCGTTCCTGATCGACCCCCTGATGTGCCAGGGATGCCACGACGGGCCGGGAATGAGCAAGCGGGGCGATCGTCACAACCGGAAGGACTTCGTCCGCACGTACGTGAATGATCGCCGGCGGCACCCCGCCGCGACAGGCCGGGAAGGTTCGGAACCGCTGGTTGAGCCGCCTCATTCCCGGTACAATCTGAACCGGGAGTTCATCCCCGACGATCATCGCCTGCAGGAGCCGACCGAACAGGAGATCCGGGCGATCCTTGCCCGGACCAACAAATTCCTTCCCGGAGACGAGCTGAACTGCAAAGCCTGCGGCTATGACACGTGCCGGACCAAGGCGGTCGCGGTCCACCACGGACTAGCGGAAGAGGCCATGTGCCTGCCCTTCATGATCGACCAGGCCGAACGGGTCTGCAACGAGTTGCAGATCCCCTGGCAGGAGATACGGCAGGTGCACCGCCACTTGATCAATACCGAGAAACTCGCTTCCATGGGGCAGCTCGCGGCGGGTGTCGCCCACGAACTGAACAACCCGCTGGGAACGATCCTCCTGTACACCAATCTGCTGCAGCGCAAGATCACGGACCGGACCGACCTGAGCCACGACCTGAACCTGCTGGTGGAGGAGGCGAAGCGGTGTAAGAAGATCGTCGGCGGACTCCTCGACTTTGCCCGCCAGAACCGGGTCCGGATGGAGCCGGTGAACGTGGGCGAGCTGCTGCGCCACATCCTGGCAACCTCCTTCCAGGCCTCCCGGCTTGAGGAAAAGGGTGTCGTGCTGCTCTGCGAGGATCAGACACCGGATGCCGCGGCCGACATCGACCGCGATCAGATGACGCAGGTGCTGGTGAACCTGGTCAAGAACGCCGTCGAGGCCATGGAAGGTACGGGCGGCCAGGTCCGGGTAAAGGCCGAGGAGCTTGCAGACAACGGCCGGGTTCATATCTCGGTCGCGGACCAGGGGTGCGGGATTCCGGTGGAGGACCGGGAACGGGTCTTCCAGCCGTTTTTCACCACCAAGAGCATCGGGAAAGGGGTCGGCCTGGGCCTCCCCATCTGCTACGGCATCGTGAAGATGCACCGCGGATCGATCTGGTTCGACTCAATCGTCGGATCGGGGACCACATTCCATATCGAACTGCCCAAGACCCAGGCGATGGCAGGAAGGAGCATGTTTTCATGAACGCGCAAAAAAGGATTCTGTTCGTGGATGATGACAGGGATTTTCTCGCAAGCCAGTCGATCTATTTCCGGAGCCGCGGATACGATGTCCTGACCGCTGCGAGCGGGGAGGAGGCATTGCGGCTGCTGGAGCAGGAGGTACCCGACATCATGATCCTCGACCTGATGATGGAGCACTTCGACTCCGGATTCCGGCTGAGCCATCAGATCCGGAAAAACGAACGGCTGAAGGAGGTCCCGCTGGTGATGCTTTCCGGGGTCGCAACGGCCACGGGGCAACGATTCGACGGTGAGGCGGAGGGGCTCAGGCGATGGTCCCAGCTCGATGCCTTTCTGGACAAGCCGATCACCGGAAGGCAGCTCCTCAAAGTGATCGAAGAGAAGACGGGCGCCGCAAGGTAGCAGGATGCAGCAATGAGCGTAGGCAAGAAGGGCAGGATTCTCGTCGTTGACGATGAATACGGGATACGAACCGGAGTCCACCAGCTCCTCGAGCTCGAAGGATACGCCGTGGAGGAGGCGCAAACGGGGCGGGATGCCCTGGCCGCGCTGGAACGGCGCCCCTTCGATCTCGTCCTGATCGATTACCGGCTCCCCGACATCGACGGCCTCACACTCCTGCAGGCGATCCGGTCGCGCGAGTTCGACGTGATGACCTGCATGATCACGGCCTATGCCAACATCGAGACTGCCATCTCCGCGACGCGGCAAGGGGTCGATTTCTTCCTCCCCAAGCCCTTCTCTCCGGAGGACCTCATCGGGGTCGTCGAAACGCTGCTGCGCCACAAGGCGGTCAGACAGGAGGCCGAAGAGCTGAAGCTCGCCCACGAGGCGAGCCTCCTGGAGCTCGCCTCGGAGAAGAGCCAGACCCATTCGCTCGTGGAGAACCTCCGGGACGCGGTCCTCGTCGTCAACCGGTCCGGAGAGGTCGCGCTGGTCAACCGGGCCATGGCCTCCCTGCTCGACAGCGAAGAGGGCCGGCTCCTCAGACAGCCGGCCGAGGCGATCCTGAGCGGCGAGCGCTTTACCCCGGTACGCGACGCGCTTGCCACGCCTGCGCCGGGTCGGACCCTGTTCGACATGGAAATCGGGGAGCGCCAGTACATGGTCAGCCTCTCGCCCTTCCACTCGGCAAAGCGCGATCTTCTGGGTCATATCCTCACCATCTCGGACATCTCCGAGATCCGGCGGCTGGCCCTGGAAAAGTCGCGCTTCATCCGCACCATGATCCACGAATTCCGCTCCCCCCTGGGAGCCATCAAGGGGATCCTGGAAGTGGCCCTTGACAGGAGTCTGGGGGGCAGCCTCGACGCATACCTCCCCCTCCTGGATCGGGCGGAGAAACGGCTGGACGGCATGGTGGAACTGATCGGAAACCTGCTCTCCCTTTCCCGGATCGAGATGGAGAAGCGCGGCGGCGCGTCCACAAGACCGATCGATCCGACTCCCGTCCTGAACGAGGTCGGAGAGCTCTACCGCGAACGGGTGCAGGCACGCAGCCTCACGTTCGCTGCGACAGTAGAACCCGACCTCCCCGGGGTCTGCGTCGGCGCCGAGGATCTCCGGATCATGCTGACGAACCTGATCGGCAATGCGGTCAAGTACAACCGTGAAGGAGGTGAGCTGGGGGTCCGCGTTTCCCGTGCGGGCGGCGAGGCGCGAATCGACGTGTCCGATACGGGCCTCGGGATCAGGGCGCAGAATCTCCCGCATGTCTTCGACGAGTTCTTCCGGGAGAAGCGCCCGGAAACCCGGGAGATCGAAGGAAACGGCCTGGGCCTCGCCATCGTCAGACGGCTGGTGGAACGCGCCTCCGGCCGGGTGGAAGTCTCCAGCACCGAAGGAGCCGGCTCGACCTTCACGCTCTTCCTGCCGCTGGGCGCCTGACTTCCGCTCCCCGCCGCGCACCGCGGCATCCGGGCGTTCCCGCGGCACCCATCCGGCGCCCCATCTCCCGCGGAAGAACTCGGTACTGACCTCTGTTCGCAGGCGCAGGCCACCCGAACGACCGCTTCCCTCATTCTCTTTCTCCCCGCAGATTCGGCGGAGCCCGCAAATTGCAATTGCATTTCTTCCGCTTTTGATAGAATCTCCCCGGAATGGAGAAACGAGGGGTTGCGGATCAGACTATGGCAGACGAGGAAAGACGAACGGGCAGCGGGACGGGGCTCTTCTGGGGCTGGTACGTGGTGCTGGGGGCGTTCCTGATCCAGGCAATCAACTACGGGGCGCGGTACAGCTTCGGCGTGTTCGTCAAACCGATGGCCGAGGAGTACGGCTGGTCGCGGTCGGTGATCTCTGCAGGCATGTCCGTCATGGTCCTGGCCTACGGGATCGCCGGGGTATTCACCGGCAGGCTGGCCGACCGGATCGCCCCCCGCTGGATCATCACCGCCGGCGCCGTGGTAATGGCGGCAGGCCTGTTTCTGACTGCCCTGATCCGCGAGCCCTGGCACCTGTACGTGACCTACGGCGTCCTCGGCGGGGTCGGCGCAGCCTGCCTGGGCGTGGTAGTGTGCAACTCCTCGGTGGGGAAGTGGTTCGCCCGGAGGCGGGGGCTCGCCATCGGCCTCGCCTCGATCGGCGTGGGCGCCGGGACGATGGTCACGGTCCCCCTGGCCGGGTACGTGGTCAAGGTACACGGCTGGCAGTGGGGGTTCGCCGCCATCGGGGCGTTCGTGCTGATTATCGGCGTGGGGCTCTCGCAGTGGCTGATGGGGAGAACGAAACCAGAGGACTACGGCCTCCTGCCCGACGGCAAGGAGACAGCCGGGGGCAACCCCGCATCCGCACCCGCACCCACCTCCGCCCCTGGCCCGGACCTCTCGCTCAGACCCGTCCTCGCCGACCCCCAATTCTGGATCATCGTGGCCAGCTACAGCCTGGCCGTCCTGGCCGAGATGTCGGTTATGGTCCACTTGGTGCCCTACGCCCTGGACCGGCAGATCGATCGGGTCGCCGCGGCCTCTTCGCTGGGCGCCATCGGTACGGCAAGCATTCTGGGCAGGTTCTTCTTCGGTTGGCTGTGCGACCGGATCAGAGATGCCAAGTACGCGGCTGCGCTCGGGTTCCTTATCATGGCGGCGGGGATGCTCATTCTGCTCAACACCACCACCGCCGCGGTCCTGTTCGCTCACGCCCTCCTGTTCGGGTTCGGGTACGGGTCGATCACCGCCCTTTCCCCCTTCCTGCTGGCCGACCGTTTCGGACGCCACATCCTGGGGGCTACCTACGGCATCCAGGTGTTTTTCGTGATGGCGATCGGCGGCTCCACCGGACCGATGATCGCCGGGTACCTCTACGACCTCACCGGTTCGTACCGGAGCGCCTGGCTCCTCAACCTGGCCCTTCTGGCAGTTGTGACCTCCCTGATCCTCGTGCTGAAAAAACCCCGGCGCCGGATTTAGCTCCGCCCCTGGAGCGTGAGCGGCAGCTCCAGGTTGTTCGCCTCCAGAAGCGCCGCGTTCGTGAGGATCTCACGGGCGGGTCCGTCCGCGACCACGGTTCCGCCTCCGATCACGATGCACCGCTGGCAGACGTCCAAGATCAGGTCCAGGTCGTGGGAAGCGACGATCTTGGAGTGGTTGAATGTGTTGAGAAGCGCGATCAGCAATCGCCGCGACCGGGGGTCGAGGCTCGCGGCGGGCTCATCCATGGCAAGGATGTCGGGTCCCATGGCCATCACCGCGGCGATGGCGATCGAGCTCTTCTGCCCGGCCGAGAGGTGGTGCGGCGGTTTGTCCTTGAGTTGGCGGCCATTGACCAGGGCGAGGGCCTGGTCGACCCGTTCGCGCACAGCCGCATCGTCCATACCGAGGTTGAGGGGGCCGAAGGCCACATCGTCGAATACCGTGGGCATGAATAGCTGGTCGTCGGGGTTCTGAAACACCACCCCCACCTTCTTCCGGACCTCCCGCCGCGTCTTGGCGGTAAGCGCGAAATCGCCGATGGTCACCGTCCCGGCGGTGGGCAGCAGGCAGCCGTTTATGTGCATCAGGAGCGTGGATTTTCCCGCTCCGTTGGCGCCGACGATGCCCACCGACTCGCCGTGGGTGATCCGGAAATTGACCCCCCGGAGCGCCTCGGTGCCGTCGGGGTAGCGGAAGTGCACGTCCTTGAACTCGACGATGTGATGGCTCATCCCAACACCCCTTGGGCAAGGCGGCCGATGCCCTCGGTCACGGGAACAAAGCGGAACAGCCCGAGGAAGCCGACCGTCGTCGCCACGAAGAGCAGATCGGCCGCCGCCATGCGGGAGCGTCCGAGCGTCGGGATGTCTCCCTGGAATCCCCGCGAGAGCATGGCGTCGTAGATCCGCTCCGCCCGATCAACCGTCCGAAGGAACAGGGTCCCGACGAGCCGCACGTACACCCGGATCTCGGCGCCCCGCGCCCCGAACGACCGCATCTCCCGGGCGCGGACGATCCGCATCGCCTCCTCCATCAGCACGAAGAGGTAGCGGTACAGAAACATAAGCTGCGACACAAACAGCGACGGAACACCGAGCCGGCGGAAGGCATGGCAGACACCGGGAAAGGAGGTGGTGGCGATCAGCAGGAGCGTCGTGCCGACCGTAAGGGCGAACTTCAGCAGGATCGAGAAGAAGGAGAGGAGCCCGCCCGACAGGGGCGTCCCGGCGATCACGACGGCGGTCCGGGTGTCCAGCAGGGGGTTCGCAATCCCGATCACGATCGCGAACGGCGAGACGATCAGCATCTTCCTGAGGATGAACCGGGCCGGTATCCCGGCCAGCGCCGCCAGCAGCACCGGAAACAGGAAAAATGGAGTAAGCGCCGCGACCTCGTACTTCGGCAGCGATACCACGGTGAGCAGGTACAGCAGCGTGGCAACCACCTTGGACCGCGGGTCGAGGCGGTGCACCCAGGTCCGTCCGTAGGCAAGCCGGTCGAGCCGGCCGATGTCGAAATAGTTCCGGTTGAACGTCATCTCGTCAACCGCCTCCGGGATCCTTGCACATCATCATCCCTTCAGGAATTTCTTCCCCGGAAGGACCGGATTCCGAGGCCGACGAGCAGCACCATCCCCAGGACGACCGCCGCGCCGACGATCCCGGCCGCGGAAGTCCCGCCGTCGACCATCGGCCAGGCCGGAGACTCTTCCGCCTTCTGCGCTTCATTCCCTGCCGGGGCGAAGCTGTAATCGGGGAGAACGGCCGTCTTCTCCTGGAACCGCTTGAGCACCGACACGATCCCCTGCCCCGCCTCGGGCAGAGAGTCGCTGCCGGTCACCCGTTGGATCGACCATTCGAGGCCGTCGGGATGGGTCGAGGCAAACCAGGAGAGAACCCCGCCGGTGACCACGGCCAGGACCGCGAAGGTCGCCAACACCTTGCGCAGCTGGACATCCCGGCCGAGGGGGCGCGACGCCGCCATGCTTGCGAGGATCTCGGGCCGGGCGGTCCGCACATAATTGATCACGCCCGCGGTGACGAACCCCTCGACGATCCCGATCACCAGATGAATCGGCTGCATCAGCAGGAGGAAGGCTTCGAAGGGCAGTTCGCTCTTCCCGGACAGGAGCGTCTCCAGGACCACCGAGAATGCCCCGAGCTGGAGAGCCACGGCAGCACTCACGACGGATGCCGTAAGGACGCGTCCCGGGCTCTTTCCGCCGCCGGCCAGGGGCTTGTAGAGGAAGGGGTAGACGAGATAGCAGGGGTAGACCCCCAGGTTCCAGACGTTGCATCCCAGGGCGAGGAGCCCGCCGTCGGCGAAGAAGAGCGCCTGGACCGTCAGCACCGAGGCCATCACGAGAAAGGCGGCATGCGGGCCCAGAAGCACGGCCAGGATCATCCCGCCGCCCAGATGCCCGCTCGACCCCGTCCCCGGGATCGTGAAATTGATCATCTGGCTGGCGAAGATGAAGGCGCCCAGAACCCCCATCAGGGGGATCGTCCTGTCGTCGATCTGTTTCTTCAGCCTGTGGGACGCGAACCCGGTGATCGCTGCGGTCCCGGCCCACAACGTCGTCCCCACGGCAGGGGAGAGCAGGGCATCGGCCATATGCATGCTCGTTTTTCCTTTTCGCTAAAACCGGAACGCCACCCCGGCCAGGAGCGACCAGTCCGTTTCGGCGGCGGTCAGCCCGTACTTCACGCCGAGGCTCAGCGAGACGCTCTCCGCGACTTCGTATTCGAAACCGCCCAGGAGGAAGGCGGGATGCCCGCTTCCCGCCTTGTCCCGGTTCCGTTCGATCCCGATGTTCCCCACCAACTCCAGATTCTCGATGAGCTCGTACTCCGCGGCAAGGGACGCGTGCCAGATGTCCCGGCGCTCATCCACCTTGTTGGCGTTTCCGATGTAGCCCAGGTTCGCATGGAACTCCCAGGGGTCGGCTATCTTCGTGCCGATCAGGAAGGCCTGGTATCCGACCCTGCCCGCGCCGAGACCCCGCGATTCGCTGCCGGTCGGCAGGATCACCCCCGGCTTGAGCGCCAGCATCAGCCCGTCCTTCTCGAAGAACCGCCACTTGACCTCGAAGGTCGCGTCGCCTATCCCCCGTTCGTCGGAGACGGTGACATCGTCCTCCGTGATCTTGCGCCACTGGTAGGGAAGGCCGAGGACCAAATCGACGGTATCGGTCAGGCCGTAGGAGAGGATCGTCGCGATCTGCGTGCCCCGCTCATTGACAGAGACGCCGTCAACCGTCTCCCGGTCGGAGTCGTACTGGCCGTTGACCTCCACCTGGAACTTCCCTTTTCCCTGGGTTTCCGCATCGTCGGTGATCAGCGGGTGGGATCCCCAGGCAACCGCCGAAAGGAGAAGAGCCACCCCGAAAACCGCACCTGCTACTGCCCGTCTGACTGCACGCTGCCCCATCTTACCGCTCCTTCCCCGTCGGCATCAATGCCATGAATTAACATTTCGTAGCACCCATTAACAAAAAAATAATACCGCCTACTCGATCTCCCGCCCCGTGCTGGACATGCTGAGGGTCGTGTGGCGCACCCCCTTGATCGCCCGGAGCGCGTCGGCAAGCCGCTGGACCTTTTCCGCTTTCCCCCGGGCAGCCACGATCTCCAGGCAGTTATGGTGGTCCAGGTGGATGTGCTGGGTCGAGATGATCACCTCCTGGAAGTCGTGCTGGGTGTCGGTCACCCTGCTGATCACATCCCGCCTGTGGTGGTCGTAGATCAGGGTGATCGCGCCCGCCACGTCGCTCCCCTCCTGCCACTGCCGCTGGACCAGCTCCCGCCGGATCAGGTCCCGCAGGGCCTCCGAGCGGTTGGTGTACTGCTGCTTCCCGATCAGTTGATCGAACCTGTCCAGGAGCGTCTTTTCCAGCGAAACCCCGAAACGAGCCAGCTCCGACATCTTCAGACCGCCGTATCACGTTTTTTTTGTTTGTAGCACAGCCGGATATTCTGTCAAGTCATTTTTTCCCTCTCAGTGCCGCCGCATCAACTGCCGGACCGCCTTTTCCAGGCCGTCGAGGCTGAGCTCGAACATCGGGAAGATCTGCCCGATCGCCCCGATCGTCCAGGCCGAGCCCCAGGCTTGCTCCGTCTGGGGGTTCAGCCAGATGGCGTGGCGAAAGGTCCGGGCGAGGGACCTCAGTCGCTCCTCGCTGCTGACGCTGTCGCGCTGGCCCAGGTACAGGGAGCCGTCCGCCCCCCGAAGCTCGTAGGGGGCCATCGCCGCGTCGCCCACGATGATCAGGCGGGTCTCCGGGTCGCGCCGGCTGAGCTCCTCGAGCGTCGTCGGCTTCAGGTGGCGCTGGGGGTCCGCCCAGACGCGGTGGTAGATGGTGTTGTGGAAATAGTAGATTTTGAGGTCCTTGAACTGGGAGCGGGTGTAGTTGAACAGGGTCTGGACGACCTCCACGTAGGGGTCCATCGACCAGCCGCCGTTGTCGATCATCAAGACGACCTTCAGGCGGTCGCTGAGCCTGCGGTCGAAGACGATCGAGATCTCCCCGCCGTTTCGCATCGTCTCGGCGATCGTCCGGTCGATGTTGACCACGTCCTGCGGGCCGTGGGGGACCATCCGCCTGAGCCGCTTGAGCGCCTCCCCCAGCTGGAGCTCGGTCAGGGGCCCCTGCTGGCTATAGTCGCGGTAACGCCGCTCCAGCGCCACCTTCACCGCTGACTTGTTGCGGGAGGAACCGCCCACGCGCAACCCGCCGGGGTGGTATCCGGAATGGCCGACCGGAGAGGTCCCTCCGGTTCCGATCCAGCGGTTACCGCCGTGGTGCTCGCCGTCCTGATCCTTGAGCCGGGCGAGAAAGTACTCGATCAGCTCCTCGGGCGTGAACTGCGCAAGCTGTGTTTCGTCGAGGCCGAACGCGTCGGCGAGCTCCTGCGGATTCTTCAGCCACTCTTCGAGGAGCGCCCGGGCGATCGCGTCGAGCTCGAAGCCCTCCAAAGTGTTTGACTGCGCGCCGCGGAAATACTGCGCGAAGAGCTGGTCGTAGGTGTCGAAGTACCGTTCGCTCTTCACGAGGATCGAACGTGCCGCCGTGTAGAAGTCGTCTACCGACCCGATCAGCCCCAGGGAGAGGGCCTTCTGCAGGCGGAGGAATGAGGTGGGGGTGACGGGGACCCCCTGCTCGCGGAGCAGGTAGAAGAAGCGGACAAACACGGTGTTGTGCCTTTATCGGTTCGGCAATGAGCGGGAAGTCTTCTCCGCCGTCACGCGGCGAAAGCCGGCGTCCAGAGCGGTTCAGGCCGGATACCGGAGTGGCCTGCCCCGAACGATGGATCGGGCGGCGGCGGGACGGCCTCCGCTACTTCCGGACGCGGCCCGCCTGCTGGAGCGCCAGGTTCATATCCAGGCTCTTCTTGAACAGCACCCCGAGGTACGGGAGCTCGCCGCCGTCGAGTGAAGAGACGTCGAAGTCGGGATCGCATCGGAGGGCCCGGACCCAGTTGATCAACTCCCGCGTGGCCGGCTTCTTCTCGACCCCCCGAAACTCGCGCAGGCGGTAGAAGGCGGCAAGCGAGGCCCTGGCCAGCCGTTCGGGGAGGTCGGGGAAATGGACGGCGAGGATCATCCGCATCATCTCCGGGTCGGGGAAGGCGATGTGGTGGAAGTTGCAGCGGCCGAGGAAGGGGTCGGAGAGGTCTTTCTTGGCGTTGGAGGTGATGATGATCACGGGCCGGTGGCGGGCGCAGACGGTCTTGTCGATCTCGATGATGTCGAACTGCATCTGGTCGAGGACGTCGAGCATGTCGTCCTGGAAGTCCGCGTCGGCCTTGTCGATCTCGTCGATCAGGAGCACCGTCCGGGTCTCGGCAACGAAGGCCTGGCCGATCTTCCCCATCCGGATGTACTCCTCGATGTTGCTCACGTCGCGCTTTGAATCGCCGAAGCGGCTGTCGTTCAGGCGGGTCAGTGTGTCGTATTGATAGAGGGCGTCCAGGAGCTTCATGCTCGACTTGACGTTCAGGACGATCAGCGGCATGGCAAGGCTCTCGGCGATCGCATGGGCGAGCATCGTCTTGCCCGTGCCGGGCTCGCCCTTGAGCAGGAGCGGCATCTCCAGGGCCATCGACACGTCCACGATCTTCGCCAGCTCGTCATCGAGGACGTACTTCGCCCCGCCCCGAAACCGGCACGATTCATCCAAAATCCCCATCGGCACCTCCCCTGGCTTGTGTTTTACCGAATCCTGTGGAACATTTCCACTGCAATTTGCGCCACCCCCGGCAGCGAAGCCATTCAGCCGATTCGCTTTCCTCGCCCTTTGTCTCCGCGGGGCACTTTGTGGTATGGTTTATGGTAAACCCTCCCCGCGGAGGCAACTATCGATTTCAGGGGTGCACGAGCAGCCCCGACGATTCCCGGAGGCCGAGTGATCCATCTGCCTGAAGACCGCGCAATCTGCGAGGAGCTGCTCCGTTCGGCCCGGGACCGGGGAGACCGTGCAAAGCCCATTCCCGCGCTCATCGTCGAGGTCGGGGAGCGCTTCCTCGGCGCCCCCTACGAAGCGGCGACGCTGGAGCAGGAGGGGCCGGAGCAACTCGTCGTCAACCTGCGCAGCTTCGACTGCGTGACCTTCGTGGAAAACGCGATCGTCCTGGCCAGCCTCATCCGCGCCGGCAAGCGGAACTTCGCCGACTATCTCGTCGCACTGAAACGGATCCGATACCGCCGCGGCCGGCTGGACGGCTATGCCTCGCGGCTCCACTACTTCACCGACTGGCTGTACGATGGTGCTCGCAAGGGGATCGTCCGGGACGTCACCGCGGCGATCGGCGGCATACCCTTCCCCAAGCGGTTCCATGCGCTCACCGACCGCCGCGCGGCGAACCCCGCGCTGGCCGACCGCGCTGTCTTCCACCGGCTGCGCTGTGCCGAGTGGACCTGCTCGCGCCGCCCGCTTTTCTTCATCCCGGAGGCCTCTCTCCCCGCGCACCAGAGCCGGATCGCCGACGGAGACATCGTCGCGATCGCCACGGACGATGAGGGGATCGACGTGTGCCATGCAGGGTTTGCCGTCCGCCGGGGCGAGCGGGTCCGCCTCCTCCACGCGTCGAGCGCGGCGGGACGGGTCCTGCTTTCGGAAGCCACCCTCGCGGAGTACCTCGCGGAGCGTGAATCCCGGCGGGGGATTGTCGTTGGCCGGGTGGTCACGAACGGGGATTGAACCGTCCGATGCCTGCTTCGGGCGGAGTGGCGAGCAGGAATCGGGCGAGACCCGGCCTCGGCGCGGCGGAGGAAAACCGGCGTTAGCCATCGCATTATGGCACCGGCCCTGACAGGGGGAGTTGGTCGACGAGCGAATGATCGACTATGTCGTGCAGAGGGGAGGAGCAACAGATGACCGGAGAGACACCCGGCAATCACGATCAGCGGCCCGAGGGATATGCCCAGTTCGTAATCGCCCTTGCCTTGGGCACGATGATCAGCGCAGTGGCCCTGTTCTTCGTCGAGTATTTCGGCATCATCGACGTGGTCAAGAACTGGCCCTGATCCTGCGGATGGCCGCCTCGCCTCCGGCAATCAGAGCGAGGCGACCAGGACCTTGACCGCCGCATCGTCGAAGGCCACCTCGCGGTAGATCTCCCCGATCAGCGCCGCGTCGAGGACCTGAAAATCCTGCTCGCGGTGGGTGACGAACACCCCGCCCATCTCCACCGCCCCGGGGCTGACGCAGAGCTTCCCTTCATCCTCACGGAAGTAGGCGTCGGGGCGGTGCTTCAGGCGCGGAAAGATCATCAGCCGCCAGCCGTCCCCGGAATGGGTGGCCAGGACGTTCATCATCGGCTCCGTATCCGGCGCCGCGGTCCGGCCGAGCGCTGCGATCACCTCGCCGAGCGCCGCGGCCGTGTCTGCTGCCGCCGTTCCCTCGACCACGACGGCCCCCCGGCCGATCCCCCCCGCAACCCCGATGACGGCCGTGCCGTACCGCTTCACCTCCGCTCCGCCGGCGGCATTCCGGAGCTCCCTCTCCGCCGGCAGCAGGCCCGCGGGGACTGCCTGGAAGTGGAGATGGTCCGGCGCCGAAGCCCCGCACCGCGGGCCGTTGTACAGTAAGACCAGCCCCGGGCCGAAATCCGCTGCAAGCCGCAGGAACATCTCCCGGTGATCCGCAAGCGACTGGGGAAGATGGCAGAGGTGGGCGACAGTGAGGTGCCCCGGGAACACCGGTACCGGGTTGCACAGGATGAGGTACGTCTCCCGGTACAGGATCGCCCTCTGCGGGGCAGGAAGATTCCCGCGGCAGAGAAAGCAGGGGCGGCTCCGAATCGATTCCGGGTCGAGCCGTGCGCCGCTGCTGACGCTTCGCCGGGGGTTGAACTGAACCTGCACCGCCCAGCTCCCGCCCCGGACCTCCCGCGACCGAACCGCCTCCAGGGCGGTGTACCCGTCGGCGAGCCCGGGCCACTCCCCCTTCTGCCGCTGGAGAAGCGCGGCAGCCGCCGCTGCCAACGGCGGGGCATCGCCCTCCCGGGGATAGACTGCCGTGAGCCGCTGCCGGAGGTCGGCCTCTCCGGCCGCCACGACCGCCTTGGAGCCGATCACGTGGACCACGGTCGTCCGTCCCATCCGGAAGGGCTCCTCCCGGATGAAGCGGAAGCCCCGCCTGGCGTACCAGCGGCCTGCCGCCTCGTTCTTGACCATCACCCCGACCCAGAGCTCGCCCAAACCGTACGCCCGAGCATTCTCCTCCGCCGCCCTGAGCAGGTCTCCGCCGATCCCCTTTCCCTGGAAGGAGGGCAGGAGGTACAGCGAGGCGAGGTACAAGCGGTTTTCATTCAGGTGAAACTGCGTCCGGCCAAACCCCACGGCCTCGCCGTCCGCTTCGGCGATGAACCCGTGGACGCGCGGATTGTCATACAGGCGGGCGAGGGCGTCGAGATTGTACGTTGCCGCGAAGTAGGCGCGCAGGTCCTCTGCGGGAATGAAGGGCTGGTACGCGGCGACCCATGACTCCCAGAGAATCCTCCGCACTGCCGGAAAATCTCCCCTCCGCCATGGCCGGATCAGGGTCTCCATCACGCCGCTCCGTTCATCATCCGGCGGGCCCGGATCTCGAGCGTCCGGAGCCGGTCCTTGTAGTGGTCGCGGCGGTTCGTCTCGTCGACCGAGGGGGCGGCGTCGGTGTTCCCCTCCCACCGGCGGCAGAGGTAGAGGCTGTCGTAGATCCGACCGACCCGGTACTCCCGCGAGAGGCGCAGACAGACCGCATAATCCTCGCCGTATCCCACGTTCGGGAACCCAACCCGGCGGAGCGGCTCCGTGGCGAAGGCCCGGGGTGCCCCGAGCCCGTTGATGCGCAGGGCATTGTTGCGGCCGTTCGCGTCGCTCCACTCGCGATGGTCGATCAGCCCCGGCGGAACCTCCCGCAGCTGCCCGTCGACGAGCGTATAGGCGCCGATTGCCAGGGCATAATTCCCGTGGCGGAGGAGGTCGACCAGGCGCTGGAGGACGTCGTCTCCCCGGTAAAGATCGTCCGAATCGAGCTGGACCGCGTACCGGCCGCAACACTCGGAATAGATCGCCTCGTTCCAGCAGCCGCCGATCGACAGGTCGCGCCGCACGGGGATGCGGTGGATCAGACCGGGGTTACGGCTGGCCAGCCCCGCCAGCAGCGCCGTTGTGCCGTCGGTGGAATGGTTGTCCACGACGATCACGTTGAACGAAAAATCGGTCCGCTGGGAAAGCGCGCTGGCCACCGCATCGCCCACGGTCCCAACCCGGTTCCGGACGGGTATGATGACGCTCGCCTCGAGCGGAAAGCCTTCGCCGGGAGACGTCACATCCCGGAATTCCGGCGCGAGCCAGGCGCCGATCCGTTTGAGATGGGCCGTTGCCGCGGCCTCCATCTCCTCCTGGAAGGGCCGGTTACGGGGATCCACGTAGGCGAAGTGGGACTGCCCGGCCGCCGCCCCCCCCGCAGGGGCAAGATCGACCCGGGAGAGCCGCTCCGGAAGATGGAAGAGATCGCAATCGGCGGAAATCTTCAGGCGGAGGTCGTACCAGCCTGCCCACCGGTACCCCGGGATCGCGCCATATTTCCGGATCGCCCGGCGGGCGGCGGCCCGCGACAGCAGGATCAGCGGACCGAAGTTGAAGTCGTCGCGGAGGCTCCCGGTCTGGTAGTCGTTGAGGGGACGCTCCCGGGCGCGCTCCCCGAGGACCTCCGCATAGTCCGCATAGGCGATCCCGGCGCCGGCCTGCATGGCAGCGAGCAAACGATCCGGGGCGCGCGGATCGATCCGGAGGCCGGCCGCAGCGGGGCAGTACAGGAGATAGGGCGTCGTCGCGCCGGCGCTCAGCGCATTCCAGGTCCCGCCGGAGGCAGGCCCGGCGACGGCCACCCCCTCGCACCGCGGCGGCAGGCAGCCGGGGTCTTCCGCACAGAGAAGGAGGATCTTCCGGATCAGCGGATTCCGGCGCAGTTCCCCCAGAAGCTGTTCAAGCAGGGGATCGGTGCTCATGTGAACGATGGCGGTGATCATCCGATGGCGCTCCCTCGGGGGACAAAAATCACCGGCAGAGATCGGAAGCAGGGGGCTGCTCCTCCGTCGGCGTACGCCACCCCGTACCGGGGTGGGGGACAAACCGCCGGCCAGCGTCCGGCGCGAAGAATCATAATATGTCGCGGCCGGCATGTAAAGGATCAGCTGGCCTGTTCAGCCGATTTATTCCTCTTGAAGAGGCACCCCGAACATGTTAGTGAAAGCGGCTTGAGCCAGGAGACGGGATCGTCCGTCCGTAAAATCGGTGATTATGCTGCACAGGATCATCTCTGTCATAGTCGGCATCGGGATCATCGTCGCCGCCGCGGTGTACGACCCGAAATCGACCGCCGAGCCGGCGGCATCGCCCCAGGACCGAGCGCGGGAAGACTTGAGCCGCTTCGCATACCCCAGTCAGGCCGCTATCCAATGGAACGCGCACTTCGTGCGGCCGCAGGACAGCCTGGAGCGGCTCTTCGGGGAAGACTGGGTCTTCGTCGCCCGGTTCAACCGGATCGACCGCCGCCACGTCTACCCCGGCATGACCATCAAGGTCCCGAGAAAAATTGATGATATCCGGGGCTATACACCGCTCCCGATCTTCTACGAGCGGGCGAAGAACCACGCAAAGTACATCTTTCTGAACGTCACGGAGCAATGGATCGGGGCTTACGAATTCGGCAGGCTCGTCTTTTCCATGCCGGCGGCGACCGGGAAGGAAGGACATCTCGCCCCTCTCGGGATGTTCCGGGCAGAGGCCTACCACCGGCGGCACACCTCATCGCTGTACAAGACCGCCCGGGGGGATGCCCAGTACCCGATGGACTACGCAATCCGCTTCCACTTCGACCGGCAGGGGGCCTCCTACTGGATCCATGCCCGGGACCTGCCGGGGCGGCCGGCATCCCACGGCTGCATCGGCGTTTTCGATGAGGCCATGCAGAATCGGGTGTACGGCGTTCCCGACAGGCCGGTTCTCGAAGATGCGAAGAAGTTGTACGCCTGGACCATCGGCGAGGAACTCTTTCGCGAAGACGACGGCAGCCTGCGGCAGCTCCTCGACGGCCCGCCCATCGAAATAACCGGGGAACTCCCGACCTATCTGGCACAGTCACCGCGGTAACCCTCCGACGGACCCGGGCAAAAAACACGGGGATTTTCCCCCTAAACTGTGCTAACGATTCAGTCGAGCGGTACACGACCCCCGGAACATCCACGGTAACGAGGAGCACCATGTCCCCCCGAACACCGCCTCTGCCCAGGGGAGAGAAGCATCGGTCCCGGCGGCGCGTCGGCGCGCTGCTCTGGATCACGGTCCTTTTCCTGGCGGCCGCGCTCGGCCCGGCCCACGCCGCCGACTGGTCGCCGCTCACCGAGCGGCTGGCTGCCGACGGATTCGATCGCGAAGCGATGGTGGCGCTGTTTGCCCGGCCGGAGGTCCTGTTCGAGCCGGAAGCGATGTCCGGCAAGCTGAAGGGGCTGCTGCTCAGCAGGACGGCCGAAGCCGCCTCCCTGACCGCAGCGTTGCGGCAGTCATTCTACCGGAACTACCTCACCCACGTGGCCATCTCCCGGGCGCATGCCTACCTGGAGGAACATAGGACGCTCCTCGACGGAGTCTCGGCGAAATACGGCGTCCCCCGGGAGGTCGTCGTCGCGATCCTCCTGGTCGAAACGCGCCTGGGCAGAAACACCGGCGATAAGTGCGTGTTCAATCGGCTGGCCAGCATGGCCCGCTCGGCCGACCTGGAGACCCTCCGCCCCTTCCTGGATGCCTCGCTGATCACCCCCGACAACGAGGAGTATGCCCGCCGCCGCTTGCGGGAAAAAGCCGACTGGGCCTACGGAGAGCTCAAGGCGCTGCTGATGCTCGCCGAACGGGACCGGGGCGATCCGCTCACGATCCGGGGGTCGATATACGGGGCGATCGGCATCTGCCAGTTCATGCCTTCCAACGTCCTGTCCTATGGCATCGACGCCGACCGGGACGGCCGCACGGACCCCTTCGCCACGCCCGACGCCCTCCACAGCATCGCCAACTACCTGCGCGGCCACGGCTGGCGCGAAGGGATGGACCGCGAAGGACAGCTCCGCGTCATCTTCGCCTACAACCACAGTACGGTCTACGCGGATACCGTCCTTGCCGTCGCGGAGAAACTCCGGAGCCGGACCCGCCCCGATCGGCCGCAGTAACAGTGCGCACCCCGACGCCCCGGGCCCCGTCCCCGCCCGGCCGGAGGCGGATGCTCAGGAAGCCGGTCGCAGTCCCCTCCAGTACATCCCCAATCTTCCTGGACAGCAGCCGCAGAGCGAAGGGTTTATCGATGAATTTCCGGCACCCCGCTCCATGATACCTACCGCCTTGCCCTCGCTGCTTCGCGCTCCCCCGGCTGTCCCGCCGGCCCTGGCGGGGCGGGGGCAGCGGATCACACGTCCGGTCACGGCGGTTGCGCAGATACCCTGCGGATGCGTTTACTCCAGGCGGTCCTGCAGGTTCAGTTCCCCGGCAAGCTGTCTGAGGTTCGCGACAACGATCGGCGCAAGGGGGATGCCGTGCGCCCGCCGTTCGCGCACCAGCTCGTACTCCATCTCGCCCGGCAGCCAGATGCGGTCGACCCCCTCGATGCGCTGGGATCCCCGGATCTCACGGATCACCCGGTCCATCTCGCGCTTGAACTCCTCGACGGGCTGGAAGTTGTCGACCCGCATCGCCATGATCATGTGGCCGCTGTTGTTGCGCGTCGCCACGTCCTTGTTGAAGTCCACGACGTTCCTGCCGAAGGCCGCCCCGTTGAGCACGCCGGCGAGCATGCCGATGATCACGTTGAGCCCGTAGCCCTTGTACCCCCCGATCGGCAGCAGGATTCCTTCCGACGACCGTTTCGGATCGGTGAGCGGCTGCCCGTTCCGGTCGATCATCCACCCGACGGGAATCGACTCCCCCTTCTGTGCGGCCAGCTTGATCTTGCCGTAGGAGGCCATCGTCGTTGCGATATCGAGGACGACCGGCGGCTCCTCGCCGGCAGGTATGGCCACGGAGAGGGGATTGGTGCCGAGGATCAACTCGACCCCGCCCCAGGCGGCCATGTGGTTCGCATTGGCCACGGTCATGTACATTCCGATCATGTCATGGGCCAGCGGCATCGACGAGTAGACGGCGCCGGCACCGGCATGATTGCCGTTGAAGGTGCCGACCCAGGCAAGCCCCGCATCCTTTGCCTTCCGGATGGCGAGCTCCGTCGCGAAGTCCATCACCACGTGGCCCATGGCATTGTCCCCGTCCACGAGCGCCGTCACCGCGTTCTCGCGGACGGCACGCACCTGCGGACGCAGGTTGATCCCCTTCGCCCGGATCCGCTGGCTGTAGTGGTTGATCCGGAAGATGCCGTGGGTGTCGACACCGCGGAGGTCTGCATCGATCATCCGGGCGGCGCAGAGCGCCGCATCGCTTTCGGGAAGCCCGAGCGTCGCCAGGGCGGCCGCGCCGAAAGCCTGCAACCGCTCCGCCGGGAAAACCTGTAGCTCTGCCCCTGCTGCCATACTACCTCTCCTTGCCCGCGTTATAGCGCCATCCGCATCAGGACGGCTACCGTGTTGCCCAGGATGAGCGCCTGATCGCAAAAAGTGAGAACCTGCCGATACGGCCCGAACGGGGGGGATCGTAGAGTGCCGATTTCTGTTTGTCAAGGCAATTTCAGGTGTTTCGCTTCTCATTGACACGCTCTGCCGCATTGTTTATATTAAAATCAACTTTTTTCCGCAGAGCAACGAGGGTGCCCTGAAGAAGAGGATGTCCATGGCACATGCGCGGGGCAACCTGCCGGAAGGCGATGTACGCAGTGATGAAGAGATCCGGGAACCGAAACAATACCGGGTCCTCCTGCACAACGACGATTACACAACGATGGATTTCGTGGTGGCGGTTCTCGTGAGTGTTTTCCACAAGCCTACCGCGGAGGCGACGCGGATCATGCTGGACGTCCACAAGAAGGGAAAAGGGATCTGCGGCGTGTACAGCTACGACATCGCGGCCACGAAGGCCGCCCTGGTCCACCGGATGGCGAAAAAGCGCGAATTCCCGCTCCGATGCTCCGTGGAAGAGGCATGAAGGTCAGTACGGGGAAGAAGGGCTATGAAAATCAGCGAAAATCTCAATCGGATCATCATGGCGGCATACGCCGAAGCGAACGTTCGACGGCATGAGTTCATCACGCCGGAGCACCTGCTGTACGCCTGCCTCTTCTTCGACGAGGGGAAGGAGCTCATCGTCAACTGCGGCGGCGACCCGGGGCGGCTGAAGAAGACCCTCGAAAAGCACCTCGACGAAACCGATACGGTGGCAACGACGACGCGGGCTCTCCAATCGCTCGGTTTTCAGAGCATCCTCGAACGGGCCGCCTGGCATACCTCTACCGCTCAGAAAGAGACCCTGGATTTGGGGGATGTCATCGTTTCGATCCTCGACGAGAAGGAATCCTACGCCTCCTTCTACCTCCAGCGGGAGGGGATCAGCCGACTGGCACTGCTCAACTACATCTCCCACGGCGTTTCGGTGCTCACCAGCGAGGGGCAGCGTAACCCGGAACCCCGAGAAGCGGAAGGCGAGACGGGCAAGGAGAGCAAAGAGGAACAGAACAAGTTTCTCCGGAGCTTCACGACGGAACTGACCTCCCGGGCGCGGACCGGCGAGATGGACCCTCTGATCGGCCGTGAGGAGATCCTCGAACGGACGATCCAGGTCCTCTGCCGCCGCTTCAAGAACAACCCCGTTCACGTGGGCGAACCCGGCGTGGGGAAGACCGCGATCACCGAGGGGCTCGCCCAGCTCATCGTCAGCGGCAAGGTCCCGCGGCTGCTACGGGGGGCGCGGATCTTCTCCCTGGACATGGGAGCGGTACTGGCCGGAACCCGGTACCGCGGCGATTTCGAGGAGCGGCTGAAACGGATCGTCACCGAGCTTCAGAAGCAGCACAACGTGATCCTGTTCATCGACGAGATCCACAACGTGGTCGGCGCCGGGGCGGTCTCGGGCGGGTCGATGGACGCCGGCAACATCCTGAAGCCGGCCCTCGTTTCCGGGAAGCTCCGCTGCATCGGATCGACGACCTACGATGAATACCGGAAGTATTTCGAAAAGGACGGCGCCTTTTCCCGGCGTTTTCAGAAGATCGAGGTCCCCGAGCCGTCCGTCGAGGACACCGTGAAAATCCTCCAGGGGATCAGCGCACGGTATGAGGCGTACCACCACGTCACCTACACCGAAGAGGCGCTTCGCGCCGCTGCCGACCTCTCCCACCGGTACGTAAACGACCGTCGCCTCCCGGACAAGGCGATCGACGTCCTTGACGAGGCCGGCGCCTTTGTCTCGATGAAACGCTGCGACGACACCCGGGAGCAGGTGGAGATCGGCCCGCACCAGGTCGAGACGATCGTCGCCCGGATCGCCCGGATCCCGGAGAAGAGCGTCTCCTCGTCCGAGATCGAAAAGCTCAAGGACCTGGAGGCGGAGCTGAAGACGCGGATCTTCGGTCAGGACGAGGCGGTGGAGCGGATCGTCGAGGCGGTCAAACGGTCGCGCGCCGGGTTCCGCGAAGCGGAAAAGCCAGTGGCATCGATCCTGTTCGTGGGACCGACGGGGGTGGGAAAGACCGAACTCGCCCGCCAACTCGCCGCGACGCTGGGGGTGCCCCTGCTGCGCTACGACATGAGCGAATACCAGGAAAAGCATACCGTGGCCAAGTTCGTCGGCGCCCCTCCCGGCTACATCGGCTACGAAGAGGGCGGTCTCCTCACCGAGGCCGTCCGGAAGACCCCCCACGCGGTTCTGCTGCTGGACGAGATCGAAAAGGCCCATGCCGACATCTTCAATACGCTCCTGCAAGTGATGGATTACGCGACTCTGACCGACAACAGCGGCAAGAAAGCGGATTTTCGTAACGTGATCCTGATCATGACCTCGAACGCGGGCGCCCGGGATATCGGCAGGCAGACCATCGGATTTGAAGGGCAGCCCGTCAATCGCGACGCCGTGTTCAAAGCGGTGGAGAAGACCTTCTCCCCCGAGTTCAGGAACCGTCTCGACGGCGTCGTGAACTTCCGCGGCCTCACCGGCCCCGTGATCCTCAGGATCGTGAAGAAAGCCGTCGCCGAGTTCGCCGCGCAGCTCGCCGAAAAGCGGGTCCGCCTCACGATCAGCGAAGAGTGCGCCGAGTGGCTCGCCCGAAAAGGCTACTCCCCCGAGTTCGGGGCGCGTGAGATCGGCCGGCTGATCCAGGACAAGATCAAGCGGTTCTTCGTGGACGAGGTCCTCTTCGGAAGCCTCCGGGGCGGAGGCGACGCCGTGGCCGAGATCGAAAACGACGACATCGTCATCCGGGTCGCCCATGCCGGTGCATCGACTCCCTGAGGCCCCCCTGTTCCCCCCCACCGATCGCGCCGCAAGAAGCGGTCTGCTGGCCGTGGGCGGCGATCTTTCGCCCGGCCGGCTCCTGGCTGCCTACCGGGAGGGGATCTTCCCCTGGTTCAGCGAGGGGGAACCGATCCTCTGGTGGTCCCCCGATCCCCGGTTCGTCCTGTTCCCCGGCGAGCTCAGGGTGTCGCGGAGCATGCGCCAATTCCTGAAGAAGGGGGCAGTGCGAATCACCTTCGATCGGGCTTTCCGGGAGGTGATCGCCGCCTGCCGGAGGCCGCGCCCGGACCAGGAGGGCACGTGGATCACCCCGGAAATGCAGGAGGCCTACTGCGCCCTCCACGAGTATGGGTATGCCCACTCGGTGGAGGTCTGGCACGGTGACGCGCTCGTCGGCGGGCTGTACGGCGTCTCGCTCGGCCGCATTTTTTTCGGCGAATCGATGTTCTCGTCGCTGCCGAACGCCTCCAAGGCAGCCCTGATCACGCTCGTCGAACGCCTCCGGGAGCGGGGGTTCGCTCTGATCGACTGCCAGGTCGAGACCGCCCACCTCGCCAGCCTCGGCGCGCGCCCCATCCCACGGCGGGAATTCGGAGCCTGTCTGCGGAAGTCCCTCCGCCACGAAACCCTCCGCGGGGATTGGGAACGGCTGCTCGGGAGCCCTCCCGGCCGGCCGCCGATATAAGAACCCTGTTTTCATGGCCTCGTGACCGGCATGCCTTGTCTGCATACGCCGGGGAACGCAATAGAAACAGGCTATTTGACATCTCCCCGCTGCCTGGATAATGAATAGCGCAGTGATGGAAACCCTGTATTTCGACAACGCCGCGACCTCCTGGCCGAAGCCGGCAGAGGTGCCAGCCGCCATGGAACGGTACCTCAGCCGGATCGGCGCCTCTCCGGGCCGCTCCGGGCACCGGCTTTCCCTCGACGCGGGCCGGGTCATCCTCGAGGCGCGCGAGGCAATGGCCTGCCTCCTGGGAGCGGACGATCCCCTGCGGATCGTGTTCACCAAGAACGCCACCGAGGCGCTCAACATCGCCCTGCAGGGGCTGCTGAACCCGGGCGATCACGTCATCACCTCCGCGCTGGAGCACAACTCGGTGATGCGGCCACTGCGCGCCCTGGAGGCGGAAGGGGTTTCCCTGTCGGTCCTCCCCTTCTCCGACCGGGGCGGGCTCGACCCGGGGGAGATCCGGCCGGCCATCCGTCCGAACACCAGGGCGATCGTCCTGACCCATGCCTCGAACGTGACAGGGGCAATCCTCCCCATCGCCGCGGCGGGGCGGATTGCCCGCGAACAAGGGCTCGTCCTGATCGTCGATGCGGCACAGACGGCGGGGGCGGTGCCGATCGCCGTCGAGGAGATGGGCATCGATCTGCTCGCCTTCACCGGCCATAAATCGCTGTTCGGCCCCCCGGGTACGGGGGGGCTGTACATCCGCGCCGGGCTGGAAGAGCGGATCCGCCCGCTCACCAGGGGGGGGACGGGGAGCCGCTCCGAATTCGAGGAGCACCCCCTCTTCCTCCCCGACAAGTTCGAGGCCGGGACGCCCAACACCGTCGGTCTCGCCGGTCTGGCCGCCGGCGTCACCTGGGTCCTGGCCAGGGGCGTCGAGGCGATACGCGCCCGCGAGGAGGCCCTCGCGGGACGATTCCTCTGCGGGCTGCGGGAAATCCCCCGGATCGAGCTGTACGGCCCGACAGAGCCGTCGCAGCGGATCGCCGTCGTCTCCTTCACCATCTCCGGCCTGACACCGGCGGAGGTGGCGCAGGGGCTGGACGAGAAGTTCGACATCCTGTCGCGGCCCGGGCTCCACTGCGCACCCGCCGCCCACCGGGCGATCGGCACCTTTCCGCAGGGGACCGTACGGTTCGGGTTCGGCCCCTTCACCCGGGAGCCGGAGATCGACACCGCCTTGGAGGCGCTCCGAACCCTGGCCGAAGGGAGATAGGCGCCAATCCGACAGTGCGATTCCCGGGGCAACAGGACAGAGGCACGGTACGCAGGGATACCAGGGAGGACGGATCCCCGGACCGTGAACAGGAGGCACGCATGGAGACTATGGTCGACACCCGGGGGCTTGCCTGTCCCGAGCCGGTCATCCGGACGAAAAGGGCGCTGGAAGCGGCAAAAGAGGTCCTCGTGCTAGCCGACAACGACGAGGCGGTGGAAAACATCCGCCGGCTGGCGGAAAACATGGGGTGCGCCGTCACCGTGACGCGGGAGCAAGGGGGAGTGGCGCGCATCCGTCTGGTGCGCGGCACAGAAGCTCCGCCCTCAGCGGAAGACGGCCCCGGGATCGTCTGCGCGCCGGGTCCGGATGGCGCCCCCCTGGTCGTGGTCCTCTCCGCGGACCGGATGGGGAGGGGGAACGACGAACTAGGGGAGGTCCTGATGCGGAGCTTCGTCCATACCCTCCTTTCCCTGGAACCGCGGCCCGCAAAGATCATCCTCTACAACACGGGGGTTCGCCTCGCAGTGCACGAATCGGCCGTCAGCGACGATCTGCGGCAGCTGGAAGCGGCGGGAGTGCAGATCTCCGTCTGCGGGACCTGCGTGAATTACTTCGCCCTCAAGGGCAAACTCGGCGCGGGAGTCATCTCCAACATGTACGACATCGCCGCCGCGATGGCCGGCGCGGGAAGGCTGGTCGTCCCATGAACGAGGGCGGCCCTTGGGAGGTCGTGCTGTTCCCCTCCGTACAGCATGCGCTGCGCGCGGAAAAGCTCCTGCGGGGCGAGGATATCCCCTGCAAGCTGATCCCCGTACCCCGGCACCTCGGCACGGATTGCGGGGTCTGCCTCCGGTTCGCACCCGTTCTCCGGCAGCGGATCGTTACGGCGCTGGCGGGCCGCGTCGGGCTCGGCGCCGTCCATCCGCTGTGAAGAGCCCTCTGCTCCGCCTTCGCCTGGGCCGTGAATCCGCTCAGGGGCTCCAGCGCTCCCGCTTCCGGTAGGCAAGCCCTTCGAAGCGGGCGATCAGTTCGTCCGCGGCGTCGGTTATCCGGATGGTGTAGGCGGCGATCTTCGGTCCGCAGGAAACCTCCTCGGCCTGGGCAATCAGATGCCCCCCCTCGGCAGCCTTGAGGTAGGAGATGGAACAGTGGATAGCCACAGCGGCCCTCCCCCGGGAATTCACCGCCGCGGCAAAGGCGAGGTCCGCGAGGGTGAAAATGGCGCCGCCGTGGACAACGCCGAGGCCATTTCGGTGGCGTTCCTGCAATGCGAGCCTCGCCGTCGCCCGGCCCGAACCCGCCTCGATAAGTTCGATACCCACAAACCCCGCAAACAGGTCCTGCCGGAAAAAGGCCTTCACCGCCTCCGGACTCATGTCTTCGTTCACACCGTAGCCTCCCTCCTCGTGGGTCGCTCCCCGGCCCGGCGAATGGCCAGCCCGCCGCAAGCAAGTTTAGAGAAAACCTCCGTTCCTTGTCAACGGCAAATAGCGACGAATCTTTCCCTTGAAAATAAACTTTTTTTGAAATAGACTTCTGTACATTGTTCGGTCTGCCAATGGCAGAGACACAGAGAACTTTTAACGGAAAGGAGAGGGGAAATGGGCAACAGGTTCGGGAAGATTCTTATCGTCGCTGTCTGCATTATCTGCTTTGCGGCCGTGGGCGCCGCCTTCGCACAAAAGAAAGTGGGCGGAGGGGACGTCAAGTATGAAGGCAAGACCCAGGGAGCGGTTCTGTTCAGCCATGAGACGCACGTGAATACGCATAAGGCAAAGTGTGCGGAGTGCCATCCGAAGGTCTTCAAGACGAAGAAGGAAATGAAGTTGAGCAAGGCGGATCACAGCCAGCCGAAATATTGCGCGACCTGCCACGACGGGAAAAAGGCCTTTGGCCTGACCGCCGAAGCTGACTGCGCCAAGTGCCACAAGAAGTAATTTCCACAGCGGTTTCACACTATCGACTGGCGTTGGGCGAAGTCCCAACGCCAGTTTTATTACCTTTACATCGCCCTGCGGGCGAGGCATACAGCGCAAACAGGTCACCCAACGAAATTACGAGGGAAAACTATGGAAAACTTGGAATGTCCCCACTGCGGCAGCCCCCTGGCAAAAGGGGTGGCTCTCTGCGGGGAGTGCGGTAAGGAGCTACCGGATCAGGAAATCAACACCGATTCCCCCCCGCCGGAGGTGCGGCAGCGCGGGCGAAACGTCTACGCGATCCTCGCCGTTTTTCTGGTCGTGGTAGGAGGGGCGGCGCTGTTGATGTTCACCGGCATTCTGCCCAACCCGGTCAAGAGCGGCTCCGTAGCGGCAATCGTCAACGGAGAGAAGATCAGCACCGAGGAGGTGGACCAGAAGCTTGAGGTGTTCAAGAAAATGGCCGGCAAGAGCGGCCAGATGGACACCGCCGGCCCTGAGGGAAAGAAGATGCTGGCGGGGCTGCGGATGCAGGTCCTGGAGTCGATGATTCAGGAAAAGGTGCTGTTGACCGAGGCGATCAAGGCCAACATCACCGTAACCCCCCAGGAGATCGCCGAGCGAATCGCCGCCGTCAAGAAGGGGTTGAATCTTTCCGACCAGGATTTCGAGGCCTTCCTGAAAAACCACGCCATGAGCTTAGCGAACTTTGAAAAACGGATTGAACGGGAGTTCATGATCGCCAAGCTGATCGACAAGGGGACGAAAGAGAAGGGGATGAGCAAGGAGGATTTCCTGAAGGAGCTCAACGCCCGGGCCAAGGTCGAGGTATTGACGAAATAGTACCGGAACGGACAGGGGGGATTGCACGGGGGGCTGAGCGACGCTTACCGGTGGCTTCAGCGTCCCCGCTGCTCCGTACTGTCGAGATGGGCCAAGAGATCCCGTTCCCGTTCGATCCCCTCCGAACAGTAGATCCACAGGTGGTAGCTCTCCAGTCCCAGGATCGTGACACCTGCCGCGAACACGGCCCAGAAGTTCTCCGGGAGCTTGCCGGAAAAATGGTAGAACCCATAGAAACCGGCGAGATACCCCGCGTGGCTCACCCCCCCGGAGCTGCCTGATCCGCTCATCATCCGTGACAAGGTGAGGATGATGGCGGAAAAGATGTACACCAAAAGCAGGGCGCTGATCATATTGACGGACGGCGGTCTGCCCAGCGCCGTCCTGACTTGGGGGGGAAGCGAAGGGAAAAAGGAGAAGTCGCCCAGCGCCGCCAGGCTCACCAGCAGAAAAAGGGCGACGCTGAGGAGCTCGGCCGTAAACTTCCGGTGCAGGGTACGGATGGTGTCGAGTGCCTCCCGCCGCAGCCGGTCGTGATTCTCTCCGCAGTCCGGCGTCTGCCGCTGCCCCCCCGGGAGTGTCACTCCTCCTTGTTCCATGACGTCCGTTCCTGCCGGCTGGCCTTCAGCTCCCCGACTATCCGCCTGATGTTGCCGCCCAGCCGGTCGATCTCCGTTCCGCAGGGGGGCAGTTCCTGATCGATCCCCTGAATGGCCTTGTCGGTGTAATCGACGAGCAGCTTCAGCGGCAGGAAGACATACCTCCTCAGCAGGGCCGCCACGCCGCCGATCGTAACCAGCAGGACCATGAGGCTGAACACGATCATCCGGCCCTGCATCACCGCCAGATTGTGCACCAGCGGTGCGGCGGAGAGCCCGATGTCCAGGGTGCCCAGAATCTTCTGCTCCGCCGTGTGCACGTGGCAGGCGGCCTGGTAACAGCTCGGTTCGTTGTAAATGGGGGCGGTGATGGCGATGACATCCTTCCCCCTGCTGTTGACAAACCGGCGCGCCTGTTTCATGTCTCCCAGCGTGGCGGTGGGAACAGGACCGCTGTGGCACTCGACGCACCCCGCGGCGTTCTTGTCCAGGAGCCGTCCGATCTCGGCGCCGGTGCTGGAAAACATGATCAGCCCCTTCTTGTTGAAGATGCGCGCGTGCTCCACCCCCTCCTGGGTGCCGATGTTGGCGATGGTGTTGGCCAGGGACTCCCTGTCGTCGTGGAGCATCGCATACCGGGTCGCCTTCACGATGATCCCTGCCTGGCCGGTCTCGTACCGGATCACATCGTTTGTCATATCGGTCTTCATGATCGCGTACAGGAGGATACAGCAGACGATGACGAACCCGGTGACGGAAACGGTAACCGGGATGATGGCCCGGGCGGTCAATGATCTAAACATATCGGTCCTCCCCGTAAGCTCCGGAGTGCAAGGTCGGTTGCACTGTCCCTTGTCCATTCTCCATCCCGCCGACACCTGGCGTGATGTGCGGATTTGATTCGCAACGCGTAGGATTCATGTGCTTTTATGGGACCGGTCCTGTCGGCACGGGTACAGGGCGAGTATAGGAACGGGGCGCAGGACTGTCAAGACAATAAACCCGACTGCGGGGCGATCAGATGCGCCGGAGGCGGACGGCGGCGGACGACGCCGCATATTTACCTGTTGAATTGGGTTCGATTCTCGTGATAGGGTCCGCCCCTAAAACAGTCAACAGGAGGTCAGTGTGAAGAAAACGATTACCCTTTTCATTGCAGGCGTGCTCATCGCCGCTGTCGGATGTCAGCAGGGCGGAGAGACCCCGAAGGCGGCCGCCCCCTCCGCTGCGGCGCCGGCCGTGGCACAGCAGACCCCGGCATCCCCGGCTCCTCAAGCGGCTTCGCCGGCGGCGGCGCCAGCGGCGACTCCGCATCCCCCGATCGGTGCCGCCCCCGGCGGCGATCCGCATGCGGGCATGCAGATGAAGGAGATCCCCGCCGGCGCGGGACACCGGGGCAAGGTCCTGCAGGTGCTGGACGCGGGAGGTTACACCTACCTGGAAGTCGAGGAAAAAGGGAAAAAAGTGTGGGTCGCCAGCCTCAAGGTCAAGGCAGCGAAGGGCGACACGGTGGAGTTTCCCGACTCCAAACCGATGGAAAATTTCCCGAGCAAGGCCCTCAACAAGACCTTCGACAAGGTGTTCTTTGCCGAGGGTGTCCGGGTCGTGAAATAACCCATCCGCGGTCGATCTCCCGGATAAGCAGCCAATAAGAGACGCGGGGGAGTCGCCCCCTGCGGAAAGTTTGCGGCGCTGCCGCTGCTCGATCGGTCCGAGGAGGGACACCACGTACCCGTGTGATTCGAAGAGATGATACGTGGAAATCATAAGGCCGGTCACCCGCTCGGGTGACCGGCCTTAGTCTATGCATCAGAATTGATGCGTGCCGTTATGAGTGATGCTCCTACAGACGTGCCGTGCCCAGGTACTTCTTGGCTGCCTCTTTCTGGGCGGCGGTAAGCCCGGCCAGCCCGTCGATCGTGGCGGCCATGTTGAGGTTGCCGAGGGTTCCGTCGGTGATGAAATCGATCGAATCCCAGAGCAGCCGCTTCACGTAGTACCGGTTGTGCACGTATCCGCCCGGATCGTGAATCAGCAGATTGATGTTGAAGGCCGCTCCCATCACGTCCTTCCACTTCGCCAATCCGTACATACCCGCCCAGTTGGTGAAGGCGTTCGCCGAACCGCCGGCAGGGTCCTTGTACCAGTAGGGGTGCGCCGGGATGAAGTACAGCCCCTTGCTGGCCGTGACTGCCTTTGCCGCCTCCAGAGCGGCAAGGTACTCCTCCTCCTCCTCGGTCAGGCTGGCCGGGGTGAGAGCGAAATTACCGGTATGGCAGGAGGCGCAGACCGTGCTGTTAATGGCCGTGACGGCGCCGTGACTGTCCTTGGTCACATTGGTGAAGGTATGCGAGCGAGACGGCGTTGACATATGGCAGCCCGCGCAGGGGCCGTTCGACCCGGTCCCCGCGGCAGCGGGCAGACCGATCTTATCGTGGGCGAAGAACGAGGGGTTGGCGTAATTCAGCCCCGCGTACTCGTACCCGGTGGTCCCGAAGAGCTGCCCGCCGGCGGCCAGGTAGTGCGAATTCAGGAAGCTCCGCACGCCGTCGGCATCGGGATCGTTCTTGATGCTGTCGCCGGTCTCGCGCCCGGTATGGCAGGCCATACAGACGTTCGAACCGGAGATATCCGGATAGGATACCGTCGCGTTATTGGTGTAGGTAAAGCTGAGGGCGCCGGGGTTGCGGAGCGCACCCGTGCCGGCGTTGCTGTGGCAGCCCCAGCAGTACAGGACTTCCTGCTGCGGCGAAGGCACGGTGGCCGTCCCGGTTCCGCCTGCAGTGGTCGGGGGTCTGTAAGCCGCCCACCCGGACAGATGGGAGAAGTCATTGGTCTTGTAGTCATAGGCCGCCGGGTTGGTCAGGAAGTTAGCGAGCCCCGTCGACGTGTGACACTGCTGGCAGGCACCCCGGTCAGCGCCGCCGGTGGCGTTCAAGGTCTTCTCCCACTGATAGTGGGCCCAAGCATCGCCGAAGGAGGTCTTCCGCGTAATGGTAATCGCGGCCCCGGAGGCATCCACGGAGGGGTAATCGGTGCTCGTCTCTGCGGAAGAGGCGCCTGATATCATAACGGAATCGACCGCGGCGGCCCCTGATTTCCCGACGGCGGCGGCATATTTCGCCCGCAGCAGCCTGCCCGCGTGGGCGGACTGACCCCAATCGGTGTAGATCGTCGGGGTGGTAGTCTGGCCGTACCGGGTGCCCGTATTCGCCTCGTGGGCGTGGCAATCGAAGCAGGGGGTCTCCTTGTTCTGCCGGATCACGTACCCCTCGATCACGTTGCCCGTGGCAAGGGCTACGCCGTTTGCATCCAGGCCGGTCGCCGGGTTATCATAATGGGTGGTGGTAATGAGTCGGTACCAGCTCGTTTCATGGTAGCCGCCCTTCGCCGTTTTCGGCTTTCCTGTTGCAGCATGAGCAGGGGTACCAGACGCCATGTAGAGGGACCCGGTTGTTTCTCGCCCGTTGCTGCCAATGACACCCGTGCCGTACGTATTGGTCGTCATGGTATGGCAACTGGTACAGAGGTCATACTGGTCATGCTCGCGGTTGTTGTTCGGATCCCACGCCATGATCGTGCCGTTGGCCGTATCTGCCTTAAAGGGGTTATTGTACCGCGCCATGACGGTCCGCAGGCCGCCGCCATGCTCGTGGCAGGTCTGGCACTTGAACTGCGACCAACCCTTGGCGGGGATGGGCAATGTCTGATACGCCTTGTTCGTTATCACATCATAGTCACCCGTGATACCCGCGACATTGGCACCCAGCGCACCTTCGTGGGTGTGGCAGCGTACGCAATTCGCGCTTTCCTCGATCGTCACGTTGGCATGATTGGAGCTGGCAAACTTAGTGCTAAAGTTCCCGGCGTAGTTGCCCTTGTGGCAGTCCGCGCACCGGGCGCCGCTGTTGGCATAGGGGTTGGGGTAGACGATCGGCCCGATGCCCTGGTGCTGGGAGGCGTTCCCGTGACAGGCCTCGCAGCCGTTGCCGCTGTTGGCATGCTCGGAGTCGCGGTGGGGCGAGCTGTTTTCGTACTGCGCCATCAGCGTCTGACCCGTCAGGGATTCGGTAACCGCGCTGTGACACTGGACGCAGAGTCTGTCGCCCACAGCCACCGCGGTCGTTCCGCCTTCCTTGTTGCTGGATGAGCCGCATCCGCTCATCAGGAGCAGCAACAAGCAGAGCGTCATGATCGAAGCTAAGCTAACATACTTTTTGTTCATGCCCATTCCTCCTCACGAATTTTAAAATGTTATATGACACTTCTTACACGTCCGTGCGTTATTGGTATCCCGGTACCGCTTCTGGATGTTCTTCCACGTGCGGGGATGCGGGCTCACCTTCCCGGTGCTGTGGCACTTGATGCACACATCCGCCTCGGGGTGGCAGGACTCGCAGGACTGCAGGTTCCGCCGCGCCTCCGCCGCGTGGTCGGAGTTCCAGTCGTAGATCTGCGAGTTGCCCGCCTTCCGGTGAGACTTGATGCTCAGGCCCCCCTTCTTCGTCTTCGCGTGGCAGTCGTTGCAGAACCGCGTCTCGTGGCACCGGTAGCAGTTCTGCGGGTTGTCCGCCGCCTTGAGCGAATGGATCGAGATGAAGTCCGACCGGTGCGAACGCGGCAT
>CAIYSL010000086.1 GCA_903928915.1 uncultured Syntrophobacterales bacterium | reverse complement strand
GTTCCAGTGGTCTGGAAAGACCCGTCACGACGCTGAGACCCCTCGGGCCGAACCTGATTGGCCGACTGGTTCATGGACCCTGCCTGCGACGGGGCGCCTGCATGAACCCCCTGCCCGCGGCCGCCTCCCGAGCCTGTAACTGCTCCGCCCCCGCGGGCAAAAGACTCGCCGCCAAAGGCCAGCACCGATGCCGCCAAAACCGCCACCACCATCATTTGCTTTGCTTTCATCTTCGCTTCTCCTTGTGGATGTCATCGGGAACCATTCCCGTTGCCACCGGATACAGCAGAAGCCGTGCCAATCTCTTCAGAGATCGTATCTCACTGTTATCACGTAAGTATAAAAAGCACTCTTCCCCGGGCAGGAGCTATGGTGATGCAAATACTGCACCAGGCCAGCGCCGATTCTGCACCAGGCCTGAAATGCTCCGCAGCTTGCTGCCGAGCATTTTCGTACCCTGATCTGAACCAAACAGGACCTTTTCCCGCTTAACCAGAGGCGGGCAGAGGGAATGCGCTCTCAGAGGCTTCATCGGTCCGTAAGGCCGTACGCCTTGAGCCGGTACTGCAAGGTGCGCTTCGATATTCCCAGAAGCTCGGCCGCCAGGCGGCGGTTACCGCCGTATTGGGCCAAGACGTCAAGGATGGCGGCCCTCTCACGATCCTGCAAACTGCCGTCGCTTGCAGCCGCCGGGGGGTCGGCCGGCCGGCGGATCAGTTCCGGAAGTTCGTTCACGGTAATCCTGCCGCTGCTCAGGATCACGGCCCGCTCGATGACGTTCTGCAACTCCCGGATGTTTCCCGGCCAGTCATAACCGGCAAAGGCGGCATCCACCTCCGGGCCGACAGGGGATATCGCCCGGCCGATCTGCCGGGCCGCCCGCGATACCAGGTACCCGGTCAGGTCCGGCAGCGCGTCTCGCCTCTCCCTGAGCGGCGGCAGATGGATCGGGAAAACATTCAACCGGTAGTAAAGGTCTTCCCGAAACCGTTTTTCCCGCACCTCGGTTTCCAGGTTCCGGTTGGTTGCCGCGACGATCCTCACGTCGGCCCGGATCTCCCGACTGCCCCCCAGGCGTTCGAAAGTTTTTTCCTGCAGGACCCGCAACAGTTTGGCCTGCAACGCCAGGGGCAGTTCGCCGATTTCGTCGAGAAACAGGGTTCCGCCGGCTGCCAGTTCGAATTTTCCGGGACGGACCTGTGTGGCCCCGGTGAAGGCCCCCTTTTCGTGACCAAAAAGCTCGCTCTCCATCAGCGTTTCGGGAATCGCCGCGCAGCTCACGGCGACAAAGAGGGCGTCGCGGCGCCGGCCGGCCAGATGGATCATCCGGGCCGCCAGCTCCTTTCCCGTGCCGGACTCGCCGGTGATCAGGACCGAGGCGGGGGTGTCCGCCACATTCGCGATCAGCTGGTGCGCCTCCGCCATGGCCGCGCCGGCGAACATCACCTCTTCAGGCGGCAGCCCGGACGCCTCCCGCTCCTTCAGCACGGTCAGGGTCAGCTCCCGGCGCCGGTTCTCCAGGGCGCGCCGCACCAGGGTCCGCAGGGCCTCGGGGTCTTTCAGCGGCTTCGTGAGAAAATCGGCGACCCCCTCCTTGAGTGCCGCCACGGCCTCCTCCACGGTGCCGAAAGCGGTCAGCAAAACGAAAGGCGGGGCGATCCCCTCGGCTTTGGCCTGCCGGAACAGATCCAACCCCTCCAGGCCCGGCAGCCGCAGGTCCGAAAGAACCAGATCGAAGGAGAGGCGACGCAGGACCCCCAGGGCCTCTTGGCCGTCCTCCTTCTCGACGATGTCGTAACCTTCATCCTCCAGAATCGCGACCAGAAGCGAACGAAAGGTCGGGTCATCCTCGATGATCAGGATGGCGGCCTGATTCGTCATGACGGTTTCCTCCGATGACAGGACGGCAGCAGAACGGTGATCTCGGCCCCGCCCTTGTCGGCATTGGCGGCGCTGATGGCGCCTCCGCACCCCTCGACGATCTTGCGGCAGATGGCCAGTCCCAGACCGCTGCCCCGCGGGCGGGTCGTGAAGAAGGGGTCGAAGGCCCTTTTCAGCGCCCCTTCGGAAAAGCCGGCGCCGCTGTCCCGAATCTTCAGCGAAACCATCTTCCTCTCCTTTGTTGCCGATAGCCGCACCGTCCCTCCCGCGGAAATCGCCTGCACGGCGTTGCTGAACAGATTGATCAGCAGTTGTTGCAGCCGCTCCGGACGGCAGGCCACCTGCAGGCCGGGGACGATCGACATCTCCGGTTTGATGGGACCGCTGCCGGCACGTTCAACGGCGTTCCAGGCCTGCTCGACAAGGGCTTCGTCCAACAGGGTGCAGCCATCGCCCGGGTCGTCCCGGTGGGCGTAGTCGAGCAGGTCGTTGACCAGCCCTTCCAGCCTGATTGACTCCTGCGCGATGAGCGCGGCGAATTTGCGGGAGCGATCGTCGGCGCTCCGCTCCTCCAGTAACTGGGCATACCCCTTGATGCCGGCCAGGGGCGTGCGCACCTCGTGGGCCAGCACCGCGCCGAGTTCGCCCAGCCGGGCCATCTGCTCCAGCCGGGCCATCTTCTCCCGCTGCCGGGCTTCCCGCCTCCGCAGCCGAACCAGCAGAAGACCCATCCCCCAGGCCCCGGTCGTCAAGGTCAGCAGGATGGTCGTGCCGGTGCGGGACCGGCTGATGATCTGATCGGCCTGCCAGGTATGCAAAACCAGCCGCAGGATCAGGATCTCCTGGGGCAGATGCAGCGGCAGATGGGCCTCGTAGACCTCCTCTCCCGTGCCCAGGCGGATCCTGTTTTCGACCGGCGCGGCAGCGGAGAAGGCGGAAAGGTAGCGGTCGTCGCCTACGGATTCTCCTTCCAAAGCTGGATTCTGGTGGAAACGGATCCGGCCGGTGCGGTCGATCAGGGCAAAATAGGCCATATCACGGTGGCGAAAGTCGGCTAGGGTTTTAAAGGTCGGATCGCGGGCCGCGAGATTCTCGATCGTCTGCCGCAGGGAGAGCGCCAGCCCCTGCAACAGGGCCTGGGCCACGGGCCGGGCGGTCAGTTGGCTGTTGACGACGAACCAGAGCAGAATGGCGGTTATCACAATGCCCCCCAGCAGCAGCAGGGTATCCGCTCCGGGTCGTTTGATCTGACGTCGCATGCCTTCCTTTGCCTTCAGCGCCGTGCCTGCCCGCCGTCCATGCGCAGCAGGTCAGGACTCAGTAGCCGTATTCCTCCAATTTGTCGGGATTGACGAAGATCTGCGTTTTATCCTGGTACTCCATGGCGTGCTGAATCTCATGACCGATGACCGCCGGGCAGAGCACGATCTTTCCATTGATCTTTTTCCCCACGATCCGAATGATCCCCTGAGGATGGGAATAGGTGCCGACCGCACCGGGAAAGTTCATGTCCGCCGTGTTCTCGACGACGATCACCCTGACCTTGAGCTCCGTCTCATGAATGCCGAAGGGCTCACTTTTGAGGGAATTGAAGCCTCGCCACTGGGCGTCGAAGCCGTCCATCCGGGCGACTGAGGCGGCCGACGTGGCGCAGCCGAGATGCAGGGCCGTGAACAGGGCAAGGGCGCAGATCCGGAGTCCCACCCCCAAGATTTCCATTTCCTCCATCAAATCGAAATGTAGGACTGATCCTCCCTGTTTCATCAGGGGCATCCTTATTCCCTGCCATTGCGAGGCCGCCCTCTGTCGCCGACTTCCCGCGTCGGCTGCCACAGACGTGAGTTCACTCTCCTAAAGCACATCCTTTATGAGCATGTCTGTCGCAATATCCTTACAGTTGTGCATCAGCGACATGGAGCCTGATTGACCATGAAATGATCGCAAGGACGAAGAGCAGAAGATCGAAAGCAGGACCGAGGCGCGCTCCGCCACGGCGGCCGCACCGCGACCCCTGCCGCGGCACCTGTTTGGGAAGCATAGCGGGATCCGAAGCGCTGAGGCAAGCGGCAATGGGCGCTTCGGATCGATCCCGCGAGGGGCGCAAGGGTGATGCAGGCCGCGCAGCGTGTCGCCGTTGCTTTTCGCCCTATCCGGTTATTGCGACACGAATTGTCCATGTTGCGCGACAGACGGAGTGCTTTATTTCTGTCATACATCCAACCGTAGGCCGTGGGAAAACTCCTTATCCTTCAGGCCGTGGAGGCTTTATGAACTATCCGCTGGTAGTGATACAGTCGGCGGCTGTTCCCTGGAGACCGCAGGCGCGGAGTGTCGGTCTAACACACAGACCGCAGGCGACGGACCTGATCGTTGTCGATGGGCTGACGATTACGGGTAAAGCCGCTTATCGACGTCCGCAGGGTCGGCGCGACCAGGGGAAACGCGATGCAGCGGAACCGGGGCGGTACGTGGACATTTGGGTTTAGGGGGTTACAGGGCGTCGCCGATGATGGTTGCGTCGGTCGCCCGGGCCGGCAGGATATCCGTGCGGGATGAAAGCGTGGGCGCCGCAGCGGTTGTCCCGGAGATGCGGGCAGATTAGGAGGTCATGGTGGGTCCGTTGGCGAAGGAGGCTCAATTCGCGGATTTATTCGATTCCAACTGGAACGACAGCAGCATCTACGATCGCAAGGACGACAGGCAAAAGGAAGAACCCCTTTTTCGTCCCGGTCCGGGAGAGGTGCGCGAATTATGGAAAACAGTCTCCTGG
>CAIYSL010000085.1 GCA_903928915.1 uncultured Syntrophobacterales bacterium | reverse complement strand
TTGCCGGGTCTGGTGATCGCTCCGCCCGACAGGAGAAGCAGGGCGTTGCTCCAGAACACGGGGAGCAACCCGAAGGCCGATCCGATCGAACCGAACAGGATCGGGACGACGACCCGCGTCAGGTGGTTTACCGTTACGCGGAGGCCCATGGCTTCGCCCGACCGCCCCTGCAGGGCGTTGCTGTAGGTCATCATCAACGTGATCGGCTGACCGCAGCCCATGCCGAGTCCGAAGACGAACGCGATCAGCGACAGAACCACGGCGCTCCGGAAGAAGGGCATCAGAAGGAAACTTGCCGCGCCGATGAAAAACGAATAGGCCAGCGCCCTCTCCTCGGTCAAGCGGGAGATCAGGAAGGGCAGGGCCATCCGCACCACAAAGGCCGCCCCGGAAAACATCGCCAGGACGATGCCGATGGCGGAGGCCGAAAGCCCGACTTCGTGCCCGTAGATCGGTACGTAGACCTGGAACAGATCGATGCCGGTAACCACCAGGCTGCTGGTGGCCAGCACCCGCCAGAGGCCCGATTCCGTGAGCATGTCGCGGACACTCCCTGCCGGGCCTACCCCCCGCGACCCCTGCGGCAGGATACGGCCCCAGGCGATCAGCAGGGCGGCCGGGATCAGCGCAAGGAACGCAAGCTGGAGGCACGCGGCGGCAGGACCCGAGTGGTCGACGGAAAAACCGGCCAGGAGCGGACCGACAAACCCGGTTGCGGAGATGAGCATGCTGTAGTTGCTGAAATTCCGGGCGCTGGTCTGGGGATTGCTCTGCAGTCCCACGAGATTCTGCAGGCAGACGCCGGAGAAGGCAAACAGCAGACCGTTCGTCACGCCGGCGATGAAGATGGCGAACAGCTCGGGCACGGCGTGGGGCAGGAGCATACCGATGGCGCCGCCGACGGTGCCCGCCAGCAGGAGCCAGCGGGAGCCGAAGCGGTCGGAAAGCCTGCCCACCTGCCAGGAGAGCAGCATCGGCAGCAGCGAAAACGTGGCGGCAAGGATCCCGACGGCAAAGGGTTGTGCTCCGAGCCGGAGGGCGTAAAGCGTAAGCAGGACGCGACCGGCCTGTACCAGCGTGATGATCGTGAACGCCAGGGCAAAGGTCAGAGTGATCGACATGGGAGACCGCGGACGGACATGGATTTTGTCCGGCGACTATATGCCGTCGGCGGTGTAAGTCAAGACTTTTTACCCGCCCGCGGCAGCCCCCCCGTACCTTCCGGGGCTGCGAAGCAGGTGCGCTTCCTCCCGCGATGAAAACAGATCCTCCCGAATGACAACCAACCGGCTGATATCGTTGATTCAATATCGCTATCACATATGATTAACTATTTATTTAATCAATTTGTCCTATGCATGAAACATCACTACAGTACCGCCGAAACGGGAATACCGCCGGCGTAACTACGGAATCCTGCGGGACCTTGACGTGGATTGCGGATGCCTCGGAGCGGCCGACCTGGCACGGCGCGACGCGCTCCACCGGGCCTTCATCCGGGATCTTGTGCTGGCGGGAGTCGTCGTGCCGTTTCTGTATCCTACAGAGCGCAGGGGCATCGTGCGGGACGGGTCAGGGGTCGTGTGGTGGAAAACAACTGACAGGGAAAGGAGAGACGGATGCTGAGCAAACAGGGATTATGGACGGTGCTTGCGGTCGGAGCGCTGCTCTGCGCGGCCACGGGAACCTGCCTTGCCGCGTGGGGGGCACAGGAGATCGAGACGGAGAAGACCGCCGTGACCTTCGCCCGCGAGGTGGAGCGGGGAGGGTACCGGATCGTCACGACCGGGGAACTCAAAGGGCGGGTCGATCAGAAAAAGGAGATGCTGATCGTCGATACGATGCCCTACGAGGCGAGCTACCAGAAGCAGCACATCCCGGGGGCGAAGCAGATCGAGTTTCCGATTCCCGAGATGGGCACCCTGGACGACGGCACCCGAGCCGCACTGGAAAAGCTGCTCGGTCCGGACAAAACCCGAGTGATCGTCTTCTACTGCGGGTTCGTCAGATGCACTCGCAGCCACAACAGGGCGATGTGGGCGGTCAAGCTCGGCTACCGGAACGTCTATCGCCATCCAGGCGGGATCAAGGCGTGGGACGAGGCTGATTACTCCGTCGAAAAAGTGAAATAGCAGGAACCCGCGCCGATGATGGCTTCCCCGGAACTGGAGGCGTTCACCGCTGCCTGTACGGGCTGCGGGGTCTGTCAGGAGCAGTGTGCCTTCCTCGACAGCTGCGGAACCCCGGATCGCCTGTTGACCGCCCAAACCGGCGCGGCCTTCCTGTGTACCGGCTGCGGGCTCTGCCGCCGGGTCTGCCCGCAGGGGCTCGACCCGGCAGCCGCCCTGCGCGAGGCGAAGCGGGCGCTGATCGCAGGCGGGCAGGTCCCCGCCCGGGTCGCGCAGGCCCTCCGGGGCGCCCGCAGGTATGCCCGCAGCGGGCAGCGGTTTCCCTTTCGTTACTATCCTTTCCGGTCCACCGCCTTCTGGCCGGGGTGCGGCCTGGCCGGCGCGAGTCCGGCCATGGTGAGGACGGTCCGCACGACCCTGGAGCGGAGTCTGGCAGAGCCGATCGGGATCGTCCTGGATTGCTGCTTCGAACCGCTGTTTCAGCTCGGTGATATCGATGCGGTGGAGGCAGCCTGCCGCGGCATCCGCGAACGGCTCGCACGATGCGGGATCACCCGCATCGTGACGGGCTGCATCAATTGCCGCAAGGTCCTCGCGCATCGGCTCGCCGGAATTCGCGTTGAATTCGTCCTCGACCTGCTGTATGAGGAGATCGTGCCGGAGATGCTTCCGGATGCGGCCTTTCTCCATCACCCTTGTCCTGCCGGGGAATTCCCGGCTACCCGCGAAGGAATCGCCGGGCGGATCGGGCTTCGCCCTGGTGGTAAGGAGAGGGGATCGCTGATCGCCTGTTGCGGCAACGGAGGAGGTCTGCCGCTCCTCTCGCAAGAGCTGGCGGACCGTTTTATGCGCCGGATTGCCGATCGGGCCGGCGGGCGGGCCATCATCACCTATTGTTCGGGCTGCATGGGCTGCTTCGGGAAAGCGGGGGTGCGGGTACTTCACCTTCTCTGGGCGCTGTCCGGGGCGCCCGCTGTCCAGCCGCCTCCTTCCCCGTCGCGGCAGTGGGGGAATCGGTTGTTGCTCGCGCTGGGGTTGCATATGCAGAGAAAGAAGATCGTCGTCGGGTTGGTCGCTGCGCTCCTGATCGGAGGCGGCTTTTTCCTGGGGCAGCGGGGATTCTTCTCCACAGAGGCGCTCCTGAAGCTGCTTGGTGCATATCCGCTGGCGGCGCCGCTGATCTTCATGCTGATCTACGCGGTCGCCCCGGCGCTGTTCCTGCCGAGCATCCCCCTGAGCCTCGCTGCCGGGTTTTTCTGGGGACCGGTCTGGGGCGTCCTGTTCGCCATCACCGGGGCAACGGCCGGGGCGTGCGTCTCCTTCTTCCTGGCGCGGTACCTCCTGCACGATGCGGTCCGGAAGCGGTTTGCTGCCGGACAATGGCACTGGCTGGAGGAGAACGTCGCGAAGCACGGCTGGAAGGCGGTCGCCTTCGTCCGGCTGATTCCCGTCTTTCCCTTCAACGTCCTGAATTACCTGCTCGGGCTCACCCCGATCTCCTTCGGACAGTACCTCTGGAGCTCCGTGGTGTTCATGCTGCCGGGCTGCATCGCCTTCGTCGCTTTCGGCAGTTCGCTGGGCGAGCTGATCCTGCTGGGAAGCATCCAGGGGCTGCTGGCGGGGGCGGCCATTGCCGCCGGTGCCCTCGTCCTGGTCGCGGTCTTGAAACCCCGGTTCCGCAAGATCGCCCCCCTGCCGCAGGCGAGCGAGCCCGCCAGCACCCGGGAGAAAGGGGAGGAGCGATGAACGGGTTCGACAGGGCCATCGCCCCGCTCCTGCCTGAGGGACTCCGGAGTGAATCGATCGCTACCCTCCAGGTCAACCTGGGACGGACCTGCAACCTCGCCTGCGGCCACTGCCACCTGGAGTGTTCCCCGCTGCGGCGGGAGCAGATGCCCGCGGCGGTGATGGACGATCTGATTGCGTTGACGCGGCGGAGCCCCTTTCGGCTGATCGATATCACCGGGGGGGCGCCCGAGCTCCACCCCCGGTTCCGCCCGTTCGTGGAGGCGCTCTGTAACCAGGGACGTGCCCTGCAGGTCCGTACGAACCTCACGACGTTCTCCGGGCCGTCCTGCGCGGAAATGCTTTCCCTTCTTCGGGCTCACCGCGTCGCCCTGGTCGGTTCGCTGCCCTGCTACCTGGAGGAAAACGTGGACGCCCAGCGGGGCGAAGGGGTCTACCAGATGGCCATCGCTGCCCTGCGCATACTGAACGCAAACGGGTACGGCATCGACGGGGAGCTGCCGCTGACCCTGGTATACAACCCCGGTGATGCGTTCCTCCCCCCGTCGCAGCCGGAACTGGAGAGTCTCTACCGGGAAGAGCTCCGCAGCAGGTTCGGCCTCTTCTTCACCCGCCTGATCGTGCTGACGAACATGCCGCTCGGCCGGTTCCGGCGGCGCCTGGAAGCGACGGGGGAACTGCGGGTGTACCGGAGGATCCTCCAGGAGGCCTTCAACCCCTCGACCCTGCCCCATCTGATGTGCCGCCATCAGATCAGCGTCGACTGGGATGGAACCCTGTACGACTGCGACTTCAACCTCGCCCTCGGCATGGCGGTGAACCACGGCGCACCCCGGCGGATCGAGTCGTTCGATCCCGCGCTGCTCCACAGACGGCGCATCGTGACCGGCCTCCACTGCTTCGGATGTACGGCCGGGGCCGGCTCCTCCTGTTCGGGGGCGCTGGCCGGGTCGTGAGCCCGTTCCGGCTTAACACCGGGCTGATCCCCATGACCGTCTGGATGATCGTCTTGTTGCTCCTGCTGGGCGGTTTCCCGCCCGCCGGGGCGGGTGTCCTCTTTCGTGATGAGTTCCGCGACCTCGGAAACTGGGAACTCCTCTTTTTCCCGAAGATCGACCGCCATTCGAACTATGCCGCCGTCGGCGACGCACAGCGGAGCTATCTGCGGGCCGAGAGCCGGGCTTCGGCCTCGGCGATCGTCCTGAAGCGGACGTTCGACGTTCGCAGCTATCCCCTGCTGCGCTGGCGATGGAAGGTGGACAACGTCTATCGGCGGGCCAACGGGGTGGAGAAGGGGGGAGACAAAGCGGGTAGAGACGGCGGCAGTCTTCTCCCCGCGGGATGGGGCTCACCCCTGCGTGCCCGCAGGGGAGGGGCGAGCGGACGGCAGAGCCTATCCGGTCTGGGCGATCCACCGCTGCATGCGGGTCTGTTCCGCTGCCCACGCCCCGGAGGAGCGGACCTCCCGGTACGACCCGAACAGCTGGTCCATCATCCCCGCGGCCTTTTCGATCAGGTAGATCCGTTCGAGGAGCTGCCCTTCGCGGTCAGCCTCCTCGCCGTCGTTTTCCGGCAGCGTCGGCAGCTTCAGGGACTGGAAGTGAAACCGGTCTGCCTTGAAGGTGAACTCCCATTCCGTTTTGTCGTGGCTGATGCGGAGGCGCGCCGCGGTGATCTTTTTCCCCTGCCGGAGCGCCTCTTTGCCCTCCTTCAGGTCGGCGTGCATCCCCTGGCAGACCACCGATTCGGCGTATTCCCCGTCTCCTGATTCGAGGACCAGGCGCCGGAGAAAGAGCACCTCGCATTCGCCCACGTCCGGGACCGTGATCTTTCCGCCCCGCTCCTCGCTCTTGAACCAGAGCCAGGTGAGAAATTCCCTGCCGATCGTCAGGGGGTCCGCCCCCGGCGGCAGCGCGGCCGGTGGGGCGCCTTTCCCGGCCCGGGGGGCGGGAAGGCCGGGCGACGCGTCCGCAGCCCAGGGTACGAAGGGGCCCAGGTCGAGCTGGAAGGATTCCTTGAACAGTTCCCGCAGCTCTTCGCACAGGGCGTCGGAGAGCGAGCAGAAGTACACCCGGTCCTCCTGAACGGACCAGCAGACCTCGAAGAAGGAGGGGATGGGAAGGCACTTCCCGAGCAGCTCGAGGCGCGTCGCCTCCCGGATTGCCTCCCGCTGTTCTCGGTAGAGTTTCTTCTGGCCGGTTTCCGCGAGCTTCTTCCGTTCGGCTTCCATTACCCGGAGCCGCAGCAGGGCCGGCGCCACCGACTTCCTGTCGATCCGGAGGGAAAACAGCAAGTAGCGTCCCTGGGCGTAGGAGGCGTAGGGGAACTCCGTGTCCAGCGGATCTTCCAGCCCGGTCCAGCCGGCCGCCTTTTCGTCGGCAGTGCGCCAGACGGTCTGAAAGGCGTGCCGTCGGATCCGTTCGGCGAAGAACGCCGGAAAGCGATCGGGCAGGGTGCCGACCAGCCGATACCGGGAAAATGAGAGCGTGCCCTTGCGTATGCCCATGCGAACCTCCTTCGGAAGTCGGGACACTAACCCATCGACCGGCAACTGTCAAGGCGTATACCCGGGTGCGATAACGCATGGACAGCGGTGAGATTTTATGGTAGGAGATTCGGGAAATTCCGCACGAAGGTTTCTCGATGCTGATAAAGAAAGTCGGGATCATCGCGAACATAGCCAAGGAGAAGTCCGCCTCCTGTACCGCCGAGCTGCACGGCTGGCTGAAGGCCCGCGGGCTGGAGGTGCTCCTGGAGGAGGGGATCGCCGCGAAGATCGGCGCCGGCCCCGGCGTGGAACGGGGCAAGATCGGTTCGCTGATCGACCTGCTGGTGGTGTTCGGGGGGGACGGGACGATCCTCAGGACTGCCCGGCTGATGAAGGACCGGGATGTGCCGATCGTGGGGATCAATCTCGGGGCCTTCGGCTATCTGACCGAGGTGAACCTGGGGGAGATGTTCAGCGCCCTGGAGGTGATCCTTGCGGGGGATTTCCAGATCGAACAGCGGATGATGCTCGACGTGGAGATCGTCTCCGGCGAGGAGGAGCCCCGCGAGGGGACGGTCTTGAACGATGTGGTCATCAACCGGGGTAATCTCTCCCGGATCGTCGAGCTCGAGACGACCGTCAACGGCCGCTACCTGACCACGTTCAAGGCGGACGGGCTGATCGTCGCGACCCCGACCGGGTCGACGGCCTATTCGCTCGCCGCGGGGGGGCCGATCGTTTTCCCGGAGCTCTGCTCGGTCATCATCAACCCGATCTGTCCCCACACCCTGACCAACCGGCCGATCATCCTCCCGGAACGGGCCGACATCGGAGTGACCTTGCGAACCCAGGAAGAGGGGGCCACCGTGACCCTCGACGGACAGGTTTCGTTCACCGTTCGATCCGGCGACCGGATCACGATCAGGCAGTCACCGTGCATCACCAAGCTGATCTCCTCGCCCCATCGGGACTACCTGGAGATATTGCGGACGAAGCTGGGGTGGGGCGGATCCCAGACCGAGGCCGTACGGAAGAGACGGGATGCTGACGGAACTCAACATCCGTAATTTTGCCATCATCGACGAATTGCAGGTGACCTTCGCCGAAGGTCTCAACATCATCTCCGGCGAGACGGGGGCCGGCAAGTCGATCATCGTCGGCGCGGTGGGGCTCCTGCTGGGCGACCGCGCCAATGCCGACATGATCAGGTCCTGCGAGGACGCGGCCGTGGTGGAGGCGCTGTTCACCATCCGGGGGCAGGAGGGGCTGAGAAGGAAGATCGACGAGCTCGGGTTCGGCGACGGCGAGGAGCTGATCGTCCGCCGCGTGGTGTCCCGTTCCGGAAGGAACCGGGTGTACATCAACGGCGCGCTGGCGCCGCTGTCGGCCCTCGCGACGATCGGCGAGTCGCTGATCAACATCTGCGGACAGCACGAACATCAGATGATCCTGAATCCCGAGAGCCACAGCGAAATCCTCGACGAGTTCGGCGGGCTGGTGCCGCTGCGGTCGGCGTACCGGGAATCTTACGACAGGCATCGCTCACTCGCCGCGCGGCTGCTCGACCTGCAGGAGCTCCGGAGAAAGAGGGCGGAGCGCGAGGAATTTCTCCGGTTCCAGAGCGGGGAGATCGCGCAGGCGGCGGTCCGGCCGGACGAGGACGCCGCGCTGCTGGAGGAGAAAACGGTCCTCGCAAATGCCCAGAAGCTGATCGACCTGAGCGAGGGGGCGTACGAGACCCTCTACGGAAAGGGGGAGTCCGTGCTGGAGCAATTCCGCGACGCTACCGCTCGCGTCCGGGAGATCAGGAAGATAGACGCTAGCCTCGGCCTCTCGGCGGAGGAGATGGATGAGCTGTACTACCGGATCGAGGAGGCCGCCCGGACGCTGCGCGATTACGCGGGCCGGCGTTCGATCGATCCGGCGCGGCTGGAGGCGGTCGAAGAGCGGCTGGAGCTGCTTGGCCGTCTGAAGCGGAAATACGGCGGAACCCTCGCGGCGGTCCTGGCAAGACAGGCCGAGGCGGAGGAGGAACTGGGGCGGATCGCCTCGGTGGAGGGGGAGATCGAGCAGGTTGCGGCGGATGCGGCCGCCGAGCGGAAACGGATGGCCGCGGCGGCGGAACGGCTTTCCCGGGGACGGCATGAGGCGGCGGCGCTGCTGCGCGAGGCTGTCGAGCAGGAGATCCGGTCGCTGCGGATGGAAAACGCCCGCTTCGCCGTCGTGTTCCCCGAACCGCCGGCCGGGGAGATCGTGTACACGGAGACGGGGACGGACGATCCGGAGTTCTATCTCTCCCCGAACGTGGGAGAGGAACTCAAACCGCTGCGGGGGATCGCCTCCGGCGGGGAGCTCTCCCGGATCATGCTGGCGCTGAAGAAGGTGCTGGCCCGGACCGGTTCCGTCGGGACGATCGTTTTTGACGAGGTGGACAGCGGGATCGGCGGGGCCACGGCCGAGATCGTCGGCCAGAGACTCAGGGAGGTTTCCCGCCACCACCAGGTCCTCTGCATCACCCATCTCCCCCAGATCGCCTGCTGCGGCAGCCGGCATTACCGGGTGGCGAAGCGGGTCGCCGGGGAGAGGACCAACACCTCTCTGTCCCTCCTGCCCGAGGCGGAGCGCGTGGAGGAGATCGCCCGGATGCTGGGGGGGGTGGAGCTGACGGAAACGGCGCGGGAGCACGCGCGGGAGATGCTGCTCGCGGCGGTGCGCGGATGAGGTTCCACGGTCGCCGTCGCCGTCCAGGGCGGCTGTTCGGACACACGGCGGGGGCCGATCGGCACACCCGCCGGGATGCGGTACACCAGGAGTGAGGAATGCTGAGAAAGGCGCGAATCGGGGACGTCAAGACCATTCACCGGCTGATCAACCTCTCGTCGGGGCAGGGGGAAATGCTCCCCCGTTCCCTGATGGACATCTACGGCAGCCTGCGGGATTTCTTCATCTACCAGGAGGACGGGAAGGAAGAAATCCTCGGCATCTGCGCGATGAGCATCATCTGGGAGAATCTGGCGGAGATCCGGTCCCTGTACGTGGCCGAGGAACGCCGGAAGGAAGGGATCGGACGCAACCTCGTGGAGGCCTGCATCTCCGAGGCGATCACGCTGGAGCTGTTTCGGATCTTCACCCTCACCTACAAGCGGGAGTTCTTCCGGAAGCTCGGCTTTCGGGACGTGGAGAGGTCCACGCTCCCCGAGAAGATCTGGTCGGACTGTTTCCGCTGTTCCAAGTATCCCGACTTCTGCGACGAAGTGGCCATGATCCTGGAACTGTGAGATGGCACGACGCGCCCTGCTGTTTGCTCTGGCCCTCGTTCTGCTCGCCGGGTGCGCGGTCCCGGTAACCCGACCCGTGCCACCCCCCCGGGTGGAAAAACCGCCCGCCCTCGTGCTGCTGCCCCCCGAACGCGTTCCGCTGTTTGCCGACGACATGGACCTTGCCTCGCTGGAGCGGGCCGTCGAGAAGAGCCTCCGGTATTACGATCGCGCAGCCGGCGACGGACCCCGCCGGATGGGCGAGGCCATGGTCACCGTCCGGGAGCTGCGGGAGACCCTGATCGCCCTCCGGGAGATCCTCCGGCGCGATGAACCCGACCCGCTCAAACAGGTGCGGATCCGGGAGGGCTTCGACGTCTATCAGTCGACCGGCGGGGACGGCAGGAATACGGTCCTGTTCACGGGGTATTTCGAACCGATCATCAGCGGTTCGCTCGTAAAGACCGAGCGGGACCGCTACCCCGTCTACCGGGCCCCGGAGGATGCCGTCGTGGTCAACCTCGGCCGATTCGCCGAGCGGTACCCGTACGAACAGCTGATCGGCCGCGTCAGGAACGGGGAACTCATTCCCTATTACAGCCGGAACGAGATCGAAGAGCTCGGCGCGCTTGCGGGCCGGGGGCTCGAGATTGCCTGGGTGGACGACCGGATCGATCTCTTCTTTCTCCACACCTAGGGCTCCGGCAAGATTCGACTGCCCGACGGAAGGCTCCTGCAAATCGGCTACGCCCTGAAGAACGGACGACCGTGGCAGAGCTTGGCCCGGTACCTGCGGGAAACGGGGAGGATTTCCGCTGCGGAGATATCCTACCGGTCGATCAAACGTTACCTGCGGGAGCACCCCGAGGAACTCCCGGAGATCCTCGGCCACAACGAGAGTTTCATCTTCTTCCGTGAAGTCACCGAGGGTCCGGTCGGTTCGCTCGGCGAGATCTTGACGGCGGGCCGTTCGATCGCCACCGACGCGGCGGTCTTCCCGCGCGGCGCCCTGGCCTTCATGCGGGCGAGAAAGCCGAAACTCGACAGGGATGGAGGCGTGGAGTCCTGGACGCCCTTCTCGCGCTTCGTCGTCAGCCAGGATGCGGGCGGCGTGATCAAGGGGCCGGGTCGGGTCGATCTGTTCTGCGGCAGCGGCACGCAGGCGGAGATGCTGGCGGGAAGCCTGGCAGAGCGGGGGGAGCTGTACTTCCTCGTGAAGAAACGCGGGAACAGCCGTTAGCCGCAGGGGGGAGACGGCAACGTTGCGCCGGCAGCTCAACAGCCTGAGGGGTCAGAGAAAGGTCAGCATATACGCGACCGCCGTTCCGAGGTTCACGGCGATGTTCAATCCGCAGAGCAACTCCAGAAGGAGGGGGTTTTCGTATTTTCCGCGGACCATCATCAGGCAGATCCACGCCGACAGGAGCATCACGGGCAGATAGAAGAACAGGGCTTTTCGCGGGATGCCCGCCCCGACGGACAGGTACATGGAGAGCCAGGAGAGGACCGAGAACAGCACATACGCGGACATCCCCGTGGTCTTCCCCATCCGCACCAGGAGCGTCGTCCTGCCGACGGTGGTATCGGCGGGATACTCGACGAATTCGTTCAGCAGGATGACGTTGAAGATGGAAAGACCGATCGGTACCGCCATCCAATGGATGCGGGGATCGATAAATCCCTGCTGGACGTAGAAGGCTGCGGCAAGCGGGAGCCAGCCGTAACAGAAGCCGATGAACAGCTCGGCGAATCCCTTTTCGAACAGCCGAATCAGCCGGGTGGAGTAAAACAGACCGGGCAGGGCGCCGAGCAGCCCGAGCAGGATGGTCAGCGGGCCGGTGTGGAGGCCGAATTGCAGGACGATGCCGATGACGGCGGCGAGTGCGGCTGCGGCGGAACTGATCAGCAGCGCGCGGGAACGCGGCGGCCGCGCATCGGGAATCGGCCCGACCCCGCCGGCCAGCGGGTACCGGAAGAGACGCCGGGAGCGCTCACCTTCCCGGTAGGAGAAGTATTCTTCGGCATAGTAGGTTGCCAGCATGACCAGCACGATGCCGAGCGTGCTGAGGATCAGATTCGTGATGCTGAAGCCCGCTCCGGCGCGCCGGGCCAGAACGGTGCCGAGGATGAATGGAAGTATCCCGACCGTGTGGAAGGGCGGGTGCAACAGGCCGAGCCAGCCTGCAAACTTCGTCCCGATGTCCGTTTCCCTGCGCGCCATTTCGTGCCCTCATCCCTTCCCAAATCGCCTGGCCGTGCGTAACACAAAGCCTGATGGTTGTCAAACCGGCGTCAGTCCTGCACCTCCGATTCTGTGCCGGCCGTATTGATGAAATATATTAGATTTTTCTTGCTTGTTGTTTTTCTTTGTGTTAGGGATATGCCCAACGTTGGGCACGGGCGCAGAGCTGCTCAATATTCTTTAACAATTATCGTTATGTTTGCAGGGTAGACGTCGTTTTCCGGGCAACATCGCCTCCGGCCGATGTTGCATAAAATGCGAATGATTCCGATCGAATCAGGCATTTATCGTTCTCCGGGAATCAATTGACAGGAGTTTAACCACCGTGGGGTGGGGAAGACGTAATGGTCCATAACACTTTTGATGAAAGGGGGATGTAAAGGAATGACGAAGGCGGAATTGATTGCGGTGATGGCGGAAGAGGCGGATATTACCAAGGCGGCCGCTGCGTGTGCGCTTGAGGCCTACACCATGGCAGTGGCGAAAGAGCTCAAGAAGAGCGGCAAACTCGGACTGGTCGGATTCGGCACGTTTTCCGTGGTCAAGAGGAAGGCCCGTGAGGGACGCAACCCGCAGACCGGCAAGACCATCAAGATAGCGGCGAAGAAGGTCATCAAATTCAAGGCCGGTAAGGCGCTGGCGGACAAAGTAAAATAAGCGGGTCGGTACAGAATACGGACGAAAAGGCCTCCATTGATTTTTTCGATGGAGGCATTTTCGTTATCGTGATACAGAGCGAAGCTGCCGGCGGAAGGGCGGCCCTGCCGCGACCGGGCGGCATCGCGGCAGGACACAGGGGGACGGGAATGGTCCCTTCAGGAGGGTTGGGTGACCGGGAAACGGATATTGAGCGGGATGCGGCCCACGGGAAAGCTTCACCTGGGCAACCTGTACGGGGCGCTTTCGAACTGGGTTGCACTGCAGGACAGCGGCGGGTACGACTGCTATTACTTCGTTGCCGATTGGCACGCGCTCACGAGCGATTACGCGAAGACCGAGGATATTCGGGCCAACACCGTCGACATGGTCATCGACTGGCTCGCTGCCGGGCTCGATCCGGCGAAGAGCACCCTGTTCATCCAGTCGAGCGTGAAGGAGCATGCAGAACTGTTCCTGCTGCTCTCCATGATCACCCCCCTGGCCTGGCTGGAGCGGAACCCCACCTACAAGGAGATGAAGGACGAACTGACCGAGAAGGACCTTTCCACCTTCGGGTTCCTCGGGTATCCGGTCCTGCAGGCGGCGGACATCATCATGTACAAGGCCTACGGCGTTCCGGTCGGTGTCGATCAGCTTCCCCACGTGGAACTTACGCGGGAGATCGCCCGCCGCTTCAATTTTCTGTACCGTGAGATCTTCCCCATCCCCGAGCCGCTGCTGACGGAGGTGCCGAAACTCCTGGGCATCGACGGGCGAAAGATGAGCAAGTCCTACGACAACTCGATCTTCATGAGCGATCGGGGCGAGGCCTTGCAGAAGAAAGTAGCGGCGATGTTCACCGATCCGCAGCGGCAGCGGAAACGCGACCCCGGTCGGCCGGAGTTGTGCAACGTGTTCACCTTTCACGGGCTGTATTCTTCTGCGGCGACGGTCGCGGAGATGGAAGCCGCCTGCCGGAGTGCGGCCATAGGCTGCACGGAGTGCAAACGGCGGCTCGCCGACGCGATCGCCGCGGGGCTGCGGCCGATCCACAAGCGGCGGGACCACTACCTGGCCAATCCCGGCGAGGTCAGGGCGATCATCGAGGACGGCAATGTCCGGGCCGCCCGGATCGCGAAGGCCACCTTGGCGGAGGTGCGCGACGCCATGAAGATAAGCCATGAGCTATGAGATCAAGCTCGACATCTTTGAAGGTCCCCTGGACCTGTTGCTCTATCTCATCCGGAAAAACGAGATCGATATCTACAATATCCCGATTGCCCTGATAACGGAGCAGTACCTGGGGTATCTCGACTTGATGCGCTCGCTCAACCTGGATCTGGCCGGAGAATACCTGGTGCTGGCGGCGACCCTCCTCCACATCAAATCGCGGCTGCTCCTGCCGCCCGTCGAGAACGAAGACCAGGAGGAGGAGGGAGAGGACCCGCGGGCCGAGCTTGTCCAGCAACTGCTGGAGTACCGGGCTTACAAGGAGGCGGCGCTTACCCTCGAACACCGTCCCCTGCTTGAGCGCGACGTGTTCGCCCGCGGCGCACCTTCCGAACAGCCCGACCATGCCGGTGATGATGACGAGGCGATGGTCGAGGTGGATGTTTTCGAACTCGTCGAAGCCTTCCGCAGGATTGTCGCCAATCTCGATAAGACGGAGCGGCTGGCGTTCGATACGGAGAAGATCTCCCTGGCCGACCGGATTAACGAGATCATGGATCAATTGACGGAAGCGAAACAGTTGTCCTTCACGGAGCTGCTCGGAGAGCGTACGGACAGAAGGCGGATCGTCTACACGTTCTTGGCAATCCTCGAGCTGATGAAGCTCCGGATGATCCGTGCCTACCAGGCCGGCCCCTTCGGGGCGATCCGGCTGTTTCTGGCGGTGGAGTCATGAGTCAAGAAATGATCGCGATCCTCGAGGCGCTCGTGTTTGCCTCCGAGAGCCCGCTGACCCCGGAGCGGGCGGTGGAGGTCCTGACCGATGCGGACCGAGCGGGGGTCCTGGCGCTGTTCGAAGCGTTGGGGCAGACGTACGACGCGCGGGGGGGAGGGATCCAGCTCGTGCAGGTAGCGGGAGGCTTCCAGTTCAGGACCCGACCGGATATGGCCCCCTGGATCCGGAAGCTGAAAGCGGCACGGCCCGCCATGCTGTCGACGGCGGCGCTCGAGACGCTGGCCGTGATCGCCTACCGCCAGCCGATCGTGAAAGCGGACATCGACCGGGTGCGCGGCGTCGATGCGAGCGGGGCCCTCAAGGGGCTGCTGGAGAAGAAGATCGTGCGGATCGTCGGGAGGAAGGATGTCCCCGGTAAGCCGATCATCTACGGCACCACCAAGAAATTCCTCGAGGTGTTCAACCTCAGGGACCTCACCGAATTGCCCACCCTGCGGGATCTGAAGGACCTGCAGGATGACGGGGCGCCCGTCAACCTCGAACTGCCGAACATTCTGGAAGACCAGGAGGGGCAGGGAGGGCGCGGAACCGCGGCCTTCCGCGAGCCATTGACGCTCCCCGACGCGATCGAGCCGCGGGAAGAGGATGACCGCGCCCGCAGGGATGGAACCGCGGCGGCGGCTGTGCCGGGTTCGCATGAACCGCAGGGTGACGGCGCTGATGCCGGGCGTTCCGGAGCGGCGGAATCGCGCGGTGAGCGGGAGCCGCAGGACAACGGCCCCGGCCCCGCGGAGCGGTCCGAAGCGCCGGTCTTGCCGGATTCCGAGGCTACGCAGGGCAGCGACGGCCCCGCTGACTATTCCGCACCGTCGGCGGACAATGGCCCCGGGCCGGCGGATGATCCCGGTTCTCCCACTCCGGCGGATTCAGAAGTTCCCCGGAGCGGCGCGGATGAGCGGCAGGAGTGAAATGACCCTGGAGCGTCTGCAGAAGATTCTCTCCCGGGCCGGTGTGGCGTCCCGGCGTGCGGCGGAGGAGATGATCGCCGCGGGGCGGATCAGCGTGAACGGCGCGGTGGTGCGGGCGCCGGGAACGAAGGCGGATCTCCGGAAGGATGAAATCCGGGTGGACGGCAAGCTCATCTCGCCGGACACCGACAAGATCTATCTGGCGCTGCACAAACCTCCGGGGTATGTGACCACCCTGAGCGATCCCCAGGGCAGACCGATCGTGACCGATCTGCTCGCCGGGGTGGCGGAGCGGGTATACCCGGTCGGTCGGCTGGACTACGACTCGGAGGGGCTGTTGATCCTGACCAATGACGGGGAGTTTGCCCAACGGATCCAGCACCCGAGCTACGGTATTCCCAAGACCTACCGCGTCAAGGTGGAAGGGGCGCTCACCCGGACGGAGCTCCGGGCCTTCGAGAAGGGGATAGACCTTCCCGACGGGAAGTTCGCTCCGGTCGCCTTCCGTGTCGAAAAGACGAATCGCTCCAGCACCTGGGTAGAACTCACCATCACCGACGGGAGAAACCGCGTCGTCAGGCGGGCCTTCGACGCGCTCGGCCATTCGGTCGTCCGTCTCGTGCGGACCGCTGTGGCGGATCTCTCCCTGGGATCGCTTCGCGAGGGCGAATGGCGCCCGCTCAAGCAGCGGGAAATCGATCGCCTGACGGCCCGCGCCAAGAGCGGAAAACGGGAAATATTCGGGAAAAATTCGCTTGACATTCACCTGAAAATAAATAATAGTCGCCAAAACTAATGATATATTATTACGTTATTTGATCGCGCAAGACCTTGCCCGAGGTCTCGCACATGAAGGTGGGAAGCCATTATTTATAAGGAGGAGGTCATGAATAAGTCTGGACTCATCGAGTCGTTAAGCCGGAAGGAAAACCTGACGGAGAAGAAGGCGATCGACCTGGTAAATCTGGTATTCAAAGGCTTCACCGACGAACTGAAGCGGAATGGCCGGATCGAGATCAGAGGGTTTGGAAGTTTTGTCGTGCGGAAGTACGATGCCTATACGGGGAGAAACCCCAAGACGGGAAAGAGCATCAAGGTTGCCCCCAAGAAACTGCCCTTCTTCAAGGTCGGTAAGGAGCTGAAAGAGCGGGTAGACAAGAAGAAGTAGTCTCGCAGCCGTTCCCGGACGGGAACGTCCGGCTGCGCAGAGGAACGATACGAACGGATCGGGGGTCATCGCTGCCCCCTTTTTTATTTTCCCTGCCCGGGCGGCGCTTCCCGACCGCCGCGGAACATCCGGAGCACTCCCGCGGTCGCAGCCCTTACCCGGCGCACCGCCTGCGTCGTTCGGCCGTGCTCAGGGAAGCAACCCCTCCTCGCGGAAACTGAAGAAGCGGTTTTCTCCGACAATGATGTGGTCATGGACGAGGATGTCCAGGAGCTTCGCCGTTTCCTGGATCGTTTTCGTCAGCCGGATGTCGGCCTCCGAGGGGCGGACATGGCCGGAAGGGTGGTTGTGGGTGAGGATGATCGCCGAGGCCTTCTTCTTCAGGGCGTTCTCGAGGACCTGCCGCGGGTACACAACGGCCTGATTGACGATCCCCTTCTGGATGGGTTCAAATTCTATCACCTGATTCTGTGCGTCCAGGTAGATCACGCTGAACTCCTCGTCCCGTTTCCCCCCCATCGCCGTCCGGCAGAAATCGAACAGCTCGGAGGTGCAGCTCACCTGCCGTTTCTGCTTCGCCTTCTGCAGGAGGTACAGCGAGGCGATCTCCTTGACGAGTTTGATCAGCACTGCGGAGTTTTCCCCGACCCCGGCGATCGCCGTCAGCTCGGCGATGTCCGCGTCGACGACCGCCTTGAGCGAACCGAATTGTGCGATCAGCCGCTTCGCCTGCGGCTTGACGTCGGCCCGGGGAAGCGCGTAGGTCAGGAAGAGCTCCAGGACTTCATACTCCTGGAAGGCGTTGATTCCCGCGGTCAGGAACCTGCGTCTCAGCCTCATCCGGTGGCCGCGGTTGTCATCCTTCGGGACTGCCTGCGCCATAGCCCCCCCGTCAGGACCGGGATCAGTCGTCCCGTCCGCAGGTGGAGAACTTGAACGGGACATAGGCCGGGCAGTGGCCGAGCGCGGCGGTGGCCAGAGGAACGATGCCGACCGCTCCCCACCAACTTTCGTAGGTGAACCCCGCCCAGATGATGCCGAGGCCGATGATTACCCGGACGATGCGATCCGTTCTGCCGACGTTGCGTACCATGTGAGCCCCCCTGCGAGACGGCCGGCTGCCGGCGTGGCGAGCATGCAGGGCGAAGGAGCGGTCCCCTCCGCCCGTGCTCAGCGGTCAGCCGAGGTTTGCGTTGACGAAATCCCAGTTGATCAGCTTCTCGATGACCGCGGCCAGGTAATCGGGGCGGCGGTTCTGATAGTCGAGATAGTAGGCGTGTTCCCAGACATCGATCGTCAGGAGCGGCTTCTGGCCGTGGGCGAGCGGCGTATCGGCATTTGCGGTCTTGGTGATCTTCAGCTGCCCGCCGTCGCGGACGAGCCATGCCCACCCGCTGCCGAATTGCGTTACGCCGGCGTTTTTCAACTCCTCGGCGAATTTCTGATAGCTCCCCCAGGTCGCGGTGATTTCGGCCGCCACCGGTCCCGTCGGGGCACCGCCTCCGCCGCCCTTCAAGCAGTTCCAGTAGAAGGTGTGGTTCCAGACCTGGGCGGCGTTGTTGAAGATCCCCGCCTTGGCGGAATCGCCGGCGACTTTCGCGATGATCGTCTCCAGGTCCCGATCCGCGAGATCGGTCCCCGCGATCAATTTTCCCAGGTTGTCCACGTAGGCCTTGTGGTGCTTTCCGTGATGGAACTCCAGCGTGTTGGCGCTGATTACCGGGGCCAGGGAATCCTTTGCATAGGGAAGTTCGGGTAGCGTTATCATTGTCGCGTCTCCTTTCATCGGGTGAGGGTTTGACACCATTCTACCATCCGGAGAGCCGCCGTGCCACGAAAAAGATCGGTGCGCGTTACGTCCGGGCGGCCTTGAAATCGAGCCAGACGATGTACAGGGTCATCACGACGGTGGAAACCGCTGCGGGGAGCGCGGCTTCCTGGCCGAAGAGCGCCAGGGCCAGCCCTCCGGCCATGCCCTGATTCTTCAAGGTACCGAGGAGGACGAGGCTGGTCCTGGTTTCCCGCGGGATGTGGAACAGACCCAGGACCCAATCGATCAGCAGGCCGAGGATGAACATCGAGGCGACCGCGATCGAAGCGACGGGGATGAGGGCCAGGGGCTGACCGAGGATGATGTCGCGATTCAGACCGAGCATGGTGTACAGGACAACGAAGAAACTCCAGTTCGTGACGGTGCCCCGATAGGGGTCGATCCGCTGCTTCAGTCCCCGCTGGATCAGGAGGCGGGAGACGGCCAGCGGCAGGACGATCAGCGCGAGGATGATCAGCAGGAGTTTCAGCGGGTCGAAGGCCGCCGCACTGAGCAGACCGAAGGCGATGAGCGGCATGATGGCCAGCGCGCCCAGATAGGCGCCGACGGTTCCGAACAGGGAGAGGGTGCCGTTCCCGCGGAGAAAGGCGGAAAAGGGGATTACGGCCACGGCCGGCGGAACCGCCGCCAGCAGGACGAACCCGGTCCAGATCTCCTCGCCGCGGATCGTCAGCGCGGCCATGCCGATGATGCTGTTGCCCAGGATGACGTAGTTCATGATGATCCCGAGCAGCGACGGAAAGATGAGCGAGCGCGGACGGCGGAAGACGGCAGTTTCGATCTCCAGTGTGGAGAGGGCCATTGCCAGGGCCAGCGCGGGCAGCACGAGGTGGGTGGTGACCCGCACGGCGTGCGGTAGGAGAAGGCCTGTCCCCAGCGCCAGCAGAAAGATGACGTTTCGGTTGCGGAGCAGCAGTCTCAGTTTTGCCATCGAGGAACGTCGCTCCCGGAGATTGCGGGGATGTCCGCGGGGGGACAGGGGCACCCCGGTTCTGCGTCTGTAAGAGAGTCGGTGGCGACATCTCAACAAAAAAGGGGCGCAAAGTCAAGGAGCAGGCGATCCTGCGCACGCATCGCCGCGCAGTCTCTACTGCCGCAGGGTTGGCGGCGGAGATTTCCGGCCGGCGAACAGACGGTTACCGATCCGGACGAGACCCAGCAGGGCCCCGCCGCAGAGGATGATCGAGGCCCCGGACGGAAGCTCGGCGACGTACGAGACCAGAAGCCCCGCCAGGCAGGTGAAGATGCCGCAGAGGATCGACAGGAGCATGATCCGGCGAAAATCGCGGGTGAGTTCGGAAGCGATGGCCACGGGGATGGTGAGCAGCGCGATCACCAGGAGGATGCCGACGACCTGAATCAGGGTGACGATCGAAAGGGCGGTGAGGACCATCAGCCCCATCTTGAGCGACGCGACGGGAAGGCGCCGCGCCTTTGCATACTCCTCGTCGAGGGCGACGGCGACGAATCCCCGATACAGGACCACGACGGTCGCCGTAACGGTCAGGACGAGGAGCAGGGTGACGAGAAGATCGCCGGGGGAAACCGTGAGGATGTTCCCGAACAGGAAGGTCATCAGGTCGGGTGCGTAGCCGGGGGTGAGATGGATGAAGATGATGCCGATCGCAACGCCGACGGCCCAGAGGATGCCGATGGCGAGATCGTTCTGGTTCAGGTTCTTCTCATGGATGCGCGCGATCAGGACTGCCGCGGCCAGGACGAAGACGGTCGCCCCGAGGAGAGGATGGATCCCCAGCCAGTAGGCGATTCCCAGGCCGCCGAAGGCGGTATGGCTGAGTCCACCGCTGATAAACACCATCCGCCGCGCCACGATGAACGGGCCGATCACGCCGCAGACGACGCTTGCCATGATGCCGGCCAGGATCGCATGCTGAATGAATCCGTAGGAGAGGACTTCGCTCACGGCCGGTCCCCCCTCCGCGCGTGCCGGGGAAGGAGGGTGTGGGGTATCCCGTGTCCGAGGATTTCCACCGGACAGCCGTACACCTTCTCCAGGGTCGGGGAATCGAGCTCGCCCCGCCGGTGGTAGTGGAGCTCCCGGTTGAGGCAGGCGATGTGGTCATAGCGGTGCGCATAGGGGGTCGGGTCGTGGGTAACCACCACGATGGCCATGTGCGCCCGGAGGCTGTCGATCAGTTCGAGCAGACCGCTCTGCGAGGAGGCGTCCATCGACGTGGTCGGTTCGTCGAGAAACAGGATGAGCGGATCGGAGACGAGGGCGCGGGCGATCAGGACGCGCTGGAGCTGCCCCCCCGAGAGGTCGGAGATGTTCGACCCTTGCCGTTCGATCAGACCGAGCTTCGCAAGGGTCGCCGCGGCCTTTTCCCGGTCCGCGTTGCGGCGGCGGCTCAGGTAGTAGTTCTCCCGGTTGAGGCAGCCGGTCAGGACCATGTCGAGAACCGAGATCGGGAACGTGCGGTTGAAATTGGCGAACTGTGGCACATACCCGAGACGCCCTTCGGCGTCCCCGCGGAATCGGATCGTGCCGCTCCAGGGTGAGATGATCCCGAGGATCAGCTTGAGGAGGGTCGTCTTCCCCCCGCCGTTCGGACCGATCAGGAGGATGAAATCTTCCGGGACGATCCGGAGGGAGACGTCCTCCACCACCGCCCGCTGCTCGTATCCGTAGGTGAGATGTTCGATCGCGATCAGCGGTTCCATCCTATTTCCTCACTGCCGTCGTCAGGAGCGCCGCGAATCTCTTCATTCCCCGCAGCCAATCCCGCTCGAGCGGATCGGCCTCCACGACCTCCCCGCCGATTTCGCGGGCGATCGCCCGGGCGCTCTTCGCGTCGAACCCTTTCTGGACGATCAGAGAACGGATCCCCTTGGCCCGCGCCAGATCGACCATCCGGCGGATGTGCGCCGCGTTGACCGGCTTGCCCTCCTCTTCGACGGCGAGCTGGACCAGGCCGTATTCGGCGGCAAAATAGCCCCAGGCGGGATGGTACACCATGAACGCCGCCCCCTGCATTCGGCCGATCGCCCGCCTGATCTCGCCGTCCAGGGAATCGATATCGGCGAGAAGGCCGCGGAGATTTTTCTGGAATTCCTCGCCAGAGGCAGGGGCGCAGACGGTGAGGGCGGCGGCGATGTGGCGTGCGGCGAGCCGGGCGGCAACGAGCGACGTCCACACGTGGGGGTCCCCCTCCCGGTAGGCCATGCCCTCCGTCATGTTGATGATCCGCATCTTCGGGTTCCGTCCCGCGGCGGTCTTCAGGTGCTCTTCCTCAAAGGGGAGGCCGGGGGCGCCGACCTTGATGTACAGCCGCGATTCGGACAGGGCGACGAGCTGCTGCGGCGTCGGTTCGTAGGTTTCGGGGCTCGCACCCTTCGGGATCAGCACATTGACCTTCGCGCGCGGGCCTGCCAGGCGCTCGACGAAGTACGCCTGGGGGAGGATGGTGACGGTGACCCGGATCTGTTCGGCAGCCGGGCACTCGGCGCCGGAGATGAGCGACAGGGCAAGGATGCAGAGGATCGGCAGGCGCGAACGGGGATTCATCGCGTATTCCTCTCGGATGCAACATCGTTGCAATATTCCTTTTCGCGGCAGGGACCGCAGACCCCGGTGATGTGGACGTTGATCGATTCGACCGAGAAGTCGGTGGGGCGGGTAAGCCACTCCCAGGTCTGCGAGAGCGTCAGCGGGGGCATACAGATCAGGCAGTCGCACCGCCGGCAGTGGAAGTGGGGGTGGATCGGATTGTGGCGACAGGCCATCTCGTAGTAGGCGGTCCCGCCGCCCGCGTCGATCTCCCGGACGATCCCGCCGTCCCGGAAGGAGGCGAGGATACGGTAGATCGTCACCCGGTTGATCTTCAGCCGCTGGCTCGTCTCCGCGAGGAGGTCGCGGGCGGTCAGCGGGCCGGGGGCGCCGATCAGCTTCTCGAGGACCGCCATCCGTTGGGACGTCTTGGCAAGCCCGGCGTTTTTCAAGGTTTCCGATGCATCGCAATGGGCGATGGAGCTGTTCATGGGGTTCCCCCGCAAGCGGTCGTGATGGTTGGAGTCTAACACAAATGCAACTAATATGCAAATAGCCCGAACCAGGGGGCTGCCCGGGGGACGCACGGCTGGCCCCCCGAATCGTTCCCGCCTGTCTAAACCGTGCGGTCCTGGCCACCGGGAAAATGGGCGTTGACAACCGATGCCGATGCGCTAGAATCTGCTACGTCGTTGACTCCGGTCACCGCAGTGCTGCGGCGGCGGAGGATTTCGCCAGGCGCTTCCGGGTGGTTGGTCATGGTGCGGGATTTGCGGGTTCGGGAACCTTTCCCGGTGGGCATCGATATCGGTTCCACGACGGTAAAGGTGGTCATCTGCGAAGGTCGGGCGGTTCGCTTCTTTCGGTACCGTCGCCACAACGCCCTCGCGGTCGAAACACTCCGGTCGATCCTGGCCGAAGCCCGCCGGGAGCTGGGTAATCGGCTGATCGACCCGGCGTTCACCGGATCCGCCGGCATGGGCGTCGCCGAGTCGCTCGCCTATCCGTTCCTCCAGGAGGTGGTGGCTTCCACGCGGCTCATCAGGAGCAGGTGGCCCGATGTCCGGACCCTGATCGAGATCGGCGGCGAGGACTCCAAGATCGCCTTTTTCGACGATCAGTTTCAGCCGGATATCCGGATGAACGGGAACTGCGCGGGCGGAACCGGGGCCTTCATCGAACAGATGGCGCTGCTGACGAACGTCCCCCTCGGGGAGTTCGACGCTCTCGCCGGACTGAGCACCACCCTGTACCCCATCGCCTCGCGCTGCGGGGTGTTCGCAAAAACCGATATCCAGTCGCTCATCGCCAACCGGGTGGCCCGGGAGGACATCGCTGCCTCGGTCTTCCACGCCGTTGCCCTCCAGGTGATCTCCACGCTGGCGCGCGGCTGCGACATCCGGCCGAAGGTGCTGTTCGCCGGGGGGCCGCTCACCTTTTTCCCCCGCCTGCGCGCCGCCTTTCTCCGGGTGCTGCGGCTGGACCCGGTGCGGGCCGTGGCCGACTGCGCCCACCCGGAGCTGATCGCCGCCGAAGGGGCGGCACTCCACCATGACGATCTCTCCTGCCCGGTGGAGCTCGACCAGTGCATCGCCGCCCTCGACCTCGGCGGGCTGCAGCGGCACGGCGGTGCGGCGAAACGTCTTGCCCCGCTGTTCGGTCCGAACGGCGAGTTCGCGGCATGGGAGGAACGGCACCGCCGGGATTGCGTCGCGAAGACCGACCTGAGCCGGCTGGACGGGCGGCCCTGTTTCGTCGGGATCGATTCGGGGTCGACGACGACGAAGCTCGTCCTGACCGACGCGGAAGGCCGCGTGGCGTTCAGCTGGTACGGGGCGAACGGGGGCGACCCCGTCGGCGCCCTGGAGGCGGGGATGGCGGCGCTGCGCGCAGCGTGCAATGCGGCCGCGGCGGACCTCCGAATTAGTCGCAGCGCCGTGACCGGGTACGGAGAGGATCTCATCCGCGCTGCCTTTGCCGTCGACGACGGCGTCGTCGAAACGCTGGCCCATTACCGTGCGGCGCGGTCCTTCGTCCCGGGCGTCTCCTTCATCCTCGACATCGGCGGCCAGGACATGAAGGCGATCCGGATTCGCGACGGCGCCATCGCCGAGGTCCAGATCAACGAGGCCTGTTCGTCGGGGTGCGGCTCCTTCCTGGAGACCTTCGCCCGTTCCCTCGGGTACGCGGTGGCTGACTTCGCCCGGTGCGCCTGCGGACCGAACGAGCCCTTCGACCTGGGGACGCGGTGCACCGTGTTCATGAACTCAAAGGTGAAACAGGCCCTCCGGGAAGGGGCTACGGTCGGCGACATCGCCGCAGGGCTCGCCTATTCCGTGATCAAGAACAGCCTCCACAAGGTGCTCAAGCTCAAGGATCCTGCGGCGATGGGAGACTCAATCGTCGTCCAGGGAGGGACCTTCCGCAACCCGGCGGTGCTGAGGGCCTTCGAGCTTCTGATCGGGAGGGAGGTCATCCGGCCGGACATCTCCGAGGCGATGGGGGCCTACGGGGCCGCCCTGACGGCGCTCGCAAACCACCGCAGGGAGCCGGCCGTGCCGACGACCCTGCGCGCCTTCGACGGCGTTGCCGGCGAAGGGGTCACGCGGAAGGAGATTCGCTGCGCCGGATGTGAGAACCGCTGCGGCGTGGTGCGGCTGAGCTTCCCCAGCGGCAGAAGCTACTTCACCGGCAACCGCTGCGATCGCCTGCAGGGCAACGCCGGGGGCGCGCGACAGCCGGGCGAGAACCTCGTTGCGACCCGCCTGCGGCTGCTGTTCGAGCGGCCGCTGGAACCCGCGGGGCTCCCCCGCCTGACGATCGGGATCCCCCGGGTCCTCAACATGTACGAAAATTTCCCCTTCTGGTGCACCCTCCTGAGGGCCTGCGGGTTCCGGGTCGCCCTATCGGCGCCGTCGGGGATAGGGCAGCTGGAAAAGGGGATCGCCACGGTGATGTCCGACAGCATCTGCTTTCCCGGGAAGCTGGTGCACGGCCATGTCCTGGAGCTGATCGAGCGGGGGGTGGACCGGATCTTCTATCCGCTCGTCGTTTTCGAGCGCGGCGATGATCGGCAGACCCACAACAGCTTCAACTGCCCGGTGGTCACGGGCTATCCCGACGTGATCCGGAGCGCCGTCGATCCCGAGGGCCGCTACGGCGTGCCGATCGACAGCCCCGTGGTGAGCTTCAAGGATACGCGTCTCCTGAAGAAACAGCTCCGCCGGTACCTGGGGCCCCTCGGGGTGGGGATGCGCTGCATCGACCGGGCCGTAGAGCAGGGAATCGCGGCGCAGCGCCAGATGCAGCAGGAGCTGCGGCGGCAGGCGTGCAGGGTGATGGAGGGGGCGGCACGGCGGGGCACCGTCGCCGTCGTCGTGGCCGGCCGCCCCTACCATGGCGATCCGCTGATCAACCACGGCCTTCCGGACCTGCTGGCGGGCCTCGGCGTGGACGTCATCCCGGAGAGCGCCGTGCCGATTGCCCCCGAGCAAACCCTGCAGGACAGCGCGGTCCTCACCCAGTGGGCCTACACCAACCGGATCCTCGCCGCGGCCGGGACGGTGGCCCGCACACCGCACCTGGAGATGCTCCAGGTCACCTCCTTCGGGTGCGGCCTGGATGCAATTTCCGCCGACGAGGTCCGCGAGGTCCTGCAGGGCGCCGGCAAGACCTATACGCTGATCAAGGTGGATGAGATCGCCAACCCCGGCGCCGTTCGGATCCGTCTGCGTTCCATGCTCGAGGCGATCCGGGAGCGCGCCGGGACGGGTAGGTCCGTGCCGCTCCCGGAGCGCGTCGTTCGCCCCCGCCCGGGAACACCGGAGAAGCGGACCGTACTCGTCCCCTGGTTCTCTCCCCTCTACTCCCCGTTCCTCCCGTCGGTGTTTGCCTCGTTCGGCTGCCGGCTGGAGCTGCTTCTGCCCCAGGACCGCACCTCCGTAGAGGTCGGCCTGCAATACGTGAACAACGACATGTGCTATCCCGCCGTGATCGTCATCGGCGACATCATCAAGGCCCTCCAATCAGGCCGGTATGAACCGGAGACCACAACGGTCCTCCTCCCGCAGACCTTCGGCCAGTGCCGCGCCTCCAATTACCTGCCGCTCGCCCGGAAGGCGCTCCAGGCCGCCGGATTTCCCGAGGTAGCGGTTGTATCGCTTGCCGCCGAGCGCACCCTGGCCCTGTCGGGCGTTCCGATCGACCACGGACGGCTGATGAAACGGCTCGCGCTCGGGTTCGTCTTCAGCGATGCGCTGGCCCGGATGGCGCTGGCAACGGCACCCCGTGAGCTCCAGCCGGGGGCGGCGATGACGCTCCAGCGGCGCTACATCGCCGCGATGGGCGAGTGCGCCGGCAGGGAGGATTTTCGCGCCCTGCTCGCGCTCCTGGGAGATGCGGTCGACGCGTTCAACAGGATCGAGGTGAAGCAGGGCCCCGCACCGGCGGTGGGAGTGCTGGGGGAGATCTTCGTCAAGCATAACGCCTTTTCCAACAACAACATCGTGGAATGGCTGATCGGCCAAGGGGTGGAAGTGGTCATCCCGTCGCTGCTGAGTTTTTTCGAACAGCGGTTCGTGAACGAGCGGTTCGACCAGGGAGCCTATCTGAAGCGTTCGGTACGGGACTTGGTGACGACGCGTCTGCAGAACTGGTATGTCCGGTTCTACCTGAACCGGGTGGAGCGGGTGATGGAGGGGTTCCGCTCCTATCGGCGCGACCCCGACTTGGCGACACTCGCGGCGGAGGCCAGTCGGACGACGAGCCTGGCCAATCAGGCCGGGGAGGGATGGCTGCTTCCCGCCGAGATAATCGCCATGCTCAAGGAAGGTGTGGGGAACATCATCTGTCTGCAACCCTTCGGCTGCCTTGCCAACCAGATCATCGGCAAAGGGGTGGAGAAACGGCTCAAGTCGCTGTACGAGCGGCTGAACATCCTGTTCATCGATATGGATGCGGGGGCGAGCGAGGTGAACATCATGAACCGGCTCCACTTCATGGTCGTCTCCGCCCGCGAGGGGCTGAACCCCGGCCGGAGGCTGCCCGAGCCCGGCGGGGTGTCGGCGGGCAGATACGCGCGGGCATGGTGAGAAAGTTCCGCCTCGCCGCTGCCGGATGTGATAAGAAGCAGCCTGCAATTTCCCAATCGGGATGAAAAGGAGGGGCATGGCAAAAAGGGTCGGTATTGCCCTGGGAAGCGGTTCTGCCCGGGGGTGGTCCCATATCGGCGTGGTCCGGAGCCTGCTGGAGGCGCGGATTCCGATCGCCTGCACGTGCGGCGCCTCCATCGGGGCGCTCGTGGCCGGGTCGTTCGCGGCGGGGTTTCTCGACCCGCTGGATCGGTGGGTGCGCAAGCTTTCCTGGCCGCACATCATCGGGTTCATGGACGTTATGATCCCCCGGTCCGGGCTGGTTGAAGGCGAGAAGATCAGCGTGTACCTGCGTCAGGTGATCTCCGACCCACGGATCGAGGAGCTGCCGATTCCGTTTGCCGCCGTCGCGACCGACCTCAAGACGGGCAAGGAGGTGTGGATCCGGCAGGGATCATTGATCGACGCCGTGCGGGCGAGCATCTCGCTCCCCGGCATCTTCACCCCCGTCAGCCGTGACGGACAGTGGCTGGTGGACGGAGGGCTGGTGAACCCCGTTCCGGTCTCACCCTGCCGGGAGCTGGGGGCCGACATCGTCATCGCGGTGAACCTGAATTCGGACATCATGGGGAAGCCGCAGGTCCTCCAGATGCCCGACCCCCCGGCCAACGGCCGCAACGGCGTTTCCCCCGGGGCGCAGGGACGCTGGGCGGCCTTTCTCAGCCAGGCGGCGGAGCGCGGCAATCTGCCGGCCTTTCGACAACTGTTCCAGGAGCAGCCCGACCGCGGGCCATCGCTGTTCGATGTGATGGCCACCTCGGTGAAGATCATGCAGGATGCCATCACCCGCCAGAAGCTCCTCGCGGACCCGCCGGACATCCTCGTCAAACCGAAGCTCGCCCATGTCGGGCTGATGGAGTTCAACCGGGCGGCAGAGTCGATCGCCGAGGGGAAGCGGGCTATGGACCTGCTGATCCCGATGCTCCGGGAAATGCTCGACTAACCGCCATGCCCCGGTGCCGGCGACGGCGCACAATCAGCTTGACATGCCCGGCCGACCCGCATAAGCTCATCGCCATGTCGCTGCGCTGGATGACGCCCGGATCGATGCGGCGACTCCGTTCCCGGGTGTACACCTGCACCGAAGAGACCATCAAACCCACAACAGGAGGAAACCATGAAGCGTGTATCTCTGGCGGTTATGTTGGCCATTTCCGTGCTGCTGACGGCGAACCCCGCCTCCGCGCAGCCTGCAACCGATTATCCGACCAAGGCGATCCGGATGATCGTTCCGTTCGCCCCGGGCGGGGCTTCGGATTTTGTCGCCCGGATCATCCAACCGAAGATGATGGAGCTTTTGGGTCAGCAGGTCGTGATCGAAAACCGGGCCGGCGCCGGCGGGAACATCGCCGTGGAAATCGTCGCGCGCTCGGCCCCCGACGGCTACACCGTCCTGCTCGGGAACGTCGGCACCATGGCGATCAACCCGCACCTCTACCGGAACCTGAAGGTCCAGCCGATGCGCGATCTGGTCGGCATCACGGCCATCGCGGACCTCCCCGGCGGGGTTGTGGTCCACCCCTCGGTACCGGTGAACACGATCCAGGAACTGGTCGCCTACGCCAAGGCCCGCCCCGGCGAGCTCACGTACGGTTCCGCGGGCGTGAGCAGCGCCCAGAGCCTCTCCTTCGAGTTCCTGATCGACAAGGCGGGTCTGAAGATTCTGCACGTCCCCTATAAGGGAGGGGCCGGCGCGGCGACGATCGGTGCCCTGAGCGGGGAGGTCAAGATCGCCGTGGGGACCATGGCCTCCTTTGCCACGCACCATCAATCGGGGAAACTCAGGATCATCGGCGTCCTGGCCGAGAAGCGCCTGGCGAGCCATCCCAACCTCCCGACTCTCGTGGAATCGGGATTCCCGGAGCTGACTACCGCCTCCTGGCAGGGGATTCAGGTCCCGGCGGGCACACCGCGGCCGATCGTGGACAAGTTGTTCAACGTGATGATGAAGGTCGTGGAGGACAAGGGAGTGCAGGACCGCTTCAACCAGGTGAGCGCCGTGGTGATTGCCAACAAATCTCCGGAGGAGCATGCGAAGTTCTGGAAGACCCAGTCCGACTTCTGGGGCGGCCTGATCAAAAAGCTGAACATCCCACAGCTGTAGTCTTTCAGAGACAGATCCAGAGATGGAAGGATTTGGGACCGTGGACACCGAGGGTGAGGACCTTCTCGATGTCCGCGGTCCTGCTTGAACCGCTGACAAAAACGAAGTGTCTGTCCCCCTTGGCCAGGCTGAAGGCGTGATGCAGGTCCGCCAGGAGGGTGTCGGGGGTGACGAGCGCCAGATGTACCCGGGGCAGCAGCGACAGGAGGTCGGGCTGCCCCGTTGTCGTCCTCAGGAGCACGGTCCCGGTTTCGGGGAGCGCGCCGTCGGCCACCGTAATCCCCAGGTCGCACGCGGCGACGAGGCTCCGGTCGCTCGTCGGGGGGACGATCTCCACCCCGAGCCGGGCCAGTTCTCCGGAAAGGTCGTAACGCCGGTAGAGGGGGTGGTCGCTGAAGGCAGCCTTCTGCACTGCCTGGGCCTTCACCAGCTCCGCGAGCGCCGCGCCGAATCCCCCGGGCCCCTGCACTGTGCGGCCGTGGCCGTTCAGCCGGCGCACCTCTTCCAGGAGCAGGTCCATTTCCGCGTCGGGACCGGCCGCTCTCCTCGGTGCGAACCGGGCCGAGGCGGGCGGTTCCAGGGGCGTCTCCGCGAAGGCTCCCACAGCCGACCCCACCCGTGCAAGAATGGCTTCCCGTGCCGACAGCTTCTCATTCATGGCCGCGCTCCTCGTCCCGTGCCCGGCTCCACGGCGGATCCCGCCGCCGTTCGCTTCCCCCACCAACTGCGGAAATCCCCCCGGAACGCCGGGAACGGCCGCGCCGCGGTCCAGCGGTTCAGCGGAGCGGGCAGCGAGGGAAGCCAGTCGCCCCGGCGGAAGGGGGCCTGGAGGGTCCGGGCCATGCGGCCGCCAAGGCGGTACAGGGAAGGGGAGCCGAGCACGCGGCGGCCGGCCCAGGCAGCGGCCTTCAGGAGCCCCGGGACCGAAGGTCCCTCGCAGGCGTCCCCCTCGACGAACCGGTGCCTGAGGTGCAGGAGGATCTCGGGGATCGGGATCATCACCGGGCAGAACTCGGCGCAGGCCCCGCACAGGGTGGAGGCGAAGGGGAGTCCTCCGGCGAGCCTTGTCCCCATCAGTTGGGGCGTCAGCATGGCGCCGATCGGCCCCTGGTAGACGCCGCCGTAGGCGTGGCCGCCCACGTTGTTGTACACGGGGCAGATGTTCATGCAGGCCCCGCAGCGGATGCACAGCAGGGTCTCCCGGGCGATCGGGTCGGCGAGGATCCGCGAGCGGCCGTTGTCCAGCAGGACCAGGTGGAATTCCTGCGGACCAGCCTCCCGGGTTCCGGTGATGCAGGTGTTGTAGGCGGTGATCTTGCTCCCGCTGGTGCTCCGCGCCAGGAGCTTCAGCAGCACGGCGGCGCTCTCCCAGTCCGGGATCACCTTCTCGATGCCGACGATGGCCACGTGGACAGGTGGCAAGGTGGTGCTCAGCCGGCCGTTCCCCTCGTTGGTCACGATCAGCAGCGTCCCGGTCTCCGCGATCAGGAAGTTGCCGCCCGAGATCCCCATGCCGGCGGAGAGGAACTCCGGGCGCAGGCGCTGGCGGGCCAGCTCGGTGAGCTCCTCGGGAACGGGCCGGGCATCGACCTTCAGCTTCTCGCGGAAGAGCCGGGCGATCTCCTCCTTGGTCATGTGCAGGGCCGGGGCGGTGATGTGCGAGGGTTTCTGGCCGGCGAGCTGCACGATGAATTCGCCCAGGTCGGTCTCGTATACGCGGAGCCCGGCCGCCTCCAGGCTGTGGTTGAGGCCGATTTCCTCGGACACCATGCTCTTGGACTTGACGATGCTCCGGACGTTGTGCCGGGCGGCGATTTCCCGGACGATTCCGTTTGCCTCGGCAGCGTCGGCGGCCCAGTGGACACGACCGCCGGCGGCGGTGACCCGCTCCTCAAGCAGCGGGAGATAGCGGTCCAGGTGGGTCAGGCTGTGCAGGCGGAGGTCGTGGCCGGCCTGCCTCAGCCGCTGCCAGCGCTCCTCGCCGAAGGCATGGACGACGTCGCCCCGGATGCGCAGCGCCGTGCGGGTGCTGTTTCGCGTCGCGGCGATGACGGCAGGGGATGCCTGTTGGACGTTGGCGCGAAAGTCGATCTTCTCCATCGGTTCCTTCATCGCCCGCCCCCCTGCGCCGCCAGGATCTCGACCAGATGCATCGCCTTCACGGTCGAGTTCATCTTGGCCAGTCCGCCGCGGATGTTGACCAAGCACCCGGGCTCGCTCACCACCACCACCTCGGCGCCGCTGGCGGCGATGTTCCTGACCTTGGCCTCCACCATCGCCTGTGACACCTCGGGATACACGACGCTGAAGATGCCGCCGAACCCGCAGCAGGTGTCCGACTCGTTCAAGTCGATCAGTTCCAGCCCCTGGACCGCCTTGAGCAGGGTCTGCTGCTCGGTGCGGACGCCCAGGCCCCGGGTAAGATGACAGGGGGAGTGGCAGGCGACCCGGTGAGGGAAGGAGGCCCCCACGTCGGAGCGCTTCAGGTCCCCGACGAGAAACTGGCTGAGCTCCCGGACGCGGGCGGCGGTCCGCACCGCCAGGGCCCGCTCCGGGGACCCTTCGGGAAACAGCAGCGGGTAGCGGTGTTTGACGAACTCCACGCAGGAGCCCGAGGGGGCCACGATCGGCCCGGCGGTCGCGGCAAACACCTCCATCCACCGGAGCGCCATCTCCCGGCCCTCTCTTTGGAATCCGCTGTTGTAGAAGGGCTGCCCGCAGCAGGTCTGGTCTGCGGGGAATTCGCATTGCACGCCCAGACGCTCCAGCAGGCCGACCATCTTTTCGAGGACGTCGGCCAGGAGGTTTTCCGCCATACAGGTGACGAACAGTTGCACCGGTTCCATGGAACGCCTCATACAACCGATCCGCGGAAAAGACAATTGAAAAAACTACAGCTCGATCGCGAGCCCGTCGGTCGCCGCAGTCGTCGCGGGGAACAGCCCGGCCGCGATGCGCCCCGCCGCCTTCCGTTCGTCGATGCTCTTGTACGTCTCCGCGTCGAAGTGGGTGAGCGCGAGGCGCTTCGCCCCCGCCTCGCGGGCGATCCGGGCGGCGGTCTCGGGGTTGAGGTGGGGCCACTCCTCGAGGGACTGCCCCTCCTTGTAGGCGCACTCGGTGATCAAGAGGTCGGCCGAACGGCCCAGGGCGACGGCGTTGTCGCAGTAGCCCGTGTCCGAGCAGTAGGCGAGCGTTTTGCCGTCGAGCTCCAGCCGGTAGCCCAGGGTGAGCGACGAGTGGCGAAGCGCCAGGGCCTCCACGGGGAAGGGGAGGGAGGAGTCCTCGGCGGGCAGCTCCAGGATCCGCGCGGGATAGGAGAGCCAGGGAAGCGGGATCGTGAACGGATCCTTGAGGAAGGTGCCGAGGGTCTCGCGGCAGCCCGCGGGCCCGCAAATGGTCAGCCCCTGGGCAAAGCGGAACTTCGCCAGGGTGTGGAGGCCCGCGATGTGGTCCACGTGGAGATGGCCGAGGAACAGAAAACCCGGTTTGGACCAGTCCACGTACCGGTTCAGCTTGTGGATGCCGTACCCGGCGTCGAAGACGATGTCGTACTCTCTGGTCTGCACGAGGGTGCAGATCGTGTTTCCCGTTCCCGAATCAAACCAGCCGTTGGTGCCCAGAAAGGTGATCTTCATGCCCTGCCTCCGAGCCGTCGTACCGCCGGCCGATCCACCGGCGGATAGGGTGCATACGGTCTATACCCCAGAGAATCTCTCCGGGCAACGGGGTTTTTTCGGCTGAACGGGCCGGTCTTGATGCCGTGAAATCGGTTGCATTTTCACCGCATGCTCGGTATGTGTTACGAAAAAAACGGAAAGGGCGAACATGACCGCGAATGCGTCCCCCACGATCGTCATCAGCGGCACGGGCCTCTGGACCCCGCCGGAAGCAATAACCAACGAGGAGCTGGTGGCAAGCTACAACGCCTATGCGGAGCGGTTCAACAACGAGTACGGCGCGGAGATCGCCGCGGGCAAGGTCGAGGAGAAGCCCCTTTCCAGCGTGCGGTTCATCGAGAAATCCTCAGGGATAAAGTCCCGCCACGTGTACACCCGGGACGGCATCCTGGACATCGACCGGATGCGGCCCCGGTTCCCCGAACGGAGAGAAGACGAGCTCGGCAACCAGGCGGAGATCGGCGTCTTCGCCGCGCGCCAGGCCATGGCGAGCGCCGGCAAGACCGCCTCCGACATCGACATGGTCGTCGTAGCCGCCGCCTACACCCAGCGGCCCTATCCCGCCATCGCCATCGAGATCCAGAAGGAGCTCGGGATCGAAGGGTTCGGGTTCGACATGCTGGTGGCCTGCTCGGCCGCCACCTTCGGTCTGCATCGGGCCTACGACAGCCTGGCCGCCGGCTCTGCGCGGTGCGTCCTGGCCGTCAACCCGGAGCTGGTCACCCCCCAGGTGAATTTCCGCGACCGGGACAGCCATTTCATCTTCGGCGATGTCGCCACCGCGGTCATCATGGAGCGCGCCGAAACCTGCACCAGCCCGGGGAGCTTCGCGGTCCTGAGCACAAAGGCGCTGACCCAGTTCTCCAGCAACATCCGCTCCAACTTCGGTCACCTGTCCTATGCCGCCGATTGTGAACCCTTCGGCCGCGATAAGCTGTTCCACCAGTCCGGACGGCTGGTGTTCGAGGAAGTGAGCCCGGTCGCCGCCCGGCACATCAGCGACCACCTGGCGAACCTCGGCCTGACGCCGCAGGATGTGAAGCGGTTCTGGCTGCACCAGGCAAACATCAACATGAACCGGATGGTGATCAAAGAGCTCCTCGGCGACGACGTGGCGCCGGAGAAGATCCCCTCGGTCCTCGAACAGTACGGAAACACCGCCTCCGCCGGGTCGATCATCGCTTTTCATCTCTACCATAACGATCTGATCGCGGGCGATATCGGGATGATCTGTTCCTTCGGTGCGGGATACTCCGTCGGAAGTCTGGTACTGCGCAAACGGTGAGCGGCAAAGGAGGGAACCATGGACGAAAAGATCTGGTGGAAGTGCACTGGGTGCGCCTATCTTGTTCAGCAGGATGTGGGTAAGGAACCCCCCCGGCCCTGTCCGGCCTGTAAGAACGATTGCACCTTTACGAACGTAACCTGTTACCAGCCCGAATGCGGGGGGCCGCAATCGGGGAATTATGATCCAACGCTGATGTGACGGGGTGCGTGGACCAACTGCCCGTCCTAGTCAGCATGATCCATGCAGAATCGCTCCGCTCCCGGCGGCATGGGGTTCGCCAGGGTCTTGCTGAAGCCAATCCTCAGTCCTTCCTGAACTGGGCTATCTGGCGGGAGATTGCCGCGAGGTTACCCTCCTCATCCCACACCTCGCCGTCCGCCTCTAAGAGCCCGCAGGTGATGAAGCGGGTGCGGAGGCTGCACGTGAGTCGGTCGGTCCGGGGAATGTTTCTCACGTTCACGGACAGCTCGATGGTGGGGACCCAGGCGGCCATGCCTTGGGTGGCCAGGGCCGCAGGCGGCATGGCATCGATGATCAGAAAGAGCGCCGGCAGGTCCACGGGCCGGGCGGCGCTGAACCGGAAGTAGCCCTTGTTCTCGGATACTTCCGCCAGCCTTCCGGACATCCAGCCGGCGCAGGCTGGGTCGAGCCTGAGGTCGAGGTTGTGGAAGAGGGTGTATTTCGGCATGGCTGGCATCGCTACGCAGGCTTCGACCGGAGCGAGTGCCGGGGCCCCGGTTTCGTACCGGTGAACGCTGCAGCCGTTGTCTCCCGAAACGAAGGTGCCGAAAGCCCGGATCTTCTCCTTTCCATCCTGGAAGAGCCGGGCCTCGAACCGGGTGAACTGCCGGGAGCGTGCGATCTCGGAGACGGCGATCTCCGCCCCGCCCGGGACACAGCGGGCGATGTAGTTCGCGGTGATGGTGGGGGTCTGATGCTTGTCGCTCTTGCGGAGCATGGCGCTGGCGAGCAACGCCATCAGGTATCCGCCGTTCGGGGTGCCGTTCACCGACCAGTTGTCCGAAACGATGGCGGTGAAGCGGGATGCGCCCGCGTCCGTGAGCTGCATGTCCCTGTCGAAAATGTGCATGACCCTCCTTCCCGTGTTCCCCTGTCGGGGCTCATACCGCCCGGGCGATGCCGCTCGCGTATCCGGGAGGCTTTGCGAAGCTCGGGAAGGAGGCGCATCATCAAGAAGCTCCGTATCGGTCGGAACGCACCCCGCCCCCGCTACTCGACGCCGCCCGAGGCAAAGGCGGCCTTTGCCGCGGGGGTAACCAGCAGCCGCAGAACCGCCCGCGCCGCCTCGTCTGCCGTCGCGCCGGCCATGACCACGGCGTCGTAGCTCGTGTAGTTCTGGACCGCCGCGGGCAGCGGCCCGATCAGCTTCAGCCCCCTGGATTCGTACATGCGGATCTCGGTCATGGCGCCGAACCCGATCTCCTTACCCGTGCCGTTGATCACGTGCTCCATGACCGCAGCGCCGGTGGGGTACCGAGTGGTCTTTGGCTTCAGGGCTGCGCTGATCCCCAGCGATGCGAAGAGCTTGTCCAGGTAGATCCCGGTCGATGCGGTGTTGTACACCACCGAATCGGCGGCGAGGAGCGCCTGCTTCAGGCCATCGACCGTGGCGACGTCGGGGGCTGCTGCACCCGACCGTACGATGATGCCGGCGCCTACGCGGCCCACCTTCACCCGGGTCTCGGCGATGACCTTGCCCTCCTTCAGGGCCGGGTCGATCGTGGCCGGCGGGGAGATGAGGATGTCGAACACCTCGCCGCCGGCAAGGCGCTTGGCGATCTGCGGGGCCGTGTTGTACAGGATCTTGAGCTCGTGGCCCGTCCCGCGTTTCACGAATTGGCGGAAGGCCTCCAGTCCAGGCTCGACGGCACCCCCGCTGATCACCCGGATCTCCGCGGCGGATGCCGTTCCCGCCGCCAGACAGAATAGCGCGATGATGATGTGCTGCATGCGTTCCTCCTGCGCGGTCGGAAGTCAGGCAACGCCGTCGCTCAGGGGGCGAGCCGCGTCACCTTTACGGCGGCCACCTTGAACTCCGGGATCTTGGCTACCGGGTCGAGCGCGGAGACGGTCAGCAGGTTCACCGCCGTCTCCGGGAAGTGAAAGGTCATGAACACCACCCCCGGTTTGATGCGGTCGGTCCGCTGCACCCGTGCCTGCACCCGACCGCGCCGTGAGGCGATGAGCGCCGTGTCGCCATCCGCCAGCCCCAGGGCGTCGGCGTCGTCGGGGTTGATCTCCATCCGCTCCTCGGCGAGGAGCCTGTTGAGCCCCGCCACGCGGTGGGTCATGGAGCCGGAGTGGTAGTGCTGCAGACGGCGGCCTGTGGTCAGGATCAGCGGGTACTCGGCGTCGGGCTCCTCGGCCGGCGGGATGTACGCTCCGGCGGAAAACTTCCCGAGCCCACGGCTGAATTTTCCCACGTGCAGGATCCTGGTGCCGGGATGGTCCGGCGACGGGCAGGGCCACTGGAGCCCGCCGCGTTCGAGCCGGCTGTGGCTGATGCCGGCGTACTGGGGCGTGATCGCCGCGGCCTCGGCCAGGATCGCGGCGGGCGAGGGGTAGTCCCAGAGCGCCTTGTCCGCCGAAAGCCGTCGGGCGATCGCGGCGATGATCTGCCAGTCGGGCCGCGCCTTGCCCGGCGGGTCTATGGCTTTGCGCACGAGCTGGACGCGGCGCTCGGTGTTGGTGAAGGTGCCGTCCTTCTCGGCAAAGGCGGCGCCGGGCAGGACCACGTCGGCCAGCGCGGCGGTCTCGGTGAAGAAGATGTCCTGGACCGCGAGGAAGTCGAGCTTCTCCAGGGCCTCCTGCACGTGGCGGAGGTCCGGGTCGGTCACCAGCGGGTTCTCGCCCAGGATGTACATGGCCTTGAGATCGCCGGCGTGGGCCGCGTTCATCATCTCCACCACGGTCAGTCCCGGCCTGTCGGAGATCGACGCGCCCCAGGCCTTCTCCACCTTGGCCCGTGCCGCCGGGTCGGCCACCTTCTGGTAGCCGGGCAGGACGTCGGGCAGGGCGCCCATGTCGCAGGAGCCCTGGACGTTGTTCTGGCCGCGCAGGGGGTTCACGCCGCCCCCCTCCACGCCGAGATTCCCGCAGAGCATGGCCAGGTTGGCGATGGCCATGACCGCGGCGTTGCCGCTGGCATGCTGGGTGATCCCCATCGAATAGAGGATCGCCGCCGGCCTGGCGGCCGCATAGCGCCGGGCCGCCTTCCGGATCTCTTCCGCCGGGACGCCGGTGATCTCGGCGGCAAAGGCCGGGGTGTACTTCTCCACCGCGGCCTTCAACTGTTCGAACCCTTCGGTGCGCTCGGCCACGAAGGCAGTATCGTACAGATCCTCGGCGATGATGACGTTGCAGAGGGCGTTGATCAGCGCGATGTCCGAGCCGGGCCGCTGTCGGAGGTGGACCGAGGCCATCCGCGCCAGCTCGATCCGCCGGGGGTCGGCAACGATCAGACCGGCCCCGGCGCGTACGGCGCGCTTGACGGCTGCCCCGATCACGGGGTGTTGCTCCGTAGTGTTCGAACCGATGACGAAGAACGCCTCTGCCTTGGCCAGGTCCGCGATGCTGTTGGTCATCGCCCCGCTGCCGAACGACGTGCCCAGACCGGACACGGTGGGGGCGTGTCAGAGCCGGGCGCAGTGATCGACGTTGTTGGTGCCGATCTCCCTGCGCGCCAGCTTCTGGATCAGGTAGTTCTCCTCGTTGGTGCACTTGGCCGAGGCCAGGACCGCGACGGCGTCCGGGCCTGCCTGCGCCTTGGCGGCGGCAAGCCCATCGCTGACCGCGTCGAGGGCGGCTTCCCAGTCGGCCTCGACGAACCCGGCGTACGGGGAGGGGGTGCCGTCGGTGCCTGTGCGCTTCTTCCACAGCTCGGCCTTCATCAGCGGCACGGTCAGGCGGTCGGGGCTGTGGAGGAACTGCCATCCGAACCTCCCCTTGACGCAGAGGACTCCTCGGTTGACCGGGCTGTCCCAGCGGGAGGTGACCTTAACCACCTTGCCGTCGCGCACGTGCAGGTCGAAATTACAGCCCACCCCGCAGTAGGGGCAGGTGGTGGTGACCTTCTGCGTCTGCCAGGTACGGCCCGCACCCCGGCTGTCGATCTCGGTCAGGGCGCCGGTGGGGCAGACGGAGATGCACTGGCCGCAGAAAACGCAGTTGCTCTCCTGCAGCGGGGTGTCGAAGGAGGTGGCCACCTTGGCGCGGAACCCGCGGTTGATCATGCTGATGGCGTTGACCGACTGGAGCTCGTCGCAGGCCCGGATACAGCGGCGGCAGCGGATGCACTTCTCCATGTCCCGCAGGATGAAGGGGTCGCGGTCATCCGCCGGATATGCGTGCCGCTCGCCCCGGAAGGGGGTCTCCTTGACGCCGTACTCGTACATCAGGTCCTGCAGCTCGCAGGCGCCGCACATCTCGCAGGTCATGCAGTCCTGGGGATGGTCCGACAGGAGCAGCTCCAGGACGAACTTCCGGGCCGTCCGGATCTTGGGGGTGTCGGTCTGCACCTCCATCCCTTCGGATACGGGGAATGTGCAGGCGGGCTGCAGCACCCTTGATCCCTTGACCTCCACCAGGCAGAGGCGGCAGGCCCCCTTCGGGCCGAGCGCCGGATGGTGGCAGAGGGTGGGGATGCGGATGCCGTGCTCCCGGGCTACCGCGAGGATGGTGCCGCCGGGGGTCTGGATCTTCTTTCCGTTTATCGTCAATTGGGCCATATGTCGGGTCTCCTGAATCGGTGCCGCTATCCTTGCGGTGTCTCTGTCTTGTGCGCCGCGCGCCGCGACTTCTCCGTCGGGCCGGGCCGGATGGCGATGGCCGCGAACTTGCACGCCTTGTAGCAATCGCCGCAGACGATGCAGTTGGGCTGGTCGATCTCGTGGGGCGCCTTCTTCTCGCCCCTGATCACCCCCTCCGGACATTTCTTGCGGCACACGCCGCAGCCGGTGCAGCACTCGGCAAGGATCTCGTAGTGGAACATCCCCTTGCAGACGCCGGCCGGGCAGAACTTGTCGCGGATGTGGGCCTCGTATTCGTCCCGGAAGTGGCGCAGCGTGGTCACCACCGGGTTCACGCTCCCCTGACCCAGGGCGCACAGGGCCGTGGTGGCGATGTTCTGGGTAAGGTATTCGAGGGTCAGCAGGTCCTCCGGGGTACCCTCGGCCCGGGTCATGCGAGTCAGGATCTCCAGCAGCCGCTTGGTCCCCAGCGAGCAGGGCGGACATTTGCCGCAGGACTCGTCCTGGGTGAAATCCATGAAGAAGCGGGCCACGTCCACCATGCAGTCGTTTTCGTCCAGGACGATCAGCCCGCCGGAGCCCATCAGCGAGCCGGCAGCGGCGAGGCTTTCGAAGTCGATGGGGGTGTCCAGGTACTGCTCGGGCAGGCATCCTCCCAGCGGCCCGCCGGTCTGGGCGGCCTTGAACTTCTTCTTGTCGAGGATGCCGCCGCCGATGTCGTAGATGATCTCGCGCATGGTGATGCCCATCGGGACTTCGATCAGCCCCGTGTTCTTCACCTTGCCGGCGATGGCGAAGGTCTTGGTCCCCTTGCTCTTCTCAGTGCCCATGGCGGCGAACCACTCGGCCCCCTTCAGGATGATCTGCGGGACGTTGGCCAGGGTCTCCACGTTGTTCACCGAGGTGGGCTTTCCCCAGAGGCCCGAAACCGCCGGGAAGGGCGGCCGGGGACGCGGCTCGCCGCGGCGGCCTTCGATGCTGTCGATCAGGGCGGTTTCCTCACCGCAGACAAAGGCCCCGGCGCCGATCCGGATGTCCACGTCGAAGTCAAACCCCGCACCGAAGATGTCCTTGCCCAGGAGGCCGAGCTTGCGGGCCTGGGGAATGGCCTTCTGGAGATGGTCCACCGCCACGGGGTATTCGGCGCGCACATAGAGGTATCCCTGGGTCGCGCCCATGGCGTAGGCGGCGATCGTCATGCCTTCGAGCACGGAATGGGGGTCCCCCTCCAGGACGGCGCGGTCCATGAATGCGCCGGGGTCGCCTTCGTCGCCGTTGCAGATCAGGTAGGCGGGGGGGCTGCCATCGGCGGGTGCGGGCCGGGCGGCGACTGCCTGGCGGGCGAAGAGCCACTTCTGGGCCGCGGGGAATCCCGCGCCGCCCCGGCCGCGCAGGCCGGAGCGCTTGACCTCGTCGATCACCTGCTCCGGACTCATGCCCAGGGCCTTAGCCAGGGCGAAGTAGCCGTCCCGGGCGATGTAGTCTTCGATCCGCGTCGGATCGATCTGGCCGCAGTTCCTGAGCACGACCCTGACCTCCCCGGGCCGGGGAGGCTTCAGTTCGCCCTCGGGCAGCGTCGTCATATCGCGCGCCTCCAGGGCCTGCTTCGCCTCGGCGCGGATACGTTCGAGTTCCTCTCTGGTCATGGCATTACCTCTTCCCTGTCATATCCAAATCATCACCCAGCGGTCAGCGTGCTGCTCCGACCTGCGGCGTTCGATGCTGTGCGGATTGGTTGCTGCTCTCCTGCATGCGGAGGAGGAAGAAGGGTGCCGGGGAAGGGCATGCAGTTATTCGTACTGAGATAGAATTTCCGCCACCTGGTCCGGTTGAACCTTGGAATGGACCGATTTGTCGATCATGATCGCCGGGGCCTGGCTGCACAGGCCGATGCAGCGGCAGACCTCCAGGCTGTAGCGCCAATCCGGCGTGCTCTCGCCAGGGCAGACTCCCAATTCCTGGCTCAACCGTTCCAGGTTCTTGGTGTTTCCCCGCACGTAGCAGGCAGTCCCCAGACAGACGCCGACGCGATGGCGGCCGCGGGGCCTGGTGGTGAAAAAGGCGTAGAAGGTCACCACCCCGTACACGGTGCTCTGGGGGAGGTCGAGTCTGTCGGCGATGTAATCCTGGAGCTCGCGGGGGAGATAGCCGTAGAGCTCCTGGGCCTGGTGCAGCACCGGGATCAATGCACCGCCCCTGGCCTTCTCCCGGTCGATCAGGTCGTCCAGCTCCTGAAGGTGGCTCGCTAAGGAAAAACTCATACCTGCTCCTGTACATGACCTCGGACTGAGAACTTCTGCCGTAGGTTAAATACAGGAATACGGCGGGGCCTGTCAATACATATTACGGGTCAAATGCATTGACAGCCGTCGTTGTCGCCGTTAGACTCCTTTGCCAGGAGGTGACAGGCAATGGCGGCAAAACGGGTTACGGTCATCTTTACCGGCGGTACGATCGCCATGGGGGTGGACCCGCAGACGGGCGGCGCCGTGCCGCTCCTCAGCGGCGAGGACCTGATGCTGGGCATACCCGACCTGCGGGAGATCGCCAGCGTGGAGGTGCTCAACTTCTGCAACAAACCGGGGCCCCACATCCGGATCGAGGAGGTCCTGGAACTGGGGAGGGTGATCGCGGGGATCTTTGACCGGGACGAGGCGGACGGCGTGGTCGTCACCCACGGGACCGACACGCTCGAGGAGACCGCCTACGAGTTGGACCTCCTGCTCGGCGGCGACCGGCCGGTCGTCGTGACCGGGGCCATGCGGACGAGCGCCATGATCAGCGCCGACGGACCGGCCAACATCCTGAACGCCGTCCTCACGGCTGCGGACGAGGCGGCCCGCGGCAAGGGGGTCCTGGTGGTGTTCAACAACGAGATCCATCTGGCCCGGGAGGTCACCAAGACCACTGCCACCCAGCTCAACGCCTTCCGCAGCCCCCTGTTCGGGCCGGTCGGCCTGACCTACGGCCGCAGCGTCCGGTTTGTCCGGCCTGCCGGAGGGCTCAGGGAATCGATCCCCACGCAGGCGATCTCGGCCCAGGTAGAGCTCATCAAGTTCTGTCTGGGGATGAGTACCCTCCTTCTCGACGCTGCCCGGGGTTCGGCGGCCGACGGAGTGGTAGTGGAGGCTGCGGGGGTGGGACATGTCTCCGTCGAGGTGGCCCACGCAATCGGCAACATCGTCGCGGCGGACAAGCCGGTGATCCTCACCAGCCGCTGTTATGAGAGCCTCGTGACGGAAGACGTCTACGCCTTCGTGGGAAGCGAGAAGTATCTGCGGGAGCGGGGAGCGATCCCCGCCCCGGGGCTGAGCGGTCCGAAGGCGCGGGTCAAGCTGATCCTGGCCCTGAGCCTGACGCGGGATATGGGCCGGCTCCGGGAGCTGTTTGCCTCCCCGGTTCCCTACCGGACCTGATCGCCGCAGCGCAGGTCCTCCGGGGACAGTCGCGGCTTCTTCAGGCCGGCGGGGCGTAGCGTGACGCAGCGATTTATTTCGCTTGACAAACGGGGTTTTTCCCCGCAAGGTGAGGCGCCGTTCATATTTTGAACGGCAATTCACCTTTATCGTCTCCGGTTCGTGATGGAAAAGGCAAGACGCAAGGAGCGGGAGTTCAATCTGCGGCGGGCGGACATCCTGGATGCGGCAGTGAAGATCTTCGCCGCCAAGGGATTCCACAACGCCACCGTCGCGGAGATCGCCGCCTCTTCGGGGTTCGCCATCGGCACCCTGTACCAGTTCTTCGCGGGCAAAGAGCAGCTGTACAGCGCACTGCTCACGGAGAAACTGACCGCCATGTACGCGGCTATCCGGGCGGCCGTCGGGGGAGCGTCCGACATCGTCGGGAAGATCGAACAGCTCGTCGATTCCCAATTCCGGTTCGTGGAGGAGAACGCCGAATTCTGCGGCATCTTCGTGCGGGGCGATTATCTGTCGCTCTCCGAGGGGAGCGCGGAGCTGCGCGCCGGGATCAGGAGGGACTATGCCCGCCACGTGGCATTCATCGCCGAGGTGTTGCGCACGGGGATCCGCGCGGGTGTCCTCCGGGAGATGGACCCGACGACGATGGCCACCGCGCTGACCGGGATCGTCAACTCCTACGCATCGCAATGGATCGCCCTGGCGGAAACGGAATCGTTGAGGCGAAAGACGTCGTCCGCCCTCGCGATCTTTCTAGAGGGGGTGAGAAGATGACGCGCCGTAAGACCCGCTGTGCCTGCCTGTCGGTTCTGCTGTGCCTCGCGGCTGCCGCTCCGCTCATTGCCGCGGAGGCGGTCAGGCCCCTGTCGCTTCGCGAGAGCATCGACAGCGCCCTCGAACGAAGCGTCCTTGTCCACGCCTCCCAGGAAGGGGTGCGGGGCGCCGAGGCGCACCAGCGGGAGGCCTTTACCGGTTTCCTGCCGCGGTTCAGCACCTCCTACAGCTACACCCGCTACAACCGGGACCCCTATCTGGCCTTTCCGGGGATCCCACCGGCGATCCCGCCGGCCACTCTGACCGTGGGGACCAAGGACAATTACACCTGGATCGTGGAGGCGCGCCAGCCGCTGTTCAGCGGGGGGACGATCCTGGCGAACTACGAGGCGAGCCGGACCGGAACGGAGATCGCCCGGTTCGACGAGGCCGCGGCGACCCAGGACCTGGTCCTGGAGGTGCGGACCGCCTATTTCTCCGTGCTGAAGGCGGAGCGGATCCTGGAGGTGGCACTGCAGTCGCTGGCGCAGCTGCAGGCACACCGGGATACTGCCCGGAGCTTTTTCGAGCACGGGATGATCCCGCGCAACGACCTGCTCGTCGCGGAGGTGGAGCTCGCCAACGGCCGGCAATTCCTGCTGCGGGCGGATAACGGCCTTGAGATCGCCCGTTCGCGGTTCAATACGCTGCTGCGTCGTCCGATCAACACCCCGGTGGCGATCGTCGATGATATGGCCGATCGCCCCTACACAAAGAGCATCGACGACTGCATCGCTGCCGCCCTGGAGCGCCGGCCCGAGATCCGCGCCTTCGCCCTGCGCCGCGAGCAGGCGGGAAGCCAGGTCAAGGCTGCCCGCGGGGAGTACTACCCCAGCGTCAGTCTCGTCGGCAACTACGCCAAGTTCGGCGATACGCCGGGTGTTTCGGGAAGCCCGTTCAGGGACCAGGAGAGCTGGTACGTGATGGCCGTGGCTACCTGGAATTTCTGGGAATGGGGCAAGACCAGGCACCGCGTCGCTGCGGTGACCAGCAGGGAGAATCAGGCGGCCGACCTGCTGGCCAACATCCGGGATCAGGTCGTCTTCGAGGTGAAGAGTGCCTTCCTGCGCCTCCACGAGGCGGCAAAGCAGATCCAGGTGGCGGCGACGGCGATCGAACAGGCCGAGGAGAACTTCCGCATCAGCTCGGAGCGGTACCGGGAGCAGGTGGGGACGGCAACCGATGTGATCGATGCCCAGACCCTGCTCACCAGGGCGAAGGCGGACCGGAACACCGCCCTGGGCGATTTCAACATCAACCTCGCCCGGCTCGAACGGGCGACGGGTTCCTCCTGGCGCGAGACGCACTGATAGCGGAGGCCGGTACGGCGGTGGCAGGTCAGGGCCAACCGCGAGGGGAGGGGGCGGCGGGGAGCGAGGCGGTATGGTACGAGGAGCACCGATGAGCAGATATGGGAGAGTGGTGTCGGCCTGCACGGCCGTATGGCTTCTGGTCGCACCGGTAACGGCGGCCCAGGGCAAGGAGTATTCCCTCGACGACCTCATCGGAATTTCCCTGACCCGGTCGGAGCGGCTGAAGGTGGCCGAAGAGAACCTCGCGATCGCCGAGCTCGGGACGGACAAGGCCCGGTCGTTCCTGTTTCCCCGCGTCACCGCCCTGGGCGGCGTTACCCAGTATTCGGGAAAGAAATACTCCGCCACCGGAAGCGTGATCCAGCCCGAGACCGGGGCGACCTGGGGCATCCGGGTGGACGAGACCCTTTCACTCAGCGGGAGGGAGCTGACGGCGCTGGATATCTCCCGTCAGTCGGTAGACAGGAGCCTGCATGACCTCGCGGCGTTCCGCGAAGATTACGTCATACGGTTCGTCGCGTCTGCCTACTACAACGTACTGCTGGCCCGCAAGAACCTCGAGATCGCCGATGCGAACCTGGAGCGGCTGACGAAGTACCGCGACGCCGCCGAGAAACGTCTCCGGGTGGGTGAGGTGACGCGGACCGTCCTGCTCCGGGCCGAAGGGGAACTCTCCGGGGCGAGGTCGGATCAGCTCCAGGCTAAGAACGGTCTCGAACTGGCGACGGCGGTCCTGGCGAGGAACGTGGGGATCCAGGGGCCGCTGTCGCTTCGCGAGGATCCCCTGGAGGAGGGGGACATCCCCCCGATGGATTTTTTCCGGACCCTGGCCTTCGAGGCGCGGCCCGACCTGAAGAGCATGGAAGTGCAGAAGCGGACCGCAGCGGACCAGATTCGGTATGCCGAAGGGGCCTTCTGGCCCACGCTTTCCCTGGCCGGCGTCTACGCGGGAGTGGATCAGTATCCGGCCACGGGGAGCATGGTCCGCGACAGCTTTTATGCGGGCGCGAGCTTGAATTTTCCCTTCTTCGAAGGCGGCCTGCGGAAGGCGGAGGTTGCGGAGGCCAGGGCCCGCCAGCGGCAGACGGCGCTCCAGTACGACGACCTGAAGAAGGCGATCGAGATCGAGGTCCGCACTACCTACCTGGACCTGATGACCCAGAAGGGGGTTCTCCGGTTCCTCATCGACCAGCTCGCCTTCGCCCGTGACAATTACCGCGCGGTGGCCAGGCAGTTCGAGTACGGCCTGTCCAACAGCCTCGACGTGATGGACGCCAACACGCTGCTGGTTTCGGCGGAGCGGAAAGCGGCTTCGGCCGCCTACAATTTCCAGTACGCCCTGCTCGTGATGCGCAGAGCGACGGGCACGCTCCTCTCGCAGCGCTCGTCGGCGGCGGGGGAATGGATGAAAGGGGGCGCTCCCCGCTAGGGACGGAGATCCCCCGCAGCGTGTTGCGAGGAGCTTCGCCGGTACGGGGGCGGTACGAGAGTCTCGGGAAGGAGTCAGTGCATGGTCGGGCGATGGGCGGATGGAGCCGGGGTGAGGAGAGCGGGCAGTCGTGTAGACAGGCCCGGCATTGTCGTGTCGGTGATCCTGCTGGGTATCGTCGCGTTCGCGGTGGGCGGATGCGAGAAGCAGGAGAAGAAGGTCGAGCAGGAGCGGGCCGTGAACGTCCGGGTCTGGACGGCGGAGAGCCGCTCGCTTAGGCCCTTCGTGGAGTCGATCGGAACGCTCAACCCCTACGAGGTGGTCAACGTCAGTTCCGAGTTGGACGGCATCCTCCAGGTGATCCATGTGGACGAGGGCGCTCCCGTTACCCGCGGCCAGCTCATCGCCGAGATCAAGGACACCGACTACCGTCTCGCCCTTGAACAGGCGACGGCGGTCCTGAAGCAGGCTGAAGCGGCCCTCGCCAACGCCCGACTGGAACATCAGCGCAAGGAGGCTCTGTACCGCGAGGAGCTGGTGACCAAGCAGCAGTTCGACGACGTGGTCGCCCGCCGCGCCCTTTCCGAGGGGGACGTGGAGCGGGCCAAGGCCGGCGTGGACCTGGCGAAGGAGCGGTTGACGAAGGCGAAGATATTCGCCCCGCTGGCCGGCAGCGTCAGGGAGAAGAAGGTCACCGCGGGTGACTACATCCGCAACGGCACGTTCATCGTCTCGATCATCCGGACCGATCTCATCAAGCTTTCCTTCACCGTCTCGGAAAAGGACGTGGGAAGACTCCAGGCGGGCCAGGATGTGACCTTTGCGGTGGATGCCTTCCCCGGGCGCGAATTCCACGGCCAGGTGAAGACGATCTACCCCAGCCTGGAGGAGAAGACCCGCTCCCTCCAGGGGGAGGCCGTGGTGAAGAACGCGGACCTCCGCCTCAAACCGGGCCTGTTCGCCCGGGTGACCCTCTACACCGGACCGGCCCGCGAAACGGTCGTGGTGCCGGTCACCGCGCTCCAGTACGACAACAGCACGATCAAGCTGTTTGTGGTCGAGGGGACCCGGGCGAAGGAGCGGAAGGTCAAGATCGGTCGAAAATACGGGGAGCTGATGGAGATCACCGAAGGCCTCAAGGCGAAGGAGGTCGTGGTCACCGTGGGGCAGAACAACCTGATGGAAGGGGTGCTGGTCAATGTGGCTCGCTGATACCTCGGTCAAGCGCCCGGTTTTCGCCACCATGGTGATCATGGCCCTGGTGGTCCTCGGTATCGTCAGTTATCCCGAGATCGGCGTGGATCTGTTCCCCAAGGTGGACTTCCCGATCGTCTCGGTCAGCACTTCGCTGAAGGGGGCGAGCCCCGAGGTGATCGATGTGGACATCACCGACAAGATCGAGGGGGCCGTCAACACGATCAACGGGGTAAAGTCGATCACGTCGAGCAGCTACGAGGGGGAATCGCGGATCACGATCGAATTCATCCTCGAACGGGACATCGACCTTGCAGTCCAGGATGTGCGGGAGAAGGTCGCCCTGATCCGGAACAAATTGCCCGAGGACATCGAGGAACCCCGGATCGCCAAGGTCGACCCGGATGCCACGGCAGTCATGTGGCTGAACCTGTCGGGCGCCAAGACGATCCGCGAGCTTTCCCTGTACGTGGACGAGGTCCTCAAAGAGCAACTCCAGCGGATCAACGGCGTGGGCGACGTCCAACTGGGGGGACTGCAGCTCAGGCAGGTCCGCGTCTGGATCGACCCCGGGAAGCTGAGGGGCTACGGACTCGCGGCCGGCGACGTGATGAGCGCCCTGAAGCGGCAGAACGTGGAACTCCCCGGCGGCCGGATCGAGAGCCTCTCGAAGGAATACACGGTGAAGGTCAAGGGGGAGTTCCCCACCGTCGCCGAATTCAACGACCTGGTCATCGCCTACGAGAAGGGGGCCCCGATCCGGCTGCGGGACGTCGGCCGCGTAGAAGACGGGATGGAGGAGCGCCGCTCGATCGCCCGGTTCAACGGGGTCCCGGCAGTGGGTCTGGGGATCCAGAAGCAGTCCGGGACGAACACCGTGGCCGTCGTCGATGCAGTCCGGGCGGAGATCGGCAAGATCAACAAGACCCTCCCCCCGGGGATGAAGCTCAACATCGCCATCGACCAGTCTATCTTCATCCGGCGGTCGATCGAAGAGGTGCAAAAGCACCTGGTCCTGGGATCGCTGTTCGCCGTCATCGCCGTGTTCATCTTTCTGGGGAACGTCAGGACGACGCTGATCAGCGCCGTGGCCCTGCCGGTCTCGATCATCGCCACCTTCGCCCTGATCAGGGCCTTCGGGTTCACCTTCAACAACATGACGATGCTCGCGCTCACCCTTTCCGTGGGGCTCTTGATCGACGACGCGATCATCGTCATCGAGAACATCTACCGGCACGTGGAAGAGGGGATGGCCCCGCGCGAGGCGGCGACCTTCGCCACCTCCGAGATCGGGCTGGCCGTGATGGCGACCACCTTCGCCATCGTGGCGATCTTCCTTCCCGTGGCCTTCATGAAGGGAATGATCGGCAGGTTCTTTCTCCAGTTCGCGCTGACGGTGGTGTTCTCGGTCCTGGTTTCGCTGCTGGTCTCCTTCACCCTGACCCCGATGCTCGCCTCGCTGTTCCTGAAGGGCCATGTACGGCTGCCGCAGGGGACTGCGGCCGCTGCCCCGGCCCGCCGTACGGCCAAGGCCTGGCTGCGGCCCGGGGAGTGGTTCGAAGGCGGGTACCGGAAGGTGGAGGCTGGCTACCGACGCGTTCTGGCCGTTTCGCTCGGGCACCGCGCCCTGGTGCTGATCGGTGCCGTGGCACTGTTCGCCGTGAGCATCTTCATGACGCGGTACCTGGGCAAGGAGTTTGTGCCGCCGGAGGACCAGGGGCAGTTCATCATCCGCCTGGAGGCCCCGATCGACTATTCCATGGAGAAGGCGGAAGAGCTGTTCCGGCCGGCGGAGGAGATCGTGCGGCAGATGCCCGAGGTCCAGGCCGTATTCTACCGGCAGGGGCTCGGCGGCGCGATCAACCGCGGGTTCCTGATGACGCGGCTGATCCCCAAGGTGGAGCGGAAGAAGACCCAGATGGACCTGAAGAAGGAGGTGCGCCAGAAGCTGCGGCGGATCCCCGGGCTCAAGGTCTCGGCGGAAGACTTCTCGATGATCGGCCAGGGGCAGCGGCAGGTGCCGATCCAGTACAGCGTACGCGGGCCGGACCTGGGGGCGCTTCGGGACTACACGCGGCAGATCGCGACCGACTTCGCGAAGGTGCCGGGGGTCGTGGACGTGGACACCTCCCTCGAGATGGGCAAGCCGGAACTGAAGGTCTTCATCGACCGGGACAAAGCGGCTGACCTCGGCGTGGACGTATCGACCATTGCCGAGGCGATCAACCTCCTGATCAGCGGCGAGACCGAGGTGACCAAATACAAGGACGAATCCCGGGGGAAGCGGTACGACCTGCGGGTCCGCCTGTTCCCCGAGGAACGGTCGAACCCCAGCGACCTGGGCAGGCTGTACGTCCGGGCGCGCGACGGCCGTCTCGTGGAGCTCCGCAACCTCGTCCATATCCAGGAAGGGGGAGGGCCGAGCGTGATAAACCGCGTCGACCGCCAGCGGGCGATCACGCTGTTTGCCAGCCTCGAGGGAACGCCGCTGGGCCAGGCGGTAGAGGAACTGAACGCGATAGCCGGCAGGATCCTGCCGGCGGACTTTCTGCCCAAGCACAAGGGCCAGGCAGATACGATGGCTGAATCATTCGGATTCCTGATGTTCGCCCTGATCCTCGGGATCGCGATGGCCTACATGATCCTAGCCGCCCAGTTCGAAAGCTTCGTTCACCCCTTCACGGTGCTGCTGTCCATGCCGCTGTCGTTCATCGGCGCCTTCGGCGGGCTGCTGCTGACGGGAAACACGATCAGCATGTTCAGCTTCATAGGCCTGATCCTCCTGATGGGGCTCGTCAAGAAGAACGCGATCCTGCTGGTGGACTACACAAACGTCCTGCGGGAGCGGGGGGTTCCGCGGCGCGAGGCGATCCTCCAGGCCGGTCCGGTCCGGCTCCGGCCGATCCTGATGACGACCTTCGCCATGGTCTTCGGGATGCTGCCGGTCGCCTTCGGCATGGGGGAAGGAGCGGAAACCCGCGCCCCGATGGGGATCGCGGTGATCGGCGGGCTGCTGACCTCGCTGTTTCTGACCCTCGTGGTCGTACCGGCGGCATACGACCTGTTCGGTGACTGGCAGGAGTTCTTCACGCGGGGCCGGAAGGTCCTGCCGATGCAAGAGAAGCAGTAGCGTCCGCCTTGATGACGCGCGCCGCGCCGGTTCCGGGCGGCGGGGGGAGGGGCCATGGCAAAGGGTCAGACAACGCGGCGACAGAAGGACATCTCCCGGCTGCTGTGGGAAAAGAGACGCGTCCCGCCGCCGCCCAAGGGCGGAAACCGGAAGAAGGGCGGGAAGCCATGAGCGGACAGGGTGGGGGATGGTCCAGCCGGGACCGGCAGCGGATTGCGGCGGAGGGACTGACTGTCGCGGAGGCCGACCGGCAGCTGGCGCTCTTGTGCGGAGGGGGATCGCCGGCGCGGCTGAACAGGCCCTGCCGCGTGGGAGACGGGATCACGCGTCTCACCGCGGCCGAACAGGAAGAGCTGCTCGCCGCGTATGGAGGGGCGCTTGGGGGGCGGGAGGTCACGAAGTTTGTGCCGGCATCCGGAGCGGCGAGTCGGATGTTCAAGGAGTGGTTCAGCGGCCTGCGGGAGGGGGGATTTACCGCGGCGGCCGACGCGGACGCCTTCCTCCGCGACCTGGGGCGCTATGCCTTCTTCGGAGACCTTACGGCCGTCCTTGCGGCGCGGGGGCTCGCCGCCGAGGACCTGCGGGGAAGGCGGGATGCGGAAACCCTCCTGCGGTTCATCCTGACGGGGGAGGGGCTCAACTATGGGCAGCTTCCCAAGGCGCTCGTGAAATTCCATGCCTACCCGGCGGGGGGCCGCACCGCGTTGGAGGAGCACCTCGTCGAGGCGGCGCTGTATGTCCGCAATGCGGATGGATGCGCGCGTCTCCATCTGACCGTCTCCGCGGAACACGAGCAGGGCGTGCGGGAGTGTCTGGACCGGGTTCAGCGCCTGCACGAGGCGGCCTGCGGGACGCGTTTCGCAATCGGGATCTCCGTGCAGTCGCGCGCCACGAATACCCTGGCGGTCGACGGGTCGCGCCGCCCCGTTCGGGACGACGGGGGGGGGCTCGTCTTCCGTCCGGGCGGCCACGGGGCGCTCCTGGCGAACCTCGACCTGCTCGGCTCGGACGTGGTCTTCCTGAAGAACATCGACAACGTCGTTCCCGACCGGCTGAAGCCGGAAACGGTCCGCTGGAAGAAGATCCTCGGCGGCGTCCTGCTCACCCTCCAGGAGGGGATATTCCGGCGTCTCGCCCTCTTGCGGGAACGCGGCGCTGCCGGGGAGGACGCCCTCGTGGAGATCGCCCTGTTCTGCCGGGAGAGGCTCCACCTTTCGCTCCCGCCGGGGTTCGCGCAGCTCCCCCCGGCAGAGCGGCGGGCGCACCTCGCGGGGCTGCTCGACCGGCCGCTCAGGGTTTGCGGGGTGGTGAAAAACGAGGGCGAGCCCGGAGGGGGGCCGTTCTGGGTGGACGACCCGGAGGGGAAGGGGCTCACGCCGCTCCAGATCGTCGAGGAGGTGCAGATCGACCGCACCGACCCCGCACAGCGGGCGGTCTGGGGAAGCGCCACCCATTTCAACCCCGTCGACCTGGTCTGCGGCATCCGAGACTTCCGGGGAAACAAATTCCCGCTTACCCGGTTTGCCGATCCGTCGTCGGCGATCATCACCCGCAAGTCGGAACAGGGCAAGGAGCTGCTGGCCCTTGAACTCCCGGGGCTCTGGAACGGTTCGATGGCCTTTTGGAACACGCTGTTCGTCGAGGTTCCGCTGGCGACCTTCAACCCGGTGAAGACCGTATCCGACCTTCTGCGGTCCCCGCACCTCGCCGGATGAGTCCGCCGGCCATCCGGCGCCTCCCGGGGAGACCCTCAGATGAGCAGCAGCGCCGACTCCGCGGGCGGCAGCGCCAGGACCATCCATGACGACTGCGCGCCGTCCAGCAGACACGTGACCGCGACCGTCCGATCGCGGGGGGCGTCGCTGTATCGCGCGGCGAGCCGCGCCGCCACCAGCCGGGTCTGCTCATCGCCGCCGCCGGGTACCAGGACGGTGGGGCCGGGGAATTCCCGGACGCGGATCAGGGCGTCGGCCGGAGCAGCCAGGCGCTCGACGGCCTCATTGTCCGCGGCGTTTCTGCCCACCACGGCCTTCACCGCCGCGGTGAGGCGGAAGTGCCGGCCCGCCTTCAGCAGTTCGATGTCGCGGATGCCGTGGCCGGGGTGGTGGGCGAAGAGATCGCGGAGCCGCCGGGTGAACAGCGGATCGGTCAGCAGGCATCCACCGGCCGGCGGGGGGTAGGAGGTGATCCCGTAGCTGCGGGCCATCTCCATCTGCCGCTTCCGGCCCCGCCCCGAGATGTCCAGCAGGCGGCTGCGGTCCACTTTCCCTTCCCGCTCCGGCGCCGTCTCCGGCAGCAGGTGCGCGCTCAGGGGTCTGAGCAGCCGCTCCGGGAACCCCGCGTTTTTCGCCACCACCTGGAGCGACTGTTTTCCCTGGGACATGGGGCGCTGGCCGAGCACCTCCCCGGTCGAGACGAAATCTGCCCCCCGCTCCTCCATCAGCCGGCCGGCGATCCTGATCATCAGCGTGTGACAGTCGATGCAGGGGTTCAGGTTCTTCCCGTATCCGTACCGGGGCGAACGGAGCATCCGCAGATGCTCCTCGGTTATGTCCAGGACGGTGAGGGGCAGGCCGATCCGTTCGGCCGTGGCCCGGGCCCTGGCGGCGTTGAAAAAGGGGGTCTCGAAGGTGACCCCCTGAACGTCGATCCCCTGATCCTGGAGGACCTTGAAGGCGAGGATGCTGTCCAGACCTCCGGAAAACAGTGCGACCCCTTTTGCAGTTGCCATCGGGAAACCTCGTTGTCCGGCTGCGGTGATTCGCGGATGCGAAAGGCGCCGCTCCGGGTCAGTACTTGGCCATGCGTCCCTTCAGGCGTCCCTGGAGGAGCGTCGTGGTATCGGGTGAAAGATCGAAGTCGAACAGATACAACGGTTCGCCGGCGACCGTCGACCGGAGGGCCGGAAACGTGGCGATCAGCCGGGGGCGGACACCCTCCTCGGGAATCCGGAAGGAGAAGTGGCCGAAGGAAACGGGGATGTCGAGCCGCGGGAGCAGCTCCTCGATCAGGGCCCGCCGCGGGGCGTTCTCCCGGAGAAAGACGGTCTCGCTGCCCTGCTCCTTCAGGATGCGGACAAACTGATCGGGGAGTCGCTTGGTGTGGATGAGGTACCGCTTTTCCCCTTTCCGTACCAGGAGGTCGACTGTTATCGAGAGGTTGAACCCGTCCTTGGCCTGTTCGAACACGACGATCGGGACGTTGCGTTCCGGGGCCGCGTCCAGGCTCTTCAGCAGCCCCTCGGCCAACGCGATTCCCGTGAGGCCCCGCAGGTCGAGGATCGCCGGGGGAGGGGGCGGCGCGGCGGACAGGGTCTGCGCGGCGCCTTCCGAGACCTCCGTGATGATCAGGCCGCTCTTCTCCAGGAAGGCGGCCGCTCCCCGCGGCAGCGGCTGCTCGTTGGCGCCCAGGAGAAACAGCCCCTGGCGGTAGAGCATCCCGCCGACGGCCCGTTTCGCCGCGATAATCCAGTCGGGAAAGACCAGGACCTCCGGTTTCGCGGTCAGGGTCAGCGGCGTGTTGACCCGGGACATGGTGTAGTTTCGGGATCGACGGATGATTCCCTGGAGCGCGCCGAGGTCGTCGCCGAGCTCGTCCGCGGCGAGAAAGCTATAGTTCGTCCATGCTTGGCTGATCAGGGCTTTGAGGCTGGGCGACAGACGGTTGCCGAAATCGAGCAGCACCGTCGAGCCGTCGTCGAGTTCGACGACCGGTATCAGCGAGCAGTCGATCGTCACCTGGGCGTTATCCTTGAGGGGGATGAAGTAACTTCCCGCGGAGGTGAGGCTGCCCTTCATCCGGCTGATGATCGGGCGGATGATCCCCAGCTGCCGCTCGGTGACGGGCGCGACCTTGTCGGGCCGCTCCGCAGGGGCGGGCTCCGGGGGGAGCACGACGGTCGGAAGGGGGTCCGCCGTCGGCCAGTCCGCACGGACGGGTCCCGGGGGGAGGTTAAGGAGCTGACCCGCCGTGAGCTGGCTCAGGTCCGTGATGTCGGGGTTCAGCCGGCGAAGCTGCCGGTAGGTGACGAGCACATTCTCCGGAGCGACCTCCAGCTCGGCAAGGATGATCCGGCTGATGGAATCACCCTCCTGGACGGTGTACTGCCTCGGCGGCGCCTTGGTCTTCCGGTCTTCGCCGGGTGCGGAGACGGGCTGGCCGGCCGTCTCCCGGATGGGCAGCACGATTTGCTGTCCGGGGTAGATCCGGTTGAGATTCCTGATCTCCGGGTTGAGCTGGCGGATCAGGGCGATGGGAACCGGTTCGTCCCCCAGCTGGCTCCGGAAGATGCCGGTGATGAACTCGCCCTTCTTTACCACGTACAGGCGTGTCTTGCGGGGGCCGGCGCTTTTTTGCAGGACGAGCCGGGCGCTGTCCTCGCGGGCCAGAAGCCCCGGCGGGAAGAGGGCCGGCAAGAGCAGGGCGGCGAGGGCGACCGCGGCAGGCGCGACCGATCGCCGGGGGGAGCCGCCGCCGGCCGGTCTGGCGGCCGTCCCCGCCCCCGAGGTGCCGGGCCCCTGCGGGGCGTGACGGTCCCGCCCCTGTTCGCGTTCCCCGCGACCGGGGAGGTCCATGCAAACTGCTGTCCGGCTCATCGTTGGTCCCTCGTGCTGCCCTGCGCCGTCGGGGCGCGCCCCACGCTCCGCGGGCCAAAGGATACCGGACATGCCGGCAAATGTCAAAGGGCGATGCGGGGACGGTTTCGCCATGTCGCCCCTCAGCGGCCGCTCTGGAAATTGTCCCGGAGAAGCTCCCGGGCGATGATCATCCGGCGGATCTCGGCCGTCCCGGCGCCGATATCCCAGAGTTTCTGATCGAGGTAGTGTCGGGAAACGGCGTATTCCGGGCAGTAGCCGTACCCGCCGTGGATCTGAACGGCATCCGCCGCCACCTTCGTCCCCATCTCGCCGCAGAACAGGAGGGCGGCAGCGGCCTTGCGGTCGAGATCGGTGCCCTTTCCGCCGACCTTGTTCGTCAGCGAGTCGCAATAGGAGGCGGCACTGTAGGCCATCCACTTGGACGCCATGTAGGAGGTGTACATATCGGCCAGTTTCCCCTGGATGAACTGGAAGGATGCGATCGGTTTGCCGAACTGTACCCGCTCTTGGGCGTACCGGATGCTCAGTTCGAGACAGGCGCGCTGCGACCCGAGGCAGCAGCCGCTCAGGGTGATCCGTTCGGTGCAGAGGCCGTTGGTCAGGATCGCCCCGCCCCTGTTCAGGCCGCCGATCAGGTTTTCTTCGGGAAGTTCCATGTCCTCGAAGGTGATCAGGGCGGTGGGGGAGGCGCGCATCCCCCATTTGCTGATCTTTTCCCGGGTGAGGCCGGTGACCTCGTCGGTCAGAAAGTAAAAGGCGGAGATCCCATGGGCCCCGCGGGCCCTATCGGTCTTCGCGTAGAAGAGCATGACGTCGGCGACGGTGCCGTTCGTGATGAAGGTCTTGCTGCCGTTTATCACGTACCGGGTCCCCGTCTTGACGGCGCGCGTCGCCATCCCCATCGCATCGGAGCCGGCGTTGGGCTCGGTGATCCCCAGGCAGCCGATGTACTCGCCGCTGCAGGCCTTCGGGAGGATGGCCCGTTTCTGCTCCTCCGTGGCGTTTCGGCGAAAGTTGTCGAAACAGAGGGTCTGGCTGGCCCCGACGCTCATGGCCAGGGCATTGCTCACCCGTCCGATGGTTTCGTACACGAGCAGCGTTTCTACATAGCCGAGCCCCGCACCGCCGTACTCCTCCTCGAAGGCGATGCCGTTGACGCCGATCTTCCCCAGTTCCTGAAAAAGCCCGGGAGGCATCCGGTCCTGTTCGGTAAGCGCGGCCATCTGTGGTTCCAGCCAGGATGAGGCCCATCGCCAGACGACCTCCTCGATCATCTGCTGCTCCGGAGTGAATTCGAAACCCAGCGCCATCGCGTATCTCCCTCTGATCCTGTCTGTGCCGCCCCTCCGACATGGCCCCCGCCCCCGGGGAGGGCTGCGGCGGTGTGGAGTGCCGTTCATGTGCGGGCGGCGAATCGGGAACGGTGAAGTATCACGGCGGATGTACAGTGAATATATACGACGATCTGCGGCAAATGTCCAGCGGGGAATCGGGCAGCCGGTTTGGGGGATTGCGCCATTTTGGTGGTTGCACAAAGGGCTGGCCGTGATGTATATACCGCGAGAGCCAGTGCGTTCAGGCGGGGATCGGGTAGGGGAGGGTGTATGGCGGAGAGGGATCAGCAGGCCCTGCTGATGAAAGAGGTCCAGATACGGTTTGATCGCAAGCTGAAGGAGACGGAGATCACGCTTCTCGAGCACTGGAAGGATCAGATCGACCGGGTGGTGATGATGAAGCCGGAAGGGGTCGCCGCGCTGCAGCAGCAGATAAAGCACATCTCCGAGATGATGGCCAACCGTATCCGGATCCTGAAGCGGGAACAGTGACCGCGTGCACGCGGCGGACGGCGAATGGTGATGGACAAGGAGAAGATGCGGGATATAGCGGATTTTCTGTTCGAAGCGGGGATGTTGAAAAAAACCCCCCGGAGCGGATTTCAGTTCTTGGGATCGGGATGCGAATCGGTTGCCGAGCATGTCCTCCAGACGCTCTACATCGGCTACGTCCTGTGCAAGCTTGACCCTCAGGCCGACGAACTTACGGTCTTGCGCCTCTGTCTGGTCCACGATCTTCCCGAGGCGCGTACGGGCGACATGAATTACATGAATAAGAAGTATGTCCAGGTCGACGAGAAAAAGGCGGCCCGGGAGATGGCGGAATCGCTGTTTTTCGGCGGGGAGATCGAGGCGAGCCTGGAGGAGTTCAACCAGCGGCAGACGCGGGAGTCGCTGATCGCCCGCGATGCGGACCAGCTTGCGCTGATCCTCCAGCTGAAGGAGTGCGGGGACCTGGGAAACAAGTACAGCCAGGAATGGATTCGCTTTGCCCTGCGCCGTCTCGCCACGGACAATGCCCGGAAATTGGCGGAAAGCATCATCGCCACGGACTCCACCAACTGGTGGTTCAAGGACAAGAGTGACTGGTGGGTAAATGGGAATCATGGCTCGACGGACTGAGGGGGGACGCACCGCCCGGGGGCCGCGGCTCCTGCTTGCGGTGCTGCTGTTGGCCGGCTTTGCGGCGTGCGCCAACACGGCCCGACTCAAGGAGCAGGCCGGAAACCACATCAACATCGGGTCCGCGTACCTCGGTTCCGGGCAGTATACCATGGCGATGAAGGAATTCCACGAGGCGGAGCGTCTGACGCCGGAGGATCCGAAGCTGCACTTCCTGCTCGGCATCGCCTATCACGGACGCGGCCTCGACGAGCGGGCCATCGGGGCATTCAAGCGGGCAGTGGAGCTCAACCCCGATGATGCCGCAGCGCATAATTTTTTGGGGGCGATCTATCTGGAACGGGGACGTACCGACGATGCCATCGCCTCATTCAACCGGGCGCTCGGCACCCCCCGCTACGACACCCCGGCAACGGCGCTGTACAACCTGGGCCGGGCATACTATGAGAAGGGCCAGTACGAGCCCGCGCTCCGGTACTACCGGGACGCCGCGGCCAGGGAGCCGGATACCGTTCTGATGCCGCTTATCGAAAAGGATATCGGAAGAGTCTGGCTCGCCAAAGACGATCCGGAGGAGGCTATCCGCCACCTGAAGAAATCCATCGAACTCGCCCCTTCCCTGGCCGAATCCCACTACTGGCTCGGCGTGTGCTATCAAAAGCAGTACCAGGCAAGCGATGCCGCCGCGGCGTTTCAGGCTGCCGCCCGGCTGGCGCCGGAGTCGGAATTCGGGCGCAAGGCGAAGCAGCAGCTCCGGTCCGTGACCCCGTAGCGGGGAGACAGACCGGGTTCCCGCGCGTTCCCCCGTGCGTATCCTTCCGGGCTGGTTCTGTTCTTGACACACCCGCGGAAATACCCTACAGTGCCGCGGCTCTCACACAGGAAGGGGTTCAGCATGGCAACGAAAAAGCAACGGCGGACCGATGAGGTCAAACAAAAGAAGACGCGCAAAAAACGGCGCTTTCTGCTGCTGTCCGTGATCGTCGTGGCGTCGGTCGTCTTTCTGGCCTTTTTCTTCATCACCCTGTTCGATTATCTCTATCCCCCGGCGAAGGGGAAACAGGCAGCGGCGAAACGGCGCGATAAGCAGGAAGTGACGCTGTTTTTTTCCGATGCGAATGAACGGTTTCTCGTTCCGGAGAAGCGGTTCGTTCCCCAGGAGAAGGAGCCGGAGGCGCAGGCCCAGGAGCTGGTGCAGGCCCTCCTGGCCGGGTCGAAGACGGGGTTGGTCAACACCTTCCCCGAGAAAGCGGAACTGCAGGGCGTCGGGATGGAAGGCAGCGACACGGTTGTGGTGAATTTCCGGGAGAGCTTCGCGGCCACCCATCCCGGCGGGACCACCGCGGAGATGGCCACGGTCTATTCCCTGACCAACACCCTCGGCGCAAACATACCGGTTGTCAAGAAGGTGAAGATACTCGTCGGCGGGAAGGAGCGCGAGTCGCTCAAGGGGCACGTGGGACTGCGGGATACCTTTACGATGAACCGGGAACTGATCGTCCCGGCGGCGCCGCCGAAGGAGGGGTGACGGGCCGCATCCCCGCACCGAGAAACGATGGCCTCCAGAACGAAACTTTCACGCACGCGCAATATCGGGATCGTCGCCCACATCGATGCCGGCAAGACGACCGTTTCGGAGCGGATCCTTTTCTACACGGGGAAGTCCTACAAGATGGGCGAGGTCCACGACGGCGAGGCCGTGATGGACTGGATGCCCCAGGAGCAGGAGCGGGGGATCACCATCACCTCGGCGGTGACGACCTGCAGTTGGGCGAATCACGAGATCCACATCATCGACACGCCGGGGCACGTCGATTTCACGATCGAGGTGGAACGCAGCCTGCGGGTCCTGGACGGGGCCGTCGTCGTTTTCGACGCCGTGGCCGGTGTGGAGCCCCAGTCGGAGACCGTCTGGCACCAGGCGGACAAATACGGCGTTCCGAAGGTGGCATTCATCAACAAGATGGACCGGGTCGGGGCGAATTACTCCGGCGCGATCCTGATGATGCGGGAACGGTTCAACTCGCTGCCGCTACCGATCCAGATTCCCGCCGGGGAGGGAGAGGAGTTCCGGGGGGTCGTGGACCTGATCGGGATGCAGCTCATCACCTGGGACGAGGCGAGCAAGGGGCTCACCTATGGGTACGGCGAAATCCCGGCGGGACTCCTTCCGCAGGCGCAGGAGCACCGGGATCGGATGATCGCCCTGCTGGCGGACGTGGACGACGCGATCGCCGAGAAGTACCTCGACGGCGGGGAGATACCCGGGGAGGAGATCATCGCGGCCCTCCGCACGGCGACCATCGCCCTGAAGATCGTCCCCGTCATGTGCGGCTCAGCCCTCCGGAACAAAGGGGTGCAGCCGGTTCTCGACGCGGTCGTAGATTTTCTCCCCTCTCCCGAGGATATCCCCCCGGTGACGGGCACGAACCCGGTGACGAAACAGCAGGAGACCCGCCGCAGCAACGATCGTGAACCCCTGGCCGCGCTGGCCTTCAAGATCATGCAGGACGAGGGGAGAAAACTGACCTACCTGAGGGTCTATTCGGGGCGCATCCATACGGGAGACGAACTGTACAACGCGAGCCGGGGGCGGAAGGAGAAGGTCGCGCGGCTTCTGAAGATGCACGCGAACAAACGGGAGCGCGTGGAGGAGGCCGTCGCCGGAGAGATCATCGCCGTGATGGGGCTGAAGGAGATCACGACCGGTGATACCATCTGCGATGAAGCCCACCCCATCCTCCTCGAACCGATCGAATTCTATGAACCGGTGATCAGTCTGGCCATCGAGGCCAAGACCCCGGCCGACCAGGAGAAGCTGACCGTCGCCCTGGGGAAGCTGGTGGAGGAGGACCCGACGCTGCGCGTCAAGTACGAGGACGAGACCGCCCAGACGGTCATCTCGGGCATGGGGGAGCTCCATCTGGAGATCATCACCGACCGTCTGCTCAGGGAGTTCAATGCCCGGGTGAACGTGGGCAAGCCGCGGGTCGTGCATCGGGAGACCATCCAGAAACGGGCAGAGAGCGAGGGTATCTTCGAGCGGGAACTGGGGGAGAAACGTCATTTCGGCAGGGTGCGGATTCTGCTGGAGCCGCGGGGCAGGGGAGAAGGGATCGAGATCGTCCGCCGCCTCGCGGAGGGGACGGCTCCTCCGGAGGAGTTCCTGGCGGCCGCCGAGGAGGGGCTCCACGAGGCCCTCCTGAGCGGGGTCATCGCCGGGTATCCGGTGATCGACGTGCGGGTCGTCATCCTCGACGCCCCGGTGAAGGAGGGGGAAGCGACGGCGCTGGGCTTCAAAATCGCCGCCTCCGCCGCCTTCCGGGAGGGATGCTTGAAGGCGGACGCGGTCCTGCTGGAGCCGATTATGCTGGTGGATGTGATGACCCCCACCGAATTCATGGGGGAGGTGATCGGCGACATCAATGCCCGCCGCGGCGAGGTCCAGGCGATCGTGCCCAAGGGGCTGGTCAGCGAAATCAGGGCCCGGGTTCCGCTGAAGGCGATGTTCGGCTATTCCACCGATCTCCGCTCGGCTACGCAGGGGAGGGCCGTTTTCACGATGCAGTTTTTCGCCTACGATTCCGCGTGATACGCCCCGGGCGGGGCGGCGTTGCCGGCCGCGTCCGCGACCGCCAACAAGCGCGGATTTCATCCCGGTGGCGGGATGAAGCGAAGGAGAAAGGATTTTCCCGTGACCCAAACATCACAATTCATCGATTCCCCTGCCGGGGGGGGCTCCGTCCTCCTGCTGGACAAGGATAAACTGCTGCAGAGCATCTTCCGGCTGAGCTCCTTTCTGACCGCTCCGTCGAACGTGAACGAGATCCTCGTGCAGATCCTCGACGAGGTGGTCGAGAGCATCGGATTCGACAAGGGGATCATCCGTCTGTTCGATGATTCGCGGGAGAACCTCGAAGCCAAGGTCGTCAAGAACTACACCCCCGAAGAGACCCAGCGGGTCTTCTCGGTGGCTCTCAACATCCACGAGCACGACTGCATCGCCACCAAGGTGGCAAGATCGGGTCAGCCGATTGCGGTGGAGGTGACGGCCACCGACCCCCGGATGACCGAGACCGACCGGATGCTGACGAAGATCTATGACCGGGGCTCCTATTTCTGCGCACCGCTGAAGATCGGGGAAGAGGTGATCGGGATCATCGCTGCCTGGTTCAAGGAGGAGACCAAGTTTTTCCCGGAGGAGATCAGCCTCTTCGTCACCTACGCCAACACGCTGAGCTTCATCATCTACAACCTGCGGCTGTTCGAGGCCAACGCCGAGAAGATCCGGCAGCTGATGATCCTCCAGGAGGCCGTCTCCGAGATGAATGCCAGCTACGTCCTGGACAACCACATCCTGGAGATCCTCGTCAAGAGCGCCTTGAAGATCGCCTCGTCGGAGAAGGTGCTGGTCTATTTCCTCGACATCGAGAAGAACCGCTGCCTCGTGAACGACGGGGGGAAAGTTTCGCTCGACGACAGCAGCGTCTGCGGGCAGAAATTCGGGCAGACCATCATCCAGCAGGCCAGCGAGACCAACGTCATCGTCACCCGGCAGTCCTCCTCCGATGAGCCCTCCCGCGAGCCCGTTTTTCCCGGGTACCCGACGGAAATCGCCCTCCCGCTCCGGGTGAAGGACAAGTTCAAGGGCGCCCTGTATCTCGCCAAGAAGACGGGGTGCTACTCCCAGGACCAGATCCACGTCCTCGACATCCTCGTCAAGAACACCTCGACCTCGTACGACAACGCCATCATGCATTCGCTCCTCTCCCTGGAGGCGAAATCCCTCAAGACGGAGGTGGAGAAACTCAAGGAGCGAGAGGACATCCTGCTGGGGTTTCACAACATCCTGGGAAAATCGAAGAAGATGCTCGGCCTGTTCCACGTGATCGAGGAGGTGGCCGGCCACAACACCAACATCCTCATCCAGGGGGAGAGCGGGACCGGGAAGGAACTGATCGCCCGGGCGATACACCGGCAGAGCAACCGCAACAACAAGAAGTTCGTCGACATCAACTGCGCGGCCATCCCGGGCACTCTGCTGGAGAGCGAATTGTTCGGCTACGAAGCGGGGGCCTTCACTGATGCACGCAAGAGAAAGATCGGCCTGCTGGAGGACGCCAGCGGCGGGACGATGCTCCTCGACGAGATCGGGGACATGAGCATCCATCTCCAGGCCAAGTTCCTCCGCATGCTCGAGGACGGCCACATCCGGCGGCTGGGGGGGACCGACAACATCCCGATCGATGTACGGTTCATCTTCTCGACGAACCGGGACCTCAGCCGGATGGTGGCGGACGGGACCTTTCGCGAGGACCTCTTCTACCGGATTAGCGTCGTTCCGATCGTCATCCCGCCGCTTCGGGAGCGGATCGACGACCTCCTGCTCTTGGCCCGGTACTACATCGAGGAGTTCAACAAGAAATTCAAGAAGAAGGTTAAAGGCTTTTCGGGAGATGCGGAGCACATCCTCACCTCCTATCATTGGCCCGGCAACGTACGCGAGCTGAAGAACATCATCGAGCGGATCATGATTCTGCACGGCAACGGGTCGTTGATCACCTCCGAAAGCCTGCCGGCGGAGATGAAGGCGACAACCAATCAAGAGAAGTTCCGGATCCAGATCGACAATATCCTGCCGCAGCTGTCCGCCAGCGGTTTCGATTACACGCAGGTGACCGAACGGATTGCGAACGACATCAAGCGCAAAATCATCGAGAACTCCCTGGAGTTGAGCCGGGGAAACAAGACCGAGGCTGCGCGGCGCCTGGGTATTTCCCGATATAAGCTCATCCGGGAACAGAAGAAAATATCAAGCTAATTCGGATAATTACCAAAAAAACCCGCGTGCCTATTTAGCACGAACCGTGCATGAAGTGCACAGATGACCTTCCGTCCCGCGGTTCCTGCATTTCTGTTCATCCCCAGGCAATATCAGTGCGATATGAGCACGATCTTTCCGGTCCCGACCGGCCGCGCCAGCCTGGCCAGGGCGGCGGCGCCCTTGCCGGACGGTGCGATGCGCCGACTCCGTGTCATGTATCGTCATAAATACATTGATGTATTCATAATCATGCGTCCATGGCGCGGCATTTGGATGATTTTGGCACTTTGCTTGCTTACACGTAAGGGAAAGGGGTTGTGACGACGCGACAGAATGACCCTGCGGAAGGATTGACAGCGGGAACCGAACGGCCGACGGTGGCCGGAGCAAGCGAGACAGACCGTTGTATGGAAGAGGCGGGGAAGCGGGTCCACTCACGAATCGGCATGCACGCTGGTGAGGGCGATGATCACGAGGGGGTGCCGGAGTACGAGTTTTTCGTTACCCAGAGCGTATCCGGAGAACCGAAGTCGACTGCCGCGAGCCGGCCGTCGGCAGCGGGAAAAAAGCGGAGGGCGCGGACGCCGGCAGTGAAGCGTGCGGCGGATTGATCGTTCGGTGCGCGGCGGTAAAGAGAATAATCTGAAAGGTGGTTCTTGCAGTAAGCCTTTCAGTTTAACAATGGTGGATGGTTTTTAGGTTCCCTCCTTTTCCATCCACCATTTTTTTATCTAAAATTCGGCCATACCCCGGCAGGGCGGTCGTCGCGATGCCCGGGCACGGCCGGTGCGGAACAGCTCCCGGCGGATCGCGGGTCTGCGCGGGGAGACGGGTAGAGAGCCGGAGAATCGGAAGTATACAGCAGGGCGTCCCGAAACGGGGGCGCCCTGCTGTCGTTTGGTGCGGAGGAGAACTTACAGCTTTTCGCTCGTGATCCTCATCCCGTAGAAGGAGCGGTAGACGAAGATGAGTGCGATCAGGAAGAAGGCAACGGCCATCCCCAGTTTCAAGCCGGCGTTCTGCATGGTCACGGCGATTTCAACGGAAAGAAGCCCGAAGAGCGTCGTGAATTTGATGACCGGATTCAGCGAGACCGATGAGGTGTCCTTGAACGGGTCGCCCACGGTGTCGCCGACGACGGTGGCCTCGTGCAACGGGGTGTTCTTCTGCTTCAGGTCGACCTCGACGATCTTCTTGGCATTATCCCAGCAGCCGCCGCCGTTGGCCATGAATATCGCTTGGAACAGGCCGAAGAAGGCGATGGCGATCAGGTACCCGATGAAGAAGTAGGGGTTGAAGAAGGCCAGACCCAGTGCCAGGAAGAAGATGACGACGAAGATGTTGATCATCCCCTTCTGAGCATAGATCGTACAGATCTTGACGACCTCCTTGCTGTCCTCGATCGAGGCTTCATTCTTGTCCAGTTTGATGTGATCCTTGATGTAGACGACGGCCTGATAGGAGCCCGTCACCACGGCCTGAATGGAGGCCCCGGTGAACCAGTAGATGACGCAGCCGCCCATCAGCAGGCCCAGGATGATCTCAGGGTGGACCAGGCTCAGCTTGGAGATCACGCTGCCGTACAGCCCCTCGAGCAGGATGATGATTCCGAACACCATCGTGGTAGCGCCGACGACGGCTGTCCCGATCAGCACCGGCTTGGCCGTGGCCTTGAAGGTGTTCCCCGCGCCGTCGGCCGATTCCAGGATGTGCTTTGCCTTTTCGAAGTCAACGTCGATGCCGAAGTGCTTCCGGACCGTCTCTTTCGCATCTTTGCGGCTTTCGATCAGGGAAAGCTCGTAGATCGATTGGGCGTTGTCGGAGACCGGGCCGAAGCTGTCCACGGCGATCGTCACTGGACCCATGCCGAGGAACCCGAAGGCGACCAGACCGAAGGCAAACACCGGCGCGGCGAACACGAACTCCTTGGGCATCAGCGCAAGGATCGAACCCGACTGGGACACCAGGTAGGCCACCAGCATCAGCAGCAGGATGACGAGCCCCTCCCAGAAGGCGGAGAAATTGCCGGCCACCAGGCCGGAGAGGATGTTCAGGGACGCGCCGCCCTGGCGGGAGGCGTTGACCACCTCCTCGCAGTGGCGGGAATTGGTGCTCGTGAAGATCTTGGTAAACTCGGGGATCAGCGCGCCGGCGATTGTCCCGCAGCTGATGATGATCGAAAGGGCCAGCCACATCGGGATCGACCCGGCCACTTCCGGTACGTCGCTCAGCAGAAAATAGCTCGCGATGAAGGTGACGGCGATCGACAGCGAGGAGGTGATCCAGATCAGGTTCGACAGCGGATGCTCGAAGTTGAATTCCGTCTTGCCTTCGAACAGGGACTTGCTGACGACGTCATTGGCGAAGTAGGAGCCGAGCGAGGTCAGGATCATCAGAATACGCATCGCGAAGATCCAGACGATCAGTTTGCCGCCCATCGCGGGGTTCGTGGCGAGCGCCAGGGCCAGGAAGGCGATCAGCGCTACGCCGGTGACGCCGTAGGTCTCGAACCCGTCCGCCGTGGGACCGACGCTGTCGCCCGCGTTGTCGCCCGTGCAGTCGGCGATGACGCCGGGATTCTTCGGATCGTCTTCCGGCAGGTGGAAGATGATCTTCATCAGGTCGGACCCGATGTCGGCGATCTTGGTGAAGATGCCACCGCAGATCCGCAGCGCGCTGGCGCCGAGGGATTCACCGATGGCAAACCCGATGAAGCAGGGACCGGCCAGCTCCTTGGGAATGTAGGCGAGGATCAGGATCATGAAGAAGAGCTCAATGCTCACCAACAGGAGTCCGACGCTCATCCCGGAACGGAGGCAGATGTTGATCAGGCTCAGCGGATTGCCGCTCAGGGAGGCGAAGGCCGCCCGGGAATTGGCCACGGTGTTGATCCGGATACCGAACCAGGCCACGCCGTAGGAGCCCAGGATGCCCATGATGGAGCAAAAGAGGATCATTGCGACCGCGTTGAAGGTGTTGCCCTGCAGCCCGGCAAAGTAGTAGACGATGCAGACGGCGATCAGGACCCAGAGGCCGGCCAGGAATTTCCCCTGCTGGAACAGGTAGGTCTTGCAGGTTTCCCAGATCGTGTGGGAGACATCCAGCATGGCCTGATGGGCGGGAAGATTCTTGGTCTGGATGAACTGGAACCAGCCGAATATCATCCCGATTGCGCAGATGACCAAACCGAGGTTCAGGATGGTAAGCCCGCCGAGAGAACCGCCCATAAAGCTGATCTGGCTCAGATCGGGGAGCTTGATGTCCGCCTCACCTGCAAAGGCCATGGGGGGGATCAACAGCAGGGAGATGGTGAGTGAACAGACGAGAATCGAGAAAACGCGTTTGCACATGATTCAGCCCTCCTTGATCAGTTTGGAATTGTCCTTCGCGTGATGCCTTTCGGTTGCCGATTGCATGCCGTTCGCTACGATGTCGGAAACGGCTTCTGCCGCTGTGTGGATGAGAGAGGGGAGGACGGACATTTCCTCGGCGGAGAACGGGGACAGGACATAGCCCTCGACCATCGACTTCAGGGGCGGCCTGCTGATGCCCAACCTCACCCGGAGAAAATCCGCTGCGCCGAGATGCTCGATCAGCGAGATCAACCCTTTATGCCCTCCGTGTCCCCCTCCCGCCTTCAGACGGATCGTCTGGAAAGGAAGGTCCAGGTCGTCGTGAACGACGAGCACATCCCCGCTGGCTATCCGGAAATAGTCGGTGAGCCTCCGAACCGCCGTACCGCTCAGGTTCATGAACGTCTGCGGCTGGACGAGTAAAACGGCGGTGCCGGCTATACTCCCCCTGCCGACGACGGCATCGAACAGGGATTGACTAAGGGATATGCTGTGCTGCTGGGCAACGTGCTCCAGAACGAGGAACCCCGCATTGTGCCTGTTCCACCGGTACCGGGGGCCCGGATTTCCCAATCCCACAACACATTTCACGCAACAACCTCCGGGCGGCCGTCAGGCGGCGATCAGAGGCATCATCCGCGCCTAGGCTTCCTCTTTTTTCGCTTCCGCGGCGCCCTCGGCCGGCTCGGCAGCCCCTTCCGCCTCGGCAGCCTGCGGTACGGAGACCTTCACGATGGCAACCATGGCCACGCCCACGTCACCCGGGTCGAGGACGGTAACCCCTTCCGGAACCGCGATATCCTGCACCTTGATCGAATGGCCGATATCCAAGCCGCTCACGTCCAGGTCGATGAAGTCGGGAAGGTCTCCGGGGAGGCAGGTGACCTTCAGATCCCGTTTGAGGTGCTGGAGCTCGCCGCCGTTCAGGACGCCGATGGGGTCGCCGACAAACCGGAGGGGGATGTCGAGCGTCAGTTTGTGGTCCATGCGGATTTCGTAGAAATCGGCATGGGTGAACCGTCTGCTGACAGGCTCTACCTGCAGCTCCTTCAGCAGCGACAGGTGCTCCTTCCGCTTTTCCCCTTCGATGTGCAGCTTGATGAAGATGTTCTTCTTCTTCGCCTTCACGATCTTCATCAGGTCGGCTGCGTTCACCGCCAGGAGCGTAGCGTCCTGGCCGCGGCCGTAAAAAACGGCGGGGATCTGCTCCTTCTGCCGTAAGCGTCTCGCCGGTCCCTTGCCGGATTCGGTGCGGATACTGGCGCCTAATTCTATTGCCTCCATGGTATTCCTCCTAAATGAATAGTGAACTCACTGAGTCGTTGTAATAGATTCTCCTGACGGCCTCGCTGAGCAGGCCCGAGACGGACAGCACCTTGATCCGGTCACAGGCCTTGGCCTTTGCGTGCAGCGGAATCGTGTCTGTGACGATGACCTCCTTGATGCCCGACTGCTCGATCCGTTCGATCGCCGGTCCGGAGAGCACCGGATGGGTGCAGCAGACGGTCACTGCGACTGCCCCTGCTTCGGTAAGCGCTCGTGCCGCCTGGACCACTGTTCCGGCCGTGTCGATCATATCGTCGAGGATGATGACCTGCATCCCCTTGACATGACCGATGATGTTCATGATCTGCGCCTCGTTCGGCCCTTCGCGGCGCTTGTCGATGATGGCGAGGCTCGCGCCGAGCCGCTTGCCGAAGGCCCGGGCCCGCTCCACGCCGCCGGTATCGGGGGAAACGGTCACAATGTTCTCGCCGCGGTAGTTCTTCTTGATGTACTCGAGCAGGACCGGGGTGGCGAAGAGGTTGTCCACCGGGATGTTGAAGAACCCCTGGATCTGCCCGGCGTGGAGGTCGAGCGCCAGCACCCGGTTGGCCCCTGCCTTGGTGATGATGTCGGCGACGAGCTTTGCGGAAATCGGCGCCCGGGGCGCCACCTTCCGGTCTTGCCGGGCGTAGCCGTAGTATGGGATGACGGCGGTTATCCGGTCTGCCGACGACCTCCGCACCGCATCGATCATGACGAGCAGTTCCATCAGGGTGATGTTGACCGGCGGACAGGTGGGCTGAATGATGAACACATCCATCCCCCGGACGTTCTCGTTGATCTCGACCCGCGTCTCTCCGTCGCTGAAGGCGCTCACATGGGCCTTGCCCAGGGAAATGCCCAGGTTCTCGCAGATCTTCTGCGCGAGGGCGGGATTGGCGTTGCCGGTAAAAACCCTTATTTTTTCAAGCATCTGAATTCCTTTACGCTATAGTCGCTTGGCTGGGGCGGGAGGATTCGAACCTCCGAATGCAGGATCCAAATTCCTGTGTCTTACCGCTTGACGACGCCCCAGTTCCGATCGGTACGGCGGACTGCGTACGGCTTCCGTACGGGCTGCTCAGACCGAAGTCGCTCTGTCTACAGGGAGTGCGCCCCGAACACCGACCACCGGTCGACATGCCCCAGGTTTCTTTCCGCCCGGTTGGCGGCGTCCGCATCGGTGAAGATACCGAAAACGGTAGGTCCGCTGCCGGACATCAGGGCGCCGCGGGCGCCGTTCTCGAGCAAAAGGGTCTTGATGTGATCAAGAACAGGATGTTGCCTCACCGTCACGCTCTCCAGATCGTTGGTGAGGCCGCCGAGTAAATCCTCTACGGTGGAAAATCGGGGGATGCTATAACGTATTTCAGTGTTTGTCAATCCTAAATTGAGGCTCTGGTACACCATTTTCGTGGAGACGGCGAACCCGGGGTTGACCAGGACGAACCAGAGGGGGGGGAGCGGTGCGGCTTCGACGAGGCGGTCGCCGATGCCGGCGGCCCAGGCCGTGGCGCCGAACATGAAAAAGGGGACATCCGCCCCCAGGTCCTTGCCCAGCCTCATCAGCTCCTCGCGACTGAGAGGGTACCCCGCCATTTCATTCAACGTCAGCAGGGTCGTGGCGGCATCGGAGCTGCCTCCCCCCAGCCCCGCGGCGAGGGGGATCCGTTTGCGGATGGTTATGGCCACGCCCCGGGGGGCACCGGTCCGGGCGATGAAGGACGCGGCTGCACGATGCGCGATGTTGCGCCCGTCCTCGGGAAGTGGGCTGTCCGGACAGCGCAGGACGATCCCCTCGGCCCGGGGCGAAAAAACCAGCTCATCGCAGAGGCTGATCTTCTGCATCAGGGAGAGGATGTCGTGATAGCCATCCTCTCTTCTCCCCAGGACCCGCAGCGTAAGATTCACCTTTGCCGGTGCCGGCTTGGGGATCATTTCTTCGTCTTTTCCTTGACGAACCGCATGCGAAGTTCATACAGCATGCCTTCGAGCAGCTGCTGCTCATCGGCGGTGAGGTTGCCCGCCGTCTTCTCGCCGAGGATGCTCAGCAGGTCGATCGTCTGCTTGGCGGCGGCAAGGTCCTGCCGTGTCTCCTGCGTAACGGGATCGGGAAAATCCCCGAAGTGGAACAGGGCAGTCGTGCTCAGCGAGAGGATGAAACCGGCAAAGGTTATCTCCGGAAGAGGCCGCTCGTCCGCAGCGGGCGGCGGTTCCTTCTCCGGTGCCTCTCCGGCCGGTTCGGGGGCGGTTTCCGCTTTCGGCTGTGCGGGAGGAGGTTCTTCCCCCCCGCGGACGGACCCGGACTCGTCGAAATGGCGACGGTCCTTGATCACGAACCCCTTTTCCTTTTTCTCCTCTTCCATGAACCCTCCTGGTATGTACGTCGATGGTTCGGCAGACAGGTTTCCCCCGGGCTGCGCCGCTTGGAGGGGGACGAGAGCAACGGCGGGACGGATATGCCCCGCCGGTCCGGAGGCTCGGGGCGGGACACGGCGGGTCCGTCCGGTACCGGCCTCCCCCGGCGGCCAGCGCCCGGGCCATTGCCCGGGGCAGCAGCCTGCAACCGTCACACCGGCCGCATGCTTCTCAGCCGGGCGATGCGCTCCTCGACGGGGGGATGGGTGCTGAAGAGATTCAGCAGGGAACGTCCCGTCAGCGGGTTGACGATAAACATGTGCGCCGTGGATGGGTTCGCCTCCAGGGGGATCGCCTGGGATGCCCGGGAGAGCTTGTCCAGGGCAGCCGCAAGGGCGTAGGGTTTGCCCGAAACCTTGGCACCGCCTGCGTCGGCCAGGTACTCGCGGGATCGCGAGATCGCCATCTGGATGATCGTGGCGGCGATCGGCGCGAGGATGGCCATCAGGATCAGGCCGACGATCCCGCCGCCGCCCCCCTCCTCATCGTCACGGTTTCCTGCGCCGAACATGGCCGTCCACTGGGCCATGTTGGCCAGCATGACGATCGCCCCGGCGAGCGTCGCGGCGATGGAGCCGATCAGGATGTCCCGCTGCTTGATGTGGGTCAACTCGTGAGAGATGACCCCTTCGAGCTCCTCGCGGGTGAGGATACGCAGGATACCCTCCGTGACGGCCACGACCGCGTGCCGTTCGTCGCGCCCTGTGGCAAAGGCGTTGGGGGTATCGCCGGGGATGATAGAGACCCGCGGCATCGGCAGCGACGCCTTCATGCTGAGCATTCGTACCATGGCGTACAGCTCCGGGGCCTCGGTTTCCGAGACGGGCCGGGCATGATACATGCTCAGGACCAGTTTATCCGAGAACCAGTAGCTGCCGAAATTCAGTGCCAGGGCGAAGATGAAGGCTACGATGACCCCGTGCTGGCCGCCGAAGAGTCCGCCGATCAGCATCAGGAGCCCCGTGAGGGCACCGAGGAGAAGTCCGGTCTTGATCGTATTCATCTGTTTCTGTTTCCTCCTGAGATTCACGCTGCTGCCCGACGCAGCGCCGTCACGTAGCGGTGTGGAACACAACCCTGCCGTCCTCGAGGCCGATCACGATGTGGTCGCCCTCGCCGAAGGAGCCTTCCAGGAGTTGCATGGCAAGCGAGTCCAGGATCTGTTTCTGGAGCACCCGCTTGAGAGGCCTGGCGCCGTATACCGGGCTGTACCCTTCCTGCGCTATATAATTTTTTGCATCCTCTGTCAATTCCAGGGACAATTTCCGTTCCGTCAGCCGTTTTCGGATCAGCCCGAGCTGGATGTCGATGATCCGTTCGATGTCCTCCATCGCCAGGGAGCGGAAGACGACGATATCGTCGATCCGGTTGAGAAACTCCGGCTTGAAGGTCGCCCGGAGGGCCTCCATCGTCCGGTCCCGCCGCTCCTCATCGGCCAGCGTCGTGTCCTGCAGCCACTGGCTCCCCACGTTGGACGTCATGATGGCGATGGTGTTCTTGAAGTCCACCGTCCGGCCGTGGCCGTCGGTAAGACGGCCATCGTCGAGGATCTGCAGGAGAATGTTGAACACATCGGGATGGGCCTTCTCGATTTCGTCGAACAGCAGCACGCAGTAAGGCCGGCGCCGGACCGCCTCGGTGAGGTGCCCCCCCTCGTCGTAGCCCACGTAGCCCGGCGGGGCGCCGATCAGCCGGGCCACGGAATGCTTTTCCATGAACTCCGACATGTCGATGCGGATCATCGCCTGTTCGTTGTCGAACATGAATTCGGCCAGCGCTTTGGCCAGTTCGGTCTTCCCCACGCCGGTGGGGCCCAGGAAGATGAAAGATCCGATCGGGCGGTTCGGGTCCTGGAGCCCGGAGCGCGCCCTCCGGAGGGCGCTGGAGACGGCGGCAATGCCTTCCTCCTGGCCGATGACCCGCTGCCGGAGCCGCTCCTCCATGTGGATCAGCTTCTGGACGTCGCTCTCGAGCATGCGGGCAACGGGGATCCCGGTCCAGTTGGCGACGACCGCCGCCACGTCCTCCGCATCCACCTCTTCCTTGAGCATCTGCCGGCTCTTCTGCACCCCCGCGAGGGCGTCGTTGTCCCTCTCCAGCTCCTTGCTCAGTTCGACGAGCTTCCCGTAGCGGATCTCCGCCGCCCGGGCCAGGTCGCCGGCGCGCTGGGCATTTTGTTCCTCGACCTTGAGGGTCTCGATCCGGCCCTTGATCTCCTGGATACGCTTGATCGCGTCCTTTTCGTTCGTCCAGTGGAGCTTCATCTCCGCCATCGATGCGCGAAGCTCGGCGAGTTCCGCCTCGATCTTTTCGCGTCGCTCGACGGAGGTCCGGTCTGTTTCGTTCTTCAGCGATTGCCGTTCGATCTCGAGCTGGATGACGCGGCGGTCGAGGGCGTCGATCTCCGCGGGCATGCTGTCCAGCTCGATCCGCAGGCGCGAGGCCGCCTCGTCGACGAGGTCGACCGCCTTATCCGGGAGAAACCGGTCGCTGATGTACCGGTCGGAAAGGGTCGCGGCGGCGATGATGGCCGCGTCCTTGATCCGGACGCCGTGATGCACCTCGAAGCGCTCCTTGAGTCCGCGCAGGATGGAAATGGTGTCCTCGACGG